>JBDGUI010000046.1:1849-5912 GCA_042216015.1 Halodesulfurarchaeum sp. | reverse complement strand
TCGGCGAGCGCCACCTGCTCGTGTTGCCCCGGCCGTACGACGTGATGCCCGGCGACATCGCCATGGATCTGCTGGAGGCGGGGGCCGATCCCGGACTCGCAACGCTCGTCCTCGAGAAGCTCACGCACGAGGACGAGTCGATGACGAGGCTCACGCTGGGCGAACTCGCCAAGCATGCCGGTGGCGACGGCTCCGAGGGCACCCCCTTTTCCGACCTCTCGGTTCTCGCGGTCCGGGCGCCGCGATAGACGGGCGACGGTTCGAAAGAGTCCCGGTAATTGCGGTGGGGTCTGCAGGCACGTCGTCCACTCCGGGCGCACGTTTTTCGACTCGCAGGTCAAAGGACGGGTATGGACCACGTCAGGCAAGCCGCAGTCGAAACGGCCGAACCCATCGAGGGCGTCAAATTGCGCCTGCTCGCGACGGGCGAGGGCGCCAACGTCCAACGGTACCGGATCGAATCAGGTGGAGCAGTCCCGGAGCACAACCATCCCCACGAACAGCTCGGATACCTCATGCGAGGGGAACTCACGTTCGTCGTGGACGGCGAGGAGATCGTCGTCGAGGCAGGCGACAGCTACCGACTCGCCGGAAACGAGCCACACGCCGTCGAAAACAGGGGCGAGACGGTCGCGGAAGGGATCGACGTATTCAGCCCGCCGCGGACGAATCCGGACTGGGCCGAGTAGCGGTCACGCCGGGGGATCGATCCGGTCGGCTAGTCCAAGGTGGTCGGCTGAGGCGAGCCTGTCAGGTGGAGGAAGCCGATCGGCGCGGGCGAGCCGGTCTCCTGAGGCGAGCCGGTCGTTTCAGGCCAGCTCGTCGATCGTCTCGGCGACCCGCTCGGCGTACTCACTGGTGCTTACCTTCTCCCCGCCCTCGATCTGCCGGTGCAGATCGTAGGTCACGTATTTCGAGGCGATGGTCCGCTCGACGGCCTCGCCGATCAGGGACGCGGCGTCCTCCCAGCCGAGGTACTCGAAGAGGAGGCGGCCCGACAGGATGATCGCGGTCGGGTTGACCTTGTCCTGGCCGGCGTACTTGGGCGCGGAGCCATGGACCGGTTCCGCGAGGACGCGTCCCTCCCCGAAGTTCGCGCCCGGGGCGATCCCCAACCCGCCGATCTGGGCCCCCGCGGCGTCCGAGAGGTAGTCGCCGTTCAGGTTCGGCATCGCGAGCACGTCGTAGTTCTCGGTGCGGGTCAGGAGTTGCTGGAGCATGTTGTCCGCGATGCGGTCGTTGACGACGAGCGCGTCCTCGGGGGCCTCGCCATCTCGCTCCTCCCAGAGGGTATCCTCGGTGATGACCCGATCGCCGTACTCCTCCGCTGCGACCTCGTAGCCCCAGTCGCGGAACTGGCCCTCGGTGTACTTCATGATGTTGCCCTTGTGGACCAGCGTGACCGAGTCCCGGTCGTTCTCGAGGGCGTAGTCGATGGCCTCCCTGACCAGCCGCTTGGTGCCGAACTCGGTGATCGGCTTGATGCCGATCCCGACCGGGCCCTCGTGGATCCCTTCGACGTCCATCTCCTCCTCGAGGAAGGTCCGGACCTGCTCGACCTCGGGAGTGCCGGCCTCCCACTCGATCCCCGTGTAGACGTCCTCGGTGTTCTCCCGAAAGCTCACCATGTCCATCTGTTCGGGTGCCGTCACCGGGGAGGGGACGCCCTCGAGGTAGTAGGTCGGGCGGACGTTCGCGAAGAGGTCGAGTTTCTGGCGCAACGCGACGTTGAGACTCCGGAACCCGGCCCCGACCGGCGTCGTGAGCGGACCCTTCAGCGCGACGCGAAACTCCCGGATGGCCTCGACGGTCTCCTCCGGGAGATTCTCGTCGTATTTTTCACGCGCGCTTTCGCCAGCGTACACGCGCATCCACGCCACGTGCCGGCCCGTCGCCTCGGCGGCGGCCTGGAGGACCTGCTTTGCGGCTGGGGCCACGTCGACCCCGATGCCGTCCCCATACAGGATCGGGACGATCGGGGTTTCCGGGACCGAAAGTTCGTCGCTCGCTTCGTCGTAGGTGACCGGTTCCCCCGTCTCGGGAACCGACACGCGATCGTAGCTCATACGGGAGTGGAGAGCGGGCCCACCCAAAAGGACTGCCTTTCGCGTGGACCGGGAGACTTTCGCCGGGGCGGTCCAAACTCCCGGTATGCACGTCATCGCGCACGGCGGTGCCGGCGGTGTCTCGGAGGCGCCGGAAGCCCGGCAAGCAGTTCTAAAGGACGCCGTCGAGGCTGGAGCAAGTGCCGACACGCCATTGGACGGGGTCGAGACGACGATCAGGCATCTCGAGAGCGACCCGCGTTTCAACGCCGGTGTCGGCGGCGCCGTTCAGAGCGACGGCGTGAGTCGGACCGACGGCGGTCTGATGACCGGCGACGGCAAGGTCGGGGCCGCGGCGTCGATGCCCGGCGTGGAACACGCAATCAGCGCCGCCCGTGTCGTCCTCGGGGAGACGCCACACGTCCTGCTCGCTGGCAGCCACGCCACCGAGCTGGTCGCCGACTACGGCGTCGAAACCGACTGCGACCTCTGGTCTGCGGACTCGCGAGAGCGGTGGGAAAACACACCGAAGGCGCCGGAAGACGGGGTCAACGTCCAGCTCGACTGGGTTCGCGAGCGCTTTGGCGGGACGGACACAGTCGGTGCGGTGGCCACCGACGGCGACCGAATCGCGGTCGGAACGTCGACGGCGGGTCGCTGGTTTTCCCTCGCGGGGCGAATCGGGGACGTCCCACAGGTGGGAAGCGGGTTTTACGCGAGCGATGTCGCCGCCGCGAGCGCCACCGGGGCGGGCGAAGACATCGCGAAGGCGACACTCGCCCGGGTGGCAGTCCAGCACGTGGCGTCGGGTGAGCTCCCGACCGCGGCAGCCGAGAGCGCCCTCGACGAGTTCGAGGCGCTCACCGGCTCCACTGCCGGCCTGATCGTCCTCGATCGGGCGGGAAACCGGGGGAAGGCGTTCAATTCCGAGGCCATGCAGACGGCTGCGGTCGGCCCCGACTGATCGGTGTCGGCCCCACCCGATCGGTGTCGGTTCGACCGTCCGGTTTGGTCCCGGAGAGGATGCGCCGAGGAGGGGCCAACCCACAAGCGCTTTTGCCCGCTCCGACGAACACGGGAGCATGGCAGACGTGGACCTCGACGCCGAGCGATTCGAGAAGTACCGGGAGGCGGGCGAAATCCTCCGGGAGACGATGGACGCGGCCGCCGAGCGGGTCGAGCCGGGGGTCTCGCATCTCGAGGTCGCGGAGTTCGCCGAGGAGCGGATCGAGGAACTGGGCGGCAAGCCGGCCTTCCCGGCGAACATCAGCATCGACGAGGAGGCCTCACACGCCACCCCGGGCCGGGACGAGGAGACCGAGTTCGAAGCGGGCGACCTGGTCTGTCTCGATCTGGGCGTCCACGTCGACGGCTGGATCGCCGACGCCGCGATCACCGTCGACCTGGGCGACAATGACGACCTCGTTGCTGCCGCCGAGGACGCGCTCGACGCCGCCCTCGACGTCGCTGGGCCGGGCGTCCACACCGGCGAGGTCGGACGGGCGATCGAGAAGACGATCGATGACGCCGGGTTCAACCCGGTCGTCAACCTGAGCGGCCACGGCCTCGACGAGTACGACGCCCACACCGGACCCACCGTGCCGAATCGCGGGGTCGACACCGGGATCGAACTCGAGGTCGGCGACGTCGTCGCGATCGAGCCCTTCGCCACGGACGGTCGCGGGACGGTCTCGGAGGGGCAGAAGACCGAGATCTACTCGCTGAAAACCGAGCGCCAGGTCCGGAATCGGAAGGCCCGCGAGTTGCTCGAGACGGTGGTCGAGACCTACGACCGACTTCCCTTCGCCGCCCGGTGGTTCGAGGGGGGTCGGACTGACATGACGCTCAACCGGCTAACCCAGCAGGACGTCCTGGAAAGCTATCCCGTCCTGAAGGGCGAGGACGGCTCCCTGATCAGTCAGGCCGAACACACGGTGATCGTCACCGAGGAGGGCGTCGAGATCACGACCGACTGACCGGCCAGCAGCCGAGGGCCTGACTGACCAACAGGTGACCGA
>JBDGUI010000046.1:0-1749 GCA_042216015.1 Halodesulfurarchaeum sp. | reverse complement strand
TGACCAACAGGTGACCGACTGGACGGCCACGGCCGATTGGCCGGGCCCCTGGCGGCCATCGGGGTGAGCCACGGAGAGGCGTCGTCCCAACAGTTACCTCCGGGCCGGGCCTGGGTCCGGTATGGATTCGATCTTCGCCCCCTGGCGGATCGACTGGGTCGAACGGGACCCGTCGATGGACGACATCGAGGGGTGTGCCTTCTGCGAACTCCCGAACAGCGACACGGACCGCGAGTCACGCATCGTCGCCCGAAACGACGAGGCCTTCGTCCTGCTGAACAACTACCCGTACAACCCGGGGCACGCGATGGTGATTCCCTTCGAGCACGTGGCCGAGTACCGCTCGCTGGACGAGGAGACGCTGCTCGGCCACTCACGGCTCACCCAGCAGACGATCGAGGCCCTCGACCGGGCGCTCTCGCCGGACGGATTCAACACGGGCACGAACCTGGGCGATGGGGCCGCCGGTGGCTCGATCAACGATCACGTTCACACTCACGTCGTGCCCCGCTGGCGGGGCGATACGAATTTCATGCCGGTCATCTCCGAGACGAAGGTCATCGTGGAGGCCCTCGAGGACACCTACGAGCGACTCCACGAGGCCTTCGGTTCCCTCGAGGGGGCCGAACGGGCGAATCGCGACGGAGCGGTTCGACTCGACACCGAATCGTCCAGGGAGCGGTGAGGACGAATACGTCTGGGAAATGAGAGCACGGTCGAAAGAGGTGGGGAGGCCCCCTCGTGGAATCGACAGAGGCAAGCGCGGAGAATATTTCCATCGGTACATACCAATTATAACAACAATCCGATACATCTTTGGGAGGGGGCAGCAAACTCCGGTGGTGTGACACTGGGCCTTCGAACGATCGCTCCGGCCGAGGCCGACTGGACCGCCCACGTCGGTTTCGGGGTGTTGGTCGGGCTGGCAGGGGTGCTCATCGCGCTCAGCACGGCGCTGGCAATCCAGTCGAGACCGACCCTCCCTGGCCGGTTGATCAGCGTCGCGGTCCCGACCGTCTTCACGTTCAGCCTCTTCGTCGGGGGACTCGGGGTGCTCCTCCACGACCTCCTCGATGAGGCCCTCCGGATCGCAAAGTGGACCGTCCTCGGCACGGCGATGGTCCTCACTGGCGTCGTGGCGAACTTCATCTGGCTCACCTACGTCGATATCGGTTTCGACGGGACTCTCTACACCTTCGTAAATGCCGCCATTATCGGGGCGATCCTCGGGTTCCTGGTCGGCATCTACGACGCCCACGGGGCCCAGTTGAAGCGAAATCTCGCGACGGAGAGCGAGCAGACGGACGTGTTGACACAGCGCCTCAGTGTCATCAACCGGGTGCTCCGCCACGACATGCGCCATCAGACCCAGCTCGTCCAGGGCCACGCAGACCGGTTGGCCGAGGGTGACCTCGATCGGGAACGTGCGGCCGTGCAGATTCGACAGGCGAACACCCGACTGCTCGACCTCGCAGAACAGACTCGCAAGCTGCAGGAGTTGCTCGGCGGAAATCGGTTCGGTGCCGAACCGCTCGATCTCGTCGAATACGCACTACGAGCATGCGATCGGGTAAAAACCCGGCACCCGGAGTTCGAGGTGAACTGTGATCTGCCCGCATCACGCCAGGTGGAGGCCTCTCCGCTGGTCGAGGACGTGATCACCGAGCTGCTCGAAAACGCGGCGATCCACAACGATGCCGACCGTCCGCAAGCCACGCTCGTGATCTCCGTCGATCCGGGCTCGGACAG
>JBDGUI010000029.1:0-8104 GCA_042216015.1 Halodesulfurarchaeum sp. | reverse complement strand
CTTAGCCGATACGTTCAAAGCTGGAGCAGAGTTTCGACCCCTCCATACACCTGTTCGCGAACGCCAGCCAGTCGAGGGTTCACCGCCTCACTTCTCGGTCTCCTCCCGCATCGCGTAGGACGCGGGCTCGTTAGCCCCGGCGAGGACGATGAGCACCCGGAGATCCTCCTCGATGTCGAAGAAGTCATGCTCCAGTCCTGACTCGACATACACGACGTCCCCCGGTTCGACCGGGTAGGTCTCGTCCCCGACCCGAGCCATGCCGGTCCCGGACATGACGTAATATATTTCATCGCCCGTATGCGGGTTTTTCGGGGCCGACGTAGATGCCGAATAGCGACCGATCTCGACGGTCATCGACTCCTCGTCGAGGACTTCCTGGTGGTCGTAATTCGCCGCCGTGTCGAGCCTCTCGAAGAGGTCTTCGGTCCGTATCCGTGTCATGGGTTTCCAGTCCAAGGGACGATTCGAAACGGCTTAATAGTTATCAACGGACCGGCATTTCGAATCGGAACCGGCGGTCGATCGGTCGATCACGTCGGTCCATTCGCGTGCTCGGGCGGGCCCCGCTTATCGTCTGCGGCCGCCGGATTATGCTCGTGGACGAATGCCGAGATTTTCTGCGCGAGCGAACCGTTGACGTCGGTTGTTTTCAGGAAGTTGATAAACCGGCCGAGGCTCTCCGCGAAGTCGTTGTTGGGGTTCTCGTCGGTCGCAAGTCTCAAAGTTGCCTCCGTCGAATCAGTTTCGTTGCCGGCCGTGGCGTTGCCGATTACCGAGACGTTCTCCGCCGGCGCTGGAAGCGAGACCGTTCCGTTGTCGGCCGTGTACGTGCCGGTGTACCTGTAGTTCTCGCTCACGACCACAATTTCGGCACCATCCACGTATTCACCATCATCCGTGACGGTGATCGTCACGTCTCCCGCATCGTCCTGTGCGACCAATACTGTCAGCTCCGTTAATGAAAGCGTGACCGAATTCGAAGCAGTCAAATTGTCGTATTCGGCGGAGAGGGACACGTCAATTGTCGTCTCCGGAGCCGGAAGCGTGAGCGTGCCGTTCTGATCCGTGACGTATTCGCCAGTTCCGACGTACGAATCGTTCTCGCCGACAGTGACGTACACGGTCGCGTTCCCGACTGGATCGCCATACTGAGTCACCATCAGGGTCGCGGACCCGTCCGCATGTTGTTCAACGAAGACGGTCAATGAATCACGCAGCGGGACGAGGGTGACTCGCTCCGTGACGGTCGTATCATCATATTCCGCGGTGAATGTGACGTTGACCGATTCGGTCGGAACGGGGAGGGTGACCGTCCCATTACTGCCGAGCGCATCGGACCCGTTTGCGGGGTAATTGCCCGAAGCGTCCACGAGCAGCGTGACGTTGTCAATTGGCCTCCCGTCCTGTGTCACCGTAACCAGGGTTTCACCGGTTTCTGCTTGCTGTTCGACTTCCATCGAGAGCGACGAGTCGGCTGCTCCAAGAGCGGGAACCACCACGCTCGTGACGAGCAGGAGGGCAGCGACCATCGCGATACATCGAGTTCGATTCGGGATCATACCGTCTGTTACCATCGGCCACCTCCCCATAACGCCTCCAGAGCCTCCAGGCGAGTTCAGGCCTGTTCGGCCGGATTTGATCCAATTGATGCAAATTACGCCTCAAATTGGCCTCGGATTGCTGTAATTGACTTCACTGTCACGTTCACCCATTCGTGCTCGTGTCCCGCACTCCTGATCCGTCTTCGGAGGAAAACAGCGTCCTGATCTCGCTCATTCGGGGTTCGATCCGATGTACCCCACCAGTCGCTTCTCGCGCACTCTCCGTGTCCTTGAGTCCGGAGCCGGTCGAGACGATGACGACCATCTCGTCCGAATCGATTATCCCCACCTCGACAGCCGATTTGACCCCGGCCACAGCTGTTGCCCCCGCTGGTTCGGTGTAGATTCCCTCGGTGCTCCCCAGAAGCGTCTCGGCCGCGAGGATTTCCTCATCGGAGACGAGGATACTCGTCCCGCCACTCTCCTCGAGCGCCCGGACTGCCTTCCTTGTATTTCTGGGTCGTCCCACCGCGATGCTGTCCGCGAGGGTGTCGGCCTGTTCGTGGGTGTCGGTTTTTCCGTGGTACGCGTCGTGAATTCCTGCGGCGCCTTCGGCCTGCACCCCGAGCATCTTTGGCGTGCCATCGACATACCCGAGTTCGGCGAACTCCCTGAGTCCCTTCCATGCACCGGCGATCGTACACCCGTCACCCATCGAGAACACCACCCAGTCGGGGATGCCCTGACGGACGTGTGTTTGCTCTGCGAGTTCGTGTCCGACGGTCCGCTTGCCCTCGATCTGGAACGGATTGATTGCCGCATTACGGTTGTACCACCCGTACTCCTCGGTGACGGCCATACTGAGATCATAGGCCTCGTCGTAGCTGCCGTCGACGGCCAGGACCTCGGCTCCGTACACGAGCGGCTGGGCGATTTTCTCCGGCGGCGCGTCTCCCGGCACGAAAATGCGGGCCTCGAGCCCGCCACGAGCGGCATACCCTGCAAGCGATGCCGCCGCGTTCCCGGTCGACGCACAGGTCACGATCTCGTTTTCGGCGTGGCGAGCCTTCGTCACCGTGATGCTCGTCGCCCGGTCTTTGAGACAGCCGGTCGGGTTGCGGCCGTCGTCTTTGAGAAGCACCTCGATCCCGAGTTCCCGGCCGAGATTCGGGGCGGCGAGGAGCGGCGTCCCGCCCTCATGCAGCGTGACCGCCTCGGCCTGTTGATCGACCGGGAGGAACGCCTCGTACTTCCACTGACTGTCGATCGACCCGTCGAGGTCGGCGTCGAATCGCTCATCGATCACCTCGTAATCGTATGTTACGTCGAGAATCCCGGTCACGCCCTCGTGATTCGGGCAGGTATAGATTTCCCGGTCCGGAGCATACGTCGCCCCACAGAGCGAACACTCGAGAGTCCTGACGTGGGCCATCGCCATACCCCAGCTACCGCTCGCGTCGGCTTGGTTCTTCGCCCGCTGCGCTGCCGCTCAGTCCGTTCCGACGATATCGATCGTCCGCGAACGGGGACCGTCACATTCGATGAGGATAATCGACTGCCACGTCCCAAGCTGAAGGTCCCCGTCCCTGACCGGCACGGTTTCGCTGGGACCGATCAGCGTCGCTCTGAGGTGACTATCGGCGTTGTCGTCGATCTCGTCGTGAGCCCACCCCGAATTCGGAATCAGTTCGTCGAGCGCGTGTTCGAAGTCACCGAGCAGCCGCCGTTCGCCCTCGTTGACCGTCACGCCGGCGGTCGTGTGTCGGCTGAACACCGTCACCGTTCCCGTCGCGTCGGCTGGAACCTCGGCGCGGACCTGTTCGGTGATATCGACGGCGGAGAGTCGCTCGTCCGTCCGAACAGTGATTGTTCCCATATCGCTTGCTACACACCGGAGAACCAAAACTCGTGGTCCCGACGGAAAGGCGGCCTCAATCCCGCGAAAGCATTCCCGGGACCCACTCGCCATCGAACTCCTTGTGGGTGAAGGGCAATGCATCCTCGCCCGTGTAGCTCGCAACGAGCTGTCCGTCACCTTCGAGGTAGTACTTCGTGGTGGTGAGCCCCGCCAGCCCGACTGGTCCTCGCGCGTGGATTTTCCCCGTGCTGATTCCGACCTCCGCACCCAGTCCATACCTGAAGCCGTCCGCAAATCGCGTCGAGGCGTTGTGGAACACGCTCGCGGCATCGATCCGTTGCATGAACTGGCCCGCGGCGTCGGCGTCCTCGGTCACGATCGATTCGGTGTGTTTCGACCCATACGTGTTGACGTGGTCGATGGCCGTTTCGAGGGAGTCGACAATCCTGATCGAGACGATCAGATCGCCGTATTCGGTCTCCCAGTCCGCATCGGTCGCCTCATTCACGTCGACGATTGCTCGGGTTGCCTCGTCGCCGCGGATTTCGACGCCTGCCTCTTCGTACCGGGAGGCGATGTCGGGGAGGTACTCCCCGGCGACGTCCTCGTGCACGAGGAGGGTCTCGACGGCATTGCAGACGGCCGGATACTGGACCTTTGCGTCGAAGGCAATGTCCACCCCCATCTCGATGTCGGCCGCATCGTCGACGTAGACGTGACAGACGCCTTCGGTATGGCCGAGAACGGGTATTTTCGTGTTTTCCTGGATATATCGGACGAATTCGGTGCTTCCGCGCGGCATGAGGAGATCGATCGAATCGTCCATCTCGAGTACGGTGTCGACCTCCTCGTGAGCCTCGATGAGGGTCACCCACCCGGGCGCGATTTCGCTCGTGGCGTCCTCGATGATCTCGTGGAGGACGCGGTTCGAGTGGAGCGCCTCGCTGCCACCCTTCAGAATGACCGCATTTCCCGACTTGAGACTGAGCGCGGCGATCTGCACCAGTGCATCCGGCCGCGATTCGAAGACGCTCCCGATGACGCCAATGGGGACTGCGACCTTGTAGAGTTCGAGGTTTTCGTCGAGTTCCCGCGACGCCAGCGTCTTTCCGAGCGGATCCTCCTGCTCGGCGACGCTTCGAACCATCTCGGCGATGCTTTCGAGCTTCGTCTCGTCGAGTTTCAGTCGGTCGACGAGAGCCTGGCTGTACTCGCCTGCCTCGAGCATTGCCTCGGCCTCGGCCACGTCCTTTTGATTCGCCTCGAGGATCTCGGCCCGGTGATCCAGTATCGCCTCGGCGATTGCTCGAAGCCCCTCGCTCCGGGTTTCGTTCGTGGTCTGTGCCAGTTCGAGTGCCGCGTCAGCTGCATTTTCCACCTTGGTGACGGTTTCGCTATCGCTCATTTTTCTTCAGCCTCCGTGTCAGTCAGTTCCCCGTTGACGGGGAGAAATATCGTTCCGACCGGCTTCGCCGAGGCGATCTTTTCGAGGATGTCCGGCTCGGTCGATTCGGCGATGATGGCTGGGATGCCGTGTTCGTTCGCCTCGCGGGCTCCCTCGACTTTCGTCCGGATCCCCCCGAATTCGGCCGCGGAACTCTGCTCGACGAGTTCCTGGACTTCCGCGTAGTTTCGGCCGACGGCCTCGATTTTCGTTGCCTCCGGGTCTTCCTTTGGATTGCCGGTATACACTCCGCCGACGTCGGTGAGCGTCACGAGCAGGTCAGCCTCGACGCCCACCGCGACGGACGAGGAGATCATGTCGTTGTCGCCGATTTTGATCTCCTCGATGGCGATGGCGTCGTTCTCGTTGAGGATCGGAACGACCTCCCAGTCGAGCAGCGTCTCCACGCTGTTCCGGAAATTGGAAAATCGCTCCGAATCGACGAGATCCTCCTGGGAGAGGAGAATCTGGGCGATCTTCTGGTCGTACCGCTCGAAGCTCTCGGTGTACCGACGCATGAGGTGACTCTGGCCGACGGTCGAGGCCGCCTGCATATCCTCGACGGTCTCCGCCGGTTGATCGACTCGGCCCTTGCCCGCGCCGATGGCACCGGAAGAAACGAGGATGACCTCCTTGCCCCGTTCCCGCAGGTCCATGATGTCGTCGACGAGCTTGTCGAGTTTCTCGTCATCGACGTTCGAGGTTTCGTCGGTCAACGAGTTCGTGCCCGCTTTCACGACCACGCGGTCTGCTTCGGCCGCGAGCCGACGCGTCTTCGCCACTTCCGCTTCGGGTGGGGTCTCGACGGCTCCCTCGGGTGAAATCTCGGTCATTGTGATCGCTTCGCGAGTGCTTCCGACCGGTTCGCTGCAGCCTCGACGGCCGCATCGAGTGCCTCGGTCACCTCACTGTCCCACAGCACCTCCATTCCTTCGATCGTGGTCCCGCCCGGCGTGGCGACCGAGTCGATGAGTTCATCGATGGAGCGATCCGATTGCAACACCGTCTCGGCGGCCCCCTTGAAGGTCTGTGCGGCGAGAACCCGGGCGTCCGCTCCCTCGAGACCGCGTTCGATTCCAGCCTCCTGCAATCCTTTGATGAGATAGTAGACGAAGGCCGGGCCGCTCCCGTTGACGGCAGTTGCGACGTCCATGTGGTCCTCCGAAATCTCGACGAATTCGCCGAGATCCGCGAGGATTGCCTCGACGTCGCTCCCCGCTCCGGGGGTGATCGCACAGGCCATCGTTCCCGTTTCGGCCGCGAGATTCGGCATGCCTCGGACGACGTTCGCATCGGTTCGTGACTCGAGGAAGTCCGTCCGAACCCCCGCCGCGAAGGAGAGAAGCGTTTGTGTCGGCGATAAATCGAGTTCCTCGAGGACGGTTCCCACCACGTCGGGCGTGACTGCCAGGATGACGACGGACGACTCTGCGGCCACCGTCAGCTCAGTTGTCGTCCGGTCGACCCGGTCTTCGATTCGCTCGAGCGCCTCCCTGCTCACGTCACAGGCCGTGATCGTGTGTGACCCAGTCCGTGAGAGCCCCTCGATCAGGGCACTTCCGAGATGCCCACAGCCGATAATGCTTACCTCGACCATTCTCTATGTACGGGGTCTGGTCAGTAACGAATATAGAAACTTCGAACTCGCCCCCTCGGAGCGAGTGGCACAATCAGAATGATATCGTTCGGTCACGCTGTGGATTGGCGCGATCATCTTATCGAGCCGTCAGGATGGCGACGTGTCCGGTGATCCGCCCCGATCTTCATCCCCCGTGTCTATCTGACACACCCGGAGTGAAATCACAACCCTCTTTCCATCCCCCACCATACCAGTTGATAGCGGGATGGGATAGCCTGGAGATTCCGCCGGCCTCATGAGCCGGAGAGCGGTGGTTCAAATCCACCTCCCGCTACTCCTTTTGGCATAACGTAATCGGGTCATTCGCTCGGCCTGAATCGTCCTGGGCATCGTTACGGAATGTATCAGATATTTCTGCAGGGCAAACTAAATTGCACAGAATTCAACAATTCCACCTCCAGGGCCACCCATCCAGGTTACGAGTCCCAGAGGCGGTACATGTCATCACGAACGGGCTCGGTGATTCGCTCGGTCCCCAGCAGGAGCGTCCCCGGTGACTCCGCGGTGACTCGGCCGATAGGTGCTACCTCGATATTTGCCGCCGCGAGAGCCGATAGTACCTCCTCGAGGGCCGATTCTGGCACCGTCGCCAGGAGGGCTCCCGATCCGAAGATATTCAGGGGGTCGACGTCCATCGCGTCGGTGAGTACCTTCGTCTGTTCTCTGATAGGAATCGCTTCCTCATCGACCGTCACGGATACCTCAGAGGCACTCGCCAGTTCGAGGAGCGCGTCGATCAGGCCCCCTTCAGTCGGATCGTGCATGGCCGTGGCCCACTGGCGAACGATGTTGCCCTCCGCCGTGACGCCGATATCGGCATAGAAGTCGGCCGCGCTGGCGATGAGTGACGGATTTACGCCGGCGTCGAGCAGTTCGGCCTCGAAATCCGTCGCGAGGATCGCGGTTCCCTCGATCCCTGCGCCCTTCGTGAGAATCACCCGGTCCCCGGTATTCGCGCCACCGGTCGGGACGAACGGATCCGCCATCCCCATGCAAGTCATCGTGAGCAGTGGCCGATCGAGGGTCGGATTGTATTCCGAGTGACCCCCGACGATTGAAACACCCATGTCTGCTGCCGCATCGTCCACCTGTTTCGTGATGCGCTCGAGCACCGAGGAGTCAGCCTCTCCTGGCAGGAAGATGATGTTCGTCAGCCACGTCGGATCGCCTCCGGAGGCGGCGACGTCGTTGCAGGCGACGTGAACCGCGAGCGTTCCAACGCGATCTGCAGCGAGCGAGAGTGGGTCCGAACTGACCACCAACGTTCCGTCTTCCACCTCGATCGCCGCCGCGTCCTCGCCGTATGCGGGCCCCTGGCGAACCGAATCCAACCTCGCACCCGCTCGGTCCAGGACGTGAGCCTCGAGGGCGTCCGGCGGCACCTTTCCCAGCATACTCCCCGTTCCTCGTGTTTCCACCTTGTACCTGCCGGGATCCGTTCGAATTCGATGGGTCGTAAACGCCGACAGTGATCCTCCGGGGTTAGATCGGCTCCAGGTTCTCGATGGATCGTTCGTAGTCGGCTTTGATCCGTTCTTTCTCGTCCTCGTCGAGGGTGCGCCGTCGTTTCACGTCGTACCCGTACACGCCGGGCCCCTCCCGGAGGAACTCCTCGTCCT
>JBDGUI010000039.1:0-8534 GCA_042216015.1 Halodesulfurarchaeum sp. | reverse complement strand
AAGCGTCCCAGTACCCCTCTTGGTCCCCCTCCTCGGCGCCATTGTGGGTGCCATCATTACATGGACTTCACTGGCCTGGGTCCGGGCAGCGAGAGTGCCTCGATCGCATTGGCGGTCCCACGGCGGGTCCCAGGCCCTGATCTACCGGTCATCGCTCATAACTGGATGTCTTGCGCTCCCGATTGCCGGGGTGTTACGGGGCGCGATCAGCCGGGATCGAAATGCCGCCCACCGCCACTTCCTGCTCTCCCTCGGTGCACTCGTTGCCTTTTCCGGTGGTGAGGGGGAAGGTCGGCCTGGCGCCCGGCCCGCTCATTCCGCTGCTCGGGAACCTGCCCGTGGAAGTCCTATTCGTCGCGGTATTGGCCTCTGGCGGCTTCGGGCTCCTGGCCGGCTCTTGGATGGTTCCCGAATGATCAAGGCGCTCTCACAGGATCACTCCGAACTGGGTCCCAGACGCTCCATTGCAGTACTCGTTCCCGCGTTTGCCATCGCCCAGGCGGGAATCTTTCTTGGCGTGCCGATGTCCAACGAGATCTTCGTCTCCACAATCGTCGGATCGGGCTACGCCGCCGGCCGCGAAAGCGTGAGCCGTTGGAAGTTGGTGTACACCGCCCTGGCATGGATTGGATCTCTCATCGGTGCGTTCCTCATCAGCTACGCCAGCTTTCTTGGATTGCGAATTATTGGGGTCGGGTGAGGTACCTGGGGCAAGTAATTACGTCCCGATCACGATCGCCCGAGGAAGCCCGATCACGCCGTTCCGACCATCTGGAGCCCCACGAACGCCAGATAGGAGAGGCCGGTGGCCACCGAGGGACCGATGATCCAGAAGGAGACGAACCGCGCGACGGTGGCCGCGTCGAACAGGTTGCTCGCGTGCTGAAGCGGTTCCGGCGATTCCTCGCCGATCGGTGGAACCTCCGTCTCGGTCTCGGCCGCGACGGCGTCGACCGAGACGGCTCCCTCTAGCTCTCCCCGTGCCAACTCCGGAACGGTGGCCGGACGCGTCGCCCGCCCCCACCCGAGTCCGATGATCGTCATGACCGTCGAGAGTGCCAGGCTTATCGGCACACCGAGCCAGGAGGCAACCGTCGTGATCGTCGCGCCGACCACCATCACCACGGTTGCCGCCAGCAGTGGGAGTTCCGTGAGCCCGTTTCCGACCGATTCCATCGTTCGGCGCGCGATCGTGAACGACCCGATCCCGATTGCGATAGTGCCGAGAATCACGCCCAGACTTGGACTCACCAGTCCCCCACCGACCAGCGGGGCAACGGCGTTTGCAATGTTGCTCGCGCCCGCGCTGAACGACATGTAGCAGGCGATCAACAACACCACGACGGTGCTCACCACCTCTCGGGGCGTGGTCCCCGGTCCCAGTCGTGGTCGGAGGAGCAGTCCGTCACGGTCGTACGCGATCAGTGGTCCCTCGGACTGTTGAATCGCGAAAAACCGATCCAGGTGGGGATAGAGATACCGCCCGATCATCCCACCACTCCAGAATCCAACCACCGGGGCGACGATCCACCAGACGACGATTTCGCCGATGACTGCCCAGTGCAACGAGTGGGTCGCGAGTCCCAACCCGGCGATCGCCCCGACCGCCGTCATCGAGGTCGAGATGGGGACGCCATAGATGTTTGCGACCAACATCCCCAGGCCGATGAACGTGAGGACAACGATACTCGCCTCGATCGAGAAGGCCGTCCTCGGGACGATTTCACCACCCAGGGTTTGGATCACGTTTCGTCCGACGGTCCACCCCCCGAGAAACACGAAGAAGGTCATCAATGCGGCAGCGGCGGTCTTGTTGATGACCTGGGCGCCGACAGACGGTCCCCACGCGACGCCGGTCGAGGAACCGCCGATATTGAACCCGACGAAGATAGCCGCGATGATGCCGAGGATGAAGAGGATCGAGACCATGACTCAACTCAGGCCGGTTGGGGGGTATATGTTTTGCCTGCGTTCCGGTTCGAAGAGAGCCATAGCCGGATCGATTTCTTCGGGACGATTTTGCCGACCCTCCATCGAGCGGACCTCGATCGGATGAACCGCGGGGATTCGACCCCACCTTCGACTTCCGATGGCCCTCAGAACGGGAACAGCGACTCCCCCTCTCCATCCCGTGGCAATACCTCTATCTCGTGGCCGTCCGGGGTTTTCGTGAATCCATACAGACCGTCGTTCTCGGCTGGCGGCCGGAAGCCCGCTGCCTCACGAGTCATCAGTCGGTCCCAATCAGATTCCAGATCCTCGGCCCGAACCGCCAGATGGCCCCACCCGTCCTCGTGGGTGTAGGTCCGGCCGTCGTAGTTGTAGGTCAACTCGACGGACATCGCCTCCGGCGCCGCTTGAGGGGGCTCGAGGAAGTAGTTCGCGAAGGTATCTGCTTCCCACCGGCCGCTCAATTCGTATTCGAACGTTCGGCTCCAGAAGCCGATGGCCCGATTGGCGTCCTCGACCCGAATCATCGTGTGATCGAGACTCCACATCGCGCCCTCATCCCGCGTGACCAGTTCGATCTCGTGGCCGTCGGGGTCCCTGACGAACGCGTAACGGCCCCCGCAGGATTCCGGGTCCCGATAGTCAGAAACGCCTCCGGAAAGCAACTGCTGGTAGGCCGACTCGAGTTCGCCCTCCGGCACCCGGACGGCGACGTGACCCCACGCGTCGCCGATCCCGGGCGTCTCACCCTCGTTGTGGGTCAGTTCCAGCATGGCGCCGTCCGGATGCATGTCCTCGGGGCCGAGGTAGACGATCGTGAAGTCCTCGCCCTCGTAGCGGTCCTTTTCCTCGTACTCGAGGTGGGTCCGGTACCAGTCGAGGGACTCCTGGAGATCGGCGACGCGGATCATCACGTGATCGAGGATGCCGTTCATGGGCGAACGGAGGAGTGGCGGAGGGAAAATGCCATTGAATTTAGTTCGAGGGGGAAATACATGGACGGGAGATCCGCGTAGGGAGGGGAGGACTCACTGGTGGCTCGCGACGAACACGGTCCGAGAATCGCCGGTCCCGTAGCCGTCGTGGGTTTCGACGGTGAAGCCGTGATGTTCCAGAGTCGAAGCGATCGTCTCGTCCGCAAAGGGCGTCATTTCCCGGGTGTCGAGGAAACACTCGCCGTCCGTCGTGAAGGTGACCGCCTGCCAGTCGAGCGTGCCCGAATCGGTCGGGGCGTGATGGGCGACCCGCACGTACCGTCCCTCCCCGGTCGAACCGACGTCGAGCGCGGGGTCATTTCCGCTCGGCGGGAGAGGGGAGTTGTCGAACACGAGGAGTCCATCGCCCGCGAGTCGTGTGGCAAGTGTTCCGATGGATGGCTCCAGTTCGTCCGGTTGCAGGTGGTTGATGACCCCCCGGATGGCGACGATCGTGTCGTAGGTCCCGCCCACTGAGAGCTCCGGTAACGCGTCGTGTCGGTAGGCCACGTCACACTTCTTGCGTGCTCGATTCAGCATGCCCTCGTACGTGTCGACCGCAGTCACCTCGAAGCCCGCAGCGTCGAATCGACAGGTATGTTCTCCAGTCCCACAGCCGACCTCGAGCAGGCGACGTCCATTCACTCCGTGCCGGTTCATCCTATCGAGGACGAAGGCGACGTCCCGGTCGTAGTCCCAGTCGGCCTGGATGGCGTCGTAGAGGCCGGGATGCTCCGTGTAGAGGCGGTCGGCCATTCACGTCCCCGTCGAGTGAGCCATCCCTCAAGAAGGTTTGGGCGGGGCCGACCGAGTGCCCCCATCTCAGCCCTCTCTGACCGACTCGACCAGCCGCGGGTCATCGACGATCACCCCGTCGATTCCGGCCTCCCGGAGCCGATTCACCGACGGGCCGTCCGGAACTGTCCAGGCGTTCACGGCCAGTCCGCGATCGTGGGCCACGCTGATCGCGTCTTCATCCACCTCCTCGAAGGGCGGATGGATGGCGCTTGCGCCGACGGACTCCGCGGCTGCCAGTTCGGCCTCCCAGCCTGTCGATCGGTCCCGGGGAATCAGATGGGCCGTTTGAAACCCTCGCTCGGAAAGCGGGGCGATCGCCTGTGGAACGAACGAGGAGACGAGCACCTCGCGGTCGAGATTTGCGAGGATCGGGACGAGGTCACCGGTCATTCCAGCGTGCTTGAGTTCCACGTTGAGACCGACCCCCGACGGGAGCGCCTCGATCAGGGACTCGAGACGTGGAATGCCCGCGTCGGTGCCCTCGAGTCCCAGCTTTTGCAATCGACTCCACGGTGTGCCGGCGATGGCCCCACACGCTCCCGTGAGCCGATCGAGCATCCGATCGTGAAAGACGACGAGTTCCCCGCTCGCACACCGTTGTACGTCGACTTCGATCATGTCGACCCAGTCGGGGACGGCTCGTGTGGACGGAGTCGAATTTTCCGGGGCATCGGCGGGACAGGCCCGATGACAGATCACGTCCATGGCCGTCATTCGAACCGGACCGGAATATACCCCGATGGTGGCGGAGCCGACCCGGGCGAGCCCCGCACGTTATGGTACTCCGAACCGTAGTATCCAGCCGACACAGATGGCAGCCACACGTCGATTCACCGACCGGACTGAGGCGGGCGAACAGCTCGGGACCGCCTTTCGGGAGCGGGGCATCGACGTGGACCTCGTGCTGGCGATCCCGCGGGGCGGCTTGCCGGTCGGCCGGGCTGTCGCGGATACCCTGGGGGCTCCACTCGATATCGTCGTCGCATCGAAGATCGGGGCCCCCAAGAACCCGGAGTACGCGATCGGGGCCGTCGCGAGCGACGGGACGGTCTGGCGCAACGAGCAGGCGATCCAACGGACCGGGGCCGACGAGGTGTACTTCGACCGGGAGCGAAAGCGCGAAGCCGAATACGCCCGTGAGAAGGCCGAGCGATACCGCAAGGGTTCCTCGCGGCCCGACCTCCATGGCTCCACGGTCGCCGTCGTCGACGACGGTGTCGCCACCGGGTCGACCATGCGGGCGTGTCTCAAGATGCTGTCCGGGTCGGGAGCCGAACGAATCGTCGTGGCCGTGCCGGTCGGGCCGCCGGACACGATCGGGGACCTCGAGGCAATGGCCGACGAGGTCCTGTGTCTCGAAACGCCGTCTCGCTTTCGCGGCGTCGGACAGTTCTACGACCGATTCGACCAGGTGAGCGACGAGCAGGCGATGAGTCACCTGGACTGAGCCGGCCAACCACGGTCTTTCCGTCCGTCTCAGGTGTAACGCTCCGGCTCCGGCGACTCCTCGGGGCGCTCGAGGATGCCCGAGCGGATCTCGTCGGCCCGATCGACCATCTCCTCGTACTCGTCCCCGAAGAGGTGGAAGCGGGCCACCCAGAACCCGCTGGTCCGGGTCTGCTCGATCTCGTCGCCCGGTTCGACGAACAGCTCGATGTCCGTGTCGTCGACGCTTTCGACGTATTCGAAGTCGACGTACTCCTCGGCCGGTCCCTCGCCGAAGGTGACGACGTGGAACTGGGCCCCCATCGTCTCGTAATCCGGGTCCGGTTCCCAGTCGGGAGCGACCGCCGCCGTTTTTTCGGGGCGGTCACCGGCCAGATGAATGATTCCCTCGTAAACCGACGTGTCGAAGGCCCCCTGGTACAACGGCTCCCACACGGAGGCCGTCCGGCCGTTGACCTCGGTGATGACGTTTCTATCCTCCAGTCTGAAGATCTCGACGTTCCAGAAGCTCTGCTCGAATCCGTGCTGAACGATCGCATCCGTTGCGATGTCGATCAGTTCCTCCTGGGTTTCGGTCGGCAAGGTGGAGGGCGTCGAGTAGTTGTCAATGGCGAGTTCCTCCCCCTCGTAGTAATTGTGATCGGAGATCGCCCAGATGTCGATGTCTCCGCTCGGATCGACCCACCCCTCGACGCAGTGCTGGGTCCAATCCTCGAGGGGCTCCTCGACCATCATGATCTCCTCGGTGGCGAGGGGATATTCGTCGGTGTCGACGTAGGTCCCAAAGAAATCCTTGAAAGGGGCGGTGTACTTCGGGAGTTCCTCACGGACCGTCTCCATCGCCTCTTCGTACTCCTTTCGATTATCGACCCGGTACTGGAGCAGGGTCATCGTCAGGAACGGTGGTTTGAGATAGGCCGGGAACTGCACGTCGTACTCGCCCCACTCACCCGTCTCGAGGTCGACGTAGTCGAACCACGGGACGTTGGGTTGATGCTTCCGGGAGTAGTATTTGTGATCGGCCAGGAAGACCGATTCGAACGAGGGGCCCGGGAGACCGTGGCGATCGATGAGAACGCCGGCCACGAGGTTCGCCACGTCGTGGGAGAAGAGCACGCCATCGATGTCCTCGCGCTCGACGTAGTCGGAGGCCCGCTTCGTATACTCGACCATGTCGAAGTCGGTACCAGGCTGGGGGTAATCGAAGTCATCGTCCTCGAACCAGTGGAGTTCGTAGTCCCCCGGCGGGTCTCCCAGCTTGTTCCGATCGCGGTCGGTCGGGAGCAACACCATCAGATCTCGCGTTCGAGCCATGTCATCTGGACCCATGGCAAGGGATAGCAACACTCCCGGTAAAGGAGTTACGATTGCCGGTTTTCGTGATAGGGCATCAACAAGTGGTACAAAATGCCGATTCCAATCCACGAAACGATCGTTCTCGCCAGTCACTCGGCAGTTTTATCCGCCAAAAATTCCCGCTCCGAAATATTCATTGGCGGGTGCCCACTCCCATTCAGGAATGTCAAAATCTCGCGTTTTCGAGGCGGTCGAGTCCGAACACGGGGCGCTCACCGGACTCGCCCGCGACATCTGGGAGCATCCGGAACTCGGTCTGGCGGAGACTCGTTCGGCCTCACTGCTCCGGGAGACCCTCGCGGAGGCCGGATTTTCCGTCGAGACGGGGATCGGAGGGATGCCGACGGCGTTCACCGCGAGTTATGGGGGCGGAGATCCAACGATCGGCATCCTCGCCGAATACGACGCACTGCCGGACCTCTCACAGACGGTTTCCACGAGCAGGGAACCTGTCACCCCGGGCGGGGCCGGGCACGGCTGTGGCCACAACCTGTTCGGCGTCGCCGGCGTCGGTGCCGGACTGGCACTCGCGTCGGAACTCGAGCGGGGCTCGATCGACGGCGAGGTCCGGGTCTATGGAACGCCGGCCGAGGAGTCGATCGTCGGGAAGGTCTACATGGCCCGGGCGGGGGCCTTCGACGACCTCGACGCGGCGCTCACCTGGCACCCCTGTGACGTTTCGGGGCCCCAGCGGACCAGCTCGCTGGCCGTCGATTCGGTGAAGTACAGCTTCGAGGGGACCCCAGCTCACGCCGCTCAATCCCCGGCGGCTGGCCGGAGTGCCCTTGACGCCGTCCAGCTCATGAACACGGGCGTCGAGTACATGCGAGAGCACATGCCGGATCGCGCCCGGATCCACTACACCATCTCGGATGGCGGGGGCATGCCGAACGTGATCCCGAGCGAGGCGACCGTCTGGTACTTCATTCGGGCCCCGACCCGGCCACAGGTCGATCGGCTCTCCGATCGAGTCACCGAAATCGCCGCGGGGGCGGCACAAATGAGCGGGACGTCGATGACCAGGAACTACGTGACCGGCGCATGGGAACTCTTGAGCAACGACGAGATCGCCGACGTCATGTGGGAGAACTTTCAGGACGTGGGTCCACTGGAGTACTCGCCCGCCGATCGGGACTTCGCAGCGGAATTGCACGAGACCATCGACGAGGAGACGATCGAAGCGCGGCTTGCGGATCTGCCTGCCCCGGCGGCGGAGAAGGTCGCCGGTGAAAGTCTGTTCACCGAACCGGTCGAGCGAACCGACGGCGCGCCGCTCATGATGGGATCGACGGACGTGAGCGACGTGAGCTGGATCACGCCCACCGCACAGTTCCGTGTCGCCTCCTGGGCGGTCGGAACCCGACCGCACACCTGGCAGGCCGTCGCAGCGAGCGGCGGATTCGGGACGAAGAGTGCCCCGTATGCCGCCAAACTCCTCGCCGGGACGGCTTACGACCTGCTCACCGATCCTGACCGCCTCGCCGCGGCGACCGCGGAGTTCGAGGCCACGACGGGCAACCGCTCGTATGAGACCCCGCTCCCCGAGGACGCCCAACCCCCGACCGACGTCGATATCGGCCGTTGAAGGAACGGCCGATTCGAAAATTGTGGGTACCGGTCACGTCGCTCACCGGCCTCGAGCTCGCTCACCCCCAGCCGATGAAGTATTCGTACGCCGCGACCACGACGATGCCGATAATCGCCATCGCAGCGGTTTTCGGAATCGTGTCCATGGGAAGGGTTGAGGCGACGTAGATGCCGACTGCTCCCCCGACGGCGACCAGGAAAAACGCCGTCCACCCGTCCTGTGATGTCCCCTTTCGGGCCATACTCCATCCACGCCGGGCCGAATCATAAACCCCACCGACAGTGTCGGCGGATCGGGGGTTGGCCAGATCGATCAAGCGATGAAACCCAGCTATCGGGACCGATTTCCACACGATTCGTGGAGTCCTCCCCCGAGGGGTCGTGATCGAGGACCGAACGTTTCGATCCGGTTGCTCACTGGAT
>JBDGUI010000038.1:0-8902 GCA_042216015.1 Halodesulfurarchaeum sp. | reverse complement strand
AGGGAGGCCGTTACGGCTCCCGCCCCGGTGGCCTTGAGGAACTTGCGGCGGTCGAAGCCAATCCGATCTTTGTCGGGCCTTGACATAGCATCCTGTTTCGAGAAGAATGTATTGAATGTTTTGGTGAAAATCTACGCCATCGTTCGATATGGTTTGTGAACAATGTTCATGATTGGCCTCGATCGTCGGACCCCCCTCGATCTGATCGGGGACGCACACAACACCAGGCCCCTTTCGTGCATCCAGTACTCGCCACCAAGCTTCGCGCGTCGTAGTTTCAGTCTTCGAGGGCGAATTTCCAATTGTCGAACACGTTCCCTTCTCCGTGTCATCTTCACCCCGAACGATCGCTTATCGGTCGCCGATCTGAATCGTGCTTTCCGAGGCCAAAACCGACGCCTGCGAGTGACCTCTTCCATCAAGAGGTGTTCGGCTGCAATCGTCCGGGGGAGGGCGATGTCGAAATTAACAAATATATTCTATAATTATTTTTGTGGCGTTATCGCCAGCTTTATCACACAAGAACCGGAATCGCATTACGGATGTCATCCCATAACGACGTTTCGCGTCGACGGTTCCTTCAGGCCACCGGCGGGGCCGTTGGGGCGGCCACCCTCGCCGGTTGTTCCGGCAACGGTGGGGACGGGACCACAACGCAAACGCAAACGCAAACACAGACGACCACGCAGGAGACAGAGACGACGACGGCAGAGCCCAAGACCAAAGAGGTCTACAAGCCCGGGAGTCTCGCCGTCGAGGCCGTCGACGACTACACGCTCGAGCTCACCCTTCAAAAGCCGTTCCACGCGGCCCTGTCGATGCTCGCCTACAGTTCCTTCTCGGTGGTTCCCGAGGGGATCGTGGGGGACATCCAGGGCTACGAGGGGGAGATGGAGTACTCCACCTTCGCGACGGACAACCCGATCGGGTCGGGTCCGTTCGAGTTCCAAGGCTGGACCCAGGGGACCGAGGCGTCCGTCGTGAAGAACCCGGACTACTACCGGGGAACGGCCAACATGGACGAGGTCCACTGGCAGGTCATCGAGAAGGACCCTGCCCAGTTCAACTACGCGATGAACAAGAACGCGGACCTCTTCACCATCCCGACGTCCTATTACTCCCAGGACAAGGTCTCAGTCGAGAAGAAGGACTCGCGAGGCCGTCAACTCGGGACCTACGGTCCGGTTCGTAACGGAGCGACCCTGAACTACGCCGGCGTCCCGACGATCAACACGTTCTACGTCGGGTTCAACATGGAGGCCGTCCCGAAGCCAGTGCGCAAGGCCTTCGCGTACGCGATGAACCAAGAACTGCTGGTCAACGAAGTGTTCAAAGGCCGGGGGCTCCCAGCCTACCACCTCACTCCCCCTGGCATTTACCCACACGGGGCGGACAAGTACCGGCAACACGCCCAAGAGAGATACCCCTACGGCCACAACCAGACCCAACTCCCGAAGGCCCGGCAGGTCATGGAAGATGCGGGTTACGGCCCGAACAATCAGTTCACGATCGAGTGGACGCAGTACACGTCGAACGCGTGGCTCAGCATGGCGAAGATCCTCCGCGACAAGCTCGCCAATGCACACATCGACATGCAGATCACGCAGGCCGACTTCGCCAGCCTGCTCAAGCAGGGCCGCAACGGAAACCTGGAGGCCTACACCCTGGGGTGGATCGCCGACTACCCGGCCCCGGACAACTTCCTCCAGCTCCTGGACCCGCCACAGACCCAGACCGAGCAGCCCGGGGCGGTCTCCTACATCAACTGGCAGCCGAAGTACGGATCGGCGGCGAAGGACGCCGAACAGGCCTTCAACAAGATCCAGAACAATCGCGGACCGACCGATCAGGCACAGCAGATCCGCAACGACGCCTACATCACGATGGAGGAGGCCAACTGGGAGGACGTGGGCTTCCTCAACGTCTATCACGCCATCGACGAGTACTTCTGGTACGACACGATCGATTACGAGCCCTTCGGCGGCATGGGCATCAGTCGACAGAAGTTCGACGACACCGCCTCCACCTCCTCGGGCGACTCGACCCTCTCCCGGACGCTCACGGGGACGATCACCACCCTCGATCCGATCGCCTCCACGTCGACCGCCGGTGGCGAGGTCATCACCCAGATGTTCGACCCGCTCACGAACTACAAGAACGGGACGACCATCGTCACGAACCTCGGCGCGACGGACTACTCGATCGCCGATGACCAGGTGACCTACACGTTCGACCTGGCCAAGGACGCCACCTTCCACAACGGCGAGCCGGTCACCGCCGACGACTACGTGTACTCCTTCGAGCGCCTGGCCGCGTCGAACAACTCCCGGCGGGCGTCGTTCATCCTGAACACGCTCGGCGTGAAACACGACACGAAGACCATCACCGTGAACCAGTAAAGGCACGACCCCCCGTAGCGGGGCGATTCGTTGTCCCGGTGACCGTTCTCCGACGCCAGGAATCGATCGGCGCGAGGATATTTCGACGACGTCAACAAATCGAACGTCAAATTGGTCACGCGTCACCTCGTGGCGGGATCCGGTACGCATTTCGGACAGTCGCTTCGAATTCGGAAGATATAATGTAATGATTTGGCTTAACGGATACAACGTCACTCGTGAGAGCTGCACGCACACAACCATGACAACGCAACCATGACCAGGTGGAGTTACTTCGGCCGGCGGCTCGCACTCTCGGTCCCCGTCGTAATCTTCGGAACGTCGATCGCCTTCCTGTTGATATACGCGGGGCCGATCGACCCAGTATCGGCGATCCTGGGCAAGCAGTACAGCCCTGAAGCGGCCGCACGAATTCGACGCAATCTCGGATTGAATCAGCCGTTCTGGGAGCAGTATTTCGACTTCATGTGGGACATGTTCACGCTCAACCTCGGTCGGTCCTGGGTGATCTCGCCGGGCACGACCGCGGTGAACCTGATCCAGATCTACGCACCCCGAACCCTCTTCCTCGGGTTCTGGTCGGTGCTGCTCCCCCTGTTCGTTGGGATCCCCCTCGGGTTCTACGCCGGGCTCAACCCCAACACCTGGAGTGACTACCTCGCCTCCTTCGGTGGCATCGTCTGGCGGGCGATGCCCAACTTCTGGCTGGCCGTGATCCTGGTGAGCGTCCTCTCCCAATCGACCGCGTACCTGGGCTTCGATTGGGCGTCCTGGATCGTCGAGACCAACATCGTGACACCGCCAGCGCTCGGATTTTTCACCGAACCGATGAACGCCATCACGGACCCCTACCAGTTCTGGGTGGATCCCGACGAAGGAGGGTCCTTCATCGCCGCCACCAAGATGACCCTCCCGGCGGCCCTCGTCCTGGGGTCCGCGTCGATGGGCAACGAGATGCGAATCGGACGGACGGCCGTGCTGGAGACGATCCACTCCGACTACGTGGAGATGGCCAAGGCCAAAGGACTGCGCGGCCGGACGATCGTCTGGAAGCATGTCTTCCGGAACGCACTCATCCCGCTCGTGCCCATCATCACGGGGGAGGCGTTCCTCCTCCTCGGTGGATCGGTACTGGTCGAGTACGTCTTCGCGATCAACGGCCTGGGCTATCTCTTCTTCCAGGCGATCCGCCGGGGCGACCTTCCACTCGTCGGCACCCTCCTCTACCTCTTCATCGTCATACTCGTGTCGATCAACATCACACAGGACCTACTCTACACGCTAATCGATCCCCGCGTCGGCTACGAATCGGAGTGATATCGAATGAGTGATAACACAACCGAAACGGATGACGAGCCGCTCACGACACGAATTAGCCGGAACCCCCGTCCAGCGGCCATCTGGGCCGCCGGCATGGCCCTCCTGGTACTCGTCGAATTCGGGGCGGTCCTCCACGTCGCCTTCCAGTTGACGAACGTCGTACTGAAGGCCATCCCGGGCGTCGCTTCGGTCGGAATCGTGACGACGCTCGTGCACGCGACGGGGGAGATTCCGACGCTGCTCTCCCGCGAACTCATCCCCAACATGGGCTACTGGAACGGCGAGCAGTGGGTGGGGACGTTCCTCGCCCTCCGCCCCCGGTACGCCTGGGCGATTCGCGTGGCCCTCACCTTCCTCTACGGATTCGTCTTCCTGTGGTGGGCGTGGTACGGATACAACGTCTTCCGCGATCACTACCGCTATGCGGACTGGACGCCACGCGACGACCAGATCGACCGATTCAGTCGTCACTCGTGGGGGAAATTCGGTCTGGCGATGGTGTTCCTGTTCTTCATGATGGCCATCTTCGCCCCGACCCTCAGTCCGACGACGCTCTCACAGAACATCATGCACCCCTACTCGCATACGATCCACTACTGGTCCGAGCAAGCAAACGCCGTAAAGGAGATCCTCGTCGGCCGGGCGAATCTCGCCACGAGTTCGCGAGGGGGAGACCAGAACATCGGATTGATGACGACGGACCAGTTCGGGCGATTCCATCCCTTCGGTACGCTCCCGACGGGAAAGGACCTGTTCACGTTCATGATGTTCGGGGCCCGCATTTCGCTGTTCATCGGCCTCGCATCGATCGTGATATCGGGCGGTATCGCGGCGGTGCTGGCGCTGGTGACGGCCTATTACAAGGGACTCGTCGACCTCGTCGTGGTCGTGGCGGGTGACTCCACCCAGGCGTTGCCCGTGTTGATGCTCGCCATCCTCATCTCCGTCCTCTTCCAGAACCACCCGATCGCCAACATATTACACGGCGCCGTGCTGTTGGTCCTGCTGTTCGGGATCGTATACTGGCCGTTCCTCTGGCGGTCGGTCAGGGGACCGGCCTTCCAGGTAGTCGAGGAGGACTGGGTCGACGCCGCAAAGAGCTTCGGCCAGCGGCCCAGTGTAATCATGGAGAAACACATGCTCCCGTACATCCTGGGGTACCTGCTCATTTACGGCTCGATGAGTATCGGTGGAATCATCGTCTCGGTCGCCGGTCTCTCCTACCTGGGCATCGGCATTACGCCGCCGACGCCCTCCTGGGGCCGCGCGATCAGTGCCGGACAGCCCTACGTCACCAGTCCGTCCTGGCACATCGCGTTCATTCCCGGCGTCCTGATCACGCTCGTCGTGACGGGACTCAACGCGTTCGGCGACGGCATCCGTGACGCGATCGATCCGCAGAGCGAGGGCGGCACCGCCCAGGAGGCTGGGGCGGGAGGTGGCGCATGAGCAGCGAACCCGAGTCCACGGCCGCCACCAGGGCGGCGATGGAGAACGCGGGGAGCGATCGGCTCCTCGAGATCGACGACCTCCGAACGGCGTTCTACACGGAAAAGGAGACGATCCGCGCCGTCGACGGCATCTCCTACACCATCGACCGGGGCGAGACCGTCGGTATCGTCGGGGAGTCCGGCTCCGGGAAGAGCGTCACCGCCCGGTCGGTCATGGGGCTCATCGAATCGCCGGGACGGATCCACCCGGACAGCAGCATCCGATTCAGGGACATCGCGACCGTCCGATCGTTCGCGGACGCGTTCCCCGCGAAGACCGTAGACGTCACCGACGTGGAGGACGGAGACGACGCCGAAACGCGTCACGAGGCGATCGAGAGCGTGGCCGGGTCCGAGGACTTCGTGGTCGTCGAGGAACGCGACCCCACGGTAGACGGTCCGGACGGCATCACCGAGGGCTACGTCGAACTCTCCAGGGCCCACGAGGAGGGGCTGCGACGGATCAGGGGCGGCGGCATCGCGATGATCTTCCAGGACCCCCTCTCGAGTCTGAATCCCGTCTACACGGTCGGGAATCAGATCAAGGAAGCGCTGAGTCTCCATCAGGGCCTCACCGGAATCGAGGCGGACGAGGAGGCGATCTCGCTCCTCGAGGCCGTGGGAATTCCCGACGCCCCGCGGCGTCTGGAGGAGTACCCCCACCAGTTCTCCGGCGGAATGCGACAGCGTGCGGTCATCGCGATGGCGCTCGCCTGCGATCCGGAGTTGATCATCGCGGACGAACCGACGACCGCCCTGGACGTGACGATCCAGGCCCAGATCCTCGACCTCCTCGCGGACCTCCAGGAGACCCGCGACATCGGGATCATGTTCATCACCCACGACATGGGCGTCATCGCACAGGTCTCCGATCGCGTGAACGTCATGTACGCGGGGGAGGTCGTCGAATCGGCGCCGGTGGAGGAACTCTTCGAGAATCCACGCCACCCCTACACGCGGGGACTCCTCGACAGCATTCCGGGCCGACAGGTCGGAACGGACCGCCTGGAGACGATCGAGGGAGACGTCCCGACCCCCACGCAGGAGGCGACGTACTGTCGGTTCGAGCCGCGGTGCCCGAAGGCGTTTTCGGCCTGCGATCGGGTCCATCCCATGTCGGTCGAGGTCGCCGACGGAATGGAGGACCACACCGCTGCCTGTCTCCTGTACCCCGAGGACGAGGACCGAGAAGATGCAATCGACATCCACGAGGAACTCGATCGAAATCGGCGGATGAATCGCGGCGAACTCGAGGAGACGGAGGAACAGCGATGAGCCAGATACAGGAGTCCACGGGCGACACGCTCGTCCAGGTCCGCAACCTGAAGAAGTACTACGATACGGGCGGGATCGGCCCGCTCGGGGACGAGCCGGTAAAGGCCGTCGACGGCGTGAACTTCGACATCAGACGGGGAGAGACCCTCGGGTTGGTCGGCGAATCGGGGTGTGGGAAGACCACGCTCGGTCGAACCCTCATCCAGCTGGAGACGGCCACCGAGGGCGAGATTCGATTCGACGGGCGGGACATAACGACCCTCTCCGGGGACGAACTCACGGCCTGGCGGGAGAACGCCCAGATGGTCTTCCAGGACCCCGAATCCAGCCTCAACGACCGCATGACGGTGGGGGAGATCATCCAGGAGCCCCTCGACGTCCACGGGGAGGGGACACAGCGGGAGCGCCGGCAGCGGGTGCGGGAACTCCTCGACGTTGTCGGACTCAGGGAGGAACACTACTACCGATATCCCCATCAGTTCTCCGGCGGGCAGCGCCAGCGTATCGGCGTCGCCAGGGCCCTCGCCCTCGAGCCGGAATTCGTAGTGCTCGACGAACCGGTCTCCGCACTGGACGTCTCGGTCCAGGCCCAGGTCCTCAATCTCCTCGAGGACCTCCAGGACGAGTTCGACCTGACGTACCTGTTCATCGCCCACGACCTCTCGGTCGTCAGACACATCGCCGACCGCGTGGCGGTGATGTACCTCGGTAACATCATGGAGATCGGGCCGACGAAGGAACTCTTCGAGAACCCGAAGAACCCCTACACGATCTCGTTGCTGTCGGCAATCCCCGAACCCGATCCCACGATCGATCGACGGAGCATCACGCTCCGGGGAACCCCGCCGAGCCCGCGCGACCCACCGACGGGCTGTCCGTTCACCACGCGCTGTCCGATGAAGTTGCGTCCGGGGGAATACGCGGACCTCGACGACGACGTGTGGACGGCCATCGAAAGCCTCAGAGAAGTCGTCCGCGAGCGAGCGCGAACCGAACGATCGCTCCGCGAGATCGTAAAAGACGCGATCGGACTTCACACCAAGCGAGCCGACGTGGACGAGGTCGTCGCCGACCTGTTCGGGGACCTGACCGTACCGGAGGAAGTAAAAGACCACGTCGAGACGGCGGCGTCCCACATGCGGGCGGGCGAGTTCGACGAGGCCAGACGGTACCTCCGTGACGAGTTCGGCAGCGACTGCGACACCGAGGCGCCGTCGTTCCACCAGATCGGGAACGCCGGGCACGAGAGCTTCTGTCACCGGCACCGGTCCGGGACGCCGGAGCCAGAGGAAGTCATGGAGAGCGAGCAGACGAGGGGCGCGTACAGATCCGATGGCGAGTGACGCCGCATCAGGTTCGCGTGTCGCGCGTGCGATCGATGGCGCACAGTACGCCGTCGGTCTCACCCTCCTGTTCGGTGGCGTCGTCTCGGTCACGAGCGTCCTCCTGGGTAACGGCCTGAACGGCATCAAGGTGGGCCTGTTCGCACTGGGCGTCCTCACCGGCTCGTACGCGACGCTGCTCGCCTGGCCACATTCGCCCGAGGACCTAACGGAGGAGAGCGGAGACGAGGAGACCGCGGTACAGGCCGCCATCCGTCGATTCCCGCCAGCGTCCCGGTACCCCGTCGATCCCGACGATCGGTACCCACACTGGGTCCGTCTCTACCTCGCCAGTCTGACGACGTTCGCCACCTCCTACGCCCTCGAAGCCGTCCTGCAGGGGCCCGCCTGAGACGACGAGCGGGAACACTTTACGGGCGGGACGATAAGTGGTCGTCCATGACGAAGACCGGCGAGAATCCCAAGGACACGGTCCAGCAGGTCGAGGCGTACTCCGATGCGTTCTCCAACGCGTGGAAGGAGACGGTAAACGACGCCAAGCGGATGGCCGACGGTCGCGATTCGGAGGGGTGGGAGACCCTCGTCGTTCCGTCCGGAGACACCGCACCCGAAGCGCCCGACCGGGGCCGAGAGGGGCGATTCGGAATGGTCCACGCGGTCCCCGGGAACAAGAGCGAATCCCTCGAAGAACTCCTGGAATTCGCGTCGTTTCCGGCCTTCGACGTCTACCGCGCCACGGTCCACGGCCGGGTGTTTTTCGTGACCGAACTCATCGATCCCGAACACACGGCGGCCGTCTACGTCGCCGGGAACTACCGGCTCGCGGACGCGGGCGACCTGATAAACGCGGCCGCGAAACACGACACGATGTACACCCACCTGCAGAAACTCGACCAGACGGACCTGGGATCGTTCGAACACGGCGAGTGGCGCAAGTTCTTCCCGAACGAAGAGCAATTTCTCTGACCGACTCTTTCGCGCCGAGGCGTTCGGTCTCGACCGGTACCGTTTCCGAGACGCCGTCGTAGCCTACAAATGTGAGGCCGTAGTAACCGGGCCCAATGAAAGTCGCCGA
>JBDGUI010000034.1:0-8986 GCA_042216015.1 Halodesulfurarchaeum sp. | reverse complement strand
TCGATTTGTCCCACTTACAGCCACTCTCTGACTGATTTTCGTGATATTGACGGCAAAAACGGCGCTACCTTGGGTCAAATTCAAGCCACCTCTTCTGATAAATCGATCCCATCCCTTCCGAAAATCGATATCACACCTTCTGGATAATCAACACCACGGTGGGTGGGGATGAGCCCCACAGTTGGCGGGAATCGGGCAGCCGATTTCCCATCGCCCGTATCGACGGCGCTGGCAATGGGATTCCGAGTTTGCAGGGATCAGATCTATTGCCCTTCTGTCGAGGCCGTTCGGATTCTTTCGCGGTGGCCCGAGAATCCACAGCCCCCAGCGAGCAGCGATCGACCGCCACGCCGATCCGAATCCCTGAGAGCTTTTACCGTTCGATGAATATCGTGGGGCATGGCCACGTCAGTTTCGGTGATCGGCGACGGGACGCCCGGGGTGAGTGGGGAATGAAGGACCTTCTCGACATCGACGACCTGGACCGGGCCGAAATCGAGGAGCTATACGAATTGACCGATCGATTGAAAGCCGACCCGGACGCGTTCGGGGATTCGCTCACGAACGAGAGCCTCGTGATGCTCTTTGCCAAGCCATCGACCCGGACCCGCATCTCCTTCGAAGCCGGGATGACCGAACTCGGCGGGCACGCAATTCACTTTTCGAAGGCCCATTCACAGATCTCGAGAGGGGAATCGCTCACGGACACGGCAACGGTGCTCTCGCGGTATGCCGGTGGCATCATGGCCCGTCTCTTCGATCACCAGACGCTTCTCGCACTCGCCGATGGAGCGGAGGTGCCCGTGATCAATGGGCTCACCGACAAACTCCACCCCTGCCAGGCGCTTGCCGACGGATACACGCTCCGGGAACGTGGTCTCGTGGACGGGCCGCTGGCCTACGTCGGTGACGGTAACAACGTCGCTCACTCGTTGATGCAACTCTGTGCGACCCTCGACATTCCCTGTCGGATCGCGACCCCTCCCGGATACGAACCCGACGAGACGATACAGAAACGGGTTGCAGACGCCGACGTTCTCATCACCAACGATCCGGTCGAGGCCGTCCGTGGTGCCCGGGCCGTCTACACGGACGTCTTCGTGAGCATGGGAGACGACGAGGCGAAGCGCTCGGATTTCGAGGGGTATCAAGTGACGCCCGAACTCATGGCCCAGAGCGACGATGCCGCCTTCATGCACTGCCTCCCGGCCCACCGGGGCGAGGAAGTGAGTGCGGCGGTGATGGACGGGGAGAACTCGATCGTCTACGATCAGGCCGAGAACCGAAAACACGTGCAGAAAGCGATCCTTCACAGGGTGTACGGTATCTGAGGGGCGGCCGTTCCCTCCACACACCCATTTCGGCCCGGGCCGTCCGTCACTCGAGCGCCAGTTCGGACGCGTGTGCCTCGATCATTGATCGCAGGGTCGGCTCACCGATCTCTTCGACCTCGTAGGTGACATCGAGAATCGGAACCTCGACGTCCACGACCCGTCCGAGATCGATCGGCGTGCCCGAGAGCACCAGATCCACCGCTGCAGCCGCGATCGTCGCCTCGAGATCGGCGAGCTGTGTTTCTGAATATCCCATCGCGGGGAGTACCGAACCGAGGTGGGGATACGATTCGAAGACGGCTCGAATCGAGCCAACAGCCACCGACCGTGGGTCCACGCGTTCGCCGGCGTCGTAGGTCCGTGCCGCAATCGCTGCGGCTCCCTCGCTGGCACCGCCGTGAGTGACCGTCGGGCCGTCTTCGACGACGAGGACCCGCTTTCCGGCGATTCGTTCGGGCTCTTCGACCGAGATAACCGAGTTCGCATGGATGACCGCCGCTTCGGGATTCCGATCGCGGACGTTCGAGAGGACCTCCCAAATCGCCGAGTCGGCTGCCGAGTTTTCCTTGTTGATGAGAACGTAATCCGCCAGTTGCAGGTTCGTTTCACCCGGATGATAGCGGATCTCGTCTCCGGCGCGAAGTGGGTCCCCGAGCACCACGTGTAGATCGGGGACGAAGAAGTGAAGTTCGTTGTTTCCCCCGTCCCAGAGGACGAGATCGGCGTCCGATTCCGCCCGTTCGAGGACGGCCTCGTAATCGATCCCCGAATACACCGCGTGACCACTCGCGAGGTGATGCTCGTATTCCTCCCGCTCCTCGATGGTCACGTTGGCCTCCTCGAGAGCCGCCATGGAGTCAAATCGCCTGACTGGGGTCGTGAGTTCCCCGTAGGGCATGGGCTCACGAACGACGGCAACCGACACGTATTCGCTGAGGAGGTCGGCGAGTCGCCGCGAGACCCCGGATTTGCCACAGCCGGTTCTGACGGCATCCACTGCGACGACCGGGACGCTCGCCTCGAGCATCATTTCGGTGCCCAGAATTCTGAAGTTCGCGCCTCGTGCGAGGGCCCTCGAGGCCTGCTGCATAACGTACTCGTGGGAGACGTCCGAATAGGAGAACACCACCTCGTCGACGTCCTCGGATCTGATCACTGACTCGAGTTCGGATTCGGGGTGGATCGGGATGCCGTCGGGATATCCCTCCCCCGCGAGCGACGGTGGATAGACCCGTCCGGGCTCCTCGTCGAGTTCGCCGACGTTCTGGGAACCAACCCGCGTGAACGCGACGACCTCCCGATCCGGGTTCCCGCGAAAACAGACGTTGAAGTCGTGAAAATCCCGTCCTGCGGCCCCCATGATGACCGTCCGGCGTGTCATGGTGACGGCCAACACGTGCCAGCGATTTCAATTCGGGGGCGCGATTCGGCCGGCTGTCGATCGGACCTGGACCAACGTTTCTTCCCGGTACCGCTCCCAGGTATCGCATGGACACAGGTGGATCTGCCTGGCGGTTCGAGTGTCGATCCTGTGGCGCGTCCGTCGACCCGACAACGGGAACGGGTCGGTGCCTGGACTGTGGCGGCATCCTCAGAGCCACGCCGCGGGGAGAACACCCCTCCTCGGACCGCCCCGGTCGACCGACGGCGTCGATGTGGGACTTCGAGGCCCTGCTCCCGTTCGACCGGGCGGATTCGGTTTCGATGGGCGAGGGGGGTACGCCACTCGTTTCGATCGCGGAACTTGTGGGTCACCGCGAGGTCGACGAACTGTGGATCAAGGACGAGGGACAAAATCCCACGGGTTCAGCGGTCGATCGTGAACTGTCCCTAACGGTGACGGCGATCGACGCGCTTGGCGCCGGGAAAGCCAGCATGGCAGCGCCCGGAGCAGCCGGACAGTCCTTCGCGGCGTACGCGGCCCGGGCGGGACTCGAAGGAACCGTGTATCTCCCCTCGAGAGCACCGTTCGAAAGGAAGGCACTTTGCAACGTTCACGGCATCGAGCTAACCGTCGTTCAGGACCGCCTCCCCAAGGCGCAGTCCGAGTTGACCAGGGCTCGAGCGCAGGATGACCTCGGAGATCCGATCGGGGCCTTTGAGACCCCATTCAGATACCTCGGTGCCACGACGATTGCGTTCGAGATCGTTGCACAGCTGCCGTCCCCACCCGATGCGATCGTCGTGCCGACCGGGAGCGGCGTCACACTGGTCGGAATCTACGAGGGACTGCTAACCCTCCAATCCCGGGGCACGCTCGGGGATCTGCCCCAGTTGATCGGTGTTCAACCCTCGGGCTGTGCGCCGATCGCTGCGGCCCACAGGAGGGGGGACCCGATTCAGCCGGTGACGGTTCCCGACACCGTGTGTGGCGAACTGGAGTGGCCCGACCCGGACGGTGGAGCGTGGGCCCTCGAGGCCGTCGAAAAGACGAACGGAACCATGGCGGCCATCTCGGACGATGCCATCCTGGAGATGGGGGTCAGCGTTTCGCGAGAGACCGGTCTCGAAACGAGTCCGTCTGCGGCAGCAGGCCCAGCGGCGGCAATCGAGCTGCTCGATTCCGGGCGACTCCAGCCCACCGATTCCGTCGTCGTCGTGAGCACCGGAACGGGTGGCGCCGATCTCTTGCGAAGCCATCTCGAAACCAACCCGAGAGGACGGGCCCGTTGATCTTTTCCCCTCACCTCACATAGCCGGGAGCAATGCTGGTCGCGCTGCTTTCAGTCGTTGCCGGCGGGTTGCTGGGTCTCTCTCTTGCCGCGCCGCCCGGCCCGATGAACGCCGTGATCGCCGAGGAGAGCGTGAACAGGGGGTGGCGAGCGGGATTTTCGGCGGGACTCGGGGCGATGAGTGCCGACACCCTCTTCTTCCTGCTGGCCACCGCGGGCGTCGTCGCGTTCATCCGTGACGCCCCGACACTTCGTGGCGTGATGGTCGGGATCGGGGGGCTCATGATGTTCTACTTCGCCTACGGGGCGGCCACGGGGAGCGGAGACTTCGAGGGCGGGGACGGATCGGATCGGGCTGGCTTCGGGAAGGCCTTCGCGCTCGCGGTGACGAACCCCTACCAGATCACCTGGTGGCTGACGGCCGGTGTGGGACTCCTGGATCCGGGTCCGATCAATGCCTTCGGTCACTCGTTACTCGCGACGAACGGACTGCTGACGATCGCTGGCTTTTTCGGCGGCATCTTCCTCTGGATCACCCTGTTTCCCACTGCCCTTCTCCGTGCAGGACGGACCGTGAGTTCCCTTGGGACCGTTATCGCCTACGGGAGTGCAGTCGTTCTCTCCTGGTTCGGCACGGTGTTTCTCTGGGATTCCGTGACGACGCTTGGGATCATTTGAACTCCGACTCCTCCTCGACGGTCATCTCTGCGACCTCCCCCTCGAGCCATTCGCGGAACCACGCGACCCGCTTGAGGCGTTGGTGAGCGATCGACTCTGCGGCATCGCTCTCGATGCGCTCTTTGGCCTCGGTTCCCCTGTCGAGGACCCGCTGGACGAGTTCGGCGGCGTCCATGTGGGTCCGAGCCTCGTAGCCCATTCGAAGGAGCATGAGGGTGATTCCATTCGCCCCGATCTTATCGAGTAGATCGGCCTCGATGAGACACTGTGTCTCCAGAGCAACGTCGTTCAATTCCCCCGTATGACTGTGTCTTTCGATCGGCCGGCAGACCTGATCGATGAAAGAGGGTGGAACCTGGCCGTGACTCTCGAGGTACTCGCGGGCGACCCGGGCGCCCTCCTCGGCGTGGACCTCCTGATCGGCCTCAAGTTTCGCGATGTCGTGAAAGAGGGCCGCAACTCGGACCACGTCGACGTTCGCGCCCTCCGCTTCCGCGATCTCGGTGGCCAGTTCGACCACGTTCATGATGTGGTTGAACCGGTACTCCGAGGAGTGCCACGGATACCAGCGCATCCGGCCACCGTCGCCTTCGTTCTCGACGCTTGCCTCCAGGTAGTCGTACACGAAGGCGGCCATCGACTCGAAGGACTCCTCGGTGACCGGGGATTCGGCTATCTCGACCCCCACGGTACCGCCCCCCTTCCCGTGGTTTGGTTGACGTTCGTCATTGTTGGCTTAACGAATGCTGTTCGCGCTCTTAGGCCTTTTGCAGCCATCCTCCCGATTCGTCGGCTCACACAGTTCTCGAAATCGGTCGAATTGCGGCTTCGCTGGGGGATGGATGGAAGGTCCGGGGCAACGCCCCGTCGGAGAAACCGCTCAACGAGCGGCTTCGACTACAACCGCGTGAGGTTCGTCGCTCGTGGACCCTTGTCTGCCTGTTCGATATCGAATTCGACTTCCTGGCCCTCCTCCAGATCGGGCCCGCCGACGTCTTCCATGTGGAAGAACACGTCCTCCTCGGACTCGTCGCTCTCGATGAAGCCGTACCCTTTCCGCTCGTTGAAGAATGCGACCGTACCGGTTGCCATTTGTCTCCACCTCCTACGAGGATGGCCTTGTATATAATCCCACCGCTGTCACAGCCCAGTTCGGCCCACTGTCCGGGGTACAAACCAACTAGCCACCGAACGTCCCCACAGGAAAATGTCGTCCTCACGATCCGTCTCGACCCACCGACAGAATCCGTCACGATTCACCGACAATAAGACCGTCACGATTCACCGACAGTAAGACCGTCCCGATTCACCAACAATAAATTAGACCCGATCCACCGACGGAAAGCCGTTCACAAACGCCCTGCCGTGCCGGGACCAAAAGAGATAATGCGACTACGGCGTGTTGGATACTCCCATGGAAGACGTCTTCGTCGCGAGACTCATGACCACGGACCTGATCACGAAAGACCCGGACACGTTCGTCGAAGAGGCGGCTCACACGCTTCTCGAAAATCACATCGGGTCCATCGTCGTCTCGGACTCCGAGGGAGAATTGCGGGGAATCCTCACCAATACCGACTTCATTCGCATCGTCGCCGAAAGCAAGCCGAAGGCAAAGACGACGGTCGAACGATACATGACCACCGACGTGATCACGGTGGACGCTCAGGATCACATCCAGGTGGCCGCCGACAAGATGATCGAGGAGAACATCTCCCACCTCCCGGTCACCGACGAGGAGGGAGTCGTCATCGGAATCATCACCAAGACGGATCTCACCGCCTACCTCTCCGAAGTGGAGAAGCCCACTCCCTCGTAATCCCCGACGTATCGAGACCCATCGAAAGAGGGTCAAATTATCACCCCTTCCTGCCGAATCGGCCTGCACCTCCTGATCATCATGAAGGTCAAACACACCCAGGACCCGGGTATCACGGGCCGTCTCAAGGCCCAGGCCGAGACGGTCAAGGAGGGACTTGTAGGGGTTCCCCTGTGGCCCGAGCAGGCAGTCATCATGGCCGGCGTCTTTTTCACCTACGCCACCGCGGTGACCCTGCTCGCCGCGCTCGTCCCCGTGCATCCCGTCGAACTGTATGGGCCGTCGGTCCCGGGCACCCCCCACGTCAAGCCTGACTGGTATCTCATCTGGATCTACGGCATTCTTCGCGTGATGCCACCGATCGACATCGGCATTCTCGGGGCGTCGATCAACGCACGGTTTATCGCCGGAGCGGTAGTTCCAGGCATCATCGGGGGAATGCTCGCGTCCGTTCCCCTCGTCGATACGCTCCTGACCGGCGACTCGGTCGAGGATCCAGATGCGACGCGAATTCAGCATCCCTTCGACCGTCCAGGCAGGACGGCGATCGGCGTCGGTGCCATCCTGTTTTTCGTCCTGGGCGGCGTCGCCGGGTATTACACCGAACTCGGACTGGGAACGACCCTGATGCGTGCCCTCCTGATAGTCGGACCGCTACTGGGTGGGGGACTCACGTACGGGGCACTTGCGAGGAGAAATGGGAACTGAACGATCTACGTCGAGTCCCACTGGATGCCCGGATTCGTGACCGCACCGTTCGCCGCCGAGCCGAAATCCCGGTGGTACTTCGCCAGGACTCCGCTCTCGTAGGTCGGCTCCACGGTATGGTCCTCGAGACGGGCATCGACCTCCGCTGCGGAGAGGTCCACGGAGAACTCCAACTCGTCGACGTCGATCCTCACGCGATCCCCGTCCTCCAGCGCCGCGATCGGCCCGCCGACGTACGCTTCGGGAGCGACGTGTCCGATCGAGAGGCCGCGCGTCGCTCCGGAGAACCGGCCGTCGGTGAAAAGCGCAACGTCCTCGGCGTGTCCCTGCCCAGCCACGGCCGAGGTCACCCCCAGCATCTCTCGCATGCCCGGCCCACCCCGTGGACCCTCGTTCCGGATGCAGATCACGTCGCCGGACTCCACGTGACCGTCCTCGACGAACTCCATCGCTGGCTCCTCCGACTCGAACACGCGGACCGGTCCCTCGTGATGGAGGTGATCCGATCCGGTGATCTTGATCACGGCTCCATTCGGCGCTAGATTCCCCGTCAAGATGCGAATCGCCCCCCGTTCGGTGATGGGATCCGTGACCGGATGAAGGAAGTGGACGTCGAGATCCTCGATGGCCGGCGGATCGATTCGATCGAGTTCCGTTCGGATCGAGCGCCCGGTGACCGTCTTCGCCTCGCCGTTGAGGAGTCCTGCCTCGAGCAATTCCCGCAACACGACCGGCACGCCCCCGACCTCGTGGAGGTCGTTCATCACCCGATTCCCGCCCGGCTGGAGATGGGCGATCTTCGGCGTCCGGGCACTGATCGTATTGAACGTCTGGATGTCCAGATCGATGCCGGCCTCCGCGGCCATCGCGAGCAGATGGAGGACCGCGTTCGTGGACCCACCGACGGCGACCTGGAGCGCAATCGCGTTCTCGAAGGATTCCCGCGTGAGAAAGTCCGACGGCCGTCGACGCTCCCGGACGGCGTCGACGGCGATCCGCCCGGCGCGTTCGGCCTCCTCGTAGCGGGCCTCCTGCTCTGCGGGCGCCGATGCAGACCCCAGTGGAGCGAACCCCAGTGTTTCAGCGATCGAGGCCATGGTATTCGCCGTGAACATCCCCCCGCAGGCCCCGGGACCCGGGCAGGCGACCCGCTCCATTCGGTCCAATTCCTCGGGCTCCATCTCCCCCGTCGCGACGGCTCCCACACCCTCGAACATGTTCTGGATGGTGATCTCCCGGCCGTCGTGCTGCCCGGGCATGATGGATCCACCGTAGAGAAACACCGATGGGAGGTCAGTGCGAATCGAGGCCATCATCATTCCGGGCATGTTCTTATCACAGCCGCCCAGGGTGATTAGCCCGTCCATTCGCTCACCGAAGGAGACGAGTTCGACCGAGTCGGCAATGATCTCCCGCGAGATGAGCGAGGCCTTCATCCCCTCCGTCCCCATCGAGATCGCATCCGAGATGGTGATCGTCCCGAACTCGATCGGCATCCCACCGGCCCCATCGACGGCCTCGTAGGCACGCTGGGAGACGTCGTCGAGATGAACGTTGCAGGGGGTGATATCGGCCGCCGGGTTGGCGATCCCGATCAACGGGGACGAGAGGTCCTCGTCGTCGTAATCCATCGCCCGAAACATCGCTCGATGGGGTGCACGCTCTGCCCCCTGAATGATCTCGTTACTCCTGAGATCGGGATCGCGGTCGTACTCGAACCGATCGTCCTTGTCCGTAGTCATACGGATGGAACGACTGGATCGAACTTAAGTCCC
>JBDGUI010000040.1:6446-9590 GCA_042216015.1 Halodesulfurarchaeum sp. | reverse complement strand
GGCCCGCTCGATCGTCACGTGGGTCTCCGTGACTTCCGTCACCTGACCATCGATGGAGGCGTGCTGGGGGATGCTGATTCCCTCTGCTGCCGGATCGGCGATCCGATCCCCCCGCCCGACGGTATCCCCTGGCGCCACGATCGGCTGGCTTCGTGAAACCACATCGGCGAGTGACTCGTTCGTGAGCAGTGGAATCCGGACGTAGGGCGGCTCGATTCGCTCTGGCTCGGTCTCGAACTTCCGACTTTTCCAGGCCTGCGGGCCGAGAATGTTGATCCGACCGCCGCCGAGGGTGTTTTCGGCCGCCAACTCCTCGTCGACGATCAGGAGGCTGTTCGTGCGCTTACGGACCCCGAAGCGATCCGGCCGCTCCTCGATCTCGAAGCTCCAGCCCGGCCCCCCGTCGGCGAGGATCTCTGACCCACCCGGACCCCCCGGTCGCCCGGCCTCAGCCAGAAGGGTGGTCGCGGGCGTTCCGACGGGGACGTCGAGGAACCGATGTCTGGGGGTGTCCCCGTCGACGTGAACCAGCTTTCTCGTGACCGGCGCCTCCTCGGTGAGGGCGCGGTAGATGTTGTACATCGACTCGGTGTTCTGGACGAGCCAGCCGTGATCCAGCGGCAGATCCCGGCCGATCGTCACGTCCGCGGCCGCGCGCAATAGCACGCTCTCCATGCCGAACTCGTACCGGTCTTCCGTACAGGCGATAACCACTCCCGGTGCCGATTCGACGTCCAGTGGTAAATCGGCCGGGGGTCTCACCGTCGCGTCGGTCTGTTCCTCGAGTGCCCCGAGCCATACCCCACGATAGGCCTCCTTCGTCCCGATGACGACCGTCGAGACCACCGTCTCGAGAAGCCAGTCGATCAACTCGGCGAGTTCAGTCGCGTGTTTTCGTCCCAGATGCCGATCCTTCACGAAGTTGGGTTCGCTCTCCTGGTGGTTGATCATGATCGCCTCGACCTCGTCGATCCGTTCCCACTTCGCGTAGGCCGGAAATCCGGCCCCACCGGCGCCGGAGACCCCTGCTGCCCGAATGTGGGTGCTCAGGTCCGCCGGCGGGATGTCGCCGATCGGTTCGTCCGCAGATGTCATGTGTCAACCAATGGCTCGGACAGGGATAAACGTATACGTCGGGGCACGTCTCCAGTCGATCGGGTGATCGGCTATTCGAATCGGAAAATGGATGCGTCGGTTCAGTCCCGGGAGCCGACGCTCGGCCGGGTGTGCTCGGAGCCGGTGCCACGCTTGAGCATGCCGCGTGCGCGGTCGCCGGCGGTGGTCAGCCCGCGGAGTGCACGGTTCTTCTGGGTCGACTCACAGATCCAGTTCAGGTCGTCGTCGTTTTCGATGGCCGGGTGGTTCGGATCCAGGAGGATCACCTCGAACCACTTCTGACTGCCGTCCTCGCCGACCCAGTAGGAGTTGAGCACGCGAAGGTTGCGGAACTTCCGGGTGGCCCGCTCCTCGGCGATCCGCTGCAGGTTCTTGCCACGACCGATCCGGTTCACACCGGTGCGCTTCGAGCGCCGCCCGGCGGTGAAGCGGGACTTCCGGGCGGTCCCCTTCCTGACGCTCACGCGAGCGAGGACGACCCCCTGTTTGGCCTTGTAGCCGAGGTCCCTGGCCTTATCGAGGCGGGTCGGGCGCTCGATCCGCTCGATGGCACCCTGGTCCCGCCACTCCTGTTTTCGCTGCCACTGTAGTTCGGCGAGCTTTCCGTCGTCAGGATCTCGCCACGCTTCCTTGATGTACGAATAGGCGCTTCGTGTCATGCTGGTTGCCGCGGGCGTTGGTGGTTCAACCCGGAGGGTCACATCCCGTCCCGATTGATCGGGAGCCCGCTGGCGCCCGCCTGCCAGCGAGTTGGTTTTACTCCATCGTGAATGGGGAAAAGCACTTCGAAAGTCCCGCTCGCCGGTCGTCGTCGGGGCTACCGCATCCGGAACTCGATCGAGTGATCTCGCTCGAACTCGATCGGCGCCCCTCGGTTCCAGACAGCGCCAGCAGCGTTCCCGATTCGGCGATTTCCGGTACCCTTACAACCTGATTGCCCGCCCCGGGTGGATCACAGCCGGGACTCCGATCCATCATCCGATATCGGAGGCCGACCGAAGAGAAACCATCCCACGTCACGTTCGCGGTCAGAACTCCTCGAGGGTGGCCTGATTGGGCTTCAACGCTTGTGCCTGGATCCCGAGCCGTGACTGAATCGAGGTGGCCAACTCGTCGACGAACCCGTGGACGGTATAGACCTGCTCGGGCTCGACGGCCCGAACTACCTCGAGCAACTCCCTGAAGTCACAGTGATCCGAGAGGGGAAAGGCAACATCCAGATCCCGCGCGTACCGGTAGCTCTCGTCGATCGCCCAGCCGGAGAAGCCGGCCAGCGGGGCGTCGTGGTCCCGGCGGAGCCGTTCGACGAACGACAGCGAGCCGGTCCGGGCGGGGAGCACCAGCGCGTCGCCGGGTCGTGGCTCCACGTCCGTCCCGACGTGACCGGGCAACGGTTCGCCCCTGGCCGCCTCGATCGGTCCGTTGATCGCCTCGATCGCCGGGGAGTACCGGATTCGATTTCTGCCGGCTCGGTCTGCCAACGAGAGGAGTTCCTGGGCGCGACCGAGGGCATACCCCAGCAACACCACCGGCCGGTCGCGCGTGTCGGCCAGCCAATCGACGATTTCGGCCTCGACTTCATGCTGTGGGGGAAGCCGATACTCGGGCGTTCCATAGGTCGACTCGACGATCAAGACGTCAGCGCTCACGGGCTCGAATCCGTCCATGCCGAACCGATTTCGGGTCGAACAGTCCCCCGTGTAGAGAATGCGGTCCTTCCCCTCGATCAGGAATGCCCGGGAGCCGGGGACGTGGCCGGCAGGCAGGGATTCGATTCCCGATGGGTCCAGTCCCTTCGAAACGGGACCACCCCGTCGGACAGCGGCCAGTTCCCTCGTCAGGGACGATGCGACGATCGCCTTCGGCGGATTCGAGTAGAGGTGATCGCCGTGGGCGTGGCTGAGCACGGCGAACTCATCACCTGGATCGCTGGTGTCGGCCACGACGTGGCGACCGTCGCCGGTGCGAATGTGGATCCCGTCGCCCAATCGAACCTCGGTCATCGTGATTCGTCCAGTCTATCGGTCA
>JBDGUI010000040.1:0-6346 GCA_042216015.1 Halodesulfurarchaeum sp. | reverse complement strand
GTGATTCGTCCAGTCTATCGGTCACTGTGATTCGTACAGTCCCTCGACCCGAGAAAGCGTGTCGACATCCTCGGTGGAGAGATCGTCTCGAAAGTCGACGAACCGCGGGAAGCGGAGTGCGTACCCGGAGTCATAGGCCGGGGACTCCTGGATCTCCTCGAATTCCACCTCGAGGACGAGTTCGGGTTCGAGGGCCACGTCCCGACCGTCGGTGTCGACGATCAGCGGCTCCAGCCGTTCGGTGACCCTCGCCAGCTCCTGATCGGTGAAACCCGTCGAGAGCCGCCCGATCTCCCGGAATGTGCCTGTCTCGCGGTCGCGACAGCCGAGGTAGAGCCGCCCCAACTGGTTCGAGCGCCGCCCCTCGCTGTAGGTCGCCCGGACGACGACCAGATCGAGGGTCTCGAGGGTCGGTTTGACCTTCACCATGTATCCGACCCGGGTGCCCGGCTGATAATCCGCTGCGGCGTTCTTCAGCATGAGCCCCTCTTGACCGGCATCCAGGGCCGATTCGTAGAACGACTCGAGTTCGACCACCTCTCCGGTCAGACGGTTTGTGGCCCGCTCGATGTCGTTCGGCGATGGAGAGAGGATCGATTCGAGGGCCCCGAGCCGCGCTTCGAGTGGGCGTTCGAGAAGGGATTCTCCGACGGAAAGCGCGTCGAACAAATAGAGGGTTACCGGAATTTCCTCGATCGCGTCCTCGATATCGTACTTGCGCTTGATCCGCTTCGAGAGCGTCTGGAATGGGAGTGGGTCCCCCGTTTCGGGGTCGTAGCCGACGATCTCCCCCTCCAGGATCGCCCGATCGGCGTCGATTCCCGTCTCGACTGCCCTGACGACGTCCGGGAACTGGTCGGTGATGTCGGTCAACCGCCGGGTGAAGATCTGCACCGACCCACCGTCCACGTGGATCTGCGCCCGGACCCCGTCGTACTTGAACTCCGCGAGGACGTCCGCCGGATCGGTCGCGACGTGCTCTATACCCGCTTCGATCGACTCCACCTTCTCTGCGAGCATCACGTCGATCGGCCGGCCGACTTCCATCTCGAGGTCATCGAGCCCGGATCGGCCCGCTGTTCGTGCGGTTTCGGCCACGACCCGATAGTCGTTGGTCACCTGGTAGGCGCGCTCGACCGCCTTCCGCGACTCTTCTCCTTCGGAGAGGAACGCCTGGGAGATGGCGTCCCGGATCACCCCCTCGCCCACGCCGATACGGAGGTGGCCGAGTATCGTTCTGACGAGGTATTTCGCCGTGTTCGGGTCGGCGTCCGAGAGGAGGCCCGCGATGACGTCGATCTTCCGGCTCTGGCTCCCGCTCCCCTCGTCGGCGGCGATCGCCTCGAGGGTCTCCTGAACACGCTCGACGGAGAGGGACTGACCGAAGAGGGTCTGCTGTCGTTCGTTCTCGACGGCCCTGGCCGCGGCACTCCCCAGATCACCGGTTTCGCGCCACCACTCCTCGATCCGCGCCTCGGGCTGGCCCGTCGCCTTCGCGATGGCCGTCCGCGTGAGGCTCGAGGAAACCCCCAGATCCCGGTCGTCCCAGGCGACGAACGGTCGACCCTGCAGCAGTGTCACCAATGTCGGCACAATCGATGGATCGGCCGCCCGTAGCTCCGCCGCGATTCGATCGATCAACGCCGTGTCGGCGTCGGTCGCCTCGAGTTCTGCATAGAGATCCGCGAGGGCGCCATACTCCATCGCCCGTAGCTTTGTCGTGCCCGGACATAAGCCTTCGAACCGGGCGAGCATTCCTCCGCTCGACGGGACGAACACCCCGTCGCCTGTGATCGGGGACGAATATCCTCGACGGTGACCCCGGGACGAACATTCATGGCTCGGGCCGCGCAAGTCGGGTGCATGGCCCTCAGCGAAATCCTCCTCGGCGGTGTCCTTCTCGGCCTTCTCCTCGTGATTGCCCTTCTCTTCCAGGTCCGACGTGCGATCTCCGCGTCAGAATCGGGCGTGGAGACCGACCAGCTCACCGCAGCACTCTCCCGGAGTCTCTCCTCGATGGACTTCGGGGAGACCGTCTCACGGATCGAGGACCGGGCCGGGCGGATCGAGACGCTCCACGAGGACTTCGATCGACTGCTCCGGGCACCCCGGGAACGGGGCGAGTTCGGCGAAGTCCAGCTGGAGGTAATGCTGTCCGATCACCTCCACCCGGGCATGTACGGCATCAGAGAGCAGGTGGTCGGTTCGAAAACGCCGGACGCCCACGTCGAGACGCCCGACGGGATCGTTCCGATCGACTCGAAGTTCCCCCTGGATCGATACGAACAGTACCTCGAGAGCGACGAATCAGCGGAGCGCACGGCGCACAAGCGGGCGTTCCGGAAGGCCGTCGAGGAGCAACTGGCGAAAATCGAACGGGATTACGTTCGCCCAGAAGCCGGGACGACCGACTTCGCCTTCGCCTACATCCCCTCCGAGAGCGTCTACTACCACCTCATCACCGAGGAGTACGACCTCCTCCGGGAGTACACCAAACGCGGCGTGCAGGTCGTCTCGCCGCTCACGCTCGGCCACAAACTCGAACTGCTGAAGACGGGAGCGCAGGCGCGGAAACTGTCCGAGGAGGCCGAAGCCGTTCTCGAGCACCTCTCCGAACTCGGCGCCAGCTTCGAGGCCGTCGAGGAGGAGTGGGGGACGCTCGAACGGCACCTGGACAATGCGACGAAGAAGGCCGACGACGTCGAGAGAGAACTTTCGGGGGTCAGGGACGCCTTCGATCGGATCGATCGCCCCTCGGGCGAGCTCGGCGAATCCGAGTGATCACCTCGTGAACTCCCGCCAGTGCGAGATGGTCCAGTAGGCAAGCCCGCTCCCGATGAGTCCGGCCGCGAGGAGATAGAGGATGAAGTTGGGCTCGAAGACGGTATCCGGATTCGAGATCGCGTAGACGATTCCCTCTCCGGCGAGCGTGACGACGACGAAGATGGTGACGGTGACGCCGATCGTCGCCATGAGTACCTGACTCCCTTCGATCCGGGGGCGTTCGAGGACGAAGAGGGTCCCCACGAACCCGAGTGCCATCAGCAGGACGTAGTACGGAAACCGGGTGCTGAATCCCTCGATGCCGCCCTGGAGGAAGCCCAGCGCGCCCAGAAACGTGGCGGTGAGGACGAGCGTTGAGCCCAGAATCGGGCCGACAACCCGGAGCAGGGTGCGGCGGTTCAACAGGTCGTGCCCGGAGGCCATGCAGGAACGAACTGGTGGCCCCGGCAAAAGTCTACTGACAGCACCCCGTCCGGGCCGATGCTATTCGCCCGCCGGGTCGGGGTGACCGCGGCAGGTATTTACCGCCGGCCGTCGAATCCCCGAGCGAATGGCTGGGGATACGGAACGAATCGTCGTGTCCCGGGACGGGCTCTCCCTTCCGGTGATCGAGGTGCTCACCGGCCGTGGGGCCATCTTCGGCAAGAGCGGCTCCGGGAAGAGCAACACGGCGAGTGTCGTCGTCGAGGAACTCCTCGAGAAGGGGTTCCCGGTGCTCATCGTGGACGTGGAGGGGGAGTACGCCACACTCTCGGATCGGTACGAGGTCGTTCACATCGGGGATGGGGACCACTACGACAACGGGCTCTTCGAGGTCGACCCGGGACAGGTCGTGGACTTCTGTCTCGACCAGCACCGACCCGTCGTGATCGACGTTTCGGAGGTTCTCGAACTCGAGCGGGCCGAACGGGTTATCACCGACGTGCTTCAGTTGCTCTTTTCCCGCGAGAAACACGAGAACAAGCCGTTTCTCGTCATCGTCGAGGAGGTCCACGAGTTCCTGCCCCAGCAGGGCGGCCTCGACGACCTCGGAGAGATGCTCATCCGGATCGCAAAACGCGGCCGAAAGCGGGGGCTGGGTCTCCTCGGGATGTCCCAGCGCCCCGCCTCGGTCGACAAGAACTTCATCACCCAGTGTGACTGGCTCGTCTTCCATCGGCTGACCTGGGAGAACGACACCCGCGTGGTCAAATCCATCCTCGGAAGCGACTACGCCGAGGACGTGAAGGACCTCGCCACCGGCTCGGCTTACCTCCTTGCCGACTGGGAAGAGACCGTCCGGGAGGTTCGCTTTCGCGAGAAACGAACCGCCGACGCCGGCGATACGCCCTCCCTCTCGGCCTCCGAGCGACGCGATCTCACCGCCACCCGCCGGGATTCGCCGGCTTCCGAGACGAATTCGACTGCCTCGACACCTTCGAAATCGACCCAGGAAACCGAGACCGAGTCCACTACTGACGACGCGGCCACCGATTCCGGCGGGGAGCGTGAGGAGGGTGACAGTACCCAGGCGGCCGAATCCGAGACCGTCGAACCGCTGGACCCCGATCCACCGACGGTTCTTCGGGACCCGGAACCGGAGGAGTCCACCGAACTCGCCGAAACGGATTCCACGGACGATCCCGAGCCGGCGGCCCGGAAGCCCGCCGACGACGCCGCGATCGCCGAGCCGGCCGCGCGGCCGGAAAACCACGCCGAGGACCCCCCGTCGGAGCCCGCCGCCGAGACGCTCTGGGAACTCGGGCAGTTCGTGACCTACGCGCTGGTTCGGGCCATCGGCTCGGTCACCTACGGCCTGCGGGTCGCGTATGCGAAGCTCATGGGCCATTCCAAACCCGCCGACCGGCTCGGGCCCCTGTCGGTCGAGGAGTCGAGTTCTCGCCCAGCCCCGTCCCGGTTCGCGATTCGGATTCTCGGGATCCTCGTGGGGATCATCCTTCTGTTACTTGTTCTGGCCATCGCCGGGGTCTAGTGGAGTAACCTTAATTCGGACCCGCACACAGACTCACTCGTGTCCCGACGACCCGATCGCGTCTACATCTCCCAGGCGGAGGGGACCGATCTGAAGGTCTATCATACGTCCGTGAACTGCCCGGTCCTGCCCGGGGCCTACATGGTGCTCGAACGGACACTTGCCGAAGAGCGGGAACTCAGGGAGTGTCACCGGTGTCGGGAGAAGCGCTTCGAGGTTCTTGAGCTTTAGTCCGGGCGTTCGATTTCTCCGCATTGGTCGCCGATTCGCGCTGCGGCCAGCTTCTGGCTCGATTGCTGCCGGTGGCGGATTGCTGTCCAGTGGGTTTTCTGGCTTTTTCCTTGTGATCCAATCCGATGCCACCAGCAGTTCCAATCCGATGCCACCAGCAGTTCCAATCCGATGCCACACTCCCCTATTTGCTATCGCGATATACAGTTTATCAGCTGGCAGACGACCGCCCGGAATCGGGGACAGGGCAGCCGAAAACTGTACTACTCGCCGGGCAAATCCGAAAATTCGTTCCGCTCGATCAGCTGGACGACCCTCTCACAATCGATCTGGCCCACCTCGCGCGGATACTTCCGCTCGAAGTACCGGAGGATGTTCCGCACGTCTCGAGCGAGAAACTCCCCGCTGTTCTCGTGGTCGGTGGGGACGGCCTGGGGCCAGTCGAATAGCGTAATTCCGCTTTCGGCCACGAAGACGTTGTACTCACTGATGTCCGCGTGCACGTAGCCCGCCGAGACCCCCGATTGCAGTTCGCGGAGGATCAACTCGAGCACGCCCGTGACCTGCCCACTCTCCAGTTTCGCCTTCGCGAGTTCGACGCCCGGGACCTTCTCCATCACGATGGCGTGGCGGTTGTGATCGATCGGCTGGGGAACCGCGACGTCGGGATAGAGCGCCTCGAGGACCTCGTACTCCCGCTCGGCAGCCTTTCGCTGAGTGTACAGCCACGAGACGTGCTCCCGATCGGCCGTGTAATCCCGGCCGCGATGAACCTCCCGGAAGTTCGCGAACCCCTCCCGGTGAAACTTCAGCGCGAGCGGTTTGTACGACTGGACCTCGTAGACGTCACTTTCCTTGCCGACGCCCAGCGGTGCGCCGAATCCCTCGATGGTGTCCCGTTCGGCGAAGGTGTGCAACGCGAGGGCGTCGTACCCCTGCTGGGTGAGTTTGATCCCCTCGTACTGGATCGTCTCTCGTTCGACCAGCTCGAGATCGAGGGTCCGACTCAGGTGAAAATCCACGTCTTCTGCGGTCAATCCCGAAAATTCGGGTAGCTTCTCCCGATTGACCCACTCGGAAAACCGCATGCCGTGTTCGACGCCGGAGAGGAGATGGAAATCCGGCGCCTCGAGTTTGGCCATCGCCTGGGCGACTGATTCGGTCATGGCGGGGGTAACAATCTGTCCCGTATAAGCGTATGGACCGATCACTGCCCAATATTACTAAGTAATAAATCACATACCGCTATACCGAATTTTCGGCCCGGCGCGATCACAGGTTCGGCGTTTGGGTTCCTACAAACCACCAATTTCCCTAGGTGTGGTGGTAGTTAACGAATAATCCAGGTTGGAAGAATCT
>JBDGUI010000045.1:0-9612 GCA_042216015.1 Halodesulfurarchaeum sp. | reverse complement strand
GAGCCCAACAATGTCAGAAGAAAGCCAGCACCCGAATCACCCCAGTATCGACCAGTCCGACCGCACCATTCCGCGAAACCTCCGGCAAACCGGCGGCGCGGACGTCGACCTCTTGCTCTCGACCCGGATCCGCAAGTCGCCGTTCTGGCACCGCTCCGTCGAGGAAGGGCCTGGATGGGGACGGTATACAACAACATGTATCACCCTCGCGGGTACATCGACCCCGAAGATGGCGGGCTCGAGGCGGAATACGACCTGCTGGTCAACGACGTCGTTCTCTTCGACGTCGCCGTCGAGCGCCAGATTCGGGTCACAGGCGCGGACGCCGAGGACTTCGTCAACTACGTCATCACGCGAGACGCGACCGAGATCGAGACCAAGCGCGGCAAGTACGCCATCTGCTGTAACCAGGACGGCGGCATCCTCAACGACTTCATCCTCTTGCGGCCCGAAGCGAACGAGTTCTGGTTCTCCATCGCCGACTCTGACCTGATGCAGTGGTTGCAAGGGGTCGCGGTGGGCACCGACTTCGAGGTCGAGATCGACGAGATCGACGTCTCGCCGGTGCAGGTCCAGGGTCCCAAGTCCCTCGACGTGATGGAGAAACTCATCGGCGACGTGGCCGGCGAGATCCCCTACTACGGGTTGCTGGAGACGACCATCAACGGAATCCCCGTGCTGGTGAGCCAGACGGGGTACTCCGGCGAGGAGGGATTCGAGGTATTCGTCCGGGAGGCGACGAAAAACGCCGAAGCGGTGTGGGATCCGGTCCTCGAGACGGTCAAGGCCCACGCCGGAGCCGCGACGGCCGTGTCCCACTCGCGCCGGATCGCCGCCGGGATCCTCTCGCTGGGTCAGGACATGGACTACGAGACCTCGCCGTTCCAGGTCAACCTCGGGTATCAGATCCCCGACGACAAGGAGCGGGACTACGTCGGCAAAGCCGAACTGGAACGTCAAAAGGAAATCGTCGATGACGGCGAGTTCCCGTTCGAGCACAAGATGGTCGGGCTGAAGATCGCCGGGGAGCCGATCAAGGACTGGGCGTCGGACTTCTGGCTCATCTCGGACCCCGAGACCGGCGAGGAGTGTGGCTATCTGACCTCGGTCTGGTGGAATCCGGAACTCGAGACCAACATCGGCCTGGGATACGTGCCAGCGAAGACGCTGCAGGCCGCGACCGACGTTCCCCTCAACGACGCGATCTACGACGCCGAGGTCGACGTCGAGTTCGCCGTCCACCTCCCGGACGAATACACCGAGGAGCCGGGCAAACCCGTATATGCGACGGTCGCGAAGGTTCCGTTCAAGGAGTCTGCCAATCCCAGTGCTCGCGAACAGGCCAAGATCCACGACAAAACCGCGACCGAGGAGTAATCGTCGGGTTCCAGTAGCCCGGTGCACAGATGCTCTCAGTTGGAATCCGACACACCGATGACAGGAATTAGCACGGTCGTCCGCGTCGAGCATCCCGACATCGTGCTCACCGAGACGGTCACACACGACCGTAGTGCGACGGTCAAATCGGTCTCGGAAGCGGGCACCGATCCGTCCTCGGGGAAGTTCTTCTACCACATCCGGTCGACCGATTTCGATCGGTTCGAGGCCGGGTTGCGGGCCGACCGAACGATCGCTCAGTTCGAGCGGGTCATCGAAACCGGAGACGAGGAGGCGATCTACAGCTTCGAGTACACGGACGACGCGAAGATCCTCTCGCCGATCATTTCGGGCGCGAACGGGGTGATCCTCGACATGAGAAACGAGGATTCCGCGTGGCTCCTCACCGTCTGGATGGCCGAGCGAGCGGATCTGGACCACCTCTGGGACTACGCCCAAACACACGACATCGACATCGATCTACTGCGCCTGAACGAATACGGTCGGCTGGAAACCGCAGATATCGGGGTGACCGAGAGTCAGCGTGAAGCACTCCTGGTCGCGTTCGAAAAGGGGTATTTCGAGGAGCCCCGGAATGCATCGCTCAGCGAGGTGGCCGCCGAACTGGACATCTCCCAACCCGCAGCCGGTGGGCTCATTCGGCGGGGAACGAAGCGACTCGTCGAGTCGTGTCTGCTCCCTGAGAGCGAGGAGGCGGAGTAATCACGGGTTGTCGGTGGGGGAAATGATGCCACGCCGAGTAGGACTCGTCGCCGCAATCGGGAAAATAGCCCGCTGCGAGAGCCGGGGCCACCGTTCTCACGAACAGGGGACCGTCCCGGACGGTGATGTGGAAAGGACTACAACGGGATGTCCCCTCGGGATTGACGACGACCGACGATGTCGCTCATTCCCCACCGCCATGCCCGCTATTACCTGGAGAATACCCCGAGTCTCCTCTGGCTTCTCCTGGTGAACTTCCTCACGGTGCTCGTGGGCGTGGACTTCTACGTCACCGGCATGGCCGAGGTCCACCCCCTCCTGTGGCCGTTCTACGCCGACTCGCCCGGCGCAACCCTGTTGATGGTTCTCTCACTCGTGACCCTGGTCTCCAATCTGGGCAGTCGCCTGCACGAGGCCACGCAGAATCGGGTGCTCGCGTACCTCCACACGCTGGCGTTCGTCTGGCTCGTCAAGTACGGGCTCTGGGTGGCCGTCGCGTTGAACCTCGGTTTCGATCACTACTTCCCGGCTGTCTGGGCCTACTGGGGCATCATCGTCGCCCACCTCGGGTTCGTCGCGGAGGCGTTCCTCATCCCCCACTACGGGAAGACGACGAGGGGCGCGCTCGCATTCGCCCTCGGCCTGGGCCTCCTCGGCGACGTCCTCGACTACGGGTTCGGCCTGCACCCACCGCTGCGGTACGATCCGGGACTCGCGCTCGCGCTCCTGACCGGCGCACTCACCGTCTTCGCCGTCGGTCTCGCGTCCTGGCAGTTCGATCGGCTTGAGGGGAGTGGAGCGAGTGGAAGTGGACGAACGAGTTCGAGGCCCCATCACGACCTCGGCAGATAGGTCCAGTACGACGATCGCAGGCAGATCAAGTATGGCGATCGTGGTGGATCCACCACGACGGGGTCGATAAACGGGTTAGCCAATTCGAAATCCGGCCACCGCCATGGCCATGTTCACCGCAGGGAACCGACATATCGATATCAGGACCCGTGGCCGGGAACGGTGTCGAGAGGGGCTATTTCGAGTTATTTCGGACTGTGGAGTCGATCGCCAGTTCCTCCCCACTTCCCAGACCGGTGGTCATGACGAGCTTGAGGCCCTCGCTCACGGGGAGCTCGGTCGTGACGAGCCTCGACTCCGGAACGATGGCGAGGAACCCACCCATCGGGTTCGGTGCCATCGGGATGAAAACGTCGTACCGAGGGTCGGAGTCCTCGAGAACGTCGGTGAGCCGTTCGGGCGTTTCTGACGTCACGAATCCGATCGTGTGGGAACCCGACTGGGGCCATTCGACCAGTACCACCCGCTCGAACTGCTCTCGATGTCCGAGAAGCGCATTCGAGGCCTGGCGGGCGCTCGAGTATATCGCCCGGATCACGGGAATGGTCTCCATGAAGCGATCGAACTCGAGAAGGGCGTACCGGCCGATGCCGTGTCGAACGGCCAGCCCCAGTGCCGTAATGAAGCCAAAGAGCAGGACGAGGGCGATGAGTTGCACGAAAAGGCTGGGATCTGCGGGGTAGACGAGTCCGATCACGGGGGCCAGGTTCCCGACCAGCCACCCATAGACGAGCTTGATCACGAAGAGCGTGACTGCCAGCGGTGCCACGAGAACGATCCCCGTGAGGAATCCCTGCCTGAGTGCCGATCGAACGTCCATGCTCGTGAATTGATGGACGAACGGTATAAAAGAGGTGCCGACTGGTCAGGGAGACTCATCTCCGAAATATTCGGGGCGATTTTTCGTAATTTCGACTGTTCAGGGCGAATATCCGTAAGTTCTAAATTGGTGACGCATAACATATTATATGATGATTTCCTTCATATTCCTTCAGACCTCAGCGCCGATTCCTCCGCTATCTGGGGACATGATCGTCGTCTTTGCGATCGTCCTGCTCGCACTCTTCCTGTTCATCACGGAACTGCTCCCGATCGACGTCACGGCGATTTTCATCATGGTGTTGCTCACCCTCCTCACGCCCTGGACCGAAGTCTCCGTCAGCGAGGGCATCTCCGGGTTCTCGAGCCCCGCGACCGTCGCCGTGCTCGCCATGCTCATTCTCAGCACCGGCATCAGCCGGACGGGCATCGTCCAGATTCTCGGCAGGAAAATGGCCGCATTCGCTGGCAACAGCCAGCGAAGACAGCTCGCGGCGACGCTCGGCGTCGCCGGCCCCGTCTCCGGATTCATCAACAACACGCCGGTCGTCGCCATCCTGGTTCCAGTGATCACCGACCTCGCCCACAAGGGAAAGACCTCCCCGTCCAAGCTGCTCATCCCGCTCTCGTTCGTCTCAATGTTCGGCGGGATGCTCACGCTCATCGGGACGTCGACGAACCTGCTCGCATCCAGCGTCTCAGAACGACTCATCGGACGCCCGTTTTCGATGTTCACGTTCACCGGCCTCGGAGTCATCGTCCTCCTCACCGGCACGGTCTACCTCATGACGGTCGGTCACCGGCTCATCCCCGAACGCGTCCCCGCCAGGGAAGACTACCTCACGGAGTACGGGCTCCAGGATTACGTGACCGAGGTCGTGGTTCGTGAGAATGCCCCGGTCACCGGAAAGACGGTTCGGGAGGCCATCGACGAATCCAGATTCGACGCCGATATCCTTCAGCTCGTTCGCGAGGACGAGACGTACTTCGAGGGGATCGCGAGTAAACGCATTCGAGCCGGTGATATTCTCACGATCCGAACCGACCGGGAGACGCTGACATCGCTCCGGGAACTCGACGGGCTCGACCTCGTCGGGACGCCACCCGATGATGCCGAACTCGAGGCGGGCGAGGAGGCACAGACGCTCGTCGAGATCGTCATTCAGTCCGGGTCGTCCCTCCTCGGCGAGACGCTCACGACCTCCGCGTTTCGCCAGCGGTATGACGCGAGCGTCCTCGCGTTTCGCTCCGGCGGCGAGACGATTCGGAGTCGACTCGACGATGTCGAACTTCACGTGGGCGACACGCTCCTCATCCAGGCCCCCTCGGATAGCCTCGACCGGCTGGCTTCGAATCCGGACTTCATCGTCGCGCACGAATCCGAAAAACCGGACTATCGCACGGAGAAGATTCCATGGGCCATCGGCATTATCATCGGCGTCGTCGGCTTCGTCGGAATGCCCTGGGGTTCTCTTGCCTCCCTCACCGGCGTCAGCGCACTCGCCGGCCTCGATTTCAGTATCGTGCAGACCGCCCTCGCCGGCGTCGTCGCCATGGTCGTCACCGGTGTCATCAAGCCGGGTGAGATCTACGAGGGCGTGGACTGGAGTGTCATCTTCCTGCTCGCCGGTGTCATTCCGCTCGGCATCGCCCTCGAACAGACGGGCGCGGCGACGTTCCTCGGCTCCCTCGTTGCCATCACCGGCACGGTCCTCCCCGTCGTTGGCGTGCTCTGGGTGTTCTACATTGCCACCGGTCTCGTCACGAACATCATTTCGAACAACGCGAGCGTCGTGCTCATGATTCCCGTCGCCGTCGAGACCGCCCACGAGGTCGGCGGCAACCCGTTCGCGTTCATCCTCGCGGTCACCTTCGCCGCCTCCACCGCGTTCATGACGCCGGTGGGATACCAGACGAACCTCTTCGTCTATGGCCCGGGTGGGTACAAGTTCTCGGACTACATCCGGGTCGGAGCGCCGCTTCAGCTCCTTCTCTCGGTGGTCACCGTCCTCGGAATCACCCTCATGTGGGGGCTCTGACCCTGAAGGGACATCTGCACCCTCTTTGGTCGAGATGGGGACTTCCACACGAGTGAAGCGAGCGGCCGATCCACCGTTAACGCGGCGAGGTGGGCGATGGTCGAATGGGTGTGGCCGGACAGCCAGTGCAACCTGGCCGATGGTGAGTTTCCACACCGACCACACAGGCACGGGCCGGCGCTTCGACGGCTTTTTTGGGAGCGGCCCGAAAGGGCCGCCATGGAAATCGAAGGAGAGATGCTCCGCCAAACCGGTCTGGCCGTGATCGGTGTCGCGGTCTTCATCGCCTTTCTCATCACGGGCAGCGCGATGGGCGCCGCGGAGGGCGAGCGGATGGGGACGCTCGTCATGATTGCCGGTATCGTCGCGTTCATCGTCGTCATGGGCGCCCTGGGCCTGCTCTTTCTCGACGGCGACTAACCCTCCGTAAGATCGCGGGCATCCGCCGATTCGGGCGACTCCCCGCTTTTCGGAGTGGCGTCGCTCACGGAGCCCCCGCCCACATCCTCGTCGTCTTCGTCCTCTCCTTCCTCTTCCCGCTCCCGCCAATCGGTGTGCTCCGCTGCCTCGTCATCGAGTTTCACCTCGTAGTAGGAGAGCGGGTGGGAGATCGCATCACAGAGGTCATCGGGGTTCACGCAGTCCCCGTAGGCCTTCATCGTCGCACACGATGGGGCGGTGTATTCAGTCGGACTCGTCTCCCCGCGGATGTGGTCGGTCTGATACCGGGTCATCTCCTCGCCAAACCCGGGATTCGTCCGGTAGAGGTCGACGATCTCGTCGGTCCGCAGACCGATGTTCGTGAGAAAAGAGGTGATCGCAAAGCGGGAGTGGTGTGCGAGGTGTTCGCCCTGTTGTACGCGGTCGAGCAGGTGCTGCATGCAGGGCGGGAACAGCTCGGGGACGACGGTGTCGATCTCGCGGGTGAGATCGAGTTCCTCGAGGGTCGATTCGATCTCGGCGACCGGCCCGGCCAGTTCGGTCGCGATCGAATCCGGGACCGAGAGCGGGAGCCCCTCCTCGACGCGCGCCCTGACGGCCCGCTCGAGGAGCGTGTTCAGTTCGTCGTCCGTGACCCACACCCAGCCCGCATCGAGGACGCGGGTCGAGAGTCGCCACGTGCTCTGGCGCAGCGACGCCGCGTAGGTGAGATACTCGCTCACCCGCATCTCGAAGCCCGCGTCGAGTTCCCTGACGGCCGATTCCAGCTCGAATTCCCGGAGGAGGGCCTCCCGCGAAAGAAGGGGCGTGCCAACGGAGGTGATCTCGTCCTCGTCGGCGAAGTCCGTCTCGAAGCGCTCCCGGGCCGCGGCGGCCTCCGCGTCGGCGTAGCGCTGCCTGACGATCGAGGCGTCCACGAGGGAGGCGACGACCCGGGCGACCGGGTATGAGAGCAACTCGACCCGCGACGAGCGGGCGGCCGGACCGAGCTCCCGGTCCGTCAGCGCCCGCTGTACCCGCTCCGTTGCCCGGTCGACGACCGCCTCGTCGTCGACGATGGCCTCGAGATCCACGCCCGCCTCCTCGACGGCCGCTCGTGACTCCCGGAGGAAGGGATAGCGGGCGTGAAAGGCGTCCATCGGGGGGAGTTCCCACTCGAAGCCGATAAAGCCCTCGCCCGGGGACCCGAAAGCCCCAACACCCACCCCTCCGGACAGAGCATCATGGAGCTGGCCCCCGGCACGTGGCGGCTCGCGGGCCCGATCGTGGGACTGGCAGCGGTGGGGCTACTCCTCATCCCGCCGATCGGGGTGGGGCTGGCGGTCCTCGCCGGATTCGTCCTCTGGTTTCACCGGGATCCCGACCGCACGAGTCCGCCCGCGGGGGTGCTCGCCCCGGCCGACGGCACGGTCTCGGTGATCCGGACCGAAACCGACGGAGCGTGGACCGACGACCCCGCGAGCGAGATCGAACGGGTCCGGGTCGGGGTGTTCATGAACGTGACCGACGTACACGTCAATCGCGCTCCGGTCGGCGGCGAAATCGGGACCATCGAGCACGTCCCGGGCGGGCACTGGCCGGCCTTCTCGAAGGACGCCGAGCGAAACGAGCGCCTGCACGTCGCAATCGGCGACACGCGAGTTACGCTCATCGCCGGCACGATCGCAAGGCGCATTCACCCCCACGTCGAGCCGGGCGAGGCTGTCGAGCGTGGCGAGCGGATCGGACACGTCTCCTTCGGCAGTCGGGCGGACGTCCTGCTCCCCGAGCGGTTCGAGCCGGCCGACCTCGGGGTCGAAGCGGGCGAGACCGTCCGGGCGGGGGAGTCGATCATCGCAGTCGATCCGGGGCGGTAAGTGGGCGGAACCGCGGCTTTTTGTCGGTCGGGTGCGGGGTGCGTGATATGAGCGATGGCGGAACGAAAGCGGGGCGAAAGCGGCTGGCCGGCGAGCGGGCGGCCGCGATGGTCGAGGACGGTGACGTCGTGGGTCTCGGAACGGGCAGTACCGCCGCCTACGCGATCGAAGCGCTGGGGACAGCGGTCGCGGGGGGACTCGACATCCAGGGGATCCCGACCTCCTACCAGTCCCGGGCGCTCGCGCTCGACGTCGGCATCCCCCTCACCGCCCTCGACGCCGTCAACGGGGTCGACGTCGCGATCGACGGGGCCGACGAGGTAGTCGGTGGCGACCTGGTGAAGGGCGGCGGCGCGGCCCACACCCGCGAAAAAATCGTCGACGCGGCCGCGGCGCGGTTCGTGGTCGTGATCGACGACTCGAAGGAGGTCGAGCGGCTCTCCCGTCCCGTCCCGGTCGAAGTCGTGCCGACTGCCCTCCCGCCGGTGCGGGAAGCAATCCTCGACCACGGCGGCGATCCCACTCTCCGGAGTGCCGGCAAGAAGGACGGACCGGTGATCACCGAGCACGGCAACCTCATTCTCGACTGCGATTTCGGGGAGATCGAGGATCCGTCGGCGCTCGCGGGAGCGCTCTCGAAGCTGCCGGGCGTGCTCGAGCACGGGCTATTCGTGGACCTCGCAGCGGAAATCGTCGTGGGCGGACCCGACGGTGTGCAGGTCCGGGAGATTCGGTGAGAAGGGGCCAGCCGACCTACAGGTCGCGCGGCTGGACCGTCTTTCGGCCGTTCGCCTCGGCCCGACGGGCGGCGTCGGCGAGGAGGTCGTCGACGCGCTCGTCGAGCGCATCGTAGAAGTCCGAGGAGACGTTCTTGTCGTCGAGTGCTTCCTTCACGGCGGCTTTGACGATCAGGTCTGCCATACGCCCCTTTTTTCCCAACGGCCCGTAATAAACGTTCCCAAATCGTGCGCGATAGGGCCCGTAGCGGAGGTTTAACTCTATCCCGGGGTTTGAAACGGCTCGACAGGCCCGCTGGAGTCAGTCTTGGCCGGTCCACGCGGCCCGTATCAAATCCCCAGACAGCGTCGCCTCGACACGTTTTGCCTTCCCACTCGTGTCGGCCTCGAGGACGCCCGCATCTTCGAGATCCTGAACGTGGCGGATGACGGTGCTTTTCGACTGGTCGGTCGCGTCGGCGAGTTCGGTGAGTGTCAGCCACCCGTCCGTGGCGACGATTCGTTCGAACGTGGGTTCCGTGCGCGCCGGGACTTGCGCTGTCAGGTCCGGCAGCGAGACGGCCCGGACGTCGAGATCGAGGTCGCTGAAAAACAACGTCTGATCGATTCGGTCGGTGAGCACGAGTGCGGCCACCGTCAACGGGAGCAAGACGTCTCTGGCACCGCCGCCCAGTGACAGGATCGTGGAGGACTCCTCGGGGACCGACCGAATGGTTCGGAGGCATTCCCGGATCGTCGTTTCGAAGTCCTCGACGGAGACGCGGTCGA
>JBDGUI010000005.1:0-10455 GCA_042216015.1 Halodesulfurarchaeum sp. | reverse complement strand
CCCTCCTCGAACGCCCCGATCGATTCGCCAGCCAACACGGATTCACGGGCTGAAGCGAGGTGGTCCGGGAGGCGGACCGGATGCTCATGGAGGATAAAGGACCTGGCGGGAACGAAAAGTGATCGGGAGTCGGGCAATTCTCCCCTGTGGTCGGCGGGTTTACAAAGACGGGATCGAAATCGACGCCCATGACACAGGGGTCCGGCGATCGGATCGACCCCGCCCACGACGACCGGGCCGGGTACGACTATCGAGGCGGGTCGGTCGACCGACCGGAGCTTTCCGCCGATCTCGAAAAGCGGGTTACCGGTGACGTCCGGTTCGACGAGTACACGAGACAGCTCTACGCCACCGACGCGAGTATCTACCAGGTCGAGCCGATCGGCGTCGTCAGACCCCGGGATGCCGACGACGTGGTCTCGGTCCTCGAATACTGCAGCGAGCACCACATCGCCGTCCTTCCACGGGGAGCGGGAACCAGCCTGGCCGGCCAGACCACGAACGAGGCGATCGTGCTCGACTTCAAGGCCCATATGAACGACGTCCGCGAGGTCGATCCGGAGGCGGCCACCGCCAGGGCCCAGCCGGGCATCACCCTCGCCGAACTGAACGCTGCCGTCGAACCCCACGACCTGCAGTACGCCCCCGACCCGGCCTGGGGCGACAAGAGCGTCCTCGGTGGCTGCATCGGGAACAATTCGACGGGTGCTCACTCGCTTCGCTACGAGAAGGCCGACAGGTATCTCGAATCCGCCGAGGTCGTCCTCGCCTCCGGAAAGCGCGTGGAATTCGGATGGATGACACTCGAAGAACTCGAGTCGGCTGCTGATCCGGAGGGCGACCTCGAAGCCCGGTTCTACGCGGAAATCCGCCACATTCTTTCCGAACACAGCGACCTGATCACCGAGCGCTATCCCGACCTCCACCGAAACGTCTCGGGATACAACCTCGACGTCCTCGTCGAGGAGGCAGAATCGGGGCAGGTCAACGTCGCCCGTCTCCTTGCCGGAAGCGAGGGGACACTCGGCGTCATCACGGAGGCAACGGTCGCCCTCGAGCCACTCCCAGCCGCGACGGCGGTCGCCCTGCTCACCTATGATACACTCGAGGCGGCTCTGCGGGACCTCGGGGCCGTCCTCGACCACGATCCCGCTGCCCTCGAGGTCATGGACGATCGCTTTCTCGAATTGGCCGGGACGGTCGACCGGTTCGAATCGCTCATCGCGGAGTTTCCCGATGGAACCGGGGCGACCCTGCTCGTGGAGTTCGACGCCGGGTCCGACGCCGCTGCCGGAGAGACGGTGTGTGAACTCATCGAGGATCGGGTCAGTGACGATCCCGAGGCCGATTCGCCGGCGACGGGACGGGCGAACGGGGCTCTCGAGGCGCATTCACAAGCCCGACAGGCGGCATTCTGGAACCTCCGGAAGGCCGGGCTGCCGATTCTTCTCTCCGAGACGGGTACGGTCCGACCCTGGCCCTTCGTCGAGGACACGGCGATTCCGGTCGAGCACTTGCCGGAATTCGTCGCCGAGGTACGGGAACTGCTCGCGGGCGAGGGCACCGAGGCGACTTTTTACGCACACGCGGGCCCGGGCGTCCTCCACATTCGCCCGTTTCTCGATCTGCAGACCGAGAGCGGTGTCGATTCGATGGAAGAGATCGCAGCCGGGATCACCGACCTGGTTCTTGCATACGATGGGGCCGTCTCCGGCGAGCACGGTGACGGGCGAGCCCGCACGCAGTGGAACGAAAAGCGGTACGGCGAGGAGCTCTGGGAGGGCTTCCGTTCGCTCAAGCGGAGCGTCGACCCCGACTGGCTCCTGAATCCGGGTCCGGTCGGCGGCGCAGAGACCGGGGTCCCGGCGATGGCCGAGAACCTCCGATTCGGCCCGGACTACGGACTCGAACTCCCCGTCGAACCCACACTCAACTGGGGCAACGAGAACGGCATGCGGGGAATGACGGAGCTCTGTCACGGATGCGGGGGCTGTACCGGACATACCGAAACCACCGGCGGGGTCATGTGTCCGACCTACCGAGCGACCGGCGAGGAGATCCAGAGCACCCGTGGGCGGGCGAATCTGCTCCGGAGTACGATGGATGGGAACCTCCCGGCCGACCCGCTCGAGACGGAATTCCTCGAGGAAGTGCTCTCGCTCTGTGTCTCCTGTCAGGGCTGTCGACGGGACTGTCCATCCGGGGTGGATATGGCCAAACTCAAGGCCGAGTTGCTCCACGAGCACCACCAGCGCGAGGGGGCGAGCCTCCGCTCGAAACTCTTCGCCAACGTCGACAGGCTGGCCGGGATTGCCTCCTCGCTGTCACCGATTTCGTCGCTGGCAATGGGTCTCCCAGGCGTCGGTCGACTCCTCGAGGCCACCCTCGGCATCGCGAGCGAGCGATCCCTGCCGCGGTTTCAGGGCCCGTCCCTTCAGGACTGGTTCGAGGCGCGAGGTGGCAGTCGTGTCGGATCCGACGAGGCCTCACGTCGAGTCATCGTGTTCCCGGACACGTACACGAATTACGCCCGACAGCAGGTCGGGAGAGCCACGGTCGCGGTACTGGAGGCGGCCGGCGTCCACGTCGCAGTGGCCCACTCCTCGGATAGCGGTCGACCAGCCTATTCGAAGTCGTTCATCGACGTCGCCCGCCGGACCGCCCGAAACAACGTCGAGGCGCTCGAACCGCGCATTCGTGAGGGATGGACAGTGGTCACCACCGAACCCTCGGACGCGGTCATGTTCCAGCACGATTACCTGGATCTGCTCTCGGGACCCGGCGTCTCGCGGGTCGCTTCGAACACGTACGGGATCATGGAGTTCCTCGACGCCTTCGGACTGGTCGAGCAGCTGCCAGTCGATGGGCGTGGCGAGTCGGTGACCTACCACGGGCACTGCCACCAGAAGGCCGAGGGAACCGACCATCACGCCGGGAGGGTTCTCTCGACCGCCGGATTCGACGTCCACGAGCTGGACTCGGGTTGCTGTGGCATGGCCGGAACGTTCGGGTACGAGGCCGAACATTACTCCCTGAGCAAGGCGATCGGTCGGGAGGTCTTCCAGCAGGTCGGACAGAGCGATGGGGAGACGTTGGTCGCCCCGGGAGGATCGTGCCGGACGCAGTTCGCCGACAGCCCCATTGCGACGAGCCAACCGCCCCATCCCGTGGAATTGCTGGCCCAGAACCTCCAGGAGTGAGAGGCGATCAGGCGACTTGGGGACCGAAACAGACGCAGGTGGACAGGTTTCGTGACGGCTCCGGTACCCGTTGGCTCAATTCGTGGGGCCGCAGACCGTGGCAGGCGCTATCGGGGAAGCCTTATCCCTGTCCCGGCATTTCGGACACTTGCAATGGCAACAGGTACGGTCGACTTCTTCCACACGCGGAAGGGTTACGGTTTCATCGAGAGCGACGACGCAGACGAGGACGTTTTCTTCCACATGGAAGATGTCGGCGGAGAGGACCTCGAAGAGGGCCAGGAGGTCGAGTTCGAAATCGACCAGGCCCCCAAGGGTCCGCGCGCGGTCAACCTCGAGCGAGTTTAAAGCTCCGTTCTCTCAGGTATCGTTTCTGACTACCCGATTCTGTCGGGCACTCCACTCCCCAGCGATTGCGCTGGGAAGGGTTTTGAGGCCCGAGCACGAATCCAGCCCAATGAGCGACAGCGACGGGGCGCGCGAGTACCGATACGCCCGCCACCTCTCGATCGACGTCGTCGGCGGCGCTGGACAGGAACGGATCGGCAGGGCCGACGTCCTCGTGGTCGGGGCCGGCGGTCTCGGGTCGCCGGTCATCTCCTATCTCGCAGCGGCCGGGGTTGACACGCTCCACATCGTCGATCCGGACGTGATCGAGAACTCGAACCTCCAGCGACAGGTGATCCACTCCGAGGTCGACATCGGGCGACCGAAAGTCGAGAGCGCTCGCGAGTTCGTCGAGGGTCTCAATAGCGAGGTCGAGGTCCAGCCACATCAGGTCGATTTCGGCCCCGAAAACGCGGAATCGCTGGTCGAAGACCGGGACCTCGTCGTCGACTGTACCGACAACTTCCGGGCCCGGTATCTCATCAACGACGCCTGTACGCTCGCCGACGTCCCATTCGTCCACGGCGCGGTCTATCGACTCGAGGGACAGGTCTCGACCTTCGGGACCGAGGAGGACGGCCCGTGCTACCGCTGTCTCTTCGCCGAGGCCCCGCCAGCGGAGGCCACCCCCGACTGCGAGGTCAACGGCGTCCTGAGTCCGCTCCCCGGAACCATCGGCACGATCGAGGCAACCGAGGCCCTCAAAGTGATCGCCGGATTCGGCGAGTCACTGGACGGTCGACTCCTCGTCTACGACGGTGAGGACATGACCACCGACGAGGTCCCGGTGAGCCAGAATCCCGAGTGCCCCGTCTGCAGCGACGGTGCCGACATCGAGTCTGTAGCCGAGATCGACTACGTCCATCCCTTCTCCATCGAGTGAAGTGGGGCCCGGAAGCGGGCAAAATCAGGACCGCCGGTGTTCGTGACCGGGATAATCCCGCTCGAACCGATCCTCGAGTTCCTCGATCGAGAGTTCGATGATCGTCGGTCGACCGTGGGGACAGGCATACGGGTTTTCACAGGCGTCGAGGGCGCGGACGAGTTCGACGATGGAGCCCTCCGTGAGTGACGTGTTTCCGGTGATCGAGGGGTAGCAGGCCATGTCGGCGAGCAGGGCGTCCGCGGCGGATTCGATCTCTTCCCCGCCGTGTTCGAGTGCCGAACTGAGGACGTCTCTGAGTAACTCGGGCGAGAGCGTCGCATCGAATACCGCCGGGACCCCGGAGACGACCAGTCGGCCGTCCTCGACAGCGGCCTCGAATCCCCAGGCCTCGAACTCGTCGACGGCTTCGAACTGACTTCTCTCCTGGGGTGTGACCGTCAGTTCGACCGGGTCGACGAGTCGCTGGGTGTCGGTTCCCTCGCCGAGGTCCGCCTGCAGACGCTCGTAGTTCACCCGTTCGTCCGCCGCGTGCTGGTCGATGAGCACCAGTCCCGCCGGCGATTCGGCGACGACGTAGGTGTCAGAAATATGGCCGAGGATCCTGAGCGGGGGCAACCGGTCGGTCTCCAGATCGGCGATGGCTGCCTCGTCGCCGGAATCGACGGAGAGGTCCGTCTGGAGGGGATCGAGATCGATTCCCGGTCGATCGGGAATCGAGTGGCGTGATAGGGGTTCGGTGTCCCCCCGCGAATCGATCTCTCCGGAGGTCGTGACCCGTTCCCGGTCGGGGGTGCTTCCCTCCGAATTCGAATTCGGGGACGCCACATCGGGGGATCTCAATCCCGTTGTACCCTGATCTGACGGATCCCGCTGGGTCGATTCCGGTTCGACCCCGCTCTCGCGGGACGGATCTGTCCCGGCCTCCTCTGGCGCGGCGGTGGCCCCCTCGTCGGTCGCATCCTCAGATCCGGGCTCGGGGCGGACGGCAGTTTCGTCGGGCGCAGAGCGACCCCGGGGGGCACCGGATCGCAGCAGTCCGTGATCCAGCAAGGCCGAACGGACCGCCCCCGTGACTGCTTCCGTCACCCGCTCCTCGTCGTCGAAGCGAACCGCCATCTTTCGGGGATGAACGTTCACGTCGACCGTCTCGGGCGGGACCTCGAGGAAGAGCACCGCGAAGGGATAGCGATCGCCCGCGAGTTGCTTCCCGTAGGCAACCAGAATGGCCGAGCGGAGCGATTCCGATCTGACGTACCGGCCGTTGACGTAGGTCGAGACGTATTCGGCACCGCTTCGGGTCGTCTCCGGATCGCTCACCAGTCCGGACACCGATTCCACCGGCCCCTCCGGTTCCGCCCCGACCCGGAGCATGCTCTCGGCGACGTCCCGGCCGTAGACCGACAGCACCGCCCCCTGCAGGTCCCCGGTCCCGGCCGTCGCGAAGACCTCGTTTTCCCCGTGGGTGAGCGAGATGGCCACCGCCGGATTGGCGAGCGCGTAGCGAGAGACCACACGGTTCACGTGGGCGAACTCCGTCGCATCGCGCTTGAGATACTTCCGGCGGGCCGGCGTGTTGTAGAAGAGGTCCGCCACCGTCACCGTCGTTCCGGGGGCCCGGCCCACCGGGGCGAGGTCGGTCACCTCGCCCCCCTCCACCCGGACCTCCCATCCGACGTCCGACCCGTCCTGCGGGCGGGTTTCGAGGGTCATCCGTGAGACCGCCCCGATGGTGTGCAGTGCCTCCCCCCGGAACCCGAGTGTCGCCACACCCGTCTCGAGATCCTCGATGGATCCGATCTTGCTCGTGGTGTGCTGCTCGACGGCGCGTTTCACACCCTTCTCAGTCATCCCCTGGCCGTCGTCGGCGACCCGAACGAGTTCCGTTCCGCCGGCCTCCACAGTCACGTCGACCCGGGTCGCACCAGCATCGAGACTGTTCTCCACGAGTTCCTTCACGACGGACGCGGGCCGCTCGATGACCTCCCCGGCCGCGATCTTCGAGATGGTCGCGTCGTCGAGGCGGGTGATTTCGGTCATGATCCACCCCCGAGCTGGTCCTGCCAGGCCTGTACCTCCGTGAACACCTCGACTGGAGTCATTTCGGCGAGGGAGAGGGACTCGAGTTCCGAAATGATCTCCTCCGCTGCCGGATCGGTTTCGGCCGCCTCGGATTCGTGGCCGGAACCGGGTTCGCCCGTTCCGGTGTTTTCGGAGACGAATTCGCCCGATCCGACGTCGAAGACGGCCTGAATCGGCTCGCCTCCGCCGCCCCGGGCCTCGATCGCCTTCTCGGCCCGAAGCTTTTCGAGGACGACCTCGGCCCTGGAAACCACGGGCTCGGGCACGCCGGCCAGATCCGCGACGTGAATCCCGTAACTTCGGTCTGCGGCCCCGTCCCGAACCGTCCGGAGGAAGGTCACCGTGCCGTCGCGCTCCTCGGCGGCGACGTGAACGTTGATCACCCCCTCGAGGTGGTCGGCGAGGGTGGTCAATTCGTGATAGTGGGTGGCAAAGAGCGTCTTCGCCCGAACCTCGTTGTGGAGGTACTCGGTCGCCGCCCAGGCGATCGAGATGCCATCGTAGGTCGCGGTGCCCCGACCGACCTCGTCGAGAATCACGAGTGAGTCCTCCGTCGCGGAGTGCAGGATGTTCGAGAGCTCCTGCATCTCGACCATGAACGTCGAGCGGCCCTGGGCGAGTTCGTCGAGCGCCCCGACCCGGGTGTAGATGCCGTCGACGAGCCCGATCCGGGCCGAATCCGCCGGCACGAAGCTCCCCATCTGGGCGAGCAACACGATCAGGGCCGTCTGTCGGAGGTACGTCGACTTCCCAGACATGTTCGGCCCCGTGACGATCTGCAGGCGCCGGTCCGCGGAAAGGGTCGCGTCGTTCGGAACGAACTCGGTCGTGGCCTCGACGACCGGATGCCGACCGGCTTCGATGGCGATACCCGACTCGACGAGATCGGGGCGGGTCCAGTCGTTTTTGACCGCATGGGTCGCCAGGCTCGCGTAGACGTCGACCGCTGCGAGGGCGGCGCCGACATCACGGAGCAGGTCCGTCCGTTCGGCGACCCGGTCCCGGAGGTCCTCGAAGAGTTCGTACTCGAGATCGGACCGTCGCTCCTCGAGGCGGAAGACCGCCCGCTCCCGCTCCTCGAGGGCGTCGGTCGTGTATCGCTTGGAGTTCTTGAGTGCCTTCACCTCCCGGTACTCCTCGGGGACCGAATCCGTCTCCGAGCGGCCAACCTGAATGTAGTATCCGTCTGTCTGATTCCGCCCCGTCTGGAGGTGAGTGATGCCAAGTCGGCGTTTTTCTCTGTCTGCGAGCGAGTCGATCCACTCGGTCGCCTCCTCGTACTCGGTCAGGAGTTCGTCGAGTCGGTCGTCGTAGCCCCGTTTGAACAGGCCGCCCTCGCGAAGGGTTTTCGGTGGCTCCTCGGCGATCGCTTCCTCGAGTTCCTCGATCAGGGCCCGGACCGCCTCCAGATCGGGAGCTTCGAGCGTGGTTGCAATCGGCGAATCGGCCACCTGGGGGTCGCCGGTCGCCGTCTCGACGAGCGTCGGGAGCACCGAGAGCGTCTCGCCGACTGCCCGGAGGTCGCGGGCGTCGGCGGTACCGTGGGCGACCTTCCCGGCCAGCCGTTCGAGGTCCAGCGCCCCGTCGAGGGTCGCCTGGATGGAGTCACGTGTGAGCGCCCGCTGGGCCAGCGCCTCGACCGCGTCGTGGCGGGTTTCGAGGTCGGCTCTCGATTGGCGGGGGCGCTGGAGCCACTCCCGGAGCAATCGCCCGCCAGCGGCCGTCTCGGTGTGATCGATCGTCTCGAAAAGCGAGCCCACACTGTCGCCCTGCATCGTCTCGGTCAACTCGAGGTTGCGCTGGGTGGTCGCGTCGAGTTCGACGTGGTCGTCGGCCCGGTAGGGCTGGAGGCGGGTGAACGAGCGTGTGACACCCAGGCCGGTCGAGTCGACGTAGGAGAGGGCCGCACCGGCGGCCTGAACGGCGGGGCTCTCCGGTTCGATCCCCAGGCTCCGAAGGGCTCCCTCGCCGAACTGCTCGCGAAGCGTGTGGGTAGCCCGGCCCGGTTCGAACACCTCGGGATCGTGTTCGGTCACGGTCGCGTCGGCCCGGTCCCGGAAGGCGTCGAATCGATCGGCATCCCGGAGCGTCGGTCCTGGGAGGAGTTCGGCCGGGTCGAAGCGGTAGACCTCCGTGAGGGCGTCTTCGAGGCTCCCCACCTGCGTGACGTGGAAGCGGCCGGTCGTAACGTCCACGAACGCGAGACCATAGGCGTCGGCACCCTCCACGACGGTCCCGAGGTACTGCGCGGCCGCGTCGACGGTATCCAGCAGGGTCCCCGGTGTCACCACCCGCGTGATCGACCGGGCGTGGCCTGACTCGGTCTCGTGCTGGTCGGCGACGGCGATCCGGTACCCGCGCTCGACGAGCGTCTTCAAATAGGGGGCAAGTTCCGATACGGGAACCCCAGCCATGGGGTAGTTCGAGCCGTGGCTCGACTTCTGAGAGACGGTCAGATCCAGCTCATCGGCGACCGTCTCGGCGTTCTCGGCGAAGAACTCATAAAAGTCCCCGACCTGCATTGCCACCAGGTCGGCGTCGGTCTCCTCGGCGAGTGAGAGATACTCCTCGACGATCCCGGTCATGACATCCTCCTCCGGTCCGGACGGGACCGCATTCGCATACAGCAGGACAGGAAGCGGGTGCGGTTAATTCCTCTGGCTTTCCGTTCCCCACTCGGCCCGAGCCCGCTCGTAGGTCGGCCAGAACGGATCCGTTTCGGGAACGGCGATGGGGTCGCCATCGACGAGCACGTCGCCCGAATCGGTTACCGTGCCAATCTCGGCGACCGGAATGCCGGCCTTCTCGAGGGCCTCGATGACTGGCGAGACCCCCTCGGGAGCAACCGTCGCGAGCACCGTCCCCGAACTCGAGGCCGTCCACGGGTCGATCTCGAGATGCGAGCACACCGCCTCGACGCCATCCAGGACCGGCACCGATTCGGACTGGACCGACAGCCCGACCCCGCTCGCGTGAGCCAGCTCGTGGAGGGCGTTCGCCAGCCCACCCTCGGTCGCGTCGTGCATCGCGGTCACCGGCCCCGCACTCGCGGCCACCCCCGCTGCCCGCACCGGGCTGGTGTCCCAGAACCGCTCTCGGGCGGCCTCGACCGTCGCCTTCGGAAGCGCCAGGTCCTCGCCGAAGACGGTCGCAAGGATGCCGGTGGTCTCGATGGCCGGGCCGCGGGTCACGAGCAGGCGGTCCCCGGGCACCGCGCCGGTCGGTCGGACGACCTGCTCCGGGTCACCGACGGCCAGCGCCGTCCCGGCCCCGATGGTCGGGAACGCCGCCCCCGCGTAGGCGCCCGTGTGCCCGGTGACGATACTTACGCCCAGCTCCCGGGCCTCGCGGTCGACGACCGACCAGATCGTCTCGACGGTCGCTGGGTCGGTGCCGGGGGGCAGGGCCAGAGTCACCGCGAGGTGCGAGGGTGGGAGGCCGGAGATGGCGACGTCGCTCAGGACGACGTGGACGGCGAACCACGCGGCTCGTTCGAGGCCCAGATCGCGGAGGACGAAGACGGGATCAGTCGCGATGGCGAGGGCCCGGTCGCCGACCGAGAGGAGGCCGAAGTCGGCGCCGAAGGTGGGGCCGAGGTCGACATCAGTGCGGGTGGCGCCGAGTCGACCCGCGATGACCGCCTCGAAGAAATCCCGATCGACCTTCCCCGGTTGCATGGCTTCGGGTTCGGCCCCGGTTGCCTTGAGTCGGGTGGTCCGCGTCTGGTCGATGTGGCCCGGCGGTTTCTCACACCCGACCCCCACGTTTCGTAATCCTTTTGGCCATCCTTGGCCACTCTCCGCATACGCCGCCTTAGCTCAGACTGGGAGAGCACTCGACTGAAGATCGAGCTGTCCCCGGTTCAAATCCGGGAGGTGGCACTTCCACTTTTTCCTCGTCGGG
>JBDGUI010000022.1:0-11348 GCA_042216015.1 Halodesulfurarchaeum sp. | reverse complement strand
TAAAAAGCCCCTTGTATATAGGGTGAGCTACTACCCGGGTTCCGATCATTAGTTTGGGTGTAAATGTCCAGCATAGACTTCGAGAGACGGGACTTCCTTAAAGTGGCCGGTGGAACGGCCATCGCGACCGCCGCCGGAAGCTCCCGTGTCCTCGCCCAATCAGACGAAACAGGGGGTACTGACGCCGGGAAGGAACCGGACACCGTCAAGACGATCTGTTCGCACTGTGCGGTCGGCTGTGGGCTGAAGATGGAGGTCGAGAACGACGCGGTCGTCGGCCTCCAGACCTGGGACGACCATCCGATCAGCCAGGGCGGGCTGTGTTCGAAGGGTGCGAGTCTGACTCACACCGTAAACGACGAGAACCGGCTGAAAGAGCCGTTGAAGAAAGAAGGCGGCGAGTGGAAGACTATTACCTGGTCGCAGGCCATGCGCGAGGTCGCCTCCGAACTCGAACGAATCCGCGACGAGTATGGCCCTGATTCCGTGATGTGGATGGGATCGGCGAAGGTCAACAACGAGGAGGCCTACATGTTCCGCAAGCTGGCGGCCTTCTACGGGACCAACAACGTCGACCACCAGGCCCGGATCTGTCACTCCACGACGGTCGCCGGCCTCGCGAATACCTGGGGTTTCGGCGCCCAGACCAACCCCCTCAACGACTACCAGCACCAGGACGCCAACCTCATCATCGGGCACAACCCCGCGGAGTCCCACCCGGTGATGATGCAGTACGTCCAGCAGATGCAGCGCAACGGCGGGACGGTCATCACCGCCGAACCCCGATTCACGAAGACGTCGGCACAGGCCGACGAGGCGGTCCGCATCCGGCCGGGGACCGACACCGCCTTTATCAACGGTCTCACCCACCACATCGTCTTCAACCTCGGGGCGCACGACGAGGAATTCATCCGCGACCGGGTCGCCGGCTGGGACGAAGTCAAAGACACGATCCGCGAGTACGACCTCGAGACGGTTTCGGACATCAGCTGGGTGAGCGTCGACCGTCTGAAAGAGATAGCGGAGATTCTCGCGAACGCCGACGTCTCGACCGTCGACTGGGCGATGGGATCCACCCAGCACAACAACGGCACCCAGAACATTCGGTCGTTCGCGATCCTCAACCTCGCGCTCGGCCACGCCGCCCAGGCCGGCGGCGGTCTGAACGTCGTCCGGGGGCACGACAACGTCCAGGGCGCGACCGACCTCTGTGTCCTGTCGAACTCGCTGCCGGGGTACTACGGCCTCGGCGAAGGGGCCTGGCGTCACTGGGCGGACGTCTGGGATCAGACCCCCTCGACCAGCGGATCGACATCCTACGAGGCGATGCGGGATCGCTTCCACTCGAAGGACCTGATGGAGAAGAACGGTCTTACGGTCTCCCGATGGTACGAGGCCGCGTTCCCCGGGAACGAAGCGGGCGTCGACTTCCATCAGCCGAATCCGCTGAAGGCGGTGATGATCTGGGGCCACTCGCTCAACTCGGTCACCCAGATGAAGAAGATGAAGACGGCCATGGAGAATCTCGATCTCATCGTGGGCGTGGACCCGTACCCGGCGCTCACCTCTTCGCTGCCCGACCGCGACGACGGCATCATCCTCCTGCCGGCGGCGACCCAGATGGAAACGGCGGGCAGCGTCACCAACTCCCACCGTTCTATCCAGTGGCGTCGCCAGACCGTGACGCCCCGTCACAACTCCCGGACCGACTTCGAGATCATTCAGGACCTGGCAACGCGGCTGGGCTTCGGCGACCACTTCGACTACGAGAGCGTCGAGGACGTCACTCGCGAGTGGAACCTCGGCATGCGCACCATCGGGATGATCGGGCAGACGCCGGAGCGGATGAAGGCACACATGGACAACTCGGGCGTCTTCGACACGGAGGACCTCAAAGCGGAGGTCACCGACGACCACCCGCTCGCGGGCGATTATTTCGGGCTTCCGTGGCCCTCCTGGCACGGCGAACACCCGGGGACACCGATCCTGTACGACGACAACAAGCACCCGGCGAAGGGCGGTCTCGACTTCCGCTCGCGATGGGGCACGGAGAGTCCCGACGGGGAGAACCTCCTCCGAAATCCCTACGAACCCGACTGGTGGGACGACACCATCGAGGGGGTCCCGCAGTACCCGATGTGGCACATGGCCCTGCCGGACCCTGCCGATCCGGCCGCGAAGACTGTCCCGATCGAGTACGCGGAGCGAGAGGACAAGTCGGTCTACGACGCCGCGAAGGCTCTGAGCGAGGCCGGAAAGGACGTCAATCCCGACGAGTACACGCAGTACGATCACAAACAGCCCGACCCACCGACCGGTCGGGGACGGGCCCGCGGAAACGCCTGGAACCTCTACGATCCCATTCCCATCCACCGCGAACCGATCGAGACCCCCCGGCCCGACCTCATCGACGAGTACCCGACCTACGAGGACATGGACGACCTGTTCCGGGTCAACCTCCACGATCGCTCGAAGCAGCTGGCCCGGAAGAACCTGGTCGAGTCACACCCCGTGATCATGACGACCGGTCGGCAGGTCGAGCACACGGGTGGCGGGGCGGAGACCCGCAACAATCGCTTCACCGCCGAACGGGCCCCGTACATGTACGCCGAAATCAGTCGGGCGCGCGCGAACGAACTCGCGGTCGAGACGGGCGACTGGATCGTGGTCGGCACGAGGCGCGGGAAGATGGTCGTCCAGGCCAGGGTCACCGACCGCGTCAACGACGAGGAACTATTCATGCCGTTCCACTGGGGCGGCATCTTCGAGGGCGAATCGCTCACAGACCGGTATCCTGACGGCCTCGCACCCCTGACTATCGGGGACTCGGCCAATATCGGGACGTCAGACGGCTACGACCCACATACCATGATGCAGGAGACGAAGGCGAACCTCGCGCTCGTCGAAAAGGCGAGTCCGGACCAGATTCCCGACCTGCCCGAGAAGCAACTCGCGTTCCAGGAGGAGAAGGGAATCATCGACCAGAATCTCGGAGGTGACACGAAATGACGCTGCGCGTCATTCCCGACGTCGAACGCTGTATCGACTGCGGTGGCTGCGAGGTCGCCTGCAAGGAGGAGTGGGACATCCCCCACTCCGGCGAGCGCATCGAGGTCGTGACGCACAACGAGGCCGAACGCGGGACGTATTATACGGACGGCGAGACCCACACCCCGATGCAGTGTTACAACTGCGAGGAGGCGCCGTGTATCGACGTCTGTCCCACGGACGCACTCCACCGTGACGAGGACAATCTCGTTCAGGTTGACAAGGACCTCTGCATCGGGTGCTCGTACTGTGCCTGGGCCTGTCCGTTCGGTGCGCCACAGTACCCGACCGAAGAGACCACGACGGGGGGGTCGGGCATCATGGACAAGTGCACCACGTGCGAGCCACGCCTCGAAGAGGGCAAGAACCCTGCCTGCGTGAATACCTGCCCGACGGACGCCCTGGTCTTCGGAACTCCCAGCGAGATCTCGGACGAGATGCGTCGCCGCGGTAGCGACCCGATGTTCACCAAAGCCGAACAGTCGATCGTCTTCGGCACGGGAAGTGACTGACACGGGAAAACGATGCACACCGACCACGTCCGATCCATCGTCGCCGCAGTCGCCGCAGTACTCATCGGAGCCGGCGTGTTGTACGCCCTGAACGCCGCATCCCCGGGGTTGACGACCGGCGTGTGGATGCGGGATACGCTCGCGCTGGTCGGTGAGGGAATCTCGCAGTACGAGTCCATGTCAGGGAACTGGCTCATCCTGCGCGGGCTCCTGGGCGTCTACCTCACCGGCCTGATCGCGACGGTCTCCGTGCTGCTCGTCCTCTCGTTGCGCACACACCAGGGGGTGAACCGATGAACGAGCCGGACGCCGAGACGGTGGCACGCTTTTCGGCCGTCCAGGTGTACTTTCACTTCCTGATGGCCGGGGCGATTCTCGTGCTGTTCCTTTCGGGGACCGCGATCACGTTCGGCGGGCAGGTGGGTTGGCTCTATGCCATCTTCGGCTACCAGAACATCGTGCTGATCCACATCGTCGCCGGGGTCACCCTCTTTCTCTCGCTTCTGTACTATCTCATCTACGCGATCACCGGGCTGGCGACGGGAGATGTCCCCACGGACTGGATTCCGACCCGAGAGACGGTTCGGGAGGCGATCGCCTACGCGAAACACGTGCTCGGCCGAGGGAGACAGCCACGATCGGGAAAGTACAACTGGATCCAGAAGTCCGAGATCCTGATCATCACCGTCGAGCTCACCGTCCTGGCCGCGACGGGGCTCCTGCTCGTCTTCCCCGGTCTCCTGCTCCGGTACCGTCCCGCGTTCCTCGTCGCGAGTGACCTCCATGCGGTGTTCGCGTTCACGCTCCTGATGGGCGTGACCTTCCACCTCTATGACACCCACGTCCTCCAGTTCCCACTCGACACCTCGATCTTCACCGGTCGGGTGTCCCTCGAGCGGGCCCGGGAGGAGTGGGGTAAATGGGTGGATGGCGACTCGGAGCGGACCGACGGGGGCGAGCCCTCCGAGGCACCGACCGGCCCGACTGGCCAGGGGGAGACTGCCACCGGCGACGCCATCGAGGGCCGCTCGATTCAGGTCGCGGCCGTCGGGGTGGTGCTCTTCGTCTTCGCCGCGATCTACTCCGGGATCATGATCGATCGCATTCTGGCACCGATTCCGGGCACGCGGACGACCCTCTACCTCCTGGAGCCTCCGGAGACGATCCTCGAGGGGACCTTCGGGGTCTTCTGGAGTCTCGGGCTCAACGTCGCGGTGCTGATCATCATCGCCGGCCTCGTGGCGTTGCTCTATGGAATGGCACAACGGGTCACAGATTGAGACGCTATGAACTTTCGGAACCGATCAGTGAATCATGAATTCCGAGGACACACCGACCGACGACGCGACGCTGGCACAGCTCTATGATCTCCTCTCGGGTGCGCTTGCGGATCCACCCGAGGAGTCGACAGTCGAGAGGCTCGCGGCGGGCCCGCTCCCGGACCCCGAACTCGCCCCGAACGACCAGTTGCAGTCCGGACTCGAGAGGCTCGGGGAATGGGGTGAGTCCGTCAGTGATCCGGCAGCGGAGGCAGACCGACTCGCCGTCGAATTCACCCGCCTCTTCGTGGGTCCTCGCCCGAAGTTACAGATCCACGAGTCCTACTACGCGGGTGAGTATCTCGGCGAACCGCTCGCGGCCGTGACGGAGACCTACAAACAACTCGGGATCGCTCCCGCCCCGGATCTCAAGGAGGAGGCCGACCACGCCGCCGTGGAACTCGCCGCGTTGCGCGAACTCACGGCCGAGAGCGAAACGCGAAAGCAGGCCTTTCTCGAATCCCACGGGGACTGGTTCGCCGACCTCGGCGAGGACATCCGGGAGGCCACCGAGGAGCCGTACTTCGAGGCGATTGCCGAGATGGTGTCGGGTCTGGTGGCCTTCGACGCGGATCGGCAGGGGGTGCGCCAATGACGGTCGCCGTCGTCAGTGACTGTCGTGGGACGGCCCAGATGGACCGAGACGACGTCGCGTCGGCGCTCGACGTCGACGATGCCATCGTCACGGGTGACGTCGGTGCGCACGTGGAGGAAATCGCCGAGCGCATCGAGGCCACCACCACCGACCGGGTCCTGTTCGTGGCCGGACGGGATCCGGCGGTCGAGGACCTGCAGACGAGTCTCCGCGAGGCGGATTATCTAACCGACAGGGTCAGCCCCTTCATCGGCGAGGCCCAGGACGAGGACACGGCGACGGCGATCGTCGCGGGATCGGCCAACGCCGCCCTGGCGGGAATGGAGGCTCAACGGGATTTCCCCGCCGATCCGGAACCCGGGACGGCCCACGTCGTGGTGATCGGAGACCCGCTTGTGGCCCGCGACCTGGCCGGGACGGTCGACGTGACCCTTCTCACCGACGGGACCGATCTGGGGGATGTCACGCTTCCCGCGGCGGTCACGGTGCGGACTGGCATCCCGACGGAACTTGCGCGAAAGGCGGGCGGGTATTCGGTGCGGGTCGAGCGACGGGTGACTGAGGACTGTACCGAATGTGGCCGCTGTTTCCGGCAGTATCCCGAGGAGACAGCTGCAGTCCCCGTTCAGGTCCTCGGAGCGGGGGTCGAACCGGGAGTCTGTCCGGAAAGCGCCATCAGGCCAACAACTGACCCGATCGTCGAGCAACTCGACGCGACACAGGTGGTCTGGCCCGGTTACGACGGTCCACTCGTGGGCGATCGCTGGGTGCACGCCATCCGGACGGGCGTCACCGGGGCCGTCCGCCGTGCCGCACGGATGCGAGCCCGGCCGGAGGTCTCCGTCGAGCCGGAGACCTGTGCAGTTGGCACGGTCGGAAACGAGGGCTGTTCGGCCTGCGAGGAGGCCTGTCCCAACGACGCCATCTCCATCTCGCTCTCTCATGACGGCGGGGTCTCGATCGAGCCGGATCGTTGTGTCGCCTGTGGAACCTGTGTTTCGGTCTGTCCGACCGACTCGATCGAACCGACCCGCGTGTATGACGTCGCGACGACGGCCCGCGTGGTGGAGGCCGCTCTGGAACCGATCATTGAGGCGTCCGGTGGTTCGCGATTCCCGTGGGGGGCCGATTCGACGCCCTTCGGCGTGGCGTTCGTCAGCGAGGCGATCGCGCCCGCCTTTCGGGCCACGCTCTCCTCGCGGGCGGTCCCGGCGATGGTCCCCATCGAGGTGCCGAACGTGCTCTCGGTGCCCGACGTGGCCGCCATCTACGCGGTCGCACTGGGGGCGGATGGCGTCGTCCTGGCCAGCGACCCGGACCGAGCCACGGAACCGGTCGAAGACGCTGCCCGCCAGGCGAATCAGGCTCTCTCGGATCTGGGGCTGGGCGAGCGGGTGCGGGTGAGCGATACCACCGATCAGGATTCGCTCGCGGCCCTCATGGATGGGTTGCTCGGGGAGCCGATCGAATCGGTGTCGACAGGAAGCGTCGAGAGTGGCTCTCGCCACGAACTTGGCGTGCGTGCGAGCGTCGCGCTTGCGGCCGGTCACGGCAGGAGTGAGAAGCAGGTTGCGGTCCCGGGCGGGGGAGCAGTGACCGTCGATGCGGACGGCTGCACCCTCTGTTCGACCTGCCAGGACGTCTGTCCGACCGACGCCCTCGAACAGACGACCGGAACGCTTGCCTTCGATTCGGGGGCCTGTCTGGGCTGTGGCCACTGTGAGACCGCGTGCCCCGAAGACGTCATGACCGTCACCGGGCGGATGGCGATCGGTGACGGGACGGTACCCGACCGGCGCCCGATCGTCGAAAAGGAGATGGTCGAGTGTACGGTCTGTGGCGATCCCTTTGCCCCCCGGGACGGACTGGACGCCATGCGCGAACAGCTCGACGAGGCGGCCCTCGAAACGCTGGACCTCGAGGTCTGTCCAACCTGTCGGACCGATCGGACGGCCGAACGGGAACTGGGGTTCCAGGGAATCTGACTCCGCAATGGCCCAGCAAAACTGACTTTGCGTCCGGGAAATCCAGACCTCTCGAGGCACGAATGGCGCCGATCGCGTCGATCCACCCCTCGGGAACCCTTCGTTCGTCGATCGACGGTGGCGATCATTGTGCAGCCCCGGGCTCCGGCGGCCTCGTCCTCGTAACGAATAACCGGCCCTCGGAAAGGACAAATGGTAACCTGACCCAGTCAGTGATGGCCGCCGCACCCACAGCCCCCGTCCGACCGAGGCACCTCCACGATGAATCCCTCACGGCCCGGGCCGGAGACGTAATCCACAGTCGCTCCGTCGACGTGTTCGTAGCTCCCCGGGTCGACGAACACCTGGATCTCCCCGTGGTCGATCACCTCGTCCTCGGGACGGGGATCGGGCTCGAAGTGCATTCCGTAGGCCATCGAGCCACAGTCGCAGTTTTTCTCTCGGGCGACGATTCGAAGGCCGTTCTCGGCGGGATCGAGGGATTCACGCGCCATCGCCCTCCGGGCCTCGTCGATGGCCGCCTCGGTGAACGTCAGGGTCTCCGCGCTGGATCCGGTGGGTTCCACGTTCATACCCGGAATAGTGACGGTGGGACCCTTTACTGTGGTGGTAGCAACCATCCACTATTTGGCAGGTCGACGGAAGATCACGGATGTTAGCGGCCTTTTCGATCCATTTCTCGTCCGTCCGGGTGGTCGCCACCCGCTCCACAATATGGGGGAACGATGGCAGCGAGATTGAGGATTGCCGGGGTCCGCGCGGCGAAGAACCCGCTTTACAGGCGGGAGGATACATTCGCCCCGGTGTGATTGACTCCCATTCCATCCATTCTCACGATCTGGAAACGAGGGTGGGCCGTCAAGTCACCTCGCCCAGTTGATGGAATCGCATGGATCCGACTGTGGGGCTCGGACTGTTCGTCTCGGCCGGCGTGCTCGGGATCACTCACGCCATCGAGCCCGATCACGTCGCCGTCATCGCGGCACTCACCCACGAGGCCGCGGATCCGAAACTCTCGGCGATCGTCGGCGGCTGCTTCGCGATCGGTCACGCGATCCTGGTCGTGATCTGGGTCGGGACGGCCCTGCTTCTCTTCGGAGCGACCAGGTTTCCACCGGTGCTCGAGCAATTCGGCCTGCTCGTCGTGGGAACGATCCTGGCCATGCTCAGCCTGTATCTGGGGGTGACGGGCACTCGACGACTGCTCCACCGCCACGAACACGAACACGGCGCTGGGCCCCACTCTCACGTCCACGTTCACCTGCCGATCGGGTCACCGGGCGGGACAGGGAGCGGTGAGCAAGGTGACGCGATGGACGCTCACGGCGATCACGCCCACGATCACGGCGTCCTCGAGTACCTCAAGATCGGCACGATCGGGGCGCTTTTCACCCTCTCACCGCCCGTGTCGATGATCGCGTTCATCTCGGTGGTCATGAGCAACCGGGGAGGCACACTCGTCGTCGGGGTCGTCGCGGCCTACACGATCTCCATCGTCGCGAGCATGGCGGCGATCGGGAGCGGCGTAGGCTCCCTCTCCAAACGTACGAGGCGAAAGGGGGAGCGCTATCACGCGATGTTCCAGATCGTGGCATCGGTGCTGGTGTTCGCGGTCGCGGTCCTGTTGCTCGTCGATGCCGTGCCGCCGCTGCTTTCCTGATGTCTCCAAACTGTCGGGGACGAGTGACTTACTGATCGAAAGCGCCAGCGGGGTAACACCCGAGCCCCTACCGGGACTCACCAATGTTGCTGTGGCTGGGTTTCGTCGTCGTGCTCGGATTCACCCTTCTCGGGTTCGCTGGTTACAGAGCCGAGGTGGGGAGAGTGGACCCGTCGGCCCGCGAGGGCACAACGAGCGGTGAAGAGGCAATAGAGGCTCTCAAACAACGCTACGTCGAGGGAGCGATCGACATCGAAACGCTCGAGCGCCGGGCCAAACGGCTGTACGAGACGGACGAGGCAGATTCAGTGCCCGAGCCAACCGCGGGGACTCGAACCCGGGAATCGACTCGGACTGGGACTCCGGAACAGGATACCGAGGCGAACCGTCCAGCCCGCCGGTCGGACCGAACGGGCCGCGGTTGGTGTCATCGGAAGGGTCACCGGCCCCACGAACGACAGCAGGGACGTTTTTGAGACCCCTTCCCCAATTTACGGGCATGTCACAGCCCGAACTCCACCGGGCAACTGCGGGGAACAGCCGTGACCTCTATTACGTCGAGACGGGCGATTTCGATCCGGCCACCTACTGTTCCGTCTACATTATCGACGCCGAGCGACCGGCCGTGATCGACACCGGGACCGGGGCGAACGTGGACGTGGTTCTCGACGCCCTCTCCCAGCTGGATATCGCCCCCGGGGATCTCGAGGTGATCGTGTTGACCCACGTCCACCTCGACCACGCGGGCGGGGCCGGTCATCTTCTCGAGGTGTGCCCGAACGCGGAGGTCTACGTCCACGAGAAGGGGGCAAAACACCTCGTCGATCCGGGTCGGCTCTGGGATGGGACGAAGACGGCCGTCGGGGACCAGATTCAGTTCTACGTCGAGCCCCGCCCGGTCGCGGCGGGGCGGATCGTCGAACTCGAAGCCGGGGATCGAATCGATCTCGGGGATCACGAGTTACTCGCCCACCCCGCACCGGGCCACGCGTTCCACCAGTTCGTGTTCGAGGACCGGACGACGGGCGGCGTATTCACCGGCGACGCTGTCGGCATTCTCACCCCTGGCCTCGATCGAGTCCGGCCTTCGAGTCCGCCGCCCGACTTCGACCTGGAGGGCTGTCTCGCGGATCTCGAGACCATCGAGTCACTCGAACCGAACGCGCTCTACTTGGCCCATTTCGGGGATCACGAACCGGATGGATTGCTCTCCCGGTACGCCGAGGTGCTCGAGGGGTGGGTCGATTCGGTCGGCGAGAAGCGTGCGGAACTCGGGGCGGAGGCCACGCTCGAGTATTTCGCCGAGCGAACCGAGACGGTCGACGCCTGGGGTCCGATCAAGGGTCGAGCGGAGGCCCGGATGAACGTCCGGGGAGTGCTTTCGTATCTGGACGGGCAGTCCTGATATTCCTTTCAGTCGCCCCCGAGTTTTTCCCGACGAGTTTCGAACTCCTCTTCGGAAAGTTCACCCCGAGCGTACGCGAGCCGAAGTTCCTCGAGTGCCGGGTCTTCGGCGACGCCCGGACCGCCACTCAGCCACCGGTAGAACATGAACCCGATTCCGACGAGGATGGCAAGCCAGACGAGCGACATGCCGATACTCCAGACCGGCGTGGCCCCGTATCCCCCCATCATTCCGCCACCCCAAACCATTGGAACCGCGAACGCCATCATCAGGACCGGGACAAGGATGATGGCCGCGAGGACCACGAGCAGGATTCGGAGCAGGGAATCTGTGGAATTGCGTGTTGTCATCTTGGCACCGGGATAGACGGTCTCGGCCGACATAAGGGTGTGTGGAGGTTTTCGCTGAGCCTCGAGGGCTGCGGCTTTTCCCCACGGTTTTCCAACCGAGAGGTTTCTGCAAGTCGCCGCAGGCGACCGAGGAAACCCGAGGATCAGTGAAACCCGTGACGGAAAAAGTGGAAGTGGACTCGGCGGTGTTAGCGTCGGTCTCTCCCCCTGAAAACCCCCAGACCACAAATCACGCAACCCCCAGACCACATATCACGCCGGAGTGGGGCGGTGACACACCGCGGGACGCGTTCCGCGAGCCTTCGGCTCGCGGCTGCGGCTTTTTTGGTGCAGATTTTAACGAGGAGCGGTTCGCCGGAGGCGAACCCGACGAGTAAAATGGTGCATGGATTCGCCGGGATTCCCGCGAGTGGAGCGAGCGGGAAGACGACGAGGGAACGAAACGATCGAAGTGAGCCGAGTGGACTCGCCGGG
>JBDGUI010000018.1:0-11559 GCA_042216015.1 Halodesulfurarchaeum sp. | reverse complement strand
TACCCCTACCCATTTTCCATTTTTTCTCATCGCTCAGCGACCGCGTCGACCTGGATCGAATACCGTGTCACTGACTGCTCGACCCGGAAATCAACGCCCGGAGACGAGCGACCCACTCCGTCTCGACCGGCCCGCCGCTCGCTTCGACGACCCGGGTTATCACTTCGTTCCAAACGACCCGAGTTCGGTCTGGCCCCGCTCCCCGCCGACCGGCTCGATGACCGCCGGCGAATCGTTCGACGGATCGTTGACCACGGTCGAGATGGGGTATCTCTCGAGATCCGCCGCGTCGGAAGGGCGCAGTAACGCCTTCGCGCGCTCGAGTGACTCGGGTTCGAGCCACGCCGATTCCCGGTCTGGCGGGAGGATCACCGGCATCCGGTCGTGAATGGGTTCGACCACCTCGTTCGCCTCGGTGGTGATGATCGCGACGGTCCGTCGTTCCTCCCCATTGCCCGTCCACCGACTCCAGATCCCGGCCATCGCGAAGAGGGCGTTCCCCTCCCTGGCGACCCGGAAGGGCTGTTTCCCGCCCCGTTCGCCGGCCCACTCGTAGAAGCCATCGGCGATGACCAGCGCCCGCCGGTTCTCGAACGCCGACCGAAACAGGTCGTGCTCCCGAATCGTTTCGGCCCTGGCGTTGATCGGCCGTGGCCCCGCATCGAAGGCATCAGCCCACGATGGGACGAAGCCCCATTCGTCGACCGTCAGCGTGTCCTGGTCCGCCTCATGGACGACGCTGAGTTCGTCCCCGGGGGCGATGTTGTATCTGGGTTCGACGTCTCGATCGAACGTGGCGTCGAACCGCCGCTCGATCTCGGGCTGGGGCCTGAACAGGGAGGTCCGTCCGCACATACCGTGGGTTGGGCCGGCTGACTAATCAACCGTTCGTGGGCTGGGGTAGTACTGTCGAGTGTCCGCCGAGCAGCGAGGCGGTTCACCGCGAACTCCGCGCTCGCGGCCTTTTTGGTGCAGATTTTTCGACGAGCGGTTCGCCGTTTGCGAACCCGTGTCGAAAAAGGTGCAGTGGAACTCCCGTCGTTTCGCTGCGTCACGACGAAGTCCAGTTTTCTCCTCCCTGAGGTCGTCGAAAACGGGGAAACCAGCGGCGAGTTCGTCGTCTCTTTGGCTCCCACGGTTGTCGTCACTCCGTTTCTCCGTTCCGTCAAACGGTGGGCCGCCGTCGAGGTTGGTCCGTCTACTCGGCGCGAACGGAGTGAGCGTCGAGCTTTTTGGTGCAGATTTTCCGGCGAGCGGTTCGCCGTTTGCGAACCCGAGTCGAAAAAGGTGCAGTGGGACCGCTGAGATTCGAACTCAAGTCCGACGCCCCCCAGGCGCCGAGGATACCAAGCTACCCCACGGTCCCGCACCCGAATCGAGGGGTGAGCGGGCATTAAGGCCTTCGTTTCCCCGACTCACACGAGCACGGCCTCGAGGTCGACGACCGTCCCCGACTCGGCCTCGGGGTCCCCGACCAGGGTCCCGAGACACACCGCCGCGCCATCCGGCGTGGTACAGACCACGAGCCCCTCGGGCTCCGCCGCGGGCCCCTCGATCACGCCCGGCGCATACACCGGCGCGCCGTGGGCGACCTCCCGGGCCGCACTCGGGGCGATGACGACCGCCGGGAGGTGGGAAAGCGCCCGCTCGGCCGGCTTCACCACCTCGCGGAGCCAGTCCGCCCGCCCGGATTCCTCGTAACGAGCCATTCCGTCTGCGAGATCGTGCAGGGTCTGCAGGGCCGTGTCGTCGAAGGGGGTGGTCGCCGTCCGGCGCAGGTCGCCCATGTGGGCCCGGGTGCCCAGCGCGAGCCCGATATCGTGACACAACTTGCGGACGTAGGTCCCGCTCTCGACCGTCATCCGGAGGAGGGCCTGGCGATCTGTCACCTCCAGCACCTCGAGTGCGTGAACCGTCCGGGTGCGGAGCCGACGGGCGACCGCGCTCTTCCGCGGCGGTTTCTGGTAGATCTCGCCCTCGAATTCCCCGACCGTCGATTCGAGGTCCTCGGGGGCCCGGGCGTGCAGTTCGAGCACGGCCACGTACTCCTTGGTGCCCTCGAGCATCGCCGGCACGAGTCGGGTGGCATCGCCCAGCAGAACGGGCAACACGCCGGTCACCTTTGGATCCAGGGTGCCGGCGTGGGCCGCCCGGTCGAGGTCGGTCAATCGCTTGACCCACGCCGAGACCTGGTGGGCCGAGGGTCCCGGTGGTTTATCGAGATTGATCACCCCGAAGGAGAGGAGGGACTCGACGTCCCGCTCGCCCGGCGGGTCGCGCAACCGGGCGGACTCAGAAGTCATACTCCACGCCAGTCACCGGGACGGCCCCCTCGTCCTGGGCCGGGTCGTAGTGCTCGACGGCGCGCTCGACGATCCCGAGCACCGACTCGGGCCCCCAGCGGGCGGTGTTCAGGGAGAGATCGTAGATCGAGAGGTCGTCGAAATCGATCCCGTAATAGGCGCGATACCGCTTCTTCTCGCTCTCGCCCCGCGCCCGCATCTCGGCGAGCGCGGTCTCGAAGTCCCGCTCCTCCCGCTCGGCGACCCGCCGGGCGCGGACCTCCTCGGGGGCGTCGAACCAGCACTTCAGGTCGGCGTTCCCGCCGGCCATCCAGCCGGCGAGTCTGGATTCGAGCACGAGATCCTCCCGCTCGGTGGCGATCTCGCGCAGCCGGCGGTCCAGATCGCGGTCGATCTGGTCGTCCTCCTCGGCGAGCTTGTTGAACTCGAGTGGGGTGTAGCCCCGCTCTTCGGCGAGGGCGCGAAAGATGTCACCACCGGAGACGTGATCGACCGACAGCGTCTCGGCCAATCGGTGGGCGACGGTGGATTTGCCGCTTCCGATCGGCCCGGAGATGGTGATCAGCATACGAGTCCTCCGGGCGGCCCGCTCAAATCCTTTGTGAACCGATTCGATCAGGACGGCGAGGTCTGGATGTTCAACGCCTTGCGGATGATCTGGGAGAACCCGATGGAGTTCAGGATGTACCAGAGGATCCACGCCTGCAGGGGGCCGAGGACCCCGGCGGTCAGTTTGATCTGGCCGACCAGCGGGAGCACCATGAAGGACTCGGCGGCCGGGATGTGACTCGGCGGGCGGATCTTCCAGTACATCCAGAGAAAGACCGGGATCGTGATGAGCATGATCCAGACCATCGGGCGGAGTTGCTCCTTGAACATACCGAGCTGATCGCCCATCGCGTCCATCTGCTCCTCGCGGATCCGCTCGATGGCCTCCTCGTCGCCACGCTCCTTTGCGGCCTTCTGTTTCTCCTGGATCTCCTGCATGCGTTCCTGGTAGGCGCCCATCCGCTCGATGTCCATCAACTCGTTCTGCAGGATGGCCGAGTAAAGCCCCGTGATGATCGCGAGCACCATGATGACCGCAAAGATGGGCAGGATCGAGTCGAGCGGCCCGAGCACGACGTCGAGCACGTTCCCGACCGCCGACCGGACCGAGACGATCGAGTAGCCCGCAAACATCCCCATTGCCCCGACGGCGGCCGCCTTGTCGTAGGTGCTCCAGGAGGTGCCCTCATCGTCGACGTCGACCTCCGAGTCGAACTCGATCTCCTCGGTCTTGCCGAGGGCCTCCTCGACGGCCGCCCGGTCCGCGAATTCGAAGCCGTCCTCGGCCTCGACCAGAATGTCCTTCTGCAGCAGGCGGCCCCACTGCCCGCTTGTCATGTCGTCTTTCACGTCCTGCCACCGGAGTTCGCCCTCGCGCTCTACGAGGTCCGAGAGCACCTCCTCGAACTCCGGATTTTCGCGGACCAGGTCCGCGACCTTCTCCGCGATTCGTGCCATTACCGGACAAAATGGGAGGGTGCGTAATGAACCTTTTACTCCGCGTCCGTCCTCGCCTCGACTGCCGCCTCGAGTTCGCGAAAGACGCTTTCCGGGTCCTGTTCGCCGTCGATCTCGACCAGATCGCCCGCCTCGCGGAAGTGTTCGACCACCGGGGCCGTGTTCGCCTCGAAGACCTCGATCCGCTCGCGCGCGGTTTCCTCGGTGTCGTCCTCGCGCTGGTAGAGTTCGCCCCCACACACGTCACAGACGCCGGGTTCCTCGGGCGGATCGTATTTGACGTGGTAACTGCGACCGCACTCCCGACAGACCCGACGTCCCGTCAGCCGGTCGAGGAGCTCGGACTCGCTCACCTCGAGGTACGCCACGACGTCGAGGTCGGTGATCTCCTCGAGGTACTCGACCTGTGACTCGTTTCGAGGATAGCCGTCGAGGAGGAACCCGTCCGCGTCCTCGATTGCGGCCTCCACGATCTCGTTGACGACGGGATCCGGCACCAACTCGCCCGCGTCCATGTACTCCCGCGGGGTCCCGTAGTCGGTCTCCATGTCCTTGTTCGCCCGCAACGCATCGCCGGTGGTGATGTGTTCGATGTCGAAGGCCTCGGTGAGTCGATCCGCCTGGGTGCCCTTGCCTGCCCCCGGGGCCCCCAGCAGCAGGACGCGTGGATTCGTCATGCTGGCCACTTTTGGCGGTCGGTACAAGGGATTGTCGAACTCGGCGAACCGACCCGATCCTTTTATCAGTCCCGACCGCACCCAGCCCATGAACAGATTCGCCGGCAGCACTCCCGGGGAGCGCAACTCACTGCTCGTGGCGGCGATCCGGGCCCATCGCGAGCGGGAGAGCCCGTATCTGACCGTGGAGGTCGACCCCGAATCGACGCCTGGAAACGGCTCGGGACCACCGCCCTGGCTCCAGTACCGGGACCGTGACCAACGGCTCAATCTCGACTGCACCGACGCCGAACTGGAGTCGATCCGGGCCGCGATCGACCAGTTCGGGGGCGTTCGGGTTACCGACCAGCAGTCGGTCACCGACGGTGGGACGAACCTCCGGATCGCCGTATCCGGTGACGACGAGCGAGTCGCCGGGGTGATCGAACGGATTCTCGTCGAGGGTTTCTCACTCCCGGTGGACCATCGCCTCTGGGCGGCCGAATGCTGAGCTACCGGTCCCGGATCCCGCTCACGAAGATCGCGAGGACCGGGACGATCTCGAGTCGGCCCACCCACATGAGGCCGGTCATGACGAGCTTTGACGTCTCCGGGAAGAACTCGTAACTGCCGAAGGGTCCGAGCCGTCCGAATCCCGGCCCGATGTTCCCGAGGGTCGCGACGGAGGCGCCGATCGACTCCATCGCCGTCAGCTCGATGCCCACGCGGGCGGCATCGAGGCTGAAGAACACGGCCGAGACGCCCATGAGCACGAGATACAGCACCGTGAAGGTCAGGATCCCTCGGATGGCGTCCTCCTCGACCACGCTCCCGGCGAGCCGGACGGGTTCGACGACCTCGGGGTGGGCGGTCGTGTAGAGCTGTCGCCGGATCGCCTTCAGCACCACGAGCCAGCGGACGACCTTGATCCCGCCGCCGGTCGAGCCGGCCGACCCGCCCACGAACATCGCTAAGAGGAGGAACAGCTGGGCGGCGTGGCTCCACTCGACGTAGTTCGCCGTCGCAAAGCCCGTGGAGTTGAGCAGCGAGACGATCTGGAATGCCCCGGTGCGGATGGCGGGCTCCACGAGGCCCTCGGTTGCCCCGCCAATCTCGAGGACCGGGGCCGCCCCGCCGACCAGCAGCACCGAGAGGATCGCGGCGAAGACGGCGATGGCCCCCGCGTAGGCCCGAAACTCCGAGTTGCGGTAGAGGTGTTCGGCTTCGCCCCTGAGCACGTGCCAGAACAGCGCGAAGTTCGTCCCGGCCACGACCAGGAAGGGGATGATGACCCACTGGACCGCCGCCGAGAAGGCCGCGATGCTCCGGGCCTTCGGCGAGAATCCGCCGGTCGGGAGCGCCGAGAACGCGTGGGAGACCGCGTTGAAGAGGTTCATGTTCGGCGCCAGGCCGGCGAGGTGCAGGCCGTACAGGGCCGCGACGAGGAGGACGGTGAATCCGAAGTAGATCAACCAGAGCGCCCGGGCGGTCTCGGCAATCTTCGGGGTCAGCTTCTGGAGGTCGGGTCCCGGTGCCTCCGATTGCATCAACTGGGCGCCGTTGACCGCGAGTTCGGGCAGGATGGCGATCATGAGGACGATGATTCCCATGCCGCCGAGCCACTGGATGAGCTGGCGCCAGAGCAACACCGCGTGGGAGTGCCGCTCCAGACTGATCTCGCCGAGGACCGTCGCTCCGGTCGTCGTGAACCCGCTCGCGGATTCGAAGAGAGCGTTGACGATCGACGCGAAGGCCGCCCCGGTCGAGTCGAGCGAGAGCCCGATCGTCGACTCCGTCCCGATCCCCGCGAGGAGAAACGGGATCGCCCCGAAGATCGAGGCGGTGGTCCAGGCGAGCGAGACGAGCAGGAGCGCCTCACGTGGACCGAGATCCGGATCGGAATCGAGTTGCTCGAGGGCCAGGCCGGCGCCCGCGGTCACCACAATCGACACCCCGAAGACCCAGATATCCTCGCCGTAGACCGCGCCGACGAAGAGCGGGACGAGCATCGAGAGCGAGAGGAACTTCACCATCGTCCCGAGGCTGGCGAGACTCGCCCGCCACTCGACGTTCCAGCTCATCGCGTCACTCCTCTCACTCGTGCGGGGCGTCGATCGAATCTCATTTCAGAATTTCGGAACGATCTCGTTGAGGACCGTTCCGTCGACGAACAGGACCACGTGATCGCCCGGCTGAAAGACGGTTTCGCCCCGCGGGGTGACGAGTTCCCCGGCCCTGGATATGGCGCCGATGACCACGCCTTCGGGCATCGATTCGATGACCTCGACCAGTCGCTTGCCCGAGACGGAACTTCCCTCGTCGAGTTCCACCTCGAGGACCTCCGCCCGGTCGTGCTGGAGCATCGCGACCTTCTCGGTGTGGCCCTCGCGGGTGAACCGGACGATCTCCTCTGCGGTCTCCATGCGCGGGTCGACGGCGATGTCCACGCCGACCGCCTCGAAGAGCTCGCCGTACTCGGCGTTCTCGACGATGGCGACGGTTCGTCTGGCCCCCAACTTCCGGGCCAGAAGCGAGACGAGCAGGTTCTTCTCGTCGCTCTCGAGACAGACCACGACCACGTCGGCCTCGCCGACGCGCTCCCGGTCGAGAAACGCCGTGTCCGTGGCGTCACTCTCCATGACCGTCGTCTTCGAGAGTTCCTCGGCGAGGTACCGGGCCCGGTCGGGATCCCGCTCGATGAGCCGCGGTCGATAGCCGTGTTCCTCGAAAACCCGGGCTGTCTGGTGGCCGGCCTTGCTGCCGCCGATGATCACGATGTCCTCGATGGTCTCCTCGGGGTGGGCGGCGGTTTCGCTGGCGAAGGACCGAACCGACGTCTCGCTCCCGATCACCACGAGGTTGTCGCCCGCCTCGATCGTCGTCTCCCCGGTCACGACGATCAGGTCGCCGTCGCGAAAGATGCCGGCGAAGGTCATCGAGTCGTACCGATCGGCCTCGTGGACGGATTTGCCGACGATCGGACTCTCCGGGTCGATTTCCAGCTCGACCATCCGGATCAGGTCGTTCGAGAACGAGTCGACGTCGTGGGCGTGTGGGACCTCCGAGATCCGGAAGATCGTCTCCGCGGTGACCAGGTCGGTACAGACCATGAAGTCCACGCCGAAGGAGCCATGGGACTGTTCCCAGGTGCGCAGCAGGCTCCGGCGCTTGATCCGGGCGATGGTGAACGCGTCGCTGATCGTCTTGGCCGTGCCGCTGATGACGATGTTCGTTTCGTCGCTGTCGGTGGCCGCGATCACCATGTCGGCCCGATCGATGTCCGCCTCCTGGAGCACGTCCATCTCGGTCCCGTCACCCTGAATCGCCAGGACATCGATCGAATAGGTGATGTCCTCGACGACAGCCGGGTCCCGCTCGACCACCACCACGTCATGAGTCGCCGCGAGATTGGCGGCGATCGAGGAGCCAACCTCGCCGGCCCCGACGATGAGGATGCGCATCAGGAAAGCCTCCGTACCGTCATGGATGGGGGATTGGCCTCCCTTTCTATAAAAACCCATTTACACGATGTGACGGTGGAAAACGATCCACCCCGACGTCACGGACGGGTCCGCACCTCCGTCGTCGGTCTTCGAGGACCAGAAAACCCGATAATCGCCCGTCAGTGTTCGATCGGGATCTCGCTCCCCGTGACCGTCGCACCGGTTACCTGGGGCAGCCGGACCTCGAGGATTCCGTTGGTGTACGAGGCGGCGATATCATCCTCCGAGACCTCCTTCGGGAAGCGGAACCGACGGTGGTAGGTCTTCCGGCTTCCGCGACTCTCCTCCTCGTGTTCGGCGGCGATGTTGAGCACGCCCTCGTTCCAGGTGACCGTGATCTCTTCGGGATCGAAGCCCGGCAACTCGACGCTGAGGACGAACTCGCCGTCCTCCTCGTACAGCTCGTAATCGCTTCGACCCGTTTCGAACAGTCGGCTCGGCAGGTCGAGATCACTCATCCACGAACTCGCTGGCGTGGTTGGCAGCGGCATGGCTTGTCACCTCGAATTCAGTATAATCTTTGTTTGTGCTTCATAATAAAATCTTTGCATCCGGTCCCCATTGCCTCCCCTTCCCGATCGGTCACCGCGCGTTCCGACTCAGCTCGTGGCCGGGCTGGTGGCCGGAATCCTCCGGCTGGGGGAGTTCTGCGATACAGGACCGGCAGAACCGGTATCCGGCCCCGTTTCGGGTTCCACACTCCGGACAGACGATCGGTGACTCCTCCCCGTGGCCGGATTCGGGCTGCGGTGTCGCCTGCGACTGGGCCAGTCGACGGTGAGCGAACCGGAAGAGAAACAGGGCATACAGGCTCACGATGCCGAGGAGGATCCCGATCTGCCAGGGGGATTCGAACATTTCCCACCGAAAGGATACGGACGCAGATCGGGTAAACGTGTTGGAATTTGACACACTGACCGCGCTGGTGGCCGACCCGGGCTCACGCCGTCCGGATCTCGAAGCGGGTGCCGCCGGTTTCGGCGTTCTCGAGGGAGATGGACCAGCCGTGGGCCTCGAGGATCTCTCCGACGATGTCGAGACCCAATCCGGTCCCGTCCCGGGAGGTCGAATAGCCCGATTCGAACACCTTCTCCCGCTCGCTTTCGGGAATTCCCGGCCCGTCGTCCTCGACGAAGAATCCGTCCTCGGTGTCTCCCACGGTGACGGTGACCGTCGGTCCGGCGTGCTCGACGGCGTTCCAGAGGAGGTTCTCGAAGACCCGGCGCAGTCGAGACCGGTCCGCGAGCACCGTTCGGTCCGTTTCGATCTCGAGGGTGGCCTCATCCGAGTCGACGGCCTGCCAGGCGGCTTCGGCGAGTGCGGCCAGCTCGACTGGCTCCTTCTCGGTCTGGGCCACCGTCTTGCCCCCGCGGGTGAGCGTCAGCACGTCGTCGATGATCGCCTCCATTCGATCGATCGCCCTGACGATTTTCTCGACGTGGGAACGGTCGTGCTCGTCCCCGAGGAGGTCGAGATGGCCCCTCGCCACCGTGAGCGGCGATCGGAGATCGTGAGAGACGATACTGGCGAACTGTTCGAGTCGTTCGTTCTCCCGCTCGAGTTCCCGCTCGCGCGCCTTCTGCTCGCTGAGGTCGACGTACACCACGAGCATCTCCGGTTCGCCCTCCGTTTCGAGTACGGCGGAGCGAAGCCGAAAGGTTCGTTCGCCATCCGCGGCCAGCCGTGTGACCTGGCGCTCGACCATGTTCGAGCGCTCGGCGGCCCGATCGAGCGTGCGTGCCCGCTCCAGATGGTCTTCGGGAACGAGGAGTTCGTTGACCGACCGTCCCTCGATTTCGCTCGACTCGAATCCGAAGGTGTCCTCGAAGGCCGAGTTCACGGCGACGACGATCGGCTCTCCATCCTCGTACCGGATGTGGGCAATGGGTTCGGGAACCGCCTCGAAGATCGCCTCCAGGCGGTTTCGCTCCCGGCTCAACGACGCTGTTCGCCGTTCGAGAGCCTCGACGTGTTCGAGACGGTCGAGCGCGTCCCGTCCGTGGGCGACCAGCAGTTCCACCAGGTCACAGTCCGTCTCGGAGAAGGCATTCGGCTCCCGGTCGACGGCCTGAAAGACGCCGTATTCGCCGATCGGAACGGTGAGAACCGAGCGAAATCGACTCGAACGGTCGTCATCGAGATCCTCGATCACGGAGGACTCCCCGCTTCGGTAGACCCGTGAGCCGATCGTGTCCTCCTCGATCGACACGCGACCGACGTATTCGTCGGGGGTGACACCCGCCGAGACGGCCCGGGGAACGAGATACCCGTCTTCGACCGCGTCGGCGATGGCGCTGTCGAATTCGAGGATGTCCGCTGCGGCCCCGACGAGGCGTTCGTAGACGGCCGCTTCGGTCTCGGCCTGCTGGATCCCTATTGCGACGTCCAGGAGCGCCTCGATTTTCGCCTGCTGGGCCAGGAACCGGTCCTCCCGACCGGTATCCCGCCCGACCGCCGCGAACTGGCAGTGTATCCGGTGTATTGCTCCCGAGTTCGCGTACTCGACGGTCGCCTCGAGATCGACGGTCACCCCCTGGCCGGCCGCGTGCGCCACTTCGAGTTCGATCCCGGAGATCCGCTCTCTCGCGTCAAGCGTCTGCAACTGGGATCGGAAGTGCGCGGTGGACTCCGGATCGAGAAACTCCTCGAATTTGGCCCCCTCGACGGTCGATCGGTCGTAGCCAAACGCGTCGAGCCACGCCCGGTTCACCCGACGGATTTCTCCCCATTCGTCGAGTGACAGGAAGGGAATCGGGATCGAATCGACGGTCTCTTCCGTCACTTCCGACGATTCCTTTTTCGCAGAATCCACCTCCGCCACTTCCTCATCCGTCACTCCTGATCAACAATAAGTAATACACCCGCCCAGTAATGAAACCCCGTGTTTGTGTTCCCCTTCCGCAACCTCAGATCGGACGGACCCGGCGACGCGGATTGAAAGCGGGAGATTAATCCCCGGTCGGGGGAACTCTTTGCCAATGGCAACACGCCGATCGCAATCGGTGGGAAACCCCGTCACACTGCTACTGATGGCCGCTGGCACGGTGATCTTCACGGCACTCGGCCTGCTCGGCGATCAGGCCGGCATCGCGAACGTTCTCGCGGGGGAGTTCACATTGGGGGCCTGGGAGCTGTTCATCGGTTCCTGGGCGCTCTTCTTTGGCGTGTACCTTCTCGGAATCAGACAGCTCGTCCCCCGAGTCGCCGGGATCGTGGCGGACTGAGCGGCTTCGCCGTTCAGTACCCACTGAATTCGGTCCGCGTCTGTCGTTTCACGTGAGATGGGCACAGTACTTCGTGCTGCGTCCGAGGTCTTATCTCGGAGTACTGATAGTGGACTGTTGATAGGAATTCCCAGCTGGCCGGGGAGAAGGGGTTCACTATTCGATTGGGTTCTCGAAATGAGGACCCCACCTATAAGGACCCAATTTGAACCAAATCGACGTATCAGGCCCTCAAAGGTGTGAAAATCGCCGCTTTGGAAGCGTTTGAAGCTCGATTGGGTAGAAACGTGAATAGCATTCGCGGCACGAGCGGTCCAGCGGACCCGAGTGCCGCGATTCCCCGAGCGGAACGCTCGGGCCGAGGAAC
>JBDGUI010000003.1:9434-11697 GCA_042216015.1 Halodesulfurarchaeum sp. | reverse complement strand
TCGTTGTCGAACATCAGGGCGTCACACTCCACGCTCGTCGAGGAGTTCTCGGCTCCGTTGCCGATGTGGACCAGGCCACGGTAGTTCGTCCGACCGCCGTCCTTGCTGATGGACTTGGACTCGATCGTGGACTTGGTATTTGGGGCGGTGTGATAGACCTTTGCCCCGGTGTCGATGTCCTGTCCCTCGCCGGCGAAAGCGATGGTGATGTGCGTATCGGTTGCCCCTTCGCCCTTGAGGATCGAACACGGGTAGAGCATGGTGGCCTTCGAGCCCATGCTGCCCGAGATCCACTCCATCGTCCCGTTCCCGTCGACGAGGGCACGCTTCGTGTTCAGGTTGTAGGTGTTCTTCGACCAGTTCTGGACGGTCGAATACTGGACGTGGGCGTCCTCCTTCACGAAGACCTCGACGGCCCCCGAGTGGAGGTTGTGCGTGGCATACTGGGGGGCCGAACACCCCTCGATGTAGTGGACCTCCGACCCGGGCTCGGCGACGATGAGCGTGTGCTCGAACTGGCCCATGCCCTCTGAGTTCATCCGGAAGTAGGCCTGCACCGGCATTTCCACGGCGACGTCCTCCGGGATGTAGACGAACGATCCACCGGACCAGACCGCCCCATGGAGGGCGGCGAACTTGTTGTCGCTCGGGGGGACCGCCTTCGTCATGAAGTACTCCTTGACGATCTCCGGGTGCTCCTGGACGGCCCGGTCCATGTTCATGAAGATGACCCCCTTCTTCTCCCACTGCTCCTTCATGTTCTGGTAGACGACCTCGGACTCGTACTGGGCACCGACGCCCGAGAGCGCCTCCTTCTCGGCCTCCGGGATGCCGAGCTTGTCGAAGGTGTCCTGGATCTCGTCCGGGAGGTCCTCCCAGTTTTCGGCCTCTCCTCGCGTCTCGACGTCGGGCCGAATGTACGGGATGATCTTTTCCACGTCCAATCCCGACAGATCGGGCTGTCCCGGCCAGTCCGTCGGCATCGGCATGTTCTGGTAGTGCTTGAGGGCCTTGAGACGACGCTCGAGCATCCACTCCGGTTCGTCCTTGTCCTCGGAGATGACTCGGACGGTCTCCTCGGTGAGCCCCACCTCGGATTCGAAAGCAGAGGACTGTTCCTTCTTGAACTCGAACCGTTTCTCCGTGTCGGCGTCCTCGAGGTTTGAATCTGAACTCATTGGGGTATCACCTCACGCCGCCCCGTAGACCTGATCGCGGACCCAGTCATAGCCGTGGTCCTCGAGGTCCTTGGCCAGCTCGGCGTCGCCCTCCATCACGATCTCGCCGTCGAGCATGATGTGAACTCGGTCCGGCTCGACGTAATCGAGGATCCGCTGGTAGTGAGTGATCTGGAGCACGCCGGTATCCTGTTCGTCCCGGAGTGCGTTGATTCCCTTCGAGACGTCCTGGAGTCGATCGATGTCGAGCCCGGAGTCGATCTCGTCGAGGACCGCGACGACGGGTTCGAGCAGGGCCGCCTGGAGCACCTCGTTTTGCTTTTTCTCCCCGCCGGAGAAGCCGACGTTGAGGTATCGACGGGCGAAACTCCCGTCCATGTCGAGGAGTTCCATTTTCTCCTGAAGCAACTCGTGGAACTCGTCGACGCCCACGGGTCCCTCGTCCTGTGGCCCCTCACGCGGATCCGTCTCGAATCCCCCCTCGTCGTCTGCATCCGCCTCGTCCTCGCCAAAGAGGAGTTCCTCCCGCTCCTCGAGTTTGGCATTGAGTGCGGTCCGAAGGAAATTCGAAAGGGTCACACCCTCGATCTCGACGGGATACTGGAAGCCCAAGTAGAGGCCCAGGGCCGCCCGTTCGTGCGGTTCGAGATCGAGCAGACTCCAGGTTCGTTTGTCCGCCGGGATCTCGACCTCCGGGAAGTCCCCCTTCTCGAGGTGAAGCAGAATGTCACCGTCCGTGACCGTGTAGGCCGGATGGCCCGCGATGACCTTCGCAGTCGTCGATTTACCGCTCCCATTTGGTCCCATGAGCGCGTGAATCTCGTTCGAGGAGACCTCGAGATCGACGCCCCTCAGGATCTGCTCGTCCTCGTCACTCACCGTCGCGTGAACGTTCTTCAGTTCAAGTGTCGCCATTGATTAGGTCGTCCTAAATAAGGGCTGAGAAACGTTTAATGCTTGCGCATCCGGCGGCCAACCGGCATTTCGAGGTCTATAGATCCGGATTCTCGGCGTCACTGGCTCCAGTACTTCGGAGCCATTGGATACAGGTCATCGGAGCCATTGGATACAGGTCATCGGAGCCA
>JBDGUI010000003.1:0-9334 GCA_042216015.1 Halodesulfurarchaeum sp. | reverse complement strand
TCGGAGCCATTGGATACAGGTCATCGGAGCCATTGGATACAGGTCATCGGAGCCAAATGGATTCGGTATTTTCGAAGCAATTGGATACGTCTCTTCGGGGCAATCGGATGCGGTATTTCCCTGCCGCCGAATCCGACATCTCCAGTCCCGCAGATTCTGTTTTCGAACCGGGCCGCACCCAATACTCAAGCCCGCCAGGACGAAAGGGACACTATGGACAATCACGGACTCCTCGACGGTCGAATCGCCATCGTCACGGGAGCAAGTGCCGGGATTGGAGCGGCGAGCGCGAAGGCCCTGGCCGATGCCGGAGCGGCAGTCGTCCTCGCGGCCAGACGGGAGAACCGTCTCGAATCGGTTGCAGAGACGATTCGTGCCGCCGGTGGGACTGCTCGGGTCGTCCCGACCGACGTGACCGTGGAGTCCGCCGTCGATGATCTGGTCGACTGGACTATTCAGGAGTTCGGAGGCCTGGACGTCGTCGTCGCAAACGCCGGTGTCGGACGGGGAAACGGGGTCACCGATCTCGAGACGGACGCCTATCGACAGATGATGGACGTGAACGTGGACGGCGTCTTCTTCCTCACTCGGGCAGCCCTCCCTTCCCTGATCGAACGGGACGGAAATCTCGTGTTCGTCGGCAGTTTCGCCGGCCAGTATCCACGCCCCTTCAATCCGGTCTATGCCGCGACGAAGTGGTGGGTTCGTGGCTTCGCCAAGAGCGTGATGGCCGACGTCGGAGACCGGGGAGTCGCCGTCTCGATCGTCAATCCCTCGGAGGTCAGAACCGAGTTCGGGAGCGAGGACGCAGAACCCATGAAGGAACGATATGCCCCGGACAGTGTCACCGAACCGGAGGAAATCGCCGAGGCGGTCGTCTTCGCCGCGAGTCGAGAGCGATCGACGGCGGCCGAGATCGACCTCTTCCGTCGGGACAAGTTCGGAACGTTCGATTCGGATCCCTGATCGGCGAAGGCTTTTCCGGCGGTCGCGAGTGTCAGGGAACATGGAGCCAATCGCCCTCGACCACCTCAATCTGAAGATCCCACCGGACGGTCGCGATCGAGCGCTGGAATTTTACGAAGATATCCTCGGGTTCGAACCCGACCGCCTCGAGGAGTTCTCGAGCGGTGAGATCTCCTTTTTCGCCATCCGTTTGACTGGAGAGACGGTGCTCCATCTCTGGCCGGATCCAGAGTTCGAACGGCCCAGCGGACGAAACTACGACCACGTCTCGATCCACCTCGAGGAGTCGATCGAGTCGATCAGAGCGACCCTCGCAGACGCCGGGGTCGAGGTCGAAGACGATAGAGAAGTGCTCGGTGCCGGCGGAACGGCCAGGGCGGTGTACGTCCGAGATCCCTTTGGCTACCTCGTCGAATTGAAGGCCAGACACGAGTGAGTTCCGTGTACCGACCCAGTTTTTCGAGGGGGAGATTCGACACCCGATTTCCGTCGTATTCTTTACGGCACTGGTGACCTGCGGTGAGAGCTATGCGAACATCTTCGCGGCCGAAAGGGACTCGCTGCTCGGACGGACTGCCCGAGATCTGTGCCCGAAGCCGAGGCACGGGAGATCGTCGCCGACGAGAGCCAGGCCCTGAACGGAGACCCGGTCATCGGTCGATCAGATTCACCGTCGGCAGGATCACACCGCTCCGGTCACATGTATTGACCGAGGCCCGTCTGGGTCTGCCCGTCACGGACCTCCTCCCAGGAGATTTCGAGGGCCTCCAGTACCCGGGATATCGGCCCCTTGAGCGTCTTCTCCAGCATCTTTGGCCAGTCGATTTCGAACTCGTCGGGAATCTGGTCAGCGTACTCATAGCAGATGACATCGGGATCCCGCTTGAACTCGAGGTAGCGGTCGTCGGTCTCGATGTCCGGGTTTTCGGACTCGATCCGCCGCCAGAAGCTGGGATGGACCTTCTTCAGATAGAGTCGCTTCGGCTTGCTTCCCCGCGTGAAGTTCGTACCCAGCAGGAGGTTCGCGTACTTCGCGCCGCGGACGTGGGCCGTGTCGGTCTCGTAGTCATCGAGACGCTTGCCGATTCCACCCGGGATGCCGACGTCGTCGAGGCTCACCTGTCCAGCTTGATAGTCCTCGATGACCTCGTGGACGTACTCCTTCACGCCCTCGATGTCCCCCTCGGTCACGATCCGCTCGATGACGTTCCGCTGGACCTCCTTGGTGATCGGAGCGATATCGGAGCGCTTGTACTCGAAGCCGGTGATGTCGATGTCGTCGACCTCTTTGCCCTCCTTCCAGACGATGTGTCCCGCATAGCGCTTCTTCTTTCCCGCCTGAAAGAACCGCCGATAGAGCTTTTCGAACTCGATTTCGAAGCGATGGTCCTCGGCATTCAGTTCAGTTCTCGCGAACTCGTCATAGGAGGTGTTGATGTACGACTCGAGGTCGCGCGATCGCTCGATCGCCTCTTCGACGGTCACGTCCCCGCCGAGCTCGAGCATCACCGAATCGGTGTCGCCGTAAATCACCTCGAGACCCAGCTCGTTCGCTGCCTGTTCGGTGAACTCGATGACCGCCCTGCCGGTCGCCGTGACTGCCGCCCCCATTTCCTTGTCGTAGAGCCGGAACCGCTCCCATCCCAGGACGCCGTAGAGGGAGTTCATGATGACCTTCACGGCTGCCTGTTGCTGGTCGTAGAGCCGATAGGTCTCGGTCTCGGGATCGTGTTCGTTGCGCCGGGCCTTCTTCTCCTCGCGCTCTTTGAGGAGTTCCGTGACCATCTCGCGAATGATGCCGTCAGGCTCGGTCCGAAAGTGGGTCCCGTTCGGGGCCCGGTAGGTGTTCCCGTCGTAGGTCTCGGGATCGACCTTCGTCTCCGGCGACGCGTTGATGGTTACCATGCACATCGGATACAGACTCTTCAGGTCCAGGACGGTCACCATCTCTCGGACCCCGGTGATCGGATCGAAGACGGCCCCACCCTCGTAATCCTCGCTCGCCTGCTGTCCCTTCGATGGCACGGCAAACTCGCCGTGGACCTTGTGCAGGACGTACATGTCCACGGCGTCACCCGGCGTCGTCGCGTCCTCGAGTTTACAGCCGACGAATTCGGCGACCTCTTCCCAGAAGTCGATGATGTTCTGTCGCCGGTCGATTTCGACGCAGAGTTCGACGTCCCGGAGGTTGTATTCGAGGAGCCGCTCCGGGTCGGTTTCCCAGAGGTCGCCGATGTCACCCGTGTACCGTTCCTTCCCGACGCCGACTTCCTCCTCGGCGACTGCCTCGAGTCGATAGGAGTCAAGTTCGGAGAACTGGGTTCGCTGGTAGGCATAGAGCAGGTCGAAGACGACTCGGCCCTTGACGCTCGGGCCCTGCCAGTCGCTCCGCCAGACCTCGTTCACCCGCGAGAGCCGGTTCGGATCGAGGCCAACGACGTCCAGTCGATCTAACAGGTAGGGGGCGTCGAAGTCGGCGAAATTCCAGCCCGTCAGGACGTCCGGATTCGTCCGATCGATATAGTCGAGAAACGCCTCGAGCATCGCCGCCTCTTCGCCGAACGTCCTGACCTCGATGGACGCATCGCCGTCGAGGGGCTCGTGATCCGGAAGTCCGTCAGGCACGCGAGCCGACCCTGCTTCCGGCTCGAAGAGCCAGGTCACGTACTCCTCCCGGTAGGAATCGTGGCTCGAGATGCTGATGATCGGTTCCTCGCCGTCCTCCGGAAAGCCCGAGCGGTCATCGACCTCGATGTCGAAGGTGTTGACCCGGAGATTCGGACTCATCTCGACCGGATCGACCTCTTCGGCATGGGCGTAGATGGCGCCGTCCTCACCGCGTCGGAGCGGGACTGAAACCCCACTCGTGATGTCCCGGTCCACGAGAAAGCGGTTCGGGAAGAGGATGTCCGCCTCGTAGTGCTCGAACTCGTCCCGCATGGCCCCGACGTCTCGCGGGGTCCGTGCGTAGATTCGGGTCAGGGACTCGCCGCGGATGCTTTCGAACCCGTCCTCGTGTCCGGTGATCGCGTCCCGGGCGAAATCGTTCCCCTCGAGGGAAGCCGTCGGCGCGTAGAAGTACGGTCGAAACCCGTGAACCCGCACGTGCTCGAGATCGTCCTCGGCCGTTCGACCGAACACGTGAATGACCGGTCGTTCGTGCTCGCCGGATCCCTCGACCGTGTAATCGACCTGGGTGACCGCAAGTTCGATGGTGTCCTCGGCCGTCGGCAGCGCGTCTGCCTCAGCGGAGATGATCTCGGTCACCACCGGCTCGGCGTTTCCGGCCACGGCCCGGGCTTCGGCCGCGCGTCCCGCAGTCGACTGCTCCGCCGACGGGTCTGCGGAGCCGGCAAACTCCGTGAGGTCCGCGTTCGTCATTGCCTGTGGAATCGGGGCCGTCCCTGAAAAGTGATCCGGGACTCCCCAGTCGATGGGGGAAAGGTCTTTACCATGCGGATTCATACCACATGACGAGGTGCCACCTGTGGACGACCACGCCAGAGGCGAGGATCGACGCGCCGATGTCCCGGAGCTCCCGCAGGGTGAATCCGCGGAACGGGAGGTCGAGGCCTACGAGACTGTCGATGGCATCGTCCTGTACGACGGCGACAACCCACTTGCCTGGATCCAGTCCACAGCCGTCGAGTCCCTGTCGGAGAACCGATAACGGAGATGTTCTGTCCGATCGGCCCCTCGGCCGATCGAACACTCGACGGGAAACATTTAACGAGAATCGCCACGGCTTGCGACCGTGAACCGCGACGAACAGCGTACATCGGGGGATGGCAGTCGAGGGTCCGAGGACTTTCCACCTGCGAATCTGGACGCAGAGCTCCGCCGGGAGTTCCTCGTGCAGGCCGGGTTGCTCAATGCCGGCGTGCTTGGGGCTGGTTTCGGGCTCCTGCTTTTGACGTTCTCCGAGAAGCTGTCCGGGGGCGTCGTGCTACTGGTGACGGGAGCGGTGCTTCTTCTGCTGGCCGGATGGCGATACCGTCGCCATTGCGCCTCGAATTGAGAGGGATGGATATCGAACCAGGGCAATCAATCGGCGGTCCCGGGGAGTTCAGCCCCCACTGATCGTACACGCGAGCGATTCGTCGTGGGATTTTTCTCGACCCGAAGGAGATCATCTGCCGCCGCGATGAGTTCCTCGTCGTGGCTCACGACGATGATCTGCTCGACGCCGAGCTCGCGCATGGAGTCCACGAGGGAGACGAGCTGGGTGACGTGTCCGCTATCGAGGAACACGGTCGGCTCGTCGAGGATGAGGGGTGGCATCGGCGCCCGTCCCTCGATCCCCTCCACGAGGAGGCGATAGATCGCGGCCCTGAGGCTGAGATTGAACAGGGCCCGCTCGCCACCGGAGAGCTGGTCCGGATCGAGGGGCGACCCGTCCTTCTGGAAGACCGTGAGTTCGTAGTCCCCGTCGAGTTCGATCCGCGAGTAGGAGTCGTTGCGATAGACGAGGTCGAAACTCTCGTTCAGCAGGGTCTCCAGCCGTTCGACGTTTCGCTGCCTGAGGTCACCCCGGAGGTCGGCGTACATCGTCTCCAGCTCCGAGAGTTCCTCCTGCAGGGATTCGAGGGACTCGACGGTCTCCTCGACAGTTTCTCGCTGGTCCTTCAGGGTCGACAGTTCCTCCAGTTCGTTCCTGACCGCGCCGAGTTCGCTCTGGTGCTCGTCTCGTTCGGCCCGCCGCTCTGCGAGCGACTCTGTGACCTGCTCGAGATACTCCTCGGCCCGTCGTTTCTCCGATCGGGCCTGCTCGACCTGGGCCTCGTCGATCGCCTCGCCGAGTGACCGCTTCCGCTCACGGAGCGTGGCGAGGCGCTCCCGTCGCTCGTCGTTCCGGTCTGCAAGTTCTTCCCGGGTCTCTCGATGACTCTCGACGGCCTCGCGGCGCTCGTTCAGTCTGGTCACGTCCTCGAGGAGGTCCTCGAGTGAATCGATTCGCTCGGTGTGTTCTGCCTGGGCCTCGTTTTTTTCGCCGATCGATGCTCGGATTTCGGCCACCCGTTCCCGTGCCGTCTCGGCCCTGGACTCGATCACCTCCGCCTCGGATTCCAGTTCCGTCGCCTCGGTCCGTCGCTCCTCGATCCGCTCGGTTCGATCCTCGAGGGCCTCGAGTTTCTCTGCCACTCGCTCGCCCCGGGTTTGTACCTCGGAGCGGAGCCCGTCGACCTCCCGCTCGTGTTCGCGAAGCTCCTCGGCCCGATCGATGTCCGATTCGATCGACTCCCGACGTTCGGTCACGGACGCCAACTCCGCCTCCAGTTCGGCCAGTCGCTCCCGGTCTTCATCCAGCGATTCCACGTGGGGTGACCCGTCGACCGGTTGGCCACACTCCGGACACCTGCCGGCCTCGAGCAGTGCCTCGGCCTCCTCGATGGAGTTCTCGACGGTGGCGATGTCCTCGCGGAGTGCGGTCTCCTCCTCCCGGATTGTCTCGAGTTCCGCGGTCCGCTCCTCGAGGAACGCCGCGGCCTCCCCGAACTCGATCGAGACGTCCTCGAATGCAGCCCGATGCTCGGCGATCGCCTCACCGGCCGCTCGGATGGCATCACGTTCCGATTCGATGGTCATCTCGAGTTCCTTTCGTTCCTCGGCGAGTTCCTCGATGCGTTCCCGTTTCGCTTCGGCTCGTTCTCGCCGTTCCTCGGCGCGCTCGGCTGCCGTCTCGGCCTCGTGTTCGGCAGACTGGACGGCCTCCCTGAGGTCCATGATCTCCTCGGTGATCGACTCTTTTCGCTCCCGTTCGGTCTCGATCGCCGCCTCGATCACCTCGATTTCGGCGGTTTCGAGTCCGAGTTCCTCGGCGCTGTCCTCGATTTCGGCCTCCTGTTCGGCGATCGTCTCGCGGATCTCCGCGACAGCCTCCCCCAACTGCTCGCGCCGACGCTCGGTCTCGGCGATCCGGTCGCGAAGATCATCGAGTTCCTCTTTGACCGTTTCGAGTTCCTCCTGTCGCCGCTCGTGGTCCTCGAGGATCGACTCCGCCTCCGATCGGGCTTCCCGTGCCTCCTCTCGACCCGCCTCGAGTTCCTCGATCTTGGATTCCAGCTCGGCGATCTCCGTCTCGAGGACCGACTGTCGCTCGTGGAGTGCGGACTCCTCTTTTCCCTCGATCTGTTCCTCGAGTGATTCCAGTCGACCCGCTCGTCGCTCCACGACCGATTCGACACCCAGCCGGGCCTCGGTCGCGCGCTCCCGGTAGGTCTCGAGGCGGCCGAGTTGCAGGAGCCGATCGATCATCCGCTTCCGGTCTCCCGGGCTGGCCTCGATGAGCTTATTGATCTCTCCCTGGCGGACGAAGGCCGAGTTCACGAAGGCTTCCGAATCCATGTGGAGCATCGACCGGATTTCGGCCTCGACGTCTCCGACCCCGGTCAGGGTGTCCTCGGGCCCCTCCAGCATACAATCTGCGGTCGCCGCCCGCTCCCCAGTCGCCCGAATCCGGCGATGGAGGTGATAGTCCTCGCCCTCATGGGTGAACCAAAGATCGACTGCTGCCTCCTCGGCTCCGATCGTCACGATTTCTTCGAGGGTTCGTTCGATGGCCGTCGCCCCATACAGCGCGAAAAAGCAGGCCTCGAGCAACGACGATTTGCCGCTCCCGTTGATGCCGTGCACGACGGTCACCCCGGGAGAGAGATCCACGTCCGCGTCCGCGAAGCACTTGAAATTGCGGAGCGAGAGTCGCTGGAACCTCATAGAAAGTCCTCCATCGTGGTTTCCTGGGCCGATTCGGCCGGCTCGGGATCGTCCCCGTCGGATTCGGCAGCCGGTGCGCTATTTGTGGACTCATCGGCTCCCTCGGCGTCAGGATGACCGACCGCCGCATCCGCGACGTCGGTTTCGGGTGCTGGTGCCCGCTCGAAGGCCCCGGGATCGTCGAGCCGTGCTTCGACCCGTTCGACGACACGGTCGCGGAGGTTGCTCCGTGCGACCTCGCCCTCACGGATGAGTTCCTCGACGGAGCGGGCGACCTCGCTCAGCCCGAGTTCGCGGACCCGCTCGGCGACGGCCTCGTCGGGATCGGCGAAGGAAACAGCCGTCTCCCGCTCGGTATCGACCTCCCGCCGGTCGTTCACCCGGGTCACCAGCGCGCCCTCCTCGGCCCCGACGGCTTCGATGTCCGCCGGCGGAATCGAGTCTCCCTCACCCTCGATCGTGACGATGACGACGGCGTCCTCCACGTCTGCCTCCCGGATTCGCTCACGAACCAGTGAGTCACCTTCCGACGGGGCGAGTTCCAGGTCGATGAAGACGAATTCGCGGGTGTCGATCGTTCGGCGCGTGATCGAAACGTTCCCCTCGAACGTGACGAGGTTGTACCCCCGTGGTTCGCGCTGTGAAGCACTCGTGCGTTCGGTCGAACCGCAGTAGGTCGCCCACGTGCCGTCGATCTGCCGCTGGGCGGGGGTGTGATCGTCCCCGAGCAACACGGCGTCGAGGTCCACGGTCGCACGAGAAATGACCTCCTCGAGGTCCCAGTCGCCGTGCGGAAATGGCGAAAAGAGCCCGTGGGCGACCAGGGTGGCGTGCTCGGTCGACGGGGGGTCGAAGTCGTAGGTGAGCTCGTCTCGCTTGGCTCGCGGGACGAAATCGAGCCCGTAGAAGGTGGTGTTTCCGAGGACCGTCCCCGTCCGATCGAGGTGGGTCGCCAGTCCCAGCTGTTCGAAGAGGTCGAGCCACTGGCCGTCCCGGGCGTCCTCGTGGTTGCCGACGACGGCCAGAAACGGAATTCCGGCCGCCCTGAGATCCTCGAGGGTAGAAATCGTGCCCCGAAGGTCCGCCAGCCCGGGACGGCGGTCGTTGAAGAGGTCCCCCGCGTGAACGACCGCGTCCACGTCCTGTTCGATGGCGTCCTCGACCACCCGTCCAAACGCCTCGAGAAAGTCCGCCCTGCGCTCCGGGCGATGATATTGGCGGTAGCCGATGTGGGTATCACCCGTATGTATGACGTGGGTCATCCAGGTGGTGGAACCTTATTTCCCATCACGTTTAATTTCGATGGCCCGGGGTGGAGATTCGACCGCGAAGCTCGAATCCCCCAGACGGCGGCTGACGCCCAGCAGACGGTGCCACCACCCGAACGCTCTTATGAGGCAGTACCTTACCTGTCCCTGATGACCGAAACCGTGGACGACGTCGAGCTCCCCTACGACGAGGAGGCGTCCCAGCAGGAGAAACTCGATGTCCTCCAGGAACGCCTCGAGGTCCTCGAGGAGCAAAACGAGGAGATGCGCGATCGCCTCCTCGACGCGAACGCGGAGAACAACAAGTACCAGCAGAAACTCGAGCGACTCTCCCACGAGAACAAGAAGCTCAAGCAGTCCCCGCTGTTCGTCGCGACCGTCCAGGA
>JBDGUI010000024.1:0-12562 GCA_042216015.1 Halodesulfurarchaeum sp. | reverse complement strand
TGTATCCATCACACATGAATTCCTCTGAGTATTGAGGGGTCCCCCAGAATCTGAACCTGAAAGTACCACTACCACGGTCTTCCGCGAAATTTTCACCCGGCTACCCGAGGCCCTCAGCCAGACACTTGCCTACTCGAGCCCCTCCGCCACCCGCTCGGCCACGTCCACGGCCTTCTCCGCGGCCGCCTCGGGAACGTGACCGGCCTCCCGCGCCGCGTCGAGTTCCTCCCGATCCACGATCTCGACGGCCCCGTCCGGCCGTTTCACCACGTCGACGTAGAGATCGACGTACCGGACCGCCGAGGGGAAGATCTCGACGGGCGTGGCCACGTTGACGTAGGTGCCCTTCGACTCGCCTCCCTCGCCGCGGTAGACGGTCGGATACCACCAGCGCCCCTCGGCGAAGCGGGTCGTCGCCGTGTCACCGGGCTCCCGCTCGGTGCCGATGGCGTCGTAGGTACCCGAACTCGACAGCTCGCGTTCGACGGTGATCCGTGCCTTCTCGACCGTTCGGTCGGTGACGGTTCCCCGGCCCAGGGCGAACTCGTCGCCATCCGGCTTGGCGTGAACGATCCGGACGGCGTCGCCCACGATGGGTCCAAATGCTTCCGTGACGGCCCCAAAGGGAAACTCGTCCGGAGCAGTGCCCAGTGCCTCGACGAAGTCGACGCCCGTGGCGGCGTCCTCGCCCCCCGCCTTGATCCGGTGATGGCCCGGTATCGTCTCGGTCACCGCCCCCCGTACGTCGTCCATCGCGAACCGCGATTCGCGGCCGAATCGGATCCAGACGGTCGATCTGGGCCGTGTCACCACCGGATCCCCGTCCGTGTCGGGGGCCGATTCGTCAGCGATCGGCTCCGCTCCCCCCTCGAGTGCTCCCTCGATGTCGTGTGCCAGGTCGACGACCCTGGCGAGGGCTGTCTCGAGGGCTTCCATATCGGCCCCGGTCGCACCGGGACCCCATTCGACACCCCAGTGGGCGGGTATCGTCACCGGCAGGATCTCGGTGGTGCGGGCCAGTTCGCGGCCGGCAGACCCGGACGGGGTTCCCGCCACGGTCGCCTCGACACCCCGGAGGAGCGTCGCCAGTCCCCCTGGCGCACGAATCGCGGTGTCGAGCGTGGGGCGGGAGTCACTCCACGGTGGAACTGGATGGCGGATTTGCACCCGGATCCGCTCGCCCTCCTCGAGAGTGGCGTCGATCGACCGTTCGGGCAGATGGCCATCGGTCCCGCCGAGATCGACGATGGCGCCGCGGCCATTCCTGCGCGTGACGGTCCCGTCGACGATCGCTCCGCTCGGAAGGGAGTCCTCCCAGGAGAAAACGTCGCGCCCGATTTCGCCGATCCGCTCGCGGACCGACCCGGTCCCATCGGGCTCGCCCCCGACAGAGAGGCCGAGACGATCGTCGGTCATCTCGATCGACACCGTCGGATCGCCAGTCGGGAAGTCGGTTTCGAAGCGTGCTGCGATGGGGGGCGAGGGGTCGACGATCGTGACGTCGCCCCCGCTTCGGAGCCACTCCGTCAGGGCGGTCGCGTAGATTCCGCGGACCCGGACGGTCGGGCCCTCGACGCCGGCGGTCATGCTTCCCGTTGGGTCGCGGGGGATTATCACTCCCCGGTTCCGACGGGTTCGATCGTGGCCGGGGTTCCCCCTCCCCGAGTGCCGGAATCATCTTGGCCCCGCCGCCTGAAGGGGCTGCTATGAGTCGCGGAGACCGGGACCCGATCGAGTGGGCCGCCGGAGAGAATAGAGACTTGCAGGAGATCGCGACCTGGGAGCCACGAACGAGGCTGGATCGGCTGTCCACGAGCATCTACAGCGCGATTCTGGCCGGTGGCCGGGCGGCCGTCATTGGCATCGCCATCGCCATTCTCGCCAGTCAGTTCGCGATCACGGGCCTCATCACGCTCGAAAATCCGGTTCTCGCCCTCTACATCGCGCTCTCGGTCGTTCCCGCCTTCTTCCTGGTCGTGCTCCTCTGGCGAATGGACGTGGTCAGGTACGAGCCCATCGAGACCCTCGCGATCACGTTTCTCCTCGGCGTGCTTTTCGCGGGGTTCGCCGCCATCTTCAACACGGCACTGAAGGGATTGTTCGTCGGCCTCGGGGCCGTCGGGCTCGTCCTCTATTTCTTCCTGGTTGTCGGCCCGATCGAGGAGACGGTCAAGCTGTTCGCGGTCCGGATACACGCCTATCGGGCCGACCACTTCGACGCCGTCATCGACGGCGCGATCTACGGCGCGATCGCGGGCCTCGGATTCGCCGCCATCGAAAACATGCTGTATATCACCCGTGAATACCTTCAGACGGCCGGTGCGGCGTCCCCGGGCCTCGTCGATCCGACGGCCCAGATCGCCGCCATGCGGACCTTCGCCGGACCGGGTCACGTGATCTATTCGGCCTTTGCCGGGTACTACCTCGGACTGGCGAAGTTCAATCCGGAAAACCGCGGCCCGATCGTCATCAAGGGCCTGCTCGTCGCGGCCGCGATCCACGGAACCTACAACACGCTGGTCTCGAACCTCGATTTCGTGCTCGGGTTCGTTCCCTTCCTCGGGGGATTGCCTCAGGCGATCGGGTTCGTGGGGTTCGTCATCGTCTTCGACGGCGTCTTCTTCCTGTTGCTGTATGCGAAACTGCGGCGATACCGGCGGGCATTCGAGGAGGTCGGGGCCAGTGCGTTCTACGAGGAGACCCCCGAGTGAGGGGTCCAGAGACCGGGCAGTCTTGAATGATGAATCGAGAGACCGGTCAGTTCCCGGCTTCGGCCAGGCGTTCGACGTACTTCGCGATGACGTCCACCTCGACGTTGACCCGATCCCCGACGGCGTACTCCCCAAAGCGGGTCTCCTCGTAGGTCGTCGGAATGATCGCGATGTCGAACGTGCCGGCCGCATCGTCCAGTTCGGCGACCGTCAGGCTGACGCCGTCGATGGCCACCGACCCCTTCTCGGCGAGGTACCGCTCGTAGCCCGTGGGTTGGGCGAAGGTGAACGTCCAGTCCTCGCCGACCCGCTCGATTCCCTCGACGGTCGTGGTGGTGTCGACGTGGCCCTGGACGATGTGGCCGTCGAAAGTGCCGTCGGCGGAAAGGGGGCGCTCCAGGTTGACCCGATCGCCCGTTTCGACCGCGTCGAGGGTCGTCTTCTCGAGGGTCTCCCTGGCCGTGAAGACCGAAAACCAGTCCGATCCGTACTCCTCGACGGTGAGACAGACGCCGTTGACGGCGATGCTCTCGCCGTGCGCGAACGGACCCAATTCGTCGGATTCGACCCGGAGCCGACGCCCGTCCGCGTTCGTCGTGACGTTCGTGACGGAACCGGTGGTGGCGACGATGCCGGTGAACATGCCCCCCAGTCCGGGTGGCGGGGCCAAAGCCCTGTCCGTTCGGATCCGGACGGAGCCCGAGAGCGCAACCCGAATTGCTGGGTCGATTGGAGGTCGGAAGCCAAACCTAATTGCTGGGTCGATACCGACTCCCGCTACTGGGAGATCGTGACCGGCGTCTGGGCACCCATCGCGTCTTCGAGGGTCTCACCGGTGGGCTCACCGTGGAGGAGGACGTCGATCGGAAGGGTCGGCGCGCCGTCGACGAGGTTCTGGAGCAGCACCAGTCGGTTTCGCGCCCGACTCATCCCCACGTAGAAGACCCGGCGCTCGTTGTCCGTGAGATAGGGGACGGTGCCGCCACGATTCGGGAACTCGAGGCCGTCGGGCAGGTCCTCGCCGACGCTCGCGGCCATCTGCTCGACGACCTTCTCGGTGAGGTCGGTCGCGACGTAGACGTGGTCCGCCTCGCGACCCTTCGCGCTGTGGATCGTGCCGACCCGAACGCGATTCGGCTCCATGCCGAGATAGTCCCCACGGAAGTACGCGTCGATGGATTGGCGCTGATAGCGGGTGACCTTCCGGAGCATGTCCGCCGCGGCCGGGGGCTGGGGCATGAACGGCGCGTACTCGCGGACGAACGACGGCTCGATTTCGAGGGACTTGATGTCCTCGACGCCGGATTCCTCCTCGCGCTTGTCCAGGGCGTCACGCATCTCGTTTCGGTCGCCGGTGCCAAAGGCCGAATCCTGGAGCATGTCGACGAGGCGACGGGCCTGCAGCCCATCGATCGGTTCGTCCTCGTTCAGGGCCTCGACGGCCCGGACGTAGTCCGTCAGTCGGTCGGTCCAGAGCCGCTGGTCCGTGAGTGCCTTGAACGGAATTCCCTCGTCGATGAAGGCCTCGACGAACTCGAAGAGCTGATAGCGAGCCCGGAAGAGCACCATGACCGTGTCGTCCTCGCTCGCCTCGACGGTGCTCCTGACGTTTCGAACCAGATCGAGCACCGAGGGGCTCTCCACGGCCTCGACCGTGCCGCCCTTGGTCCGGGGGCGGAGGTTCTTCTCCTGGCGCTCGGTGATGTGTGTTACCTCCTGCTGGACCACCTCGAGAACGTTCGACGGGAGCCGGTGTGAGGTGTCCAGGATGACGTCCTCACCCCCCTCCTCGAGGAGGAGTTTCGGGTCCGCGCCCTGCCACGCGTAGACGACCTGATCGTCGTCGCCCGCGATGAAGACCGTGTCCATGTGCGGTTTCCACTCCTCGTAGACGGCGTACTGGAGCTGTGTGATGTCCTGAAATTCGTCGATAACGAGGTGGTCGACGTTCGGCAAAAGCGAGCGCTCGGCGACCCGCTCGAGCATGTCGGCGAAGCCGACCTTGCCCTCCGAGCCCTTGTAGGATCGCCAGGCCCTGATCGCCTCCGGAATGTCGACCCGATCGTCGTCGCTCGACCAGGTCGGCGTGTACTTGTTGCCGACCTGGGCGTTCGGATCGATGTCTGGGGGCAGGCGTACCTCGTCCTCGTTCCACTGGAAGGGAATGTCATACCAGTCTGCGACCTCCCGTCGGGTGCGCTGGAGCCACTGGCTCGTCGCGATGAGTTTGTTCCCGAGTGTCGTCGACCTGGCCGTCCGGCGGGAGCCAGAGGCGTACTCGTCCTCGTAGGGAAGCCCGTAGTCCTCACAAAACGCCTCCTTCTCGGATTCGCCCACGACGTCCCCCCGTGAGAGGTTGAGGAGGTCATAGGCCTTCGCGTGCATCGTCGAAACGTTGCCCCGCAGGGCCCGTGGATTCTCGTCGAGGCGCTCGGCCAGCCGCTCTCTGACCTCGGCCGCGGCCGCCCGGGTATAGGAGACGACCAGAATGTCCCGCATCTCCACGCCGTCACGTTCGAGAAGATCTTCGACCCGGTCGAGGAGGGCCGTCGTCTTGCCGCTCCCGGGGCCCCCGAACAGTCGGGTGACCACCGGTTCCGTGTTGCTCATCACACAGGTACAGGGCCCTCAGGACCATAAGTGCGGTGACTTCCCGGACCCCGCTGCGGTTCGGACGGGGCCATTCCTGGCCCCTCGACCCGATCGACGGATATCCGGACCTCAGTCGAACCGGTGCGGTTACGATCGTCGCGTCGAACGTGCCTCCCTGACCTCCGCGCCGTCTCGTATCTTGTCCTCGCAGTTCGGACAGACCCGCGGCTGGGACACCTCGTCAGGAGTGAAGACCCGAACATACGCCTCGGTTACGAAGGAACCACAGTTTTGGCACTCCGGCATGCGTTCGTGAGAGTATTGTGAGTCTCCCGACTTAGATGTGCCGGCTACACGAAAACTTCCCCCGACCTTCAATCGGCCGGCGCCCGGTCGTGAAACCGCCCGAATTTGGCCGATTGGCCGGATACTGGGACACCGAACGTGCCGTGTTCGTCCGGAGTCATCGACCAAAAACCGGTTCCCTCCCGGCCCGGTCAGGGCGCCCAGCCACAGACCGAGCATTCTGTCGCCGTTACGTCGTGAAGGCCCCCGCATTTCGGGCACTGCTTTTTGTTATAGCTCTCTTCCCAGGATGCCGTGGCGTGCCCGCGGGATTCCAAGAACTGGTCGATCAGTCCGTCGTCGGGAGCCGCTGCCTTCGACATACAAGGTGTGTTATAGCATACCACCCACTTAACTGTATTGGCGGCGAGTTGATACGCCAGAGGAGGGGATCACCACCGCCGTCGTGGGTTCGGAAAAATCCTGGGTGGCTCACCGCTTCGGTGACGAACGGCAACTGGGATCCGATGGCCCGCTCCATGGGAATTCCTAAAGCCCCGAGCTGGGATCCCGTACAGCCCGGAGCCTACATCCCGTACAGATCGCCGAACTTCGCGTCCACGTACTCGAGGAAAGGATCGACGTGCAGGGACCGGCCACTCGCTCGCTCGATCAGGTCGCCGGTTCGATACCGCCGGCCGTGCCGGTGAACGGTCCGTTCGAGCCAGTCGGCGAGAGCGCCCGGCTCCCCGGCCGCGATGGAAGCGGCCAACTCGGGGAGATCCTCCCGGGCCGCATCGAAAAGCTGCGCGGCGAGGACACTGCCCAGCGAGTAAGTCGGGAAGTACCCGAAGTTGCCATGGCTCCAGTGGATGTCCTGGAGGGCCCCCTCGGTGGGCGACTCCGGCCGAACGCCGAGGTACTGTTCCATTTTGTCGTTCCACACCGCAGGCACCTCGCTGACCTCGAGGTCCCCCGCGAGCAGGTCGCGCTCGATCTCGAACCGGAGCACGATGTGGAGGTGATAGGTCAACTCGTCGCTCTCGACCCTGATGAGGGAGGTCGGATCGACCCGATTGACCGCCCGGTAGAGGGTTTCTGCATCCTCGGGACCGATGGCGGGGACCCGGTCTGCCACCCGGTCCGTGAAGTGATCCCAGAAGGCCCGCGACCGGCCGACGTGGTTCTCGAAGAGCCGGGATTGGGACTCGTGGACGGTCAACCCCCGATCCTGGCCGAGTGGCGTCCCGTATTCGTCTTCGGGGAGTCCGAGGGTGTAGCGAGCGTGGCCGAACTCGTGAATCGTGCTCAGCAGCGAACTCAGGGGTTCCTCCTCGTCGAATCGGGTAGTCACCCTGGCGTCGAACTGGGTGCCGGTCGAGAAGGGGTGCGGTGCCGTGTCGAGCCGGCCCCGGTCCCAGTCGTAACCCAGGAAGTCGAGGGCGTCTCGAGCGAGTGCCTCCTGGGTCTTTGCCGATACCGGTTCGGTGAATGGGTCCGGGAGGGTCACGTCACTCTCCCGGATCGCCTCGATTCGGGGGACGAGTGCCTCCCGGAGTTCGCTCAACACCCGTTCGGCCGTCTCGAGGCCGAGATACGGTTCGTACTCCTCGAAGAGGACGGCGTAGGGGTCCCTGTCGGGATCGATTGCTGCCGCGTACTCGCGGGCGAGTTCGACCTGCCGTTCGAGCATCGGTTCGAAGATGGAGAAGTCCTCCTCGGCCCGCGCCTCCTGCCAGACCTCGAGGGCCTCCGAACTCGTCTCGGCGCGGGCGGCGATCAGGTCACGGGGGACAGCCTGCTGGCGGTCGTGGACCCGCCGGATTTCACGCACGATGGCCTGCCGCTCCTCCGGGAGCGTCCCGGTGTCGAGGTCCGCGAGCGCCGACTCGATGACGCCATCGGTCAACAGGTCGTGTTCGAGCGTCGAAACGGTCGACCGCTGTTTGCTCCGGGCGGGCGTGCCGCCCGTCGGCATCGTCACCTGCTGGTCCCACGCGAGGACGTTGTCGGCGTCCTGGAGCGCGACGCTTTGGACGTATCTGGATTCGAGGGTCTCGAGGGCATCCTGGCCTTCACCTGTCATGGATCACGGGTTCGTCCCCGGGACCCATAACGGGTGGTGTTGGACATCCTTTTCAACGGGCCCGCGGTACGGACAGGTATGGAAATCGTCCCGGACACGAGCGTGATCATCGACGGGCGCGTCTCCGAGCGGATTCGAGCCGGAGACTTCGCCGGGGCGACGATCGTCGTCCCGGAGCTGGTCGTCGGGGAGCTCGAGAGCCAGGCAAACAAGGGTCGAGACACGGGCTGGGACGGGCTCCGGGAACTCGAGACCCTCGTCGAGCTGGAAGAGGCGGGCGAAATAACCGTCGAGTACGTCGGGGAACGGGCCGAGGAAGGCGACATCAGACGAGCCGGGGCGGGCGCGATCGACGCCTTGATCCGCGACGTGGCCGAGAAGCGGGACGCCCACCTGTTCACCTCCGACCGCGTCCAGGCGGAGGTCGCCCACGCCAAGGGCATCGGGGCCGAATACGTCGAGCCGAAGGGCGGTGACACGGAGGCCCTGGAGATCGAGTCGTTCTTCGACGACGAGACGATGTCCGTCCACCTCAGGGCGGGCGCGAAGCCGATGGCCAAGCGGGGGGACATCGGGGACATGCACTACGAGGTGATTCGCGAGGAAGTCGCCACCGAGGCCGAACTCAAGGAGTGGAGCCACGACATCGAGGAGACCGTCCGCGCGAACCCGGACGGGTTCGTGGAGATCGACGAGATCGGAATGAAGATCGTCCAGTTCGGGGAGTTCCGGATCGCCCTCGCCCGGCCCCCCTTCGCGGACGGGTGGGAGATCACGGCCGTTCGCCCCATCGCGAAGACCGACCTCGACGAGTACGCACACAGCGACGAACTCCGCTCGCGGCTGCTCGAGAAACAGCGGGGGGTGCTCGTGGCCGGCGCTCCGGGGGCCGGGAAGTCGACCTTCGCACAGGCGATCGCCGAGTTCCTCATCGGGAACGACAACAGCGTCAAGACCATGGAGCGCCCCCGCGACCTCCAGGTCGGCCCCGAGATTACCCAGTACACGGCACTCGACGGCGACATGGCCGCAACGGCGGATTCCCTGTTGATGGTCCGCCCGGATTACACCATCTACGACGAGGTCAGAAAGACCGAGGACTTCGAGGTTTTTGCCGACATGCGCCTCGCGGGCGTGGGCATGGTCGGCGTCGTCCATGCCACCCGAGCAATCGACGCCCTCCAGCGACTCGTGGGCCGGGTCGAACTGGGAATGATTCCCCAGGTCGTGGACACGGTGGTCTTCATCGAGGCCGGCGCGGTCGAGACGGTCTATGACGTAAAGACCGAGGTCAAGGTCCCACAGGGACTGATGGAGGAGGACCTCGCCCGCCCGGTCATCGTGATCTCGGACTTCGAGACCGGTACGCCGGCCTACGAGATCTACACGTTCAATCGGCAGGTCGTCACGGTCCCGCTCGACGGGGCCGAGACCGCGGACTCCGGGGTTGATCAGCTCGCCGCAGCCGAGATCGAGCGTGAGGTCAGATCGGCTGCACAGGGGCCGGTCGAGGTCGACGTGCAGGGGCCGAACTCGGCGATCGTCTACGTCGACAGCGGGGACATCTCCCACGTGATCGGGCGGAACGGCGAGCGGATCCGGGAAATCGAGGACCAGCTCGGGATCGACATCGACGTGCGCACCCTCGCGGACCGTCCGGAGCCCGAGCAAACCGGTGAGACCGAACAAACCCGGGGAGAGATCGTCACCCCCGAGATCACGACCCAGCACATCGTCGTCCCGGTCGAGGAGTCAGAGGCCGGGGAAACCGTCGAGGTACAGGCCGACGGCGAGTATCTGTTCACGGCCACGGTCGGGCGCGGCGGCGAGATTCAGGTCTCCCGGGGGAGCGCCATCGCCGAGGAGCTCGAGCGGGCGATCGACCGCGAGTCGATGATCACGGTTCGATAGCGGTCCGACCGGAGCCCCTCGACTCAGGCGGCCTCGGGACGTGGCTCCCCTGTGGCCTCGTCTCCAGGAGCTGGCACCCGATACAGGCTCTGGCGGGTGTCCTCCAGATACACCGGTTCGTCGATGCATCCACACTCGTCCAGTCGTTCGAGGGCGTAGCGGACCGTCCGTGCCGAGAGCATCGACTCCTCGACGAGTTCCTTCTGGGTGAGCGGCCCGTCGTGCTCGAGGACGGTGTAGACCAGTTTGGCACTCGGCGGAAGATCGTCCAGACGGGATGGAGGCGTCATATTCCGGGGAAGGGGTGTCCCGGGGGGAAGGGCCGGGCCCAATCAATTTGGTATCGGACGGGAACGAACCCCTTTTGGGCCGGCACACCGAGAGAGGAGACATGGCAACCGAGACGGACGAACGGTTCACCGGGCATGCGCGTTCGGTCGCGGTCACGACGGTGACCGCGCTGGGCGGCGTCGTGGCCGGCGTGGCCTCCGCGCGATTCGCCGCGGGTGCCACGGATCGACTCGGCCTGGCGATCATGGCCGGGATGGTCCTCGTGAATCTCGTCGTGCTACGCGCGATCGGCATCGACGTGAGCGAGTTCGGCGGGAAAGACCACCTGTTCAACGCCTTCATGACCTTCTCCCTGTGGTATGTCACCTGGGGCGTGTTCCTGACCACCGGCGTCACCCTCTAGGATGGCCGAGGACAGTATCGCCACCGTCGACCTCGAGCGGTGTCAGCCCGACCGCTGTAACTACGAGTGTATCGACTACTGTCCTCCGAACCGGACGGGGAAGGACTGCATCGTCCCCCGGGAGGAGCACTACGGGAGCGAGGAGTCCTTCGACGGCGAACCGGACCAGGTCTGGATCTCGGAGGAGATCTGTCTCGGCGAATCCTGTGGAATCTGCGTGGTGAAGTGCCCCTTCGACGCCATCGAGATCCTCAACCTCCCACAGGAACTCGACGAGGAGCCGACCCACCGCTACGGCGACAACGCGTTTGCGCTCTACGGCCTCCCGATGCCCGAAACAGGAACGGTGACGGGGCTGCTCGGCCCGAACGGGATCGGGAAGTCGACGGCCGTGAAGGCACTCGCGGGCGAACTGACCCCCAACCTCGGCCGAACTCAGGAACCGCCTGACTGGGAGGCCGTGATCGACGAGTACCGCGGGACGGCCCTCCAGGACTACCTCGTCGCGGTCCGGGACGGCGACCTCGAGGTGGCCCGCAAGCCCCAGTACATCGATCGCATTCCGGATCAGTTCTCCGGGACGACCCGCGACCTCCTCGAATCGACCGACGAGCGGGACGCGCTCGACTCGATGGCCGAGCGTCTCTCCATCGAGCCGGTGCTCGATCAGGCGATCGGCGACCTCTCTGGCGGGGAACTCCAGCGGGTCGCCATCGCCGCCGCCCTCCTCCGCGAGGCGGACTTCTACTTCCTCGACGAGATTACCCCCTATCTCGACATCACCCAGCGAATCGCGGTCGCCCGACTCGTCAGGGAACTCGCCGAGGACGGGGACAAGGCGGTCCTCGTCGTGGAACACGACCTCGCCGTGCTCGACCTCCTCGCTGATACCCTCCACGTCGCCTACGGGGAGCCCTCGGTATTCGGGGTCGTGACGCCGCCGAAGCCCGTGCGCAACGGGATCAACGAGTACCTCGAGGGCTATCTCGAGAACGAGAACATGCGGATCCGCCCGGAGGCGATCGAGTTCGAGTCTCACGCCCCGCGGCCGGTCACGAACGCCGATGTCCTCGTGGAATATCCCGACCTCGAGAAATCCTATGGCGAGAGCGAGTTTGCCCTCGAGGTCGAGGGCGGGGCTGTCCACCGCAACGAGGTGCTTGGTATCGTCGGCCCGAACGGGATCGGGAAGTCGACGTTCGCGAAGCTCCTCGCCGGACAGCTGGAGCCCGACGCTGGATCGGTCGATCTCGATCTGGAGATCGCCTACAAGCCTCAGTACGTCGAGGCAGAGCAAGCGGTGCCCGTCGAATCGTTCCTCCGGGGCATCTCGTCGGACGTCGGCTCCTCGTACTGGCAGACCGAGATCGGCGACCCGCTCAGGCTGGACGACATCATGGACCACCTCCTCTCGGATCTCTCCGGCGGCGAGCGCCAGCGGGTCGCCATCGCGGCCACGCTCTCCCGGGACGCCGACCTCTACCTCCTCGATGAGCCCTCCGCGCACCTCGACGTGGAACAGCGAGTACTCGCGACACGGGCGATCAGGCGCTATGCGGAGAACCACGAGACGACCGTGATGGTCATCGACCACGACATCTACGTGATCGACCTGCTCGCGGACCGGCTGCTGGTCTTCGACGGCGAGCCGGCCGTCGAGGGGCACGCCAGCCCCGCGATGAGCATGCGGGACGGCATGAACGAGTTCCTGCAGAATCTCGGCGTGACCTTCCGCCGCGACGAGCGGATGGGCCGCCCGCGCATCAACAAGCCCGGCAGCCAGCTCGACCGCCAGCAGCGCCGGGACGGCGAGTACTATTATACCGGATAAGGTAGCTCTCGGCCAGACGAAAACGAACCCGTCGCGGATCGCTCCCTGGACCCAAACCGTTACTGATCGATGTGCTCCCGGATTCGCTCGGGCACGCTCGGATCCCGAAGGGTCGTCGTATTGCCCAGTTCCTCGTCGTTTGAAATGTCCTCGAGGAGCCGGCGCATGATCTTGCCCGAGCGGGTCTGTGGCAGTTCCTCGACGAACCAGACGTTCGCCGGTCGGGCGAACTTTCCGATCTGCTCCTCGATGGCCTCGACGATCGCTGCACGGAGGTCCCCGCTCTCCTCGTAGCCGTCACGCAGGGTGACGTAGACGTCCGGGACGGTGCCCTTCTGCTCGTCGTTCCGGCCCGCGACGGCGGCCTTGGCGACGGCCTCGACCTCCGCGACGGCGCTCTCGAGTTCCATCGTCCCGAGGCGGTGCCCGGCGACGTTCATCACGTCGTCGAG
>JBDGUI010000028.1:0-13113 GCA_042216015.1 Halodesulfurarchaeum sp. | reverse complement strand
CGGCGTGGGCGCCCGACCCTCGGAACTCAGCATGGGCGCCCGACCCTCGGAACTCAGCATGGGCGCCCGACCCTCGGAACTCGGCATGGACGCCCGGCCCTCGGAACTCGGTATGGGCGCCCGGCCCTCGGTGATCAGGCCTCCGCGCGGTCGTAGGTCCGGAAGGTCACCTCCCCGCGTTCCTCGCTATCGACGAGATCCCAGTTCGAGCGGTCCCAGTCGGGAAACGTCGTGCCGCCGTCGGGCGCCTCAGGAATCTCGGTCAGGTGGAGCCGATCGGCCTCTGGCAGGAACTGTTCGTACACCGAGGCCCCGCCCACGACGAAAACCGTTTTCGAGCCGGTCGCCGCGGCGATCTCGAGGGCCTCGTCGATGCTCGCGGCCCGGACGGCCCCCGTCGGGAGGTCGAGGTCCCGGGTCGAGAGGACGACGTTCAGCCGCTCGGGAAGCGGTTCACCGAGTCGGTCCACGATCGACTCGAAGGTCCGTCGACCCAGGATCACCGGGTGGCCAATGGTGAGTTCCTTGAACCGGGCGAGGTCCGCTGGATAGTGCCACGGCATGCCCCCTGCGTCCCCGATCACGCCGTTCTCCGCGATCGCGGCGACGATGGCGACCCTCATTCTGCCACGGCGAAGTCGAGTGCCGGAGCGGGATCGTAGTCCCGGAGCGTGACGTCCTCCGCCTCGAGTTCGTCGAGCGGGCGGTCGGCGACCTCGATCGTGGGGCGCTCCCCGGGTGAGCGGGTGAGCTGGGTGAGCAGGTTCGGGACGTGATCGTAGCCCTCGGGGTCCGCGGGGGCCGAGTCCTCGATCCAGCCCCTGACGTCCTCGTACTCGGCCGGCGCTGCGACCGCCTCGAGGCGCCGTCGAAGTTCGGGCAGGGCGGCTTCGTACCACGATCCCCGCTCGCCCTTCCCGAGATAGATGTGGGCGTCGACGACGCTGTGGCCGAACTCGCCGATCGGCAGGCCGACTTCCTGGGCGACGGCGTGGGTCAAGAGGGCATAGGAGGCGATGTTGAAGGGGATTCCCAGTGCGATGTCCCCGGAGCGCTGCTGGAGGTGGGTGTGGAGGCGACCGTTCTGGACGGAGAAGACGAAGGTGTAGTGACAGGGGGGGAGCGTCGAGTCCGCGGCGTTCGCGGGGTGCCAGGCGTTGACCACGAGGCGGCGGCTCTCCGGGTTGTTTTCGAGGCCGTCGAGGACGTAGGCGATCTGATCGAAGGTTCCCTCCTCGTTCAGATAGGGGCTCTCGGGATCGGGCCAGGACTCACCGGGAAGGCGGTCACCCTCGTCGGGAACGGGATACCGGCGCCAGAAGCGGCCGTAGGCGGTGTCGAGGTGGCCGTCCTCGTCCGCCCAGGCGTCCCAGATGCCGGTCTCCTCGCGGAGGCTGCGGATGTGCTCCACCCCGGAGAGGTACCACACCAGTTCGTGAACCAGCGAGTCCCACCGCGGGCCCGAGAGGTCCTTGGTCGTGAGCAGCGGGAATCCCTCCGTCAGGTCCACCGTGTAGTGCTGTGAGAAGCTGGCGAGCGTGTCGACGCCCGTCCGGTTCTCCTCGTAGGTCCCCGTCTCGAGCACCCGTTCGACGAGGTCGAGGTACTGCTGCATGCTTCTTTGTACACCCGTGTGGCTTCGCCATAAGCGTTCCCAGGTGAGCGATTTCTGTCGCGTTGCCCCGCTTCAAAAGCCCCGTCTATATTGGGGCGGAATGTCGGGCTCCGCGTCATAAAGCGCCTGTGCCGCCCTGAGCGGGAAGTAGGGGTCCTCGAGGAGTTTCCGCCCGACGATGGCAAGGTCGGCTCGGCCGTTCCGGACCAGGGCCTCAGCCTGCTCGGGCGTCCTGATCTGGCCGACCGTCCCGACCGCCGGAACGTCTGTTTCCGTCCGGACCCGTTCGGCAAGCGGGAGCTGGTAGTTCGGCCCCGCATAGGAAATCTGCTGGTCGGGGTGGATGCCGCCGCTCGACACGTCCAGCAGGTCGAGACCGGCGTCGGCCAGCTCCGAGGCGAGTCGGACGGTGTCCTCGACCGTCCAGGAGGGCCGGTCCGGGAGCCAGTCGGTCCCCGATACCCGGAGGAAGACCGGGACGGACTCGCCCACCGCGTTCCGGACGGCCTCGGAGACCTCCCGGACGAACCGGGTCCGGCCAGCGAAGTCACCGCCATAGGCGTCCGTCCGATCGTTCGTCACCGGGGAGAGGAACTCGTGAACGAGATAGCCGTGGGCACCGTGGATCTCGACGGCCTCGAACCCCGCCTCGACGGCCCGCGCGGCCGCGTCGCCGAACGCCTCGACGACGTCTGTGATGTCGGCTGGATCGAGACGCTCCGTCGGCGGGGCGTCTCCGTCCTCGTAGGGATAGGGCTTCTCGCTGGGTGCGACGACGGTCCACCCGCCCTCCGCTGGCTGGAGCGGGGTCGATCCCTCCCACGGTCGGGAGGTGGCGGCCTTTCGACCGGCGTGGGCGAGTTGGATGGCCGGAACGGCGCCCTGTTCGGCCATGAACTCGGCGATAGGGGCGAGGGCCGCGGCCTGTTCCTCGGACCAGAGCCCGAGGTCGTTGGGCGAGATGCGTCCCCGGGGTTCGACCGCCGTCGCCTCCTGGATGACGATCCCGGCCCCGCCGACCGCACGGGAGCCGTAGTGGATCCGGTGCCACTCGGTCGCGACGCCGTCCTCGCCGGCGGAGTACTGGCACATCGGGGACATCGCGAGCCGGTTCCGCGCCGTGACCGAGCGGAGCGAGAGTTCGGAGAACACGCCAGTTGACATACCCGATTCTCGGACCAGCGGAGGGATAATCGTTCTCCTCGGGCATCGATCGGCCCAAGGGCGTTCGATCCGCCGCTCAGCACGGGGCGGCGAACCCTCGATCGGGGGGCTCACTCCCCGAAGTCGAAGGCCGAAGCGGCGATGTCCATGTCCTTGTCGCCCCGCCCGGAGAGGTTCACGAGGATCGTGTCGTGCTCCTCGGCGATCTCGCCCGCCAGCGCGATGGCGTGACTCGATTCGAGTGCCGGAATGATTCCCTCGGTCTCCGAGAGGGTTCGAAAGGCCTCGAGTGCCGCGTCGTCGGGCACCGCCTCGTACTCCGCGCGGCCGATGGCCCGAAACATCGCGTGTTCGGGGCCGACACCCGGGTAGTCCAGGCCCGCGGAGACCGAGTGAACCTCCGTGTCCTCGTCGATCACCCGGGTCGCCATCCCGTGGAGGGTCCCGTCCTCGCCGGCGGCGAGGGGCGCGGCGTGGCGGTTCGAGTCGGCCCCCTCACCGCCACCCTCCGCACCGTAGAACGCCACGTCGTCCTCGCGGAACGCGTGAAAGAGCCCGATCGCGTTCGAGCCGCCGCCCACGCAGGCGACCGCGGCGTCCGGCAGCCCGCCGACGCGCTCCTGGAACTGCTCGCGGGCCTCCCGCCCGATGACCGACTGGAAGTCCCGAACCATCCGGGGGAACGGGTCGGGCCCGACGGCGCTCCCGACGAGGTAGTGGGTGTCCTCGATGTTTCCGGCGAAGTCTTCGAGGGCGACGTCGACGGCCTCCGCGAGGCCGGCGTCGCCACGCGTGACCTCGTTCACCTCGGCGCCCAGCAGCTGCATCCGGAAGACGTTCATTCGCTGGCGCTCGGCGTCGGTCTCGCCCATGTAGATCTCGGTGTCGAGGTCGAGTGCCGCCCCGACCATGGCGGTCGCGACGCCGTGCTGGCCGGCCCCGGTCTCCGCGATGAGTCGTTCCTTCCCGGCGCGGACGGCCAGCAGGCCCTGGCCGAGGGCGTTGTTGATCTTGTGGGCCCCACCGTGGAGGAGGTCCTCTCGCTTGAGGTAGATCTCCGCGCCGTACGCCTCGCTGAGGGTTTCGGCGTGGTAGAGTGGCGTCGGTCGCCCGGCGAACTCCTCGCGGAGCCGTGCCAGTTCGGCCTGGAAATCCGGGTCCTCTCTGATCTCGTCGTAAGCCCCAGCCAGTTCCGCGAGCGGCTCCTCGAGCGGTTCGGGAACGTGTCGGCCACCGTAGGATTCGAAGTCTCCAGCCGTCATACGACGCCGAACGGGGCCGGGGATCAAATACGTGTCCACTGCTGGACAGGGCCATCCATCGGTGTCCGTGTTTGGCCAGTCTCCTGGCCGGTCGGCGATCGCCCGCGAATGTTTATCCGCCAGTGGCCGGTACAGTGAGTCATGAGCGGAAGCGCCAGCGAGGGGGACGTGTTGGTCGCCGTGGAGGACCCCGAGCAGGTCGCTCAGCTGGTGCGGACGGCGGCCGATCTCGCCCGGCAGGGGAGCGGTCGGGTCAGGCTGATGACCGTCGTCGCCAAGCCCCCCGACTCGCCCTTCGGACTCTTCTCCGATGAGACGATCGTCGAGGAGTTCGCCGCGGACAGTCACGGACTCCTCGACCGGGCGCCGGACCCGGCGGGCGTGGAACTGGTCAGGGACCTCGTGGTGGCCCGGTCGGTGGCCAAAGGGATTCAATCGGCCGTCGAGCGATCGGACCCGGCTGCCCTCCTGATCGGGTGGGACAGCGATCCACGACGGTCGGACGTGCTTCTCGGGACGACGGTGGATGCGGTCCTCGAGCGGGCCCCAACCGACGTCTACGCCGAGCGCATCGGCCGCGAGGCCGGGACGGTCGACGCCATCCTCGTGCCGGTCGGGGGTGGCCCACACGTCAGGGCGTCAGTGGTGGCGGCCGGCGCCATCGCCGTCGGGAACAACGCCTCGGTCACGCTTTTCTCCGTGGCCGGGGACGAGACCCGCCTCGAGGATGCCCGTTCCCACGTCGAGGCGGGGGTGGAGACGCTGAAACGAGCGATCGACGGATCGGTTTCCACGGAGACGCGGGTCGAACGGGCACCCAGGGTCGAAGACGCCATCATCGATGCAGCCGGGGCGTACGACGTGATCGTCCTGGGTGCGACCCGCAAGGGTGTGTTGCGGGGCCGACTCGTCGGCTCGGTTCCGCGGCGGGTGGTCCGGGGGACGGATCGGACGGTCATCGTGGCGCGGGGCGAGCGGGGGAAACCGGGTCTCATCGGCCGAATTTCGAGCGCGATCCGAGGAAAACAGTGACCGCAGTCGCACTCGTCGGGTTCGCGACGCTCATCGGGGTGTTCACGGCCTGGGCCCTCGGCGCAAACAGCAACTCCCCGCCCTTCGCACCGGCGATCGGGGCGAACGCCATCTCCACGATGCGGGCGGCCTTCCTGATCGGCCTGCTCGCGGGTGCGGGCGCGTTGCTCCAGGGCGGGAGCATCTCGAAGACCGTCGGAACCGGACTCACGCAGGGGGTCGCGATTACGCCGCTCGCGGCGACAGCGGGACTGCTGGTCGCGGGGTCCTTCATGGCCGTCGGGATCTTCTCCGGATACCCCGTTCCCGCGGCCTTTGCGACCACCGGAGCGATGATCGGCGTCGGTCTATCACTCGGGGGCACCCCGAACGTTGGCACGCTCCGGAGGATCGCCGTGTTCTGGATCCTCGTCCCTCCGGTTTCCGGCGGCCTCGCCTACACGACCGCCACGCTCCTCCGGCGGGACGATATCGCCGACACGGTCAGCATTCCGGTGCTCGCGGGAATCGTCGCCGCGGTCCTCGCGAACATCGAACTCGGCGTCATCCCGGGGCCCCCGGGCTCCTCACAGCACTCCGTCGCCAGCTTCGTCTCCTGGGTGGTTTCCACGCCGGCGATCGGTGGCCTCGACCTGGCGGGCGCGGTGACGACCGTCGCCTTCGGGATCGTCGGGTTCGCCTTCATCAGGCGCCGCACGCGCCAGTCGGTCGATCGGGGCGTCAGCACCTTCCTGGTGATTCTGGGGAGCGTCGTTGCCTTCTCGAGCGGGGGCAGCCAGGTCGGGCTCGCGACCGGGCCGCTCGAACACCTCTATTCGGTACAGCTCGGCCTGCCCGGGATCGTGTTGCTCGCCGTGGGGGCGATCGGGATCCTGGCGGGGGCCTGGATGGGATCGCCGCGGCTCCTCCAGGCGACCGCCCGGGAGTACGCCCAGCTCGGGTCGCGGCGGTCGATCGCCGCACTCGTCCCGGGCTTTCTCATCGCCCAGGCCGCGATCGGATTCGGCATCCCGATCTCCTTCAACAACATCATCATCTCCGGCGTGATCGGGGGCGGACTGGCCGCCGGCTCGGCCGGGGTCTCCCGTCGAAAGATCGGCGTGACCGTCGGGTTCTGGCTGCTCACGCTCGTCGCCTCCGTCGTCGCCGGGTACGGGGCCAACGCGGCCCTGCACGCGATCTTCGGGGCCTGATTTCTGGACGAAGGCGACCGGCTTTTCGACGGTGTCAGCGCCAGGCACTCGAACCGAAGACGATTCCGTTCGGTCCCCGGCGACGGACGTGCCCGCGCCTCAGACCGATCGGGCGGGCCCCCACATCGGTCCAGTGTCGAGGCGAGTCGGCCCGAGTTCTCCCGGCCAATCGACTGCGACGGTTTTTGTGCCTGGACCAACTACGGACGGGTATGCAACAGTTACGCGGTCCATGCCGGTTTTGCGGACCGATTCGACGGAACCGGCGGTCGGTGATCGGGGGATGAATCCCAACCGGGTCGATTTCGCCGTCGACATGACCTACGGCCTGTTGATCTTCGTGGCCATCGCGCTCATTCTCGTGGTCGAGACGGTCGTCGGAATCGCCTTCGGCCTGGGGGTGTTGGCGTCCTACGTCGTCCACATCGGGTGGAAGATGGCTCGCTTTGACCCCGAGTGGATGACCAAGGAGGTCGCCGCCCAGGTCGAGGAGACCGTCTCCGCGGAGGTCGGGGAGACCATCAGCAGGGAGATGGACGACGTCGCCGAGGAGGTCGAGGAGAAGGTCACCGCCGAGGTGGGCGAGAAGGTGACCGAGGAGGTCGGCGAGACCGTGGAGGACACCTTGAGCGGCGAGATGGACGACGTGGCAAAGCAGGTCGAAGAGCGGGTCGGCGAGGACGTGGCCGAGGGGGTCGAGGCCACGGTTTCCGAGCAGGTGGAGGAGACCGTCTCCGAGCGGGTCGGGGAGAGCGTGGAGGAGGAGGTCGACCACGTGGCGAGAGAGGTCGAGAAGACCGTCAGCGAACAGATCGAGGAAACCGTCGGCCAGGAGGTCAAGCAGGTCATGGACCGGATCGACGAGGTGAGCGATCGGGCGGGCGGCCGCGCTCCCGCGAGCGATGCAGCCGAATCGACGGACTCGGACGACACAGCCGGCGAGGACGAGACGCCGGGCGGGAGTGAGAAATCAGCGGAGGCCGACGGGGAAGCAAAGGTCACCGGGGAGGCAAAGGAGGACGAAGAAGGGTAACCACTTCCCCTCGTTCGACACCACTCCACCCCGTTCGACACCAAACCCTTTCCCCCCGAACGTTTCATCCACGTCCATCGGAGGGCTTTTCCACAATCACCCGGCCGTCCTCCCCCGACTCCGGTCTCCCATTCGAGCGCATCCGCAGTCATCCTGCCCGCTCGCTCATCGGACGAATTCATTGCATCACGCACCATTCTCTCCAAGACGGGCACCCTGCAAGCAATCCCCGAACAGGGTCGAACGGGCCTGAGGGCGCTCCCAACAATGGAAAATCGACCATACCCTTTTATGGCGGGCATCGCGAAGTTGCAAATTGCATTCACGACAGGGGCCGTCGACGGACGGATACCGCTGCGGACGAAACCTGTCACACCCATCGAATCATGTCCACTGACGAACCCACGATCGACGATCTCCAGGAGCGAATCGCCGACCTCGAATCCCGGATCGAGGCTCACGACCACGACGACGAGGAGCCGACCAAGATGGTCATCATCGCCACGAAGGGCACCCTCGACATGGCCTACCCGGTGCTCATCCTCGGGCCGATGGCCGCGGCCTTCGGCTGGAACGTCACCGTTTTTGCCACCTTCTGGGGCCTCGACATGCTCCACGAGGAGAACCACAAGAACCTGAAGATGTCCTCGGTCGGGAACACGAGCATGCCCGTCCCGAACATCTTGGCCATGCTGCCCGGGATGGACCGCATGACGACCAAGATGATGCGGGACAAGATCGACGACGTCGGGACCGATACCGTCCCCGAACTGATCCAGCGCGGACTCGACAACGGCGTGAACTTCCAGGCCTGCCAGATGACGATGGACCTGATGGACTACGACGATAGCGACTTCATCGAGGGCGTCGAGACCGGCGTCGGCGCGGCCCACGCCCTGCGCGAGATGGCCGACTCGGACGTGCAGCTATTGGTCTGAGGCGAGAGGTTTCGGTCGATAGTTCGACGTATTGCACTTGCCTCAATGGATCGCTTATAACTGCTGTAATCCCGAGATATTAAGTCCCTAGCCGGTGAATTATGGCGCATGAAGCTCCCGACGAAGGGGGGACACATCCTCGCGATCGTCGGGTGGGTGAGTCTCGGGTTACTCCTCGCGGGCAGTGGAGTGGCCCTCGGCGGCATCGGATCGGCCGGAACCCAGGCTGCCCATTCGACCGATCTCGCAGGATGGGTGCCGTCCGATTCGTCAACGCCGCTCGCCCAGGCGAATCCGCCAGGACAGGCCAATCCGCCCGGGAACAACTCCTCGGCGCCGGCGGCGGGGAATGCGACCGGGCAGGCCGCGGACCCCGGGGGAGCTAATCAGTCCGGTTCCACACAGCCGGCCAGTCAGCCCTCGACCCCGGCTGGGGGGAATTCGAGCGACCAGTCCCAGCCGTCCACACCAACTGACCAGTCCGGTTCCACACAGCCGGCCAGTCAGCCCTCGACCCCGGCTGGGGGGAATACGAACGGCCAGTCGACACACACGCCCGGATCGGGCCAGGCCAGCACACCCGGAGGCTCCGGGAACGGAAGGCCAACCGAGCCGAGTAGCGGGAATTCGGATAACGCAGGGGAGGCCGGCTCCGCGGCCCCCGGAGATGCTGGGCCACCGACCAAAGCGGAGACGGGCCCCGCCGGTGGTGGACCCCCGCAGTCCGTGCCCGCATCGGCGGGCGTGAACGGCACGGCGACCCCGACCGAGAGGGCGAATTCCCCGGAAAGTGGCGGCCCGCCGAACGCGACCGGTGGGGGAGAGCCAGGGCCGCCGAAGTGGGCCGATCCGCCGATCGGGAGCGCCACCAACCCATTCGACGGGACGCCGGGGGCGCCCGGGGGAGCCAATAGAACCAGTCGAACCGTCCGGGCCGGGGGCAGGAACGTGACAGTGTCGGTGGTCCGGGGACCACCCGAGGAGACGCCCGGGTCCCGAACGTGGGCCAGGGTGCAAAATGCGACGCCGAATGCCTCCATTCCCATCGAGCTTCCGGAGCAGGCGAAAAACGCGAGTGTGGGGACCGAACGGCTGTCCATCGCCGTCACCGACCGGGACGATTTCACGCTGTCGGTGACGACCGCATCGCGCCGTCCGTCGAATCAAACCCCCGAATTTACCCCGCCCGCCGCGGCTGAGGGGCTTGGATACATCTCCGTCGCACACACGGTTCCGGACGAGGAGATCAAGAACGTGACCTTCCGGTTCTCGGTCGGGATCGACACGGTGGAGCCCGACGAGCGCGAGGACGTCGCACTCTATCGCTACCACAATGGATCGTGGAACGAACTGCCCACGCGATTCGTGACCCGTAACGGAACTGAATACATCTTCGAGGGACGGGCGCCCGGTCTGTCGTCGTTCACCGTGGGGAAGAAGGTCGCCTCCTTCGAGATACAGGACGGAACCCTTCTCGCGTCGACCCAGACGGTCTTCGATCCGGTGAACGTCAGGGTTCGAATCACGAACGAGGGGGGCGCCGACGGGGTGTATACCGCACGGCTCCTGCTCAATGGGCGCGAGGTGGCCAGCGAACGGCTGTCGATCGCCGCCGGGGGAACCCGCCAGACGTCCTTCAGGGAGTCGGTAACGGAGGCCGGCCAGTACACCGTCCTCGTCAATAACTACACCATCGGTACCCTGAACGTGACTGGCGCCCCGACCCAGTCAGCAGCGACGTCCCCCGGGACGACGATCGGACGCCAGTCCACGCACGGGGCGGAGACGGCGGAGCAAACCCCGGTCACGATGCCGGGGTTCGGGCCGTTGATAGGGCTTTTCGGCGGGTGGATCGCCATCTGGCTGGGCCGGCGTCGGTGAGCTACGACGCCGCGAGCGGAACGGAGATCCTGACGACCGTGCCAGGGGGGTCCGTCGACTCGATCGTCATCTCGCCGCCCGATTTTCGAACGAGCCAGTAGGCCAACCAGAGCCCGAGGCCGCTTCCGTGTTCGAGCGGTTCCTCCGTGCCCTCAAGTGCAGCCACCTCCTGTTCGGGAATGCCCGGTCCGTTGTCCGAAACGGTGAGCGTTCCGTACTCCCCATCTTCGGTGACCCGGACCGAGACCGAGGGGTCACTCGAGTCGTTGTGCTCGAAGGCGTTCTCGATCACGTTTCTGATGGCCAACTCGAACATCGGAACGACCGCCACAATAATCCGGTCGCCACCGGGTGAGGAGACCGACGTGTCCTGATACCCGGATCGGACGTCACCCAGTATTCGTGCTCCCTCCGAGACGAGGTCCATCTCGACGGTCTGGTCGGCCTGCTCCATCGCCTCGGCCGCCTGTCTGGCGGTCTCGCCGAGGCCGATGAGATTCTCGCCACGGTCCTCGATCACCTCGCCGGCCTCGCGAATCCGCGCGGACTCGGCCCCGTCGGCGACCAGTCTCGCGTAATTCAGGATGAGGGTCATGTCGTTCCGGAGGTTGTGACGAAGCACCCGGTTCATCACCGAGAGGCGCTCCTCACGTTCCTTGATCGCCCGTTCGCGTCTCTCGAGGGTCTCGGACAGCTCGTTGAATCCCTCCCCAATGGTTTCCCACTCCTCGCCGGTCTGGAAGTCGAGTTTGTGATCGAAATCCTCCCGCCGCAGGGCCTCGAATCCGGCGAGCAATTTCTCCGTCTGTCCGAGGGTCACCCGGTACTCCCAGACGGCCAGACCGATGACGGTAAACAGAACCAGAAGCAGGCTCCCGCCCTGAAGCAGGGCCATGCGCTTGAGTCGGGCCTCGAGGGGTCCCCGGTCCCGACGGACCGTCACCGTCCAGTCGGTCCCGGGCACCTTGGCCTGGGCGCTGATGGCTTCCCGAAATCGGGTCTCGGGCCCATAAAGCACCCTCGAGTCAGCAGTGACCGTGACTGATTGGACCTCGGTCTGGAGTGGTACCAGCGTCGAGAAGACCGTGAAACGATTGAGTTCCACGGCCGCCGCGAGGACCCCGGTGATCTCGGTCCCCTCGAAGATGGGCGCGCCGATGATGATCACGCTTTGCCCGGTCGATTCGACCCGCTCGGGCTCGGACACGTAGGTCTTTCCGGTCGAAAGCGGGATCGAGACGTACGAACGATTGCTCACGTTTGCCCCGACCGTCTCGTTTCGAACGCTCCTGACGATGTCACCCTGAAAGGCGACCACGGTTCCGTTCTCGTTGATGATCTGGACGGCATAGAACCGGGGGTTTGACAGAAATTTCTGCAAGAATTGGCGGGGATCCGTGATGTTCGACGCCCCCGCGCGGGAGGCGAAGTAGCCGACGTAATCGCGCTGTCGGTCGATCTCCTCCCCGATCTGTCTCGCCGTGAGTCGGGCCGTCTCCTCGACCGTCGACTCGACCTGCTCGATGCTCTGCTGTTTGGTGTACTCGAGTTGACCGTACACGACCCCGGACAGGATGAGCGTGATGAGGAGAAGCAAGATCGCGAACGTCTGTCTGAGTTTCATACTAAGACGCCTGGCCGAAACCGTTCGCACCTTCCGGGCCACTTCCCTTGAATGTTCCCAACACGTCGATGCTGACGGACCGGCAACCGGAGGCAGCTTCCGGTGGGGGGAATCGGTCACGAGCCGGTATTTGGGCCCCCTGCTCCCGAACAGGCGAAGGGAATCCACGATGGGGGCCTGACCAGCGTCACGGGGCGTCGCGGTCTCCCGCGTGGCAATCGGCACCGGAGCAGGCTCGCGATTAGCGAGGCGCTCCTGTCCGTTCGACCTCCAGGAGGAGCGTGTTCGAAACGAGCGCGATGATCGCTCGCCGGAGTCGCTCGGTCATCGCCTGATCTGAGACGTCGAACTCCGCGGCAAGTTCGTTCGTCGACACCTGACGGGGGATCGAATAATACCCCGCTTCGACCGCACGGACCAGGGACTCGCGCTGGGCAGGGGTGAGACCGTACCAGGGACCCGCCTCCGGGCGGGTCGGGTTGAAGAGGCCCGTGATGTCGATCGGGATGTCCCGTTTTACACAGTACTCCCGGAAATCGGCCAGGCCGTCGTGAGAGGGAAAGCGAAGGTTGAACTCCCACCGGTCCTCGAGACCCTGGCCGCCGAGAACGGTCGCGTTCACTTCCAGCAACCCCGCGAAGAAGGTGTCAGTCGAGACGTCCCAGTCGAGGGCATAGAGTGCCTCCTCGTCGGTCCGGGAGACGCTCTGGATGTCGTTTATGGCACCGTGTCCCTCGACGGTCTTCTCGAACGAAGCGTGGTCATCGAAAACACGGACGAACGGGACCGGGCGCTCCCCGAGCGGGACAATCGTCTCGAGTTCGATGGCCGTGTCCGGCCCCGTAGCGAGGATGCGCCCCAGCTCGAATGCCTCGGGGGACAGGACCAGATCCGCGATGACGGTCATACCGCGACCTTGTGTGCATTTCGGGTTAAAGCCTCGTACGAAGCCCCTCGCGGCATAATTGCATGGTACACCATGCTAATCGGTACGCCTTTCCCCCATGCCGTTCTCGATAGGGTCGACCACCGGCTCCGGCATGGGACCCGGATCGTGCCGACCGCCGGGACGAGGCCGGGAACATCATGACAGGACACAGACCGCGTGCGGTACCAGATGAATTCGAATCCGAGGCCGAGGTTCAGGCAGCGCTCGAGTCCCTTCTCCGTGCCGCAGCCGAGAGTGGGGTCGACCCGATCGGATCCTGGGACATCAGGACGGAGGGGCCCCTTCCCGACTGGGAGGTGATGATCCTCGAACTGGCACCGGAGGACTGACCGGTCGGCGAAGGTCGTCCCGGATGAGCGCCGGAGAATCGATAGTCCCACCAGGATTCGAACCTGGGTCGTTGCCCCCAGAAGGCAACAGGA
>JBDGUI010000051.1:1857-13653 GCA_042216015.1 Halodesulfurarchaeum sp. | reverse complement strand
AGCATCACGAGTTTCTGAGTCACCTGTACAGTGTCGCATCGAAATGAAAAGTGTTATCTACTCATAATCTGGCACTGAAAATGAAGATCGGCGATGCAAAACTCAGACAACCTCCGGGAATGTGCCCGGTGTGGCCGGGTCTTCAACACGTACGTCAACGGTGGCTGCCCGAACTGCTCGACGCGCGCAAGCGATCGACTGTCGGATTGAGCGACCGGTTGCCGCATGGGACGGGAGCCGAAGCGGACCCCTCTCGCGCTTCTCGGCATCGGCCATCGCACGGCGATGGCCCCGACTCGGGGGACTGATGGGATTTCTCGAAGCCCCGCCAGCACCCGCGACGTTCCCAGCGGGTGAAAATGTAATGGGGCTCTAAGTACGTGGGGAAATGAGGGTTGCCTAGAATGGACGCAGAATCTGGAAGCGATCGAATCGCCGAGAATCCGACCGAACTGGTGGGGCAGACGCCCATGCTGCGCCTCGACGCGTTCGCCCCGAACCTCATCGCCAAACTCGAGGCCTTCAACCCGATGTCCTCGGTGAAGGACCGCATCGCGGTCTCGATGCTCGAGGCCGCGGAGGCGGCCGGGGAACTCGATTCGGGAACCACCATCGTCGAACCCACGAGTGGGAACACGGGCATCGGCCTCGCCTTCGCCGCCGCGGCGAAGGGCTATGACCTCGTACTCACCATGCCGGAATCGATGAGCGAGGAGCGGCGCTCGCTCCTGCGGGCGCTCGGCGCGGCGCTGGAGCTCACCCCCGCGGACGGGGGCATGCCCGGCGCGATCGACCGGGCGGACGAATTACAGGCGGAACTCGGGGACGCCTTCGTGCCACAGCAGTTCGAGAACCCGGCCAACCCCCGCATTCATCGCGAAACGACCGCCCCCGAAATCGACCGGGCGACCGAGGGCGAGGTCGATGTCTTCGTGGCGGGCGTGGGCACCGGCGGGACCGTCACGGGCGTCGCGCAGTACTTCAAGGAGGAAGTGGGCCGCGAGGACTTCGAGGTGATCGCGGTCGAGCCGGCGGGGTCGGCGGTGCTGTCGGGCGAGGAGTCGGGCAGTCACGGCATTCAGGGCATCGGCGCCGGATTCGTGCCGGACGTGCTCGACACCTCGCTGCTCGACGAGGTGGTGACCGTCGAGACCGAGGAGAGCAAGGCCGCAACGCGGGAGTTGGCCCGAGAGACGGGCGTTCTGGCTGGAATCTCCTCCGGGGCGGCGCTGCACGCGGCTCGGGAGGTGGCGACCCGCCCCGAGAACGCGGATCGAACCGTCGTGACGCTACTGCCGGACACGGGCGAGCGGTACCTGTCGACTGATCTGTTCGAGTAGGCCACTCTCCTATCACCTCAAGCAGCTCCGGGAGGCGAGGCTCGTCGGGACCGACCGAGAGGGGAACGACGGCACCGACGAACTGACGGACCGGGGACGGGTGGCGGCCGAACGGCTGGATTCGTTCGGATCGAACGGGCGGGGTTGAAGACCTCCGCCGGCGGAGGAACAGGACGGGGAGTCAGGCGACGTTGAACCCGCGGTCGAGGAGGAAATCCTCGACGCGCTCGCGGTGGTTGCCCTGGAGTTCGATCTCGCCGTCGTCGACCGTCCCTCCACAGGCCATCTTCGATTTCAGGTCCGAAGAGAGCGAATCGAGGTCGACGTCGTTGGGATCGAATCCTTCGATGACGGTGACTTCCTTCCCGTAGCGGCGCTCGTCGATGCGGATCGAGATCTCCTGGGACTCCTTGGCGACGTCCTCGCAGACGCAGAGTTCCTCGGGCAATCCGCACGTCGAGCAGACTTCCGACATTACGAACAGGGGTACGGAAGGGATATATTAAACCCTGTCGACGGGAAAACCGGAACACGGAGAACCCACGCCAATGACGGCGTTCGGGCCGGTTCTGTCGATGGGGCTCGACCGACAGCCGCCGACGCGAGTTTTATGAGAACCCCTCTCCAATCCCGGAACATGGAGTGGCTCCTCGCGGACCTGGTCGAGGTCCTTTCGACCTTCGGGAGGGTGGCCACCGCCGACCCGGTTTCGGCGGTGTTGCTGCTCGGGTCCGTGCTCGTTCTGGGGACCGTTTTCGGGGTCGTCGGCGTGCTCGGGCTCGGCGCGATCGCCAATCTCCTCACCGGCTGGCCCTGACTTGGGATGATTAGTCTTCCCGGTCGTCCCACTCCCGCAGGGCCGCCCGCACGTAATCGCGCTCCTCGGGGCGAAACAGCTCGTCGGTGCGGCCGTGCTCGCCCCACTCGAAGTCCCGGATCACCACCACGGGGAGCCCATCGGCTCCCTCCCCGCTCACGAGGTTGGCGGCGGCCGCGAGTTCGTCGACGACCGCCTCGACCGTCACCTCGAGTTCCCTGCCGTCCCGGTCGGACTCCCCTCGCCAGTCCCGGCAGGCGGCGAGCCCAGCCCACCCGAGTGCCACCCCGCGCTGGCCCAGCCGAAACGGCCGACCCGAGGTGTCAGTGACGACCACGCCCGGCGAGTTCGACAGCCCTTCGCGGAGCCGTTGAGCGGACGCCTCGGGATCCCTCGGGAGGAAAAGGAGGTCTGCCCCGCCCGTGTTCGACCGGTCGATGCCGGCGTTGACCCCGACGTGGCCGAACTCGGTTTTCGCGAGGAGAAAGGGCCGCTCGATGAGCAACTCGGCTGCCTCTCCGAGAACGGCCTCGACGAATCGCGGGTCGGTCTCCGTTCCGGTCGCGGCGTCGAGCCCGGCAGCGATCTCCTGTGCACGCTCTCCTGGCTCGAACCCCGAGAGCGATCGTTCCCGCCCCTCGACCTTCGAGACGACCGTGCTCGCGACACAGACGATGTCGTCGGGCTCGAGTGTCACCCGCTCGTCGATCGCCGCGGCGAGGTCGTCCCCCGGCTCGAACTCCGGCAATCCCGGGACGAACGAGACCTCCATGCGGGGGCAATCGCGGCCGAGGGGGAAAGCCGACTCGGTTTTTCTCCTTTCGGTTCGGGGCAACTGCGATGGAGATTCGGTGGCAACTGCGATGGAGTTCGGGGACCAACTGCGATGAATCGAGGCCAACTGCAATGGGGATCCAGCCCGAAGGGGTGGCATGGACGAGCGAGCAGTCCTCACCGTCTTCCTGACCAACCGCGGGGAGACGCTGCTCCTTCGTCGGAGCGACGAGGTGGGCTCGTACCCGGGTCGCTGGGGCGCGGTCGCCGGCCACGTCGAGAAAACGCCCATCGATTCGGCCCGGCAGGAGATCCGCGAGGAGACCGGGCTCGACCCCGAGTTGGTCACACTCATCAACGAAGGCGAGCCCTTCACCGTCACCGACGGGGCCCTCGAGATCCGGTGGACAGTCCACCCGTTCCGGTTTGTTACGCCGACCCGCGACGTCACGCCGAACTGGGAGACCGCGGATCTCGCCTGGGTACCACCGCCGGAGATCCGCGAACGTGAGACCGTCCCCGAGCTCTGGACCTCCTGGGACCGGGTTCGGCCGACCGTCGAATCCGTCGTCGGCGACGAGAAGCACGGGTCGGCCACCATTTCCTGCCGGGCCCTGGAAGTGCTGCGGGACGAGGCCACAATCCTCGCCGCCGAGGGTGGGGAGTGGGCGGAGCTCGTTCGGATCGCCACGGCCCTCCGAGAGGCCCGCGAGGCGATGGCCGTCGTCCGGACCAGGATCGATCGCGTCATGGACCGGGCAGGCGACGAACGGACGCTTCCCGCAGTGCGGGAGACGGCCACCCGCGAACTCGAGCGGGCCTTCGAGGCGGACCGGGCGGCCGCCGGACGGGCCGCCGAAACGATCGAGGGCAAAACGGTGTTCACCCTCTCCCGGTCGGGGACTGTGGAGGCGGCACTCGACCGTGCTGAACCCGCTGAAGTCCGCGTTGCCGTCTCTCGACCCGGCGGGGAGGGCGAGGAACTGGCTATCACGCTCGCGGATCGAGGCCACGACGTCGCGCTCTACGGCGACGCGAACGTCCCGCGAGCGATCGACGGGGCCGATGTGGTACTGGTCGGCGCCGACTCGGTGCTCGCGAACGGCGACGTGATCAACAAGGCCGGAACCACGGCCGCTGCCCTTGTGGCCTCCCATCTGGACGTCCCGATGATCGTCGCCGCCGCACGTGATAAGATCAGCCCGGATGCGGAGTGGAGCGAAGAGGCTGATGGGGGTATCACCGTTTCCTCAGCAGAACCGGAACAGCTCCGCCGAGTAGACCCGCCGTTCGAACGCACCCCTGCCGAACTGCTCGACGCGTTGATCACCGAGCAGGGGCGTCAGCCCTCGGCGGACATCGAGCGGGTGGCAGCCAGACACGCCGACCTCGGGGGGTGGATGGACAATCGTTAACCCGGCCGGGCCCGAAAATCGGGTGGGCGACAGTGACGAGGAGTTACCCCCTCCGAGCCCCTTGTGACGAGGCCTGCTCCCGAGTCGCCCGTTCTGACTGATCGATAGCTCCGTCCCTGCCGGTCGAACGATCGAGACCTCACGAGAAAAACTGCTTGAGGTCCTCCTGTCGCGTTTCCTCGAGGGGCGTGCAGACGGCCTCCTCGAGCGCGGTGATCCGCCCCTGTTTCGCCGAGATCGGGGCGATGACGTCCTGCCACTGGGTCCAGGGCGGCATGAGCCCCAGCCGCTCGGCGATCGCGTCGAGGCGCTCGTCCCGGTCCTCGACCTTGTCGATCTTGTTCACCGCGACCACCGGCCGGATGCCAAATTCCTCGAGGAGGGAGAAGAACTCGACGTCGTGGGGAATCTCACCGGCCTCGGTGTGTCGGTCGATGATGTCCACCGCTGCCTTGCCGTCGAGGACCAGAATACCGACGAGGATCTTCTCGGCGTTTGTCTCGAGATACTGGACCACGTCGGTCTTGATCCGCTCGCGGGTCTCCTCGGGGACGCCGGACATGAACCCGAAGCCCGGGAGATCGGTGATCATGAAGTCCTCGCTTGCCCAGTCGTAGTGATTGGGCGAGCGGGTGACCCCGGGACTCCGGCCGGTGTCGAAGGAGTGCCCGGTGAGTTCCCGCATGAGCGTGGACTTCCCGACGTTGGAGCGGCCCACGAGGACCACCTCCCGCGATCGGTCCGGTCGCGAGTCGAACATATCTCCCGTTCCCGCTCCGGCGATATACGGGTTGTGTCACGGCTCGGGTCCGGATCTGCCGACTGGTCGGTCGCCCGAATCTGCCGATTGGCCGTCCATGGTGGTGGCGCGTCGACCCCCCCATCTCGCCTGAACGTTTATACCCCAAAGCGCCGAAGTCGAGGACGTGCGGCTGGTCCAAGTCGCAGTACCGACTGGCAAACGGGAGGCGGTTCGCGAGACCCTGGACTCCCTCGACATCGACTACGTGGTCTGGGAGGAGACGGGCAACCGGGACGTGGCCGCCGTCGTTTCCTTCCCCCTCCCGAAGGAGGCCGTCGAGGAGGTCCTCGGTCGGCTCCGGGAGGCGGGGATCGACGAGGAGTCGACCAAGGTCGTCCTCGAGGCCCAGACGGTCGTCTCGCGGAAGTTCGAAGCCCTGCAGGATCGATACTCGGAGGAGACGAAAAAGGACCAGGCCACGATCGCCCGCGAGGAACTCGTCTCGACCGTCGAGGACCTCGCGCCCGACATCTGGAACTACGTCGTGCTCTCGATCATCAGTGCGGTGGTCGCCACGGCCGGCATCCTGCTCGACTCGCCGGCCGTGGTGGTCGGTTCGATGGTCATCGCCCCGCTCATCGGCCCGGCGATGTCCACCAGCGTGGGTTCGGTCGTCGCCGATCGGGACCTGTTCGTGCGTGGGGTGACCCGCCAGGCCATCGGCTTCGGCGTGGCGATCCCTGCGGCCGCCGCCTTCGCGCTGTTCGCCAGGACGGTCAACCTGGTACCGCCGGGAATCGATCTGCTCGCGCTCGAGCAGGTGAGCGGCAGGCTCTCGCCGGATTTCCTCTCGCTCGCAGTGGCTCTCGGTGCGGGGGTGGCCGGGGCGTTGAGCCTCTCGACCGGCGTGTCGACCGCGCTGGTCGGGGTCATGATCGCCGCGGCCCTGATCCCGCCCACCGCGGTCATCGGGATCGGGATCGCGTGGGCGATGCCTCAGGCTGTCCTCGGGGCTTCGGTGCTCGTGCTGGTGAACGTGCTCTCCATCAACCTCGCGGCCCTCGTCGTCCTCTGGCAGGAGGGCTACCAGCCCGAGGACTGGTTTCGTCTCTCGGAGGCCCGGAGTGCCACCCTCAAGCGGATCGCCGCCCTGGCGGTGGCGATCCTCGTGCTTTCGGTGTTCCTTGGTGCCTCCACGCTTGCCACCTACCAGACGGCGACCTTCGAGGATCGCGCTCGAACCACCGTCGAGGGAACCCTCGCGGAGTTCGATGATGCCACGTTGCTCGACGTCCAGTTCTCGTATCGACAGTCGATGCTCTTTCGCGAGGTCGACCGGGTCGTGGTGACCGTCGGGGTCGAATCGGGGGTTGAGACCCCCCCCCGAACTCGCGTCGATCCTCGAAGCCCGACTCGAGGCGCGTACCGACGAATCGGTTGGCGTCGAGGTGCGCTATCTCACGATCGAGCGGACCGCGTGAGCCCGGCGCCGACGTCGGGCCGAACCCTACCGTTCGAAGGGTAGTTCCAGGTCGGTGTCGAGTTCCGCGATCGCCGCCTCGAGGACCTGCGCTGGCGTCTCGCCCACGACTTCGGTCTCGGTCTCGGAGGGGATCGTCATGTAGAAATCCGCCTCGACCTCCCGGGACAGATCGGCCTTGTTGCACACGACGAGCATTGGGACGTCTATCGTCGACTCGACGTCTTCCCTGAGCGCCCGCTGATCCCGCAGTTCGTAGCCACAGGTCTCACTCGGGTCGAAGAAGTAGAGGATCAGGTCGGCGACGTGGGCCAAGGCGCTCGTGGCCTGGGACTCGATCTCGTTCCGCTCGGTCTCGGGTCGGTCGAGCAGTCCCGGAGTGTCCACGATCTGGTAGGTGATGTGGTCGCGATCGACGTGCCCGATGTCGATCCCGGTCGTCGTGAACGGGTAGGCCGCCGTCTCGTTGTGCGCGCGAGTCACGCTGTTCACGAAGGCCGTCTTTCCGACGTTCGGGTAGCCTGCGACGGCGATCGTGGGCACGTCCGGGTCGATGTCGGGAAGCGATTTCAACACGTCCCGCGCCTCGCCGATGGCCTCGAGGTCCTCGGCCACCTCGTTCATGACCGACCCCATCCGGGCGAAGCCCTGCTTTCGAATCTTCCGGGCGGCGTCGGCGTCGCCCTTCGGCAGTCGGCCGATGTACTCCCGGCCGAGGTCGTGGGTCTTCTGCCCGGCCCAGGAGATCTCGGAGAGGTGCTGGCGGAGATCGTCGACCCCGACGAGAGCGTCCGCGAGTTCGTAGTAGAAGGGATCGACGGTGTCGAAGTCGGGCCAGTCACGGACGACGTACTGGAGGTTGTCGCTGAGCACGTTCGAGGCCGTCTGGAGCATCGACTGCTGGGCCTCGACACCGTGCTTCGAGCGGCCCGCTCGGGCGGCCCGGGAGAACGCCGTGTCGAGGAGCTCCTCGGCGGTGGGTGTGGTCTGGAGGTCCTCGAAAATCATGTCGGTCGATAGTTCGTGGGCACGTAAAAGGCCGTTTATCGGTGTCGCCTGGTTTTCGCCCCGATCCTTCGCGAATTTCTCCTTCACCCGTTCCGTCCCTTCCTGAATTCCGCCCGCACTCGCCCCGATCCTTCGCGAATTTCTCCTTCACCCGTTCCGTCCCTTCCTGAATTCCGCCCGCACTCGCCCCGATCCTTCGCGAATTCCGTCCTCACTCGCCCCGGCGAGTGTGGAGTTCCGAGAGCAGGTCCTCGAGGTCCATGTCCTGCATCGAGAGCAGCACGAGGAGGTGGTAGACAAGGTCGGCCGACTCGTGGGCCACCTCCGCTGATCGGTCGTCCTTCGCGGCCAGCACCAGCTCGGTGGTCTCCTCGCCGAGCTTCTCGAGGACGGCGTTTTTCCCCTTCTCGTGGGTGAAGAGCGAGGCCGTGTAGGAGTCCTCGGGGAGGGTCTCCTTGCGGGTCTCGATGGTTTCGAAGAGATCCCGGAGGACGTCCCCGCTCATATCTCGGTCACCTCCCGGATGTCTTCGAGGTCCTCGAACTCCTCGCGCGGCCGGCCCCCCTCCTCGAACACGGACTGCTCGATGGCGATCGGGGCGTTCGTCCGGGCCGCAAGCGCCAGGGAGTCGCTCGGTCGGGCGTCGATGACCGCCTCGTCCCGGGGCGTCTCGAGGTGCAGGTCGGCGGTGAACGTCCCCTCCGCGAGTCCGCTCACGACGACCCGATCCACCCGGCCGCCCAGCTCCTCGATGACGTCGAGCATCAGGTCGTGGGTGAGCGGGCGTCCGATGTCCCGGGCGTCCATCCCGCGGGCGATGCTCACGGCCTCGTCGAATCCGATGAAGATGGGGAGCTGTCGGGCCTGCTCCGCTTCGACCCCGAGCAGGACCACTGGAACCGGTCCCTCGGCGGTGCCGGCGACCCGGACCCCGTCGATAGATGCGTCCATATGGGCGCTGGGAGTTGCAGGTAGAAAGGGCTCCCGTTCAAAAGGAGACGATGGTCAGGATTCGGACGAGGATGCCGAAGAGCGCACCGAACGCGATCACCGTCTTCGGATCCATGGTGATCGAATTCCCGCTCTCGGAGTCGAAGTACCGGACGAGACCGGCACTGGACATCAGGCCGCCCGAGTTTTTGCCGCTGCTCATGTTCGACGTAAGCGGGGAGCCCCGCCTAAACCTTTCGGGCGAGCACCGGGGAGCAACCCTTATGCGACCCGCGTGGATACCTCGGGGTACCCGATGACTGACGTTACGCTGATCGACTTTCACGCGGACTGGTGTGGCCCCTGCAAGACACAGGATCCGATCATCGAGGAGATCGAAGCGGACTACGAGGACCGGGTCTCCTTCCAGTTCGTCGACGTGGACGCGAACCCCGACATGGCGAACGAGTACCAGGTCCGCTCGATCCCCACCGTCGTCGTCGAGTCCGGCGAGGACGTGGTCGAGCGGTTCGTCGGGGTCACCCAGCGCGAGCCGATCGAGGAGGCCCTCGAGGCCGCAGGGGCCTGATTAGCTGATTTTGAGCCCCGGATCGGAGCGATCGTTTCGCTTCGCGAGGGTGAGGAGGAGCGGCGTCAGCGATTCCACGCTCGCCGCGTTCTCGAGTCCGCCGACAGCGAGTGAGTCGAGCCCCTCGATTCGCTCCGCGAGGGACCGCACCCTGTCGATCGCCCGCTCGCTGTCACCGAAGACGAGCGTGTCCATGTCGAGGGAGGAGAGGTCGGCGAGTCGTCCCGCGGGCAGGGTGTGAAACGCCCCGACGACCGGATTTTCGTCAGGAAGCCGCTCTCGGACCAGCGCCGCAACGCTTCCCTGCGGTGGCGGGTCGTATGCGAAGCCCGCGTTCGTCCGTTCGATGCCGACGGCCGGGGTGACGACGATTGCGTCCCCCTGGAGCCGGTCGCCGACCGCCTCGAGGAGGTCCGTGAGGTGAGTTGGCGAGACCGCTAGCACGACGACGTCGCTCCGTGCTGTGGCCATGCCATTCTCGAACCCGCCGATCGACCGGTCGATCCCGTGCTCGGCGAGCCGGGTTTCGTATTCGCCGGCCGCCGCGCGCGCTCGTTCGGGATCCCGGGACCCGACGAGCAGGTCGTGATCCGTGTCCTTGCCCAACCGCAGTGCCAGGCCCCGACCCAGGTCGCCAGTCCCACCGAGAAGCGCGACACGCATGGCCCGAGACAGTTGCCGGTCGGCGAAAAGGGTTGTGCGAACTCGCCCGCCGTCAGCGCGGCTCGATCATGTCGGGCAACGCGTTGATCGATCCGATGACGACCTCGGCGCCGACGGCCTCGAGTGCAGCCCGCCCCTCCTCGCCGGTGAGGCCGCCGGTGAGCACGCCGACCCCCCAGTAGGATCGATCCGGGTCGTCGCGATCGGCGTTTCTCGCGGTTCGAACGTCATCGCGTGTGTCCCCGGCGAAGGCGACCGCCTCGGCGTTCGCCCGTTCGGCCACCGCGATGAGCCCCGCGGGATCGGGCTTTCCCACCCAGTCCTCCATGGCGAAGAGCCGGTCGTCCGGAATGGCAAGGCCCACCCGGTCGAGTGCGAGTTCGGCTTCGGCACGGGGTCGACCGGTCACCACCCCGAGTTCGTAGTTTCTCTCCAGGGCCTGGATCGTCTCCGGCTCGATCAGAACCGGCTCGTCGGCCATGAACCCATCCGGGGGGAGAGCCGGTCCGCCCGTCCCGGCTGACTCGTAGAGGTCCGGCTCGCCGTCCTCGAGTTCGCGGTAGCCGTCCGGCCCGAGATAGAGCTGTTGGAACACCGTCCGGAGCCGGTCGGGGTCCCACCGATCGAGGACGGAATCGACGGCCGCCGTCTCCATTTTCTCGTGGAGGACTGCCTTGACCCCTTCGAGACCGCCGCCAGCCCGTTCGATCGCGCTTCCGAACCCATCGACGTCGAGATCGAGGCCGGCGTCCCGCCCGAGGACGAAGAGCGCGACGGCGTCGGTGACCACCCAGTCGTTGTTGAACCCGCCGACCTCCTTGAAGGACTGGACCCCGGCCTTCGGGATCGTGTGCCCGTAGACGACCTCGACGCTCCGAACGATGGCCCGCCGGTAGGAGTTCGAGACGTCCACCAGCACGCCGTCAATGTCGAGGACGACTGCGTCGACCTGCATACCCATGTGCAGGCGAACCCCGCCGATAGGCGTTGTGAAAACGGCCGGTGGTGACGAACCCGCCCGACAGGCGTCGAGAAAACGGCCGGTGGGGGCGAATCGATTATCGGGACCGCCCGGGTGCGGGCCCCGGCTCGTACCCGTGGAGGGCCCCTGCTTCGATCGTTCTCACCGCGGTCGGGACCACCGGCGGATCTGTCCCGAGGGTCGTGAAATAGAGGGGCACCGAGATGGCGTCGGCGATGGCGGCGACCGGGGGCTGGAGGTCGGGAGGCAGCCGCAACGAGTAGATCGCCTCGCTGGCGTCGTACACGTCGAGGGTCGGCTCGGTCACGTCGTCGCGAACGAATTCGACCCCGGCGGGGACCGACCGCTCGATCACGTCGACGGCGGTCACGGCGACTCCTCGATCCGCGAGCGCGGCGGCGACATCGGTCCGGTTGCCGATCCCCACCTCGACGAGCCGGTCGTGGGCGGCGAGAACGTCGGGTAGTGGGGGTGGCGACCGACCGGATTCGTGAACCCCTGGCGATCCGCACACGGCGGGATGTTTATGAGCCGCGGGACGAAAAGCCCTCCCATGCGCGTCGATCTGGTCCCGATCGGGGGGATCGCGGCCCCGGTCAAGCGAGAAGCCTCGGCCGTGCTCCGGTCGGTTTACGATGCGGACGTGTCGATTTCACCCGATCAGGACCTCCCGCGGGACGCCTACGACTCGGGTCGCGACCAGTATCACGCGGAGTCGTTCATCGAACTGGCAGCGGACGTCGCCCGGGGCGAGAAGGCGATCGGGATCACGGACGCTGACCTGTTTTACCGCCGTCGGAACTACGTCTTCGGACTGGCCTATCTCGATGGCCGGAGTTGCGTGGTCTCGACCAATCGCCTGAGCACCTCCTCGGACGGCGGCTTCTCGCGCCGCTCGGCCGAGGAGGTCTTCGCCGATCGGCTCCGCAAGGAGGTCGTCCACGAGGCCGGACACGTGCTCGGCCTGGACCACTGCGGGAACAATCGCTGTGCGATGAGCTTCTCCCCGACCGTCCAGGAGGTCGATCGGAAGGAGGAGACGCTCTGTGGGTCCTG
>JBDGUI010000051.1:0-1757 GCA_042216015.1 Halodesulfurarchaeum sp. | reverse complement strand
CCGAGTATTGCGTTCGGGCCCCGACCCCTTGGACCGGTGATAGTTGGTCGAGGGAACAGACCTAAATGATCGCTCCGAATGATAGTGAACGTTCACCATGCCTCGAGCAGACGAAACGGGCGATATCGAAGCACGACTCGACGAACAGGAGTACTTCCGGCCGCCACCGAAGTTCGTCGGCCAGGCAAACGAGACCGACCCCGAGGTATACGAGCGATTCGAGGAGAACTATCCCGAGGCCTACGAGGAGTGGGCCGAACTGCTCGACTGGGAGTCCCGCTGGGACACCGTCCTCGACGACTCGAACCCCCCGTTCTACGAGTGGTTCAAGGGCGGGACGCTCAACGCCTCGGTGAACGCCGTCGACCGACACCTCCCCGAGCGAAAGGACCAGACGGCCCTGCTCTGGGAGGGCGAACCGGGCGAGACCGAACGCATCGCCTATCAGGACCTTTACCGGCGAGTCAACGAGATGGCCGCGGTCTACCGGGAGGTCGGGGTGCGGGAGGACGATATCGTCACGCTCCATCTCCCGATGGTGCCGGCATTGCCGGTTTCGATGCTCGGCGCGGCCCGGATCGGCGCGCCACACTCTGCGGTCTTCGGCGGGTTTTCCGCCCAGGCGCTCGCCGACCGGATCGACGACGCCGGCTCGAAGACCGTGGTCACCATCGACGGGTACTACCGACGCGGGGAGTTCCTCGATCACAAGGCAAAGGCCGACGAGGCCCTCGAACTCGCCGAGACCGACGTGGAGACGGTCCTGCTCTTCAAGCGAAACGACGAGTTGCACCCCGACGTGGAGATCTCCGCCGAGGATCCATACGTGCTCGTCGAGGAGGTGTTAGAACAGAAACGTGGAGCTGAGGTCGACCCCGTCGAGCGGGACGCCGAGGATCCGCTCTTTTTGATGTACACGTCTGGCACGACGGGCCAGCCGAAGGGCACCCAGCATCGAACGGGCGGCTACCTCGCCCACGCCGCCGCGACCTCGAAATACGTTCTCGACATCGAGCCCGAGGACACCTACTGGTGTTCGGCGGACATCGGCTGGATCACCGGTCACTCATACATCGTCTATGGGCCGTTGACTCTCGGCACGACCAGCGTGATGTTCGAGGGCGCCCCCGACGCCCCGCACAAGGGCCGCATCTGGGAGATCGCGGAGAAGTACGACGTAGACATCTTCCACACGTCGCCGACCGCCGTTCGGATGTTCATGAAGTGGGGCGAAGAGATCCCCGCCCAATATGACTTCGATTTCCGGCACCTGACCACCGTCGGGGAGCCGATTCAGCCCGAGGCGTGGCTCTGGTACTACAAACACGTCGGCGACGAGGACGCCGTCATCGTCGACACGTGGTGGCAGACCGAGACCGGCGGCCACCTCATCACGAACCTCCCGGCGCTGGCGGATATGAAGCCCGGCTCGGCCGGCAAGCCGGTCCCGGGTGTCAAGCCCGCGATCTACGACGACCAGGGCCACCCGATCGAGAGTGGTACTGCCCGCGCCGGCAACCTCGTCATCGAGCGGCCGTGGCCCGGCATGCTCCAGACCGTCTATGGCAACGACGAGCGGTTCATCGAGGAGTACTGGCGCGAGTTCTCCGATATCGAGAGCAACGACCCCGAGGACTGGGTCTACAAGGCCGGCGACGGCGCCGTCCAGGCCGACGATGGCTACTACCGAATCCTGGGCCGGCTCGACGACGTGATGAACGTCGCCGGGCACCGCCTCGGGACGATGGAACTCGAGA
>JBDGUI010000008.1:11755-14756 GCA_042216015.1 Halodesulfurarchaeum sp. | reverse complement strand
CCTGGGTCGTTGCCCCCAGAAGGCAACAGGATTGGCCGCTACCCCATGGGACTGCTGTATTGGAGGATATTCGACGATTGCCCTTAACCGTTCCGCGTTCGGTTCGGAGCAGAGACAGGTAGAGACCGGAACGGCGGAATCGACCCCGCCGTTTCGCTACACTCTTGTGCGTGATGGGGGATCGATGAACCATGTACGTCGGCCGCTTCATCGTCGTCGGACCCGAGACCGCCGCGTATCGCGTCTCCTCGCGATCGTTTCCGAATCGGAAAATCGTGAAACGGGGGGACACCCTGACGGTCGTTCCGACCGCAGACGCCCCGGACACGGACAATCCCTACATCTCGTACAACTGCGTCCGGCCGGGTGGAGACGCCTTCGTCGTGGGGAACGGCTCACACGTCGACCCGATCGCCGAGAAACTCGATCTCGGATATCCACCGCGTGACGCCCTCGTCTCGGGACTGTTCGCCCTCGATTACGAGAAGGACGACTACGACACGCCACGAATCGCCGGCGTCCTCGGCGAGGAGCCCTATATCGGCATCGTCCGGCGGGACGCCCTCATAATCAGGGCCGTCTCGGAACCGACACTCGTCGCGACCTACGAGAAGGACGCCCCGGAGGGCTTCGAGTTCGAGGTGGGGTCTGCGGCCGACGCGGCCGCCGCCGCCTACGAGGCCGAGTTCGAACACGCCGTCGCGGCGGCCGGGGTCGCCAGGACGGCCGGGGGGTTCGACGTTGCCGTCCACGGAGAGGAGATCGACCGGCCGGAGTAAGTCCCATCCCGGTTCGGGTCCAACCCTCCCCCATGCAGGTGGGAATCATCTCGGATATCCACGCGAACGCGGTCGCGCTGGAGGCCGTCCTCGAGGACATGCCGGCGGTCGACCGGCTGGTCTGTGCCGGCGATCTGGTCGGGTACAACCCCTGGCCGTCGGCGACGGTCGAAACGATTCGGGAGCGAGACGTTCCCTGTGTCAAGGGCAATCACGATCGGGTGGTCGCGAGTGGCGGCAACTTCAGGGGAAACCGAATGGCCAACGCCGGTGTGGCCCACGCCCGGGAACAGCTCTCGACGGACCAGATCGAGTATCTCGACCGGTTGCCGACAGAGCGCACCCTCTTCGACGGGCAGCTCACGGTCGTCCACGGCCATCCGGAGGACCCCGATCGCTACACCTACCCCGAGGAGTTCTCCGCGGCGATGCTCGGCGAGGAGTCGGTGCTCGTGCTCGGGCACACCCACGTCCAGCACGTCGAACGGACCGGGTCGGGAATCGTGCTCAACCCGGGGAGTGTCGGCCAGCCCCGGGATCGCGACCCGAGGGCGGCCTACGCCGTCCTCGACCTCGAAGCCCTGACAGTCGACACGTATCGAGTCTCGTATGACATCGGCCGGGTCGAACGGGCGATCGCCGAGGCGGATCTTCCGCGGCGGACCGCAGAACGACTTCGAGCCGGGCGGTGAGACCGTCACCCAGGGCGGGTAATCCGACATTTCGCGCTGAGTCCGTCCCCACTCAGACCGGCTCGAGTTCGGCCGAGAAGTGCCGAAGTTCCCTCCGCGGCGGCTCCCAGACGACCGCGTAGCCCGGAACCGACTCGGCCCGGTCCATCACGGCCTCGGCGGTCTCGACGACGTGATCGAGGTGCTCTCGGTGATAGGTACGCCGTGGGAGCGCGAGCCGGACGAGTTCCGGGCGGTCGGTTTCCGGGAAGGCAAAACTCCCGAGTTCGACCCCCCGCACGCCGCCTTCGCGATAGAGTTCCACGACCAGCGCCTGGCCCGGGAACTCCGCCGGAGGGATGTGAGGAAGCGCCGCCTCGGCATCGATGTAGACGGCGTGGCCACCGATCGGTTCGTACACCGGCACCCCGGCCTCGGCGAGTCGCGCTCCGAGTTCGCGAGTCTGGCCCACTCGCTGGGCGACGTACTCGTCCTCGACGGCCTCGCGGAGCCCGACCGCGAGCGCCTCGATGTCCCGGCCGGCCATCCCGCCGTAGGTCGAAAATCCCTCGTAGAGGATCGCCCGCTGCTTGACGCGCTCGAACAGGTCCGGATCGCGGACTGCGACGAACCCCCCGATGTTCGTGATCCCGTCCTTCTTCGCGCTCATGATTAGCGCATCGGCATATGAGAGCTGTTCCCTCGCGATTTCGGCAACTGTCGTGTCCGTGTATCCGGACTCTCGGTGTTTGATGAAGTGGGCGTTTTCGGCGAACCGACAGGCATCGACGACGAGTGGCACCCCCAGATCGTCGGCGAGTTCTTTCGCCTCCCGAGTGTTCGCCATGCTCACCGGTTGACCCGCCGCGGAGTTGTTCGTGATCGTGAGGACGATCGCCGGAATCGACCCCTGACCGTGTTTTTCGGCCAGTCGACGGACGCACTCCACGTCGAGGTTACCCTTGAAGTCCCCGGAGGCGCCCGGGTTCATCGCACCCTCGACCGGACAATCCACCGGGTCGGCCCCGGCGTTCGCGACGTGGGCCCGCGTGGTGTCGAAGTGGGTGTTGTTCGGCACGACGTCGCCCGCCTCGAAGAGGGTCCCATAGAGGACGTTCTCGGCCCCACGGCCCTGGTGGGCGGGAACCACGTGCTCGAAGCCCATGACCGACTCGACTGCCTCCTCGAGGGCCGCGAAGCTCGAACTGCCGGCGTAGGCCTCATCGCCGCGGAAGAGGGCCGCCCACTGCGCGTCGCTCATTGTTCCCGTGCCACTGTCGGTGAGCAGGTCGACGTAGACGGCCCGGGAGTCGAGATTGAACACGTTGTACCCCGCCTGCTCGAGGTGTTCCTCCCGCGTTTCCCGGGGTGGAAGCTGCGTGGTCGTCACCATCTTCGAGAGATACGATCGCATGCGCGACCGATGCGACGACGGCCCCATACGTCTTCCCTTAAAAAGGTGTGCGTCGGTGTGCGACCCCCCACGAGAAGTGCCAGGACTGTTCAGAAACGGACGATCGCGAACATGGTCACGGTCGGACGACCGAACAT
>JBDGUI010000008.1:0-11655 GCA_042216015.1 Halodesulfurarchaeum sp. | reverse complement strand
CGAACATGGTCACGGTCGGACGACCGAACATACCCACGACCGGACGACCGAACATACCCACGACCGGACGACCGAACATACCCACGACCGGACGACCGAACAGGTTCAGGAATAAGCGATCGTGACCGAGACCAGTCACGGGGCCCTCCACACGGGTTAAACCGTCTCAGCCACTAGGGGGGTCATGGCCCGTCCCAAGCCGGACTGGATACGCGAGGAACTCTCCGGCGTGGAGCGCCGACACCACGCCGTCCACGAGACGGTGGCGGACCGATCGCTTCACACCGTCTGCGAGTCGGCCTCCTGCCCGAACCGCGAGGAATGCTGGGCCCAAGAGCGCACGGCGACGTTCATGATCATGGGGGATACCTGTACCCGGAACTGTGACTTCTGTGATGTCCCCACCGGCGTTCCGGCCGAGGGGACCCCCGACCCCACCGAACCCGATCGGCTCGCCGAGGCCGTCGCCGATCTCGATCTCGCGTACGCCGTCATCACGTCGGTGGACCGCGACGACCTTCCGGACGGCGGGGCCGCCCACTTCGCCGAGTGCATCGAACGCGTCGCCGATCGAAATCCCGAGACGCGGATCGAGGTGCTCATTCCGGACTTCGGCGGGTCGACCGAGTCCCTCCGGGAGATCGTCCGGGCCGGGCCAGACGTGATCGGGCACAACGTGGAGACGGTCAGGCGCCTCCAGGCCGAGGTGCGGGACTTTCGGGCTGGCTACTCCCAGTCCCTCTCGGTTCTGGAGGAGGTCAAGAACCTGGATTCCTCGATCTTCACGAAGAGTTCGCTCATGGTTGGCTTCGGTGAGACCGAACCAGAGATTCGGGAGGCGATGGGGGACCTCCGGGGAGCGGCCGTCGACTTTCTGACCGTGGGCCAGTACCTCCGGCCCTCGAGTGCCCATCCCGAGGTCGAGAATTACGTGCCACCGAAGCAGTTCGAAGCCTACCGTGAGTTCGGCGAGGAACTCGGCTTCCGGTACGTCGCTGCCGGGCCGACTGTTCGGTCGTCCTACCGCGCCGGAGAACTGTTCGTCGAGACCGTGGTCGAGGGGGGAGCCGAGCCGACATCGTTGGGCTCGCGGTAGCCCTCTGATACCCGTTCCGGGACCGCGGAGTTCTCAGCGTTTGAAGTTCCACTCGTCGGTCGAGTATCGCGTTTCGGCGAGTTCCGTGGCGCGCTCGCGTTCGGCCTCGCGATACTCGCTCTCGCGGAACTTGCGGCCCTCGGTGAAGGCCTCGATCATCGCCTCGCGAAGGTCCTCCATCGAGGCATCACTCATCGAGGTGACGGTCGCCACCCGGTCGCGGGCCCGCTCGAGGTGTTTCTCCGAAATCTTCTCGGCATCCACCGAAAGGGCCGTGAACATCCGCTCGGGGTCCAGATCGTAGAGCAGGGTTCCATGCTGGAGGAGCACGCCGTCCCGGCGGGTCTGGGCGTTCCCTGAGAGCTTCCGCCCGTCGGCCTCGACGTCGTTGATCGGGGCGAACTCGGCGTCGATCCCGAGCCGCGAGAAGCCGTCGATCACCCGATCGATGATCGCCCGGTAACTCTCCTCGACGTCCGAGGGATAGATCGATTCCGGGGCGATGACGGAGTAGGTCAACTCGCCGTCGGGATCGTGATAGACCGCGCCCCCGCCGGTTCGGCGCCGGACGTAATCGATGCCACCTGTCTCACACCGATCGACGTCGACCTCCTCGCGGAGGCGCTGGAAGTAACCGACGCTGACCGCCGCGGGCTCCCACCGGTAGAGCCGGATGACGGGATCTGCGCCGTCGGCGACCCGCTCCTGGATCGCCTCGTCGAGGGCCATGTTCATGTACGCGTCGAACTGCCCCGCGGGAATCAGCCGCCACTCCGTGTCGGTTGCTGTCATGGTTGTTCAAAATGCGTCGTGGACGATTTCGAGTCCCTCCTCGCGATCGGCCCAGGGGACGAAGACGGCAACGGAGGTCGCCGACGTGATCACGTCGATGAGGTTGATGTGTGCCTCGGCGAGTGGCGAGACGATGCCCGAAACGACACCGGGCTGGTCGGGGAACTCGGTCCCGAGGACCCTGATGACCGCGATGTCGTCCGTGACGGTGACACTCGAGAGGGTGTTGTTCTCGATGATCTTGTCGTGGAGGACGTTTTCTGCCGTCTTCGCGACGTCGCCGTCGACGTAGACGGTGATCGAGTCCATCCCCGAGGCGACCGCGTCGATGTTGATTCCGGCGTCGTAGAGCGCGCCCGAGAGCGAGTGGAGGATGCCCGGCGTGTTCCGGATCGCCCGCCCGGCCACGGTGAGACAGGAGAGCGGGTCCTCCCGCATGTCCACCATGTGCTCGAACTTGCCCTCGATGCTCGTTCCCCCCGAAAGGATGTCCCGATGCTGGTAGTGGATCACCCGGACGGTCAGATCCTCGTCCTTGTAACTCAGCGCACTTGGCGCGACCACCTCCGCCCCGCGGAAGGAGAGGTTTCGCAGTTCGTCGACGGTTATCTCGCCGACGTTCTGTGCCCCCTCCACGACGTTCGGATCCCCGGTCATCACACCCTCGACGTCGGTGACGATGACGACCTGGTCGGCGTCCATGTACTGGCCGAGCATCACCGCGGTCGTGTCGCTGCCGCCCCGCCCGAGCGTCGTCGTGTTGCCCTCGGGGTCCTCGGCCAGAAACCCCGTCAGGATGGGGACCGTCTCCCCGAGTTTCCCGGCCAGGCGTTTCGCACGCCGCCGGGTCTCCTCGGGGAGGACCTCGCCCAGCTCGTTCGTGACGATGGGCCAGTCCGGATGACCCGGTTCGACGAAGGTCGAGTCGATGTCACGGGCCGTGAGCGCGGCCTTGAGGAGGCGAACGCTGGTCCGTTCGCCCATCGAGACGATCTCGGCCTCGTCCGCGTCGGTCGCGTCGAAGGCGATGGCCTCGAGGAGTTCGTCAGTGGTGTTTCCCATTGCGCTCGCGACGACGGCGATCTCGTGGCCCGCCTCGGCGACGTCGGCGATGGAGTCCGCCGCCCGATCGATCCGCTCGCCGCTGCCCAGACTGGTTCCCCCGAATTTCGTGACTACACGCATACGAGACGCCTCCGAGTCGTGCTACAGAGGTGCATAGCCGCGAGTAACGCGGCGGCGATGATAACTGTGTCCTTCGACCGCGACGGTGTCGGTGTATCGACCGGTTCGACGAAAGAGGGGGCCATTCAAACCTCCTCTCCCACCCCATTTACTCCCGGCATTCTCTCCCGCTCACGTGAACTTTCGGACGGTCACGTCGAGGGTGTCGAGGTCGAGAATTGGAACCGTTCCGGTGTCGGGATCGATGTTGACGCTGCGCTGGAATGCGGTCTGTCCCTGGAAGCATCCCGAATTGATCAGGCGAACGTCGTGATACGCGTCGACACCCAGCTTGTGGACGTGCCCCGAGTGGACGACGTCCGGGACCTCCTCGATCACGAGGTAGTCCCGTTTCTCCGGGGCGATCCGGTTCTTGCCCCCGAACGTCGGGGCCAGATGGCGCTTTTTCACGAGCTGGGCCATCGCCCGGGCGGGATGGTCGTAGCTCACCGACTCGAGGGGGAGTTCGGCGACGAGTTCGTCGAGTGAGACGCCGTGGTACATGAGGATCGAGACCCCCTCGATCTCGACCAGCGAGGGATTCGCGGTGATCGTCGCATCGTGGGCGGCCATGATCTCCCTGAGTTCCGGCTCGAAGGCTGGTTGCGGTTCGGCCAGCCGGACGGCGTCGTGGTTCCCCGGGATCATGACGAGCTCCATGTCGCCGGGAACGGCCTTCAGCCGCTCGGCGAAGTGCTCGTACTGCTCGTAGATGTCCACGACGTCGAGTTCGTCGTCCTGACCGGGATAGACCCCTACCCCCTCGACCATGTCCCCGGCGATCAGGAGATACTCCACGTTCGCGCCCGCGGGCCCGTGCAACCAGTCGGTGAACCGGTCCCAGGCGTCGGCCAGGAACTCCTGGCTCCCGACGTGGAGATCGCTCACGAGGGCGGCCTGGACGTGGCGGTCGGCGGTCTGGGGCGTGAACGTTCTCGGGACGTCGGGGAAGTAGAGTTGATCGACGAAGATGATTCCCGAGTCGTCCGCGAGGGTTCCCTCGACGCCGATCACCTCATCGAGCAGGAGTTCGTCGACCCTCCCGGCGAACTCCCGGTCCTTCATCACCAGCGCCGGGAAGGTCCCATTCGTGTCCTCGAGGTCGATCAGCCGGTGACCGTTGCGTGTCGAGCGGACGTCCGTGACCATCCCGATGAGGGCGGCGTCGGATCCGCCGGCCATGTTTTCGAGGGCGTCCGTCGGACGATGGTTGACCCGTCCCCGAAGCATCGCGGAGAGGCGTTCGTACCGGTCCCGGAACACGGCCACGAAGTCCTCGTAGACGCCGGTTCCGGTGCTTTCGCCCGTCACGTCCCCCGAGATCGTCGGCGGTTCCGGATTTCGACTCGACTCGGTATCCCGGGTGGGCGAGGTTTCAGTCGACCGGTTCGGGGGTCGGGCATCCGAATCCGTCCGCTCCCGACCGGAAGACACAGGGGTCACCGGTTCCGCACCCGACGATGCAGGAGTCGTGGGTTCGCCACCTGGGGTTATAGTGCTCGATGATTTCGAAACTCCAGTCCCATCGGAATTGGCCGTTTCCACCCCCTTTATTTCAGGTGAAGAATCGATTGCCGTATTTTGGTTTTCGTCGTTTTCACCTCCACCCGAAATGGTGGTATCTGGCGGCCCCGAACTCGGGTTCGAATCGGCCTCGCCTCCCGACCTGACGCGAGCGTCTTCGAGTACCGTTCGCACGTCTTCGGTCTGGAGGGTCACCGTCTCCTCGTCCATCCGGTCGATGACCCGTTCGACGGCCCGGTCCGGATTCGCCGCGCTGGCGAGGAGGGTAACCGCCTCGCGGTCGGCGTTGAGTCCGGCCTTCGTCAGGCGTTTGACGATACGGACCGGTGAAGATCGCGGCACGGCCTGAGTGAGGCGTGTCGGTCCCAAAAGGATAGCGACTGTGGCGGGTGAGCATGCGAACGTTGAAAGGGGAAAGTGTCGTAATCCGGTGCATGGGTCGCGAGGAGGGGGGCGAAGAGCCACGTCGGGACGATCCTCGGTCCGCCAGTGATGGGATTCCAGAACCGAATGGCGGAGCCCAGGGGGGCGGACACCCCGAAGCGATTGGGAGTTCCAAAGGGAATCGGGCTGAATCCGCCGGGTCGACGCCGCCACCGACGTTCACCAGTCCCGAGGAGGAGCCCGATCCGCGGGACGGGTTGAGGGAAGCACTCGGCTGGTTCCGACGGACGGACTCCGAGTGGGTGGCATTCCTCCGGGAGATTCTCGTGAGTGTCCTCATCGTGGTCGCCGTCGGTCTGTTGCTGTACGTGGTGAGCGGGGTGTGGCCGCCGCTGGTCGCCGTCGAAAGTGGCAGCATGGAGCCCCACCTACAGAAGGGCGACCTCGTGCTCGTGATGGAGGAAGAACGATTCTCCCCCGACTACGCCGCCGCGGAAACCGGAGTCGTGACCGCCCAGGTTGGGGCCAAAGAGGGGTACTATCGGTTCGGTGGACCCGGCGACGTCATCGTCTATCAGCCCTACGGGAAAGAATCGGCCACGCCGATCATCCATCGGGCCCGCCTGTACGTCGAGGAGGGGGAGAACTGGTACGACCGGGCCAATCCCGACCTGATCCAGGCGAACTCCTGTGAAGCACTGGCCGCCTGCCCGGCCCCCACTGACGGGTTCATCACGAAGGGTGACAACCCGGTCACGAACGATTACTACGATCAGACCCGGGGAATCAGCTCGGTCGTGAAACCGGAGTGGGTCCGGGGGACCGCGGTCCTCAGAATCCCATGGCTCGGGTGGATCAGACTCTGGGCCGCGGACCTGGAACTTCCGGGCCCGGCAACGATGGGGGCCGGAGTGACTGGAATGGCCATTGGCCAACTGGCAGTCAGACATCCCTCGGCAGTCGCGTGATCGAGATGACAAGCGGAAGCGCGCATCCCGTGTTCGATGGTCAGGACGATGGCGTTTCCGCGGGTCGATGGTTGCCGGTCCACCGAGCCTATTTTGGCGCTCGGTGATGGATGTGCGCAATTCCGCAGCGGACGTGTGCCGAGCCGGTCACTCCGCGTACAGGGAGTAAAGGATGATGGCGAACCCGACGACCGCGAGTGAACTCTCCATCACGATGGCCCACTCCCTCGTGGTGACCAGAACCTGGTCGATGATGCCACCGAGCAGGGCCCCAAAGGTGATCACGGCAAAGCCGATCGATAGCCACCGGAGCGCGCTTGCACCCGTCCGGCGATACGCCCGGTAGGCGAAATACGTGATGAGTCCACCGAGCGCCACGGATAGCGTTTTCAAGACGACGATCAGGCCGGTAATTTCACTCATGTTTCGCGTCGAACCTCCGCCCACAGTGTTTCGAGGCGCTCGTCCGTCGATTCGGACGCGCGCTGAATTCCGATGGCGATCCGATGGTCCTCGTCCAGTTCGATCGTGACCTCCTCGAAGGCGACCTCGTACTGCGTCGTGTGATGGCCGTCGGACTGGATGACCGTTCGTTCGGAAAGCAGCGACGCGTCCGTGAGAATGTCGAGTTTGCGATAGGTCGTCGAAAGGGGCAACTCACAGTCCTCCGAGAGCTCCTTTGCCGTTCGGGGCTCCTCGAGGTGTTCGATGATCCGACGACAGTCGCCGTCCTCGAGGGCATCAAAGACGGCCTGGGAATCAGGGATGTCGACACCTCCCAACGGACCAGCTACCATCAATAAGAGGGTGGTGGTGTCACGCTAATAACTCCGTCGGCTTTTCGAAGCGAACTCCGTCGACTTTTCGAAGCGGCCCGACTTCGGATCAATGATCGCCGTCGAAGCGGGCCTGGAGGAAGGGGGACACGTCCCCGACGTCGCCGATTCTGGAGTCGGCCTGCAGGACGGTCTCGGTCTCCTCGACCGGGACCGAGAGGCTAATCTCCTTGGTCCGCCCGTAGCGTCCCTTGCTCACGACCACCGCGTTGACGATCCCGAGCATGTCGAGTTCGCTGATGAGGTCGGTCACCCGTCGCTGGGTCAGCACGTCGGCGTCGATCTCCCGACAGAGCCGCTTGTAGATGTTGTAGACCTCGCCGGTGTTGATGTTTCTGACGCCGTGTTTCTCGTGGAGGACGATCGCATAGAGCACGAGTTTTGACTGTGTCGGCAGGGTGCGGACGACCTCGACGACGCGATCGAGTTCGATCTTGTCCTGGGCCTTCCGGACGTGTTCCTCGGTGATCTCCGTGGCCTGTTCGCGCTCACCCAGTTCCCCGGCCGTTCTGAGGAGGTCGAGCGCGCGGCGTGCGTCCCCGTGCTCCTGGGCGGCAAACGCGGCACAGAGCGGGATGACGTCCTCCGAGAGGGCATCGGGCTTGAACGCCACGTCGGCCCGCTGGGTCAGAATGTCCCGGAGCTGATTCGCGTCGTAGGGCGGGAAGACGATCTCCTCCTCGCCGAGACTGGATTTGACCCGCGGGTCGAGGAAGTCGGTGAACTTGAGATCATTGGAGATGCCGATGATCGAGACCCGGGAGTTATCGAGGGAGGAGTTCATCCGGGAGAGATTGTAGAGGACGTCGTCACCGCTCTTCTCGACGAGTTTGTCGATCTCGTCGAGCATGATGACCGCCACCCGCTCGACGTAGTCGACGGCCTCGAAGAATGTCGTGTACACGCGGTCGGTCGGCCAGCCGGTCATCGGGACCATCTCCATCTCCTCGCGATCCGCCTCGAGCATCCGAATTTCGCCCTCGAGATCGGTCATCGACTCGAACTCGGTTTCCTCGATGGCCATCGAACCCCCCTCAATAAGCTGTTCGATATCACGGAGGTCGGCCAGCCTGTCCTCGACGTAGTCCTGGTTCCGTTCGATGAAGGTGTTCGCGAGCTGGGCGAGCACGCGATACTGGGTGTCGGTCACCTCACAATTGATGTACTCGACTCGACAGGGCACGTCGTACTTCTCCGAGGTCTTCTCGAGTTCCTGGCTGACGTACTTCGCGCTCGCGGTCTTCCCCGTCCCAGTCTTGCCGTAGATGAGAATGTTCGACGGGGTTTCCCCGCGAAGGGCGGCGACGAGAATCGTCGCCATCTTGTTGATCTGGTCGTTCCGGTGGGGCAGTTCCTGAGGTGTGTACGACGGGCGAAGAACCTCCTTGTTCTCGAAGATGGGTTCGCCCGAGAGGAGATCGTCGAACAGGCCCTGTTCGGATTCGGATTCCTCTTCGAGCACCTCATCGAGGTCGACGTCGAAGGCGCGTTCGGACCCGGCGTGTCCGGGTTTCGGTGTGTCCTCTACCATATCAAACCGGCCCCTTGGTTCAAGTGCGACAGGAAACGGAACCACCCGGATATGCTGTGTACGAGTGTTCTTCGAGGAGATTTGGGGTAGGATCCATAAGACGTCCTGTCCAGTTGATGCAGACGAAACTGGGGGTGTGGGGTAGACAAAAAAGTATCGATCCAATCGATCGTGGGTATCCGCTCGATCCCGTTGGAAGTCCGTACTCCCAATCGTGATCGGGACCTGGCCCTCGAACACGGACAGCTTTCTGAAGAACAGCGATAGTAACAGCGAGTACGCAAGCACCTCCACACGGGAGAACAGCTGCCTCTCAACGGGTGCCAGTTAACCGCGTGTGGGGGATGAGAGCCACGATTCATTGGTACACAGGGATTCACTATGACCGTTTCACGGAGATCGGTCGTGGATGAACCGAGTTGTCCCGACTCCTCCTGGAAGACGGCCCGATGAGGGACGATTCGATTGAAGTCAATTCACCGGATTCGATCACGTTGGGTTGTCGAATCCGTCCCCGAATCGAGTGATCCCCGGAACGTCACCATCCTTGATAGCGGGCCAACGTGTGAGCGGATAGTACTTGGTTTTATTGTTTGAAGTTTGATAGCGTTATCGCGACGAGATTTGTTTGAGAACGATGGCGGTCGCTAACCGTTCACCCCCCACCCCTTTGTTTCAACTGGAACGCGAAAGTAACCTACACGATCGACTGGTATTGAAACAGCAACTTTTATGTAGGTTACTTAGAAACAATATCCGTAAACCAGTAACAAAACTTGGATGATATGTTATTAACATTTGGTATTATACGGGTTTTTAGCCGGTTGGGAAAACGGGAAAACCGTGTTATTTGCAAAGTGCTGTTCCAGTTGAAATAAAGGGGTGGGGGCACCCAACCACTATCTCAAAGGTGTCTGTTTTCAGGATAGATATTTGATAGTTACGCGATAAATCATCCGTTTGGAGTCCGAACGGGTCGGATTCACGGATCGAGTTCTGTCGTGAAACCGGTGGTTCGGGAAGGTCATGAAATCGCCGATCGAAGTTTGGACCGTGAAATCGATATGGACACGAGACTATTCGACTCGGCGTGAAACAAAAGTAATCGGATTCCAAAAATGGAACAGAAGATATTGAGACAATCACTGAGATGTGCCTTAGCAGGACACGATTCGCCGACTACCACCTTTTATGGAACTCGTCATTACGGAACTCGTCATCGACCCATCTTTCCAGCCGACCTGCATGCCGATTGAGAGCAATCATTGCCGATTGAGAACATCAACGGGATACGGCTGAGGAACCACTCCGGTCCTGCAAGCCCACCCTTCCCGAGTGGACTTAAGGTCGTCCAGCGACGAGAGACAGGTGTCCGGAGGCTTCAAGCCCCGGGACGCACAAGAGGAGCCATAAATGGGACTGCTCGGAAGTCTACGCAACAGCATCTCTCGGGTGACGGACTCCCTCTTCTCGAGCGATGCTGAACCGAAACGAATCGGCATCTACGGGCCACCGAACGCGGGAAAGACGACACTCGCCAACCGGATCGCCAGAGACTGGACCGGCGACGCAGTCGGGCCGGAATCTCGGATCCCACATGAGACGCGTCGAGCTCGCCGAAAGGAGAACGTGGAGATCGAACGCAATGGCCAGACGGTCACGATCGATATCGTCGACACACCGGGGGTGACCACAAAGGTCGATTACACGGAATTCCTCGACCACGACATCGAGAAGGACGAGGCCGTCCGCCGGTCCCGTGAGGCGACCGAGGGGGTCGCTGAGGCCATGCACTGGCTCCGGGAGGACGTCGACGGAGTCATCTACGTCCTGGACTCGGCCGAGGATCCCTTCACGCAGGTCAACACCATGCTCATCGGGATCATCGAGTCCCGGGACCTGCCGGTGCTCATCTTCGCGAACAAGATCGACCTCGAGGAGGCCCAGATCAGTCGCATCGAGAACGCCTTCCCTCAGCACGAGACGGTGCCACTCTCCGCCCTGGAGGGGGACAACATGGACGAAGTGTACGACAAGATCGCCGCGTACTTCGGGTGACCGGAATGGCAGAAATAGAACACGAGACGGCGGAGGGGGTCGAAATCGAGTTGATCTCGGGCCAGCGAATGCGGGAGAAGACCTCGATGGAGAAGATTCGTATGATTCTGGACGATGTCAGGGCCGGGAACATCGTGATCCTCGAGGAGGGGTTGACTCCCGACGAGGAGTCGAAACTCATCGAGGTCACGATGACCGAGATCAACCCGGATGACTTCTCGGGGATCGAGATCGAGAGCTTTCCCAGGCAGGCGGCCTCCGATGGGGGCTTTCTCTCCCGATTGATCGGAACTCAACCCTCGAATGCGAAGCTCACCGTGATCGGTCCGGCAAACCAGATCCAGTCCCTTCAGAAGGACGACACCCTCATCCGGGCACTCATCTCGGGGAAATAGCGATGCCCCACCAGTGTACGAACTGCGCCTCGGTGTTCCCCGACGGGTCAAAGGAGATGCTCTCTGGATGTCCCCACTGCGGCGGCAACACCTTCCAGTACATCCCAGAGGGCGCAGATCCGGCACAGTACGAGCCCGAATCCACCGACCCACCCGACCCGCCAATCGATGAAGACTCGGTGACCGGACGGGTCGGCCGCGCGGCCTCGTCCGTCCGCGAATACGTCAATGCCCGACGAGACGAGGACTCCTCAGACTCGACCGCAGTCGAGGATACCCCTTCGGAAGTCGAGGACACCCCATCGAAACTGGAGGCCGAATCCACCCGGACCGAATCACCGTCCCCGGAAAGCGACGAGCAGACGGCGCACACAGACGCGGCACCCTCCGGGGGCGAAACGGGAGCGAAGGATTCAGCAAAGCGTGAGCCCTCACGAGAGGATCGGGCTCAGGCCTCTGCCCGCGGCGAGGTCGCCGACCTGTCGGATCTCTCCTCGCAGTCTCAATCCGAAACCACGGGCACCGGGTCGACCACGGATTCGACGACGTCCTCGCCGACCCCTTCGGACGCGGGGAGCGACGAGACCGAGTCGGTCCAATCCGGAGATCCTCCGGAGTCCAAGTCGACCGGACCCCCCCGCGAGAACGCCCGGGTCGTCGACGAACCGGACGAGGCCGCGACGACCGATATCGAGACTCTTCGAGCGGAACTGAACGACCAGTTCGAGAGCATCCGGATCGTCGAGCCGGGGCAGTACGAACTCAACCTGATGGAACTCTACGACCGGGAGGAACACATCATCGCCCTCCGGGAGGACGGGAAATACAAGATCGAGGTTCCGGACAG
>JBDGUI010000002.1:0-16031 GCA_042216015.1 Halodesulfurarchaeum sp. | reverse complement strand
GACCTGAGCCTTCCAAGCTCATGGCCCGGGTTCGAATCCCGGCCGGCGCACTCCCACTTTTTCCGCGGGGCTGCTTCGCAGCCTCCACTCACGGCGGCGGAGCCGCCGTTCGTGCGGCCCGATGGATCTCCGATCCCTCGCTGCTCGCAAAAACGTGGGGAAAAAGACCGCAAGGTGGGGGATTCGATATCGGAACGTGATTGGTGGAAGTTGCGGACCGATTGGGTTGCTGGTCTGATTTTCACCACTTGCCACCCCCCAACTTCATAGCAGTTCCCCCCGACGCCGGAGGTATGCGGACCTACCGGTTCGTGAACGATCTCGGACGGGCCGTCGACGCCGCCGGAGCGTCGGTCGCCGACGCCGCAGACGTCACGTCGGACCATCGGGGTGGGCTCATACGAGACGAAGAAGCCGTCGAATCCCGCGTCGGCGGGGAACTCCTCCGCCAGATGGCCCGCGAAACCGACGGTCGCGAGCTGGAACGGGTCACCTTCGACGCCCGAAGCGCCCAGTTCGACGATGGCGGGGCACCTGTGGACCACCCGGGCATGACCGTCGGGCTGGCCATCACGATCGACCTGCCGATCTATCGATCGAGAACCCTCGCGATCGGTAGCGTGCTCCACACCGCACGGCTCCCGGCGAACCTCTCTGGAGCCGACACGCACCCGGTGGATGATCGCGTCGAGTCACTCCTCGCCCGATGGCCGTCGGCAGTCATGTTGCTGGTGACCGGGGAGGCGACGCGGGCCATTCCCGCTCGAAGCATCAGGGCGATGACCCAGCCGGTGGCCGTCGAAACACTCGACGAACACCTCTACGGTCGGGCCCTTGGTCGATTCGTTCAGGACCTCGCCGAGGGATTCGTGGGTGTTTCCGAATTCGATGGCAAGCGGGCGGGACAGGAACTGACCCCGGACCCGGGAGGACTGGGCGAGTGGGCCCGCTCCCACGGCCTCGATGGTGTCTACTCACTCGCCGTGCGATCGACGACGGATCGGACCGAATCCTCGCTCGCGTCCTTTCTCGACTGATCAGAACTCGATCCGCTCGACGAGTTGGTCGTCCGGGCCGGTCGTGTTGACCGCGACGACGCGGATTTCCCGCTCGAGCCCCGAGTCCTGGAGCTTGTCCATGAGCAATCCGTCGACCTGGTAGACACCGGCGGCGTTTCGCATGGTGATCTCGACGAGGACCGGTGTCCGTTCGCCCTCGATGAGGTCGACACGCTCGATGGCCTGACTCGAAATCGTGTTGATGCCCCGGCCACCCTTCTCGTAGGGGACTCGCGATCGTCCCCGTTCCATGTCCAACGCGTCCGCGACCCGAATGACTCCGGCCTCGGTGGTGAGGGGATCTTCGGCTGCGTGGTGACAAAGAATCGCATGAAGGACTTCGCCCTTCATCTTCACCCGCTCGGTGACCCCGTAGAACCCCTCGAGCAGTCGGTCAATGACGTCGGCGGCCAGGACGATGGAGTAGGAGGTGTGATCGTCGCGATGGACGACGTGACCGATGTCGTGGAGCGTCGCCGCCAGCGCGATGATGACCGGCTCGTCGGCCTCCTCGAGTCCCTGATCGCTTGCCCCGTTGAACGTCACCTCGGCCCGTTTGAGCAGTTCGTACAGTCGGAGCGCCCGGTTTCGCACAATCTCGACGTGTTTCCACCCGTGATCGTTGTACCCCTTCCGGTCGACCGGATTCACGTTCTGGGCCTCGAGGTAGGCCTGGACCTCGGGGTCGTTCCGGATGAACTCGAGGAGCTCGTTGAGTCGGCCATCAGGAAAGGCGTGATCCGCGCTCGGATCGTAGGCCTGTGTCCCGTTCGAATCGTTCATGCGAATCGATGGGGGGCCAGCACATTAGGTTTCGGGGTGTGCCATTTGAGTTGTGGCGTGTCAGCAGGGTCCGTGGGAAGCGATTTGCAGGGATCGGAGCATAAAGCCTATAATCGCTACTGCGTTAGGAACGGGTAATGACATTCGAGGTGTTACCCGCGTTCGGACTACCCGCCGGAGGGATGGAACTGGCGGTCATCCTGTTGATCGCCGTGCTCCTGTTCGGGGCGAACAAGATTCCCAAACTCGCCCGGTCGACCGGCCAGGCGATGGGCGAATTCCAGCGCGGCCGCGAGGAGATCGAACAGGAACTCGAGGAGGTCCGTGAGGGTGGGCCCTCCTCGAGTGAGACAGACGTCGGCGGCTCCGAGGCCGAATCGGAGTCCACGACCGAAACGAAAGAAGAGTAACGGTTTTTTCCCGCCCCCGGCTATCCGGGTACGGGGCGCGTGGCCAAGAGGATACGGCGAGAGGTTCCTAACCTCTAGATCGCGGGTTCGATTCCCGCCGCGCCCGTGTGAGCGGTGTGTCTGTTCCACTCATGTTTCACGGTTCGACTTTCCAATCGTGTTTCACGGTTCGACTGCATGGAAGAGGCGTTGCCAGTTGCGACTGGCATGCCGGATCCGGTCCCCAGACTTAACAACGACCCAACAACTATTCGAGCCGCGTCTCTCGCGACCCAATTTGTAAGGGAATATATGGCGCCCCTCCCATCATATTGGGGAAATTTGGAGGGCAATCACCCGTTGGACCAATCGGGCGAAAGTCGGGTACGCTGTCGGTCTCCTTCCGCATTCTTGGGATCGATTGCAAGAATGTGGGAGGACCCACGGCAATTATAATGGGTGGGGTAAAACCATCAACTGAATCGGCCGGAAACCACAGACCGGACGAAGACAATATGTGGGAGACATGAGAAGCACACAAACGGAACTCCCGACCAGCTACACATGATAGACCCCGTAATCGCGAGCCGTTTGCAGTTCGCACTGACGACGGCCGTGCACATCATTTTCCCCGCCATCTCGATGGGCCTTGCCCCCTTCCTGGTGTATTTCGCCTGGAAGGAGATGCGCGGGGCCGGCGAACCGTGGGTGTCGTTGCGACGGTTTTGGGTGAAAATCTTCGCCCTGACCTTCGTCGTCGGCACCGTGACTGGTATCGTCCTCGAATTCGAGTTCGGCACGAACTTCGCCGCCTACGCCTCCGCAGTCGGCGGAATCTTCGGCGGCCCGCTGGCCACCGAGGGGCTGATGGCGTTCACGCTCGAATCGACGTTTCTCGGCATCCTGCTTTTCGGCAAAGAGCGGGTCAGTCGACGGATGTACTTCCTCTCGGCGGCGCTCGTTGCCCTTGGTTCGTGGCTCTCAGCGGTCTGGATTCTGATCGCGAACTCGTGGATGCAACTGCCGCGTGGATACGAGATGGGGACTCGTGCAGGGAAAGAGGTCGCGATCATTACCGATCCGCTCGCGGCCTACTTCAACCCGCGATTTTTCTATATGTTTACGCATCATCAGGCATCGGTCGTCCTGGCAGCCGCTCTCTTCATGGGCGGTATCGCCGCCTACAAGCTGACCACGACCGAATCTCGCCGAGCGTTCTGGAAGACGAGTCTCAAAGTTGCCATCGTGGGCATGCTGATTACGGCCCCGTTCATGGCGATTCAGGGTGACTCTTACGGTCGGCATGTCTACCAGACCCAGCCGCAGAAGTTCGCCGCGATGGAGGCGGTCTACGGGACCGAATCCGGCGTCGACGAGTACCTCTTTGCCTTCCCGACCGATCCCGCCGACTTCACGAACCCGAGTGCGCGCGATCTCTTCGCGGTCGGCATTCCGAACGGCGCGTCGATCCTGGCAAGCGGGGGTGATCCCGGCGCGACCATCCAGGGCTTGGACGATATGGAGAGCTTACAGGGCGTCGAGGGTGAACCACCGGTCGCCGTGGTCTTCTGGTCCTTCCGGGCCATGGTGGGCCTCGGCATGTGGTTCATTCTGCTCGCGCTCTGGGCCGGCTTCCGATGGTATCAGGGCAAACTGCTCGAGGACCGATACCTCCAGAAGGGACTCATGGTCTCGATTCCGCTCGGCCTCGTGGCGATCGATCTCGGCTGGATCGTCGCCGAGGTCGGTCGTCAGCCGTGGGCCATTCAGGAGGTCCTGACCGTCGCTGACGGCGTCTCACCCGGATTGACGGGTGGGGAAGCCCTCCTGACCCTGCTCGGGTTCGTCGTCGGGTACGCGCTCCTGCTCGGCATCTGGATCTATCTGGTCCGCCGGCTCATCGTTCGTGGGCCGAAAGGGCCGGATGAATCCGGGGTGATGGCCGAATGATGCCATTGGCCTCGGGACCGACGTGGCTCGGCCTTCCCCTGGTCGAGCTGTGGTTCGTGGCGCTGTTCCTCACCCTCGCCATGTTCCTCTGGCTCGACGGGACGAACTTCGGGATGGGTGTGCTCTACGGGCTGAGCGAGGACCACGAGACCCGTGAGCGCATCTTGACGGCCCTCGCCCCGCTCTGGGACGGAGCGGAGGTATGGCTCATTGTCTTCGGTGGGGCCCTCTTCGCGGTGTTCCCCGACGTGTACGCCGGGATCTTCAGCGGGTACTACCTACTGATGTTCGCGATCCTCGGTGCGTTGATCATCAGGGGCATCTCCCCCGAGTTCATGGAACAGCGCGAGGACGCCCAGTGGCGGCGGATCTGGAGTACCACGTTCATCCTCGGGAGCACGCTTGCACCCTTCCTCCTCGGCATGTTCGCCGCGAACTGGCTGGTGGGTGCCGAGGGCCTGATCACGCTGCCGGGCACCGTCGTTGGGCTGGCGCTCGTCGCGATATCCACGGCCCAGGGCACCGGCTACCTCGGGATGAAGACCGAGGACGGGCTGGAGGGAACGACCACCCGGCACGGGCTGATCTCCCAGGTCGCCTACCTCGTGTTGGCCGTCGTGACGGTCGCGTACCTCGCACTCGCCGTCGAGGGAATGGCAACGAAGGTGAGACATCCGGCCATCCTGGGGCTGGTCGTCCTGACGGCCATCCTCGGCGTCGCCTACCTCTGGTTGCTCAAGGAGGATCAGTACCGACCCGCCTTCATCGCGGCGGCGGCACAGATTTTCGGGCTGGTGGCCCTTCTCGCGCTGCTCTTCTATCCGGTCATCTACCCGGCTGCGGGGCTCACCGCCTTCGAAGCGGCGGTCTCGACCCTCCAGCTCAAGATCATGACTGTCGTGCTCGCGATCTTCCTCCCGCTCGTCCTGCTCTACTTCGCGGTTCTCTACAGTACCTTCGCCGGTCCGGCCGAACCGGCCGAGGGGTACTGACACCGGATCTATCGGTGCACTCAATTTCGTCCCGTCCAAGTGGGGATATGCACGTCGCATTCGACATGGATGGCGTTCTGCTCGACTCCGAGTCCGATCTCTCCTGGCTCGATCGGGCGCTCACCGAGACCCTGTCCGCCTTCGACGTCGAGGCGACCCACTCGAACCGGCAACTCCTCCATCCGACCAATCTCCGGGACTTCGACGCCGCAGCAAAGGCGCTCGATATCCCGGCCGAGCAACTCTGGCCCGTTCGCCACCGGGCCTACGTCGGGGAAAAAACGGCCGCGATTCGATCCGGCGAGATCGGCCCATTCGGGGACATCGACGAACTCCACCCACTCGCCGAGGCCGTTCCGATATCCATCATCAGCAATTCGCCCGAATCCGTCGTCGAGACGTTCGTCGACGCGGCCGGATTGGACGATATCATCGACCACCGAATCGGCCGGGGGCCGAACCGAGAGGCCGTCGAGTCGATGAAACCCGCGACGGACTTCTTCGACCGACTCGAGGAGGCGACAGGGGCCTCGGAGTACGTCTACGTCGGCGACAACACCACGGACGCACTATTTGCATCCCGTACGGGAATGACGTTCGTTCACCTCGACCGCGACGGAGGAGCAGTAACCTCTCTCTCGGAGGTCCGGAACCGCATCGAGGACGTTCGCTGAATCGGAACGTGAAGACTGATTCGAGAAATCCTGCGGTCCGCAAGACTTGAGACAGTTCCACGACAATTGGTACCTATGGACATTGGTGATCTCATGTCGACCGATCTGGTGACCGTGCAGCTCGGGGAGCGACTGGATGAAGCCGTGGACGAGATGGTCGGCAATGACGTGGGGAGTGTCATCGTCATCGACGGGACGGAGGCAGTGGGCATCATCACCGAAACGGATGTCCTCGCGGCCGGATCGGGGACCGAGCGTCCGTTCGGTGACATTCCGGTCTCCCGGGCCATGAGCCCGAACCTGGTCACGATCGGACCCGGTGAACCTCCCGAATCCGCGATCGGGCGCATGCAGGAGTACGGCGTCAAGAAACTGGTCGTCGAGGAAGCGGGGGACCTCCGGGGAATCATCACCACCACGGACCTGGTCTCACACCGAACGGCCTTCGCCGAGGAATTGCTCGAAATCGACTTCGAGAGCCCCACCCCCGACAGCTGAGTTAGGCCACGTCCTCCGGGGTATCGAAGTCGTGGAACTTCTCGCCCTTCACGTCCGAGAGGATGTTGAGCGCCGCTGCCGCCCCGTCACCGGCGGCGATTTGGGCCTGCCACTCCTCGACGCGGCCCATCGCGCCCGTCGCATAGACGCCCTCGACGCTGGTCTCCATGGTGACGTCGACGTCCACGACGGCCCGATCGGTGAATTCACAGTCGAGGTCCTTCGCGAGTGACCGATCGGTGCCCGTCGCCAGGACGAGATAATCGGCCTCGTAATCATCGACGTCCGTCTCGACGAGAAAGTGATCGTCGAAATTCGCGGCACCCGTGACCTCTTCCTCGTGGACCTCGGCTCCGAACTCCTTCACCTGGTCTCGTGCCTCTGCCATGAATTCCGATCCGTCGATGCTCTCGATTCCGAGGTAATTGAACAGGTGGGCCTTGTGCATCCAGGTATCGTCAGTGTCGAAAACGACCGTGTCGAGTCCGTTTTTCGCGGTGAACAGTGCCGCCCCGAGGCCGGCCGGTCCGCCGCCGACGACGATTACGTCAGTCATACATGTTCGATAGTGGCCAGCCACACTATAAGGTTAGGCCTCACCCGGTATCTCACGGGTATCTTCGAAGCCGGCCCATCCCGGAGGCAGTCCCTCGAGCCCCTCGATCTTCGAGAAAATCCCAGACAGCTTCAGGGGACGCGCCGATTCGTGACTGATGGCTGAACCGGGTCATCCCACTGGCGGTCACTGGCGCCCCGAGGCGTGTTCCACCCGCTCGGTCAGTGTTCTGGATCTTCGGCTGGGGCGATCATCTTCTCGATCTTGAGGATCACGACGTTTTCGGCCTCGTCCTTGGCGTCGACGCTGCCGTCGACCCGCAGCTTCGAGATTGGCGTTGGCCCCACCGAGACCGAATCGCCCTCGTGGAAGTCCTTGACCGAGCCCCTGACCTGAATCTCTGCCCGACAGAGGTCGGGATTGAAGACGGTCGTCAGGTCGATGTTCTGGACGTTGACGTTCTCGACCGGTTCGCCGTTCAGCGTCACCGGGACGACCGCCGGCGAGTCGATCTGTTCGATCTCGAGGGCCTCGAAGGCGTTCGTCGTCGGACGGTACCCACCCTTCGGCCCGGGGACTCCCTCAACCAACTGCAGCGCCTTGAGACTCTGCATCTGGTTTCTGATCGTTCCGGGGTTCCGGTCGACCTCCGCTGCGACCGTTTCCCCCTTGACGGCCGACTCCTCCTGGGTGTAGAGATCCACGAGCGCGCGAAGGATCGTCTTCTGGCTCGCGGTCAACTCGATAGAGGACATTAGCGTGGAATTGGCCGCATCGATCTATAAAACCCCCGGCAACGGTTCCTCGGTGACTACCGGCCCGATCCGGTTTCCCGAAACCGGGAGGCTTAATCCGGCGACGTGTGTGCGTTCGTCCATGCAGGGACACCGCGTGCTCGTTACCGGCGGAGCCGGGTTCATCGGCTCGAATCTCGCCAACACCTTGGCCGCCGACAACGACGTCATCGTCGTCGACGATCTCTTTCTCGGCACGCCCGAGAATCTCGTGGAGGCGGTCGATTTCCGCGAGCGAAGCGTACTCGAGGACGACCTCCCCACTGACGTGGACGTCCTTTTCCACCTCGCTGCGCTCTCCTCGATGCAGATGCACGAAGACGACCCCCAACGTGGGGCACGCGTCAACGTTGAGGGATTCGTGAATGCGGTCGAGCAGTTCGTTGCCGACGGCGGCGAGACCGTCGTCTACGCGACGACCTCCTCGATCTACGGTGATCGGACCGATCCCTCGCCCGAATCGATGTCAGTCGAGGCTCGGACTGGCTACGAGGCCTCGAAACTCGCCCGCGAGCGCTACGCCGAGTATTACGACAATTATTACGATGGCCTCTCGGTGGCGGGACTTCGGTACTTCTCCGTCTACCAGGGCATGGCCGATGGCCACGAGGGGCACAAGGGCGAGTTCGCCAACATCATCGCCCAGTTCGCCGACGACATCGCAAGCGGCGAGTCACCGGTGATCTACGGCGATGGCACCCAGACCCGGGATTTCACCCACGTCGATGACGTGGTCAGGGCGACGATCGCCGCGGCCGAACACGACCTCTCGGGTATCTACAACGTCGGCACGGAGACCCAGTACTCATTCGAGACCGTCGTCGAGATGCTCAACGAGGAACTCGGCACCGAGGTCGAACCCGAGTACGTCGAGAACCCGATCCCCGAGGACGTCTACGTCCACGACACGCTCGCGGATGCGTCTCGGATTCGCGAGGCCACCGGATGGGTGCCGGAGATCTCCTTCGCTGCGGGCATCGAGCGGGTCTGTGCCCCCTATACGGACTGATCTGTCAGTCCCTGGTGTCTTCCACCGCTCCGATCGAAGAGTACGTCGCCGATGGTTCGGAGCGACTCGATCCCGTCGACTTCCGTCGCGAGCTGTGGGACCGTCACCAGCCCGGGGTCCGCTTCGTATTCGTCCTCGAGTTCGGAGAGGTGTTCGGCCTGCATGTCCACCCGTTCGCGGTGAAACTCACAGTCACAGACGTGTTCGGTGAGCACCCGATTCGCAACGATTGCGTCGACTGCGATGTCCCGACGTTCGAGTTCCTCGACGATTCGGGCGGTTTCGGCGACGGCCAGGGATTCGGGATTCGTCACGACGACGAAGCCGGTTCGTTCCGCTCGGACCATTTCGAGGCAGTCCCTGGCGAGTTGCCGCCACTCCTCGAGCAACGCGCTCGGATCGTGGGCCACGTCCCGTTTGACCGCCGCACGCAGTTTCGCGTAGAATCGGGGTGCCTCCCCGAGGTGGGCGTACAGTTCCTCCTCGAGTTCGATGAGTCCGATGGTGGCCCCGGCCGGGGCCGTATCCCAGACGATCCGATCGTAGGTCTCGCCCTCGACGTACTCGAGGAGGTAGCTCAGGGCGAACTGCGTGGCGATGCCGGGCGCCTCGGCGAAGTAATCGATCACCCACCGATCGACTGGCATGAACGAGGAGACGACGGCGTACATCTCCTCGCCGAACTCGGCTTTCCAGCGTTCGGCCACGGCGTCGTAATCGAGTTCAATCGCGTCGAGTCCCTCGACTCCCGGAACTGACGTCAATTCGCCCTCGACGTCGACCCCGAGGACGTCCGAAAGCGACGGGGATCGGTCCGTCGAGAGCAAGAGCGTTCGCTCGCCCCGGTCGGCGAATCTGATGGCCGTCGCGGCCGAACTGGTCGTCTTGCCGACGCCGCCCTTCCCGGTGAATCCGAGGAGACGAGCGTCCCCGATCAGCGATTCGAGGGTGTTCATCCCATCACTCCGGTTCGGCTTCCATCGGGCGGAAGACGCTCACTTCGGCGAGCCGGTCCTCCTCCTCGACACGCATCACGAGGACCCCCTTCGTGTTCCGCCCGATCGCTGAGACCTCCGAAACCGGAATCCGGACCAGCTGGCCCGCCTCGCTCATCCCGATGACGTGATCGCCCTCCGTTACCGCCTGGAGGGTCGCGACCTCTCCGTTTCGCTCGTCAGTCTTGATGTCCATGAGCCCCTTGCCGTTGCGGCTCTGCGTTCGGTACTCCGAAAGCGGCGTCCGCTTCCCGTAGCCGTTCTCGGTCACGGTGAGCAGGTCGCGGTCGTCCTCGGGCCGCACGGACGTGATCCCTGCGACCTCGTCTCCCGACTCGAGCGTGATGCCTCGAACCCCCCGGGCGGTCCGGCCCATGGGTCTGACGTCGGACTCTGCGAACCTGATCGCGCGACCCTGTCGTGTGCCGATCACCATCTGGGACTTGCCGTCGGTGATCTCGACGTCGACCAATTCGTCCTCGCCCTCGAGCCTCGTCGCGATGATACCCGTCGAGAGGATGTTCTCGAAGTCCGATGCGGGCGTTCGCTTGACGTATCCCTGGCGGGTCACCATCGTGAGGAACTCGTTCTCGTCCACGTCGCGGGTGGCCACCACGGCGGTGAGGTTTTCGCCGCCGTCCAGATCGAGCAAGTTGACCGCCGAGGTCCCGCGAGCGGTTCGGGACATCTCCGGAACCTGATAGGCCTTCAGGCGGTAGACCTGACCGGCGTCGGTGAAACAGAGGAGCGAATCGTGGGTGCGAGCGGTGAAGGCCGCGGCGATCCGGTCGCCCTGCTTGAGGTCGGCCCCGATGACGCCCTTCCCACCCCGGTGCTGGGCCGTGAAGAGGTCCATCGGGACACGCTTGATGTAATCGGCCTCGGAGAGCGTGATCAGTACGTCGTCCTGGGGAATGAGGTCCTCGTCGGTCACCTCGCCATCGGCCTCGATGATCCGGGTGCGGCGCTCGTCGGCGTATTCGGATTTCTGCTCGCGGAGTTCCCCCTCGATGACCGCTCGGAGCTCGGATTCCTCGGCGAGGATCGTCTCGAGCCGCTCGATCCGGGCCGTCACGGACTCGTATTCCTCCTCGATCTCGGTCCGTTCGAGGGAGGTGAGACTGCCCAGTTGCATCCTGACGATGTGCTGGGCCTGCTCGACCGAGAAGTCGAACTCGGCCTGTAGCCCCTCCTTTGCCGCGTCGCGGTCCGCCGAGTTCCGGATCAGTTCGACGACGTCCTCGACGTGATCGAGCGCGTGCAACCGCCCCTCGAGGATGTGGGCGCGATCCTTTGCCTCGCCGAGGTCGTGTTCGGAGCGTCGGCGGACGACCTCGCGGCGATGGTCCAGATAGTGCTGGAGCAGCTCCTTGAGCGAGAGCACCTCCGGGTTGCCGTCGACCAGGGCCAGGTTGATCACGCCGAAGGTCCGCTCGAGGACGCTCTCGAGCAGCCGGTTCTCGACGATGTCGGTGTTCGCCGAGCGCTTTAGCTCGATGACAACGCGGATCCCGTCCCGATCTGACTCGTCCCGGAGGTCGGTGACGCCCTCCAGATCGCCCTCGTTGACCATGTCCGCGATCCGCTCGACGAGCTTTGCCTTGTTCTGCTGGTAGGGCAGTTCCGTGAGGACGATTCGGTCGCCGCCGTCCCGCTCCTCGATCTCGTAGTCGGCCCGAACCGTCAGCCGCCCCCGACCGGTCTCGTAGGCCTGCTTGATCGCGTTCTTCCCGACGATCGTCGCGCCGGTTGGGAAGTCCGGGCCCGGCACGAACTCCATCAGGTCCGCGACGGTCGACTCCGGGTTCTCGAGCAGGTGGATGGCCGCGTCGATCACCTCCCCCAGGTTGTGCGGTGGGACGTTCGTGCTCATGCCAACCGCGATCCCGGAGGAACCGTTCACGAGCAGGTTCGGGACCGCTGCCGGCAGGACGGTCGGCTCCTCGAGGCGGTCGTCGTAGTTCGGTTCGAAGTCGACGGTGTTCTTCTCGATGTCCGCGAGCAACTCCTCGGCGATCGGGGCCATTCGGCTCTCCGTGTACCGCATCGCCGCGGCCGGATCGCCGTCGACCGAACCGAAGTTCCCCTGGCCGTCCACCAATGGGTGGCGCATCGAGAAGTCCTGGGCCATCCGGACCAGCGTGTCGTAGATGGCGCTGTCGCCGTGGGGATGGTAATCCCCCATCGTGTCCCCGACGATCGAGGAGGACTTCCGATGGCCGGCGTTGCTGGTGATGCCGGCCTCGTGCATCGCGTACAGGATCCGTCTATGGACCGGCTTGAGTCCGTCCCTCACGTCCGGGAGGGCGCGTCCGGCGATCACGCTCATCGCATAATCGATGTAGGACTGTTCCATCTCGTCTTCGACCCGCACCGTCTCGATTTCGTCACCGACCTGTCCGTTCGGCTCTGGCAACTCTGAACTCATCAGATATCCACCCACTCGGCGTCAGTGGCGTGCTCCTTGATGAACTGCTTTCGCGGCCCGACCGCATCGCCCATGAGCACCGAGAACATGCGGTCGGCCTCGGCGGCGTCCTCGACGGTGATGCGCTTGAGAATCCGATTCTCGGGATTCATGGCGGACTCCCAGAGCTGCTCGGGGTTCATCTCGCCCAGCCCCTTGAATCGCTGGATCTGGGTCGGGTTCCCGTTGCACTTCTCCTCGACGATCTCCTCACGTTCCGCCTCGGTCATGGCGTCGTAGGTCTCGCCCCGATATCGAATCCGGTAGAGGGGTGGTTTGATCGCGTAGATGTGGCCGTTCTCGAGGAGTGGGCGCATGTGCCGATAGAAGAAGGTCAGGAGGAGCGTTCTGATATGGGCTCCATCTACATCGGCGTCGGTGCTTAAAATCACACGTCCGTACCTGAGACCGTCGATATCGAACTCCTCGCCGATTCCGGTCCCGATGGCTCTGATCATCGCACGGATCTCTTCGTTCTCGAGGATCCGGTCGAGCCGGTGTTTCTCGACGTTGAGAATTTTTCCCCGAATGGGAAGCACGGCCTGGAACTCTCGGTCACGTGCCTGTTTGCTACTTCCCCCAGCGCTGTCCCCTTCCACGATGAACAGTTCCGAGTCGTCCGGGTCCTTGGTCTGGCAGTCGGCCAGTTTGCCCGGCAGCGAGGTGCTCTCGAGGGCGCTCTTCCGCCGGGTCAACTCCTCGGCCTTCTGTGCGGCCCGCCTGGCCTTCGCCGCTTCGATCGCCTTCGAGACGATCGCTTCACCCACGTCGGGGTTCTCCTCGAAGTAGGTCGTGAGCCCGTCGTGGAGGGCGGATTCGACGATCCCCCGGGCGTCGCTGTTTCCCAGTTTGGTCTTCGTCTGCCCCTCGAACTGCGGATCGGGGTGTTTGATCGAGATGACGGCGGTCAGGCCCTCCCGGATGTCCTCGCCCTTGAGGTTCTCGCCGTCGATCGGATCGAGCAGATCGTGGTCGTTCGCGTAGCCGTTGACGACCCGCGTGAGCGCGGTCTTGAATCCCGTGAGATGTGTTCCCCCTTCGCGGGTGTTGATGTTGTTCGCGAAGGCGTGTGTCGAGGACTGGAGGTCCTCGGTCGCCTGCATCGCGATCTCGACCGTGACTCCCTCGGACTCGTCCTCGAGGTAGATGACGTCGTCGTGAAGCGGGGTTCGGGTCTCGTTCAGGTACTCGACGAACTCCCTGATGCCACCCTCGTACTCGAAGGTCGAGGTGTCGGCGTCTTCCTCCCGCGAGTCGATCAACGAGATGCGAACCCCGGAGTTGAGAAAGGCGAGTTCCCGGAGCCGCGATTCCAGCGTCGAGAAGGAGAACGCCGCTGTCTCGAAGATGTCCGTGTCTGGCTTGAACCGAACGCGCGTGCCGCTCTGCTCCTCGGGAATCGAGGCGACTGCCTCGAGTTCCGAGACCGGTTCGCCGCGCTCGAATCGCTGTTCGTAGCGGTGACCGTCGCGGTCGACCTCGACGGTGAGCCATTCGGAGAGCGCGTTGACGACGGACACGCCCACCCCGTGAAGTCCGCCGGAGACCTGGTAGGATTCCTTGTCGAACTTCCCGCCCGCGTGAAGAACAGTCAAAATGACCTCGACCGCGGGCCGGTCGTACTCCTCGTGGGTGTCGACCGGAATGCCCCGACCGTCATCACGGACGCTCACGGAACCGTCGTCGTGCAGTTCGACCTCGATGTGTGAACAGTGTCCCGCCAGGGCCTCGTCGATGGCGTTGTCGACGACCTCGTAGACGAGATGGTGGAGCCCGCGGCTGTCAGTCGACCCGACGTACATCGCGGGTCGCTTCCGGACGGCCTCGAGCCCCTCCAGAACCTGTATTTGCCCGGCTCCGTAGGTGGATTCCTCGACCATGAATGAAGTGGCTATGAGTAGTTCGTCCTACCTTAAAAACCCGGCTATGCGCGTGCACGCGCGCGTGCGACTTCACTTTCACTCCGGTTACGAAATGGACCGGGACCCTTTTAGCGACTGGCTGGGAAAGCCGATCCAATCGAATGACGGCCTTCGATCCAACCGCCGAGGGCGGGGGTGCAGTCGCGGACGAACTCGCGGCCGACCAGCGCGCCATCTCGATCGCGGAGTTCTTCGAGAAGAACAAGCACATGCTGGGCTTCGACAGCGAGGCCCGTGCGCTGGTGACTGCAACCAAGGAGGGAGTGGATAATTCACTCACGTACTCTACGCCTTTCGTCTATCGAGAAAACGGCGAGACGAAGCACCAGCCGATAGGCGAAACTATTGACGATTTGATTAAGGAAAATCCCGATGCTGTCAAGCAAAAGCGTGGGGGTGATCTGGAAAAGCTTCCAGTCCAGAATCTCGAAGCATTATCCTTCGACAACTCGTATGATCTCGACTTCCGTCGAATCAGCTCGGTCTTTCGCCATCGGGTAAACAGCGACATTTTTGAACTAACTTTGGAAGGAAATCGAACCGTGGAATTGACAGATTATCACAGCGTGTTTGTTCTTCGAGAGGGATCCATCGTTTCGGTCGAGACAAACGAAATTGGGAACGATGATTATGTCGTCGTTCCTAATAGTGCATGGGGGAAGGGATCTCTTGCGGAAATCGATCTCGTGACAGAACTTCTTGAATTGCCATCCGAGAAGATCGAGCCGATCGGGCTTTATGGAATTGACCATCTTTTGGAGCAATACGACGCCGAAATCCGAGCTCAAATCGAAGAGGGTTATCGATTCAATGATTTCCGCAAGTGTGATCGTCTTCCCTTGCACATCGTGCAGGAACTAGACCTTGATGTTGAGGAATATCAGGGATGTGAGATTGGGTATCGGTTCGGGAAAAATAGAATTCCAGCTATACTGTCTGTCACTCCTGAATTGGGTGAGTTCCTCGGTGTGTATATGGCCGAAGGTACGTACACCGGTACACGATCTAACCACGATAAGGTGTATCTCTCCTTAGGCGCACACGAATCCGCGCTCATTGATCACGTACAAGAGCTCGTCAATCAGGTCTTTGACCTCAGTACAACGGTTGTTGACGCTCACGAAACGGCAACAAATGTCACGATTTCTTCAAAGATTCTGGGACTAGTTCTTTCGGAAGTCTTCGACGTCGGTGAAACGGCCGTGAAGAAGCAGATACCACGTTTCGTTTTTGATTTTCCTGACTCGGTTCGTGAAAGATTCATTCTTGGATATGGAGCAGGTGATGGGTATCCTACGACCGATCTCATTCAGGCACTGCAAGCGAACGACGATATCGCAGATCTGGATCCAAATCGTATTACGTTTTCAACTGCGTCACCCGCTCTTGCCTCGGGTTTATCTTATCTGTGTTCGTCGATCGGGTACGATACCACTCGCGAAACCAAAGATGAGGAGATTCGAAATGTAAAGGGGAAACAGGCGAAATTTGGCGAATCCTATCTCCTCCATCTCCACACGGACCAGTCGAATATTTCGAAACGACGTCTACCGGCTGATGAATTGCTCAAGTCTGTTGAAGATTCGAAACTCGCCTATAATTTAGACGGACGGCAAACACGAGTAGACATCGAACACGCTTTGGCTCTTGCTGACGGTGGTAGGGTCGAGTTCGCCAAAGATGGTAGAGCCATAGCTTCGGGTGATTTAACGGCGATTCCGGTCAAAAATATCGAACAAGTCGCATACACTAAAGAATGGGTGTATGACGTGTCGGTACCTGGTGATGAGAATTTTATGGCGGGAACCTCTCCGATAGCATGTCATAATTCCCTTGACGCCGCCGAGGAGGCCGGGTATCTGCCGGACATCTACGTCGAAATCAGGGAAATCGACGATCACTACCGCCTGATCATCGAGGACAACGGGCCGGGGATCACTGCGG
>JBDGUI010000047.1:0-16274 GCA_042216015.1 Halodesulfurarchaeum sp. | reverse complement strand
TTCCCCCAGGAGGTCACCGCCCAGATGGTCGCGAACTTCGCCCACGGCGGCAGCGCCGTGAACGCCCTCGCGGACACCGTCGGCGCGGCGAACCTCATCGTCGACGCGGGTGTCGCCCGAACGGAGTACCCGGGCAGGGACAGGGTCGTGGTGGACCGGGTCGCCCCCGGCACCGACAACATCGCCGAGGGACCGGCCATGACCGAGGCACAGGCCCGGGAAGCGATCGAAGCCGGGCGAACCGCCCTCCGCGAGCAGGCCCCGGAGGCCGACGTCGTCGGCCTGGGGGATATGGGCATCGGGAACACCACCCCGAGCGCGGCGATCACGGCCGCGATCACGGGCGAGGACCCGGCGGCGGTGACCGGACGGGGCACCGGCATCGACGATGCGGCCTACGAGCACAAGATCGAGGTGGTCGAGCGGGCCCTCGCGGCCGACGCCCCGGACCCCGAGGACGGCCTCGACGTCCTCCGGTCGGTCGGCGGCTTCGAGATCGGCGCGCTCGCGGGGGTCGCCCTCGAGGCCGCGAGCCGCCGGGTTCCCGTCGTCGTCGACGGGTTCATCACCGGGTCCGCGGCGCTCGTGGCCGCCGGGATCGACGAGCGCGTGACCGACTACCTCCTCCCCTCCCACGATTCCGTCGAGTCGGGCCATGAGGTCCAGTACGACGAACTCGGCCTCGACCCGCTCTTCGACCTCGAGATGCGCCTGGGCGAGGGCACCGGCGCCGCACTCGCCATCGGGGTCTACCGGGGGGCGTGTGCCACCCTCCGGGAGATGGCCACCTTCGAGGAGGCCGGCGTGTCGACGTAGGACCGGCTTGGAGCCGCTCGAGGACGGCGGGCAGCCGCTCGGCCATGATGAGGGAGATGCACCCGTTCGGGACTCGGGTGCTCGATCGGGAGGTGGCGGACTGGTCCGTGGCGAGAACGGCCCGTCGAGGTGGAATGGCCTCCCGAGGGGGTTTGCCTCGCGGTGACGGATCGATCCATCCGGCACGGGCCGACCCGGGACGGACGACCCGGACCGGGAAATTCGGGTGCTGAAGGACCCGAACGGGCGATGGACGGCTCGAGACCGCGGTGTCGGTCACGGCTCGAGGAGTCGGGATGCAGCACTCGATGAGCGACGCTCGTTGCGGCCATCGATGGAGACGGGCCAGTCCCCACCCGACGAGCGTTGGGACCCGGGAGTCGATCCCCCCTCGCTCGATCACGAGCCGATGGGCTTCCCGAGAGATTGGGTGGTGAGGAGGGCCTGCGCCGGCGAAGCCGGGTACAACGTACTGGTCACCGTTGAAATTCCGGCACGGGCGCAGGATGGGAGATCGGTCGATTGTGCGGGGGGATCCCCCCGGCAAGCCACGGGAATCCGGACGCCCGAAGCGACGGTCCCGGCCCACCGTTCGGGCCGTCCCGGACCACTTCAGGACATCGCCGACGAGGCTGGCCCAGCCGCGTTCGAGTCGGTGGGTGAGTGGATCGACGACCACCCTTGCTCCCAAAGCCGGCCGCGAACCCGCTGAAGCGCAGTTCGGGGCTGCCCGCGGTGATCTGCCCGTCGACGGCTGCGACGATGCACGAGGCCCTCGTCCGTCGAGAAGCGGTCGCGGACGACACGACCCACCGCGGGCGCCCCGCGGTGGGAGTGTTCGACCGCCTTCCACACCGAGTTCTCGGCGTCCTCGTCGGGCCGTAGCCGACCCGTTCGCGGGCCATCCCGAAATCTGGTGCCGGCCACCCCCCGACCGGCCCGCGGCCCCTATCCCTCCATCCGCTCGGCGAGTCGCGCGTCGAAGTCCACGTCCGGTCCCGCAGCGGACTGTCGGATGTCGATCACCGTCCGCCCGCGTTCGGTGATCTCGTAGAGCCCGCTGTTCGGGGCCGGGCCGACCCGCTCGACCAGGTCGTAATCCGCGAGGATGGGGAGCCTGGTGTTGATGTACGAGCGGTCCTTGTCGAGGACGTAGGAGAGGTTGGCCGCCGTGTTTCGCCGCCCGTCGGAGAGAGCCTCCAGAATCTGGAAGTCGGTGGGTTCTGCAAGTCTCATTCCTCTACGGTGTTTTGACAGGGAGGGGCGACAGAGGGGTACTCCATTCCGATGGGACGTCACTGTGGTATGATGTGACTTGGTGTATCATGCATCTATCCGCCGGTAGGAACCAGTATCTGCCGCGGGGAGATAAAGGAGGGGGTTTCCCTCCCGACCGACCGGGACCTGAATTCGGAGCCAGCGCAGGGCTCACCGGGCACGGCGGCCCCGGGGACGACCCCTCGGTGCGGGGACCACCCTGACGATGGCCCCATCTCGTGGCGATCCCGCCCCCGACTCACAGGCTCTGGATCACGCTGACGTATTCGTCCTCCTCGAGGGCCTTGAGCGTCACCGTGTCCGCCACCCCCTTCTCCGCGAACCTGAGGGCGAACTGGGTGTACATCTGGTCGTTGGGGAACTCCGCGATGGTGATGAAGTCGTACTCGCCCAGGGTGAGAAAGACGTCCTCGATGGAGCCGCCCATCTCGTTTGCCATCGCTTTCATCTGCTCGGTGCGGGTTGCGCTTTCTTCGATCTCCTCGAATCCCTCCGGGGTCAGTTCGGTGAGTCGGATGTAGGTTGGCATGGGTATCGTGGGTTGCTATCCCGTACCATGGTAAATACCCGCATCCTATTTAGCCGTTTCCCCCGGGCGGCGAAACGCGTAAACGCCAGCCCCGAGTGGGGTCGGTATGGGCCGAATCCCCTTCGGGATCGCGCGACTCGACTCGCGGATCGGGGGCGGATCCCCCGCCGGAAGCGTGGTGTTGCTCGCGGGGGAGAGCGGGGCCGGCGCCCGGGAGTTCCTCTACACGAGTGCGGTGATGAACGGCCTCGAGGGGACCGACCCGGAACTCTTCGATCTCCACTACGGCGAGCTCTCCGGGGCCGCAGAGCCCCCCGAGTCGATCCACTATCTCTCCTACACGGCCGACGAGCGCACCCTCTCGACGGAGATCGAGTACACGATGGACGACCAGCTCGTGACCGCGGGGCTCGACCCGGTCACCTTCGAGGACCTCTCGGGGGAGTACTTCCAGCTCAGTCCGGTTCCCCGGGACTGGTATGGGCCCTCCCACCGCTCCATCACGGACCTCGGCTCGGACTCGAGCCGTCGCGGCGTCCTCACGGCGACCGCGGACTACCTCGACACCCACGCGAAAGGGGGGCTCATCCTGATCGATTCGCTCACCGATCTGCTGGCCGCACGCGGTCGTCACCACTCCATCGCCGACCTGGTGCTCACCCTCAAGGGACTCCGACGTGCCGCCCGGGAGTGGGGGAGCCTGATCCTGCTCCTCCTCACGAAGGACGCCGTCACCGACCAGGAGCTCGGCAACCTGATGACGGCCGTCGACGGCACGATCCAGTTCGAGTGGGAGACCGGCGGCAACGAGCGGGTGCGAACGATGTACGTCCCGGAGTTCAGGGGGGTGCTCTCCCAGCTCGAGGAGGAGGACATCATCCGCTTCGAGACGGAGATCCACGACGCGGGATTCGACGTCTCGAACGTCAGGAAGATCCGCTGAGGCCCCACGGCGTTGGGAATCAGTTTTATACGCGTGACTCCCCTTTTCCCACACGGAAGGATGATGCTGGCCCCACCCCCGCGTCCACGACGCCCGCCGGCGGAGTGCCGACGGCGGCCCGGGATGGGGCCCGCGATCGAAACGGACGCCCCCGTGCCACCCCCGTCGCCCGGGTCAGGCGTCGACCGGGTCCGCCGGGTACGGGGGCTCACGCATCGCTCGGAGCGGCCCGAAACGCGTTCGACGCCCGCGGATCACTGATGGCCGAAGAGGAATTTCAGGACGTCCAGTCCAAACTCGACGAACTCGAGGAGCGACTCGACGCCGACATCGCGGACGTCAGAGAGCGGGTCATCCAGGTCAAGCGGGAGGCCGACGGGAAGGCCCCGGCCGACCACGAACACGGGGAACTCGAGGGGCGACTCGCCGACCTCGAATCGGCCCTGGAGACGACCCGGGAGGAACTCGAGCGGACCGATTCGCGACTCGAGGGCGGGTTCGAGAACTTCGAGGAGATCCTCGAGGCCCTGCTGGATCGAACGGCCGACCTCGAGGAGGACGTGCACACCATCGGCGAGGCGGTTCGGTCGATGCGCCGGCTGATGGACACCGTCGCCGAGCGGGAACGGGGGCGCGCCCGGGCGGACCACCTCAAGGAGACCGCGGCGAGACGGGGGGTCAGGACGGCCAAGTGTGAGTCCTGCAACTCGAAGATCGACGTCTCGCTCCTCAGCGAGGCGGAGTGTCCGAGCTGTTCGGAGAATTTCCACACGCTCGACGCCAACCCGGGCTTCTTCGGGACCTCGATCCTCGAGACGGGCGAGCGGCCCGCCCTCGAGGGCGAGACCACGGGGGCCCGACCGGATCTGAAGAACCTGGGGCAAAAGCGGGAAGCCACGGCGGGGGAGGGGACCGAGACGGACTCCCCGTTCGACTTCGTCGATCTCCGCCGCGAGGGGGGTGAGTGAGCGTGACCGACGAGGATGGCGAGCCGGAATCGATTCCGCTCTCGGACCTGCGTGCAGACCTCCAGGGCGAGGACGCAGAGGGACTCGATCGGGCGGACGAGGGCACCGACGCGAGCGAGGGGAAGAAGGCGACCGAGGGGGATGACTCCACGGAGACGGGTGACCCCGACTCGGCGCCGCTCTCCGGACTCAGAGACGCGGTCGACCGGCGAGCGCGAGACGATCCCGATCGGGAGCGGGACGCCGCCGAGGACGCCTTCATGGAGGAGACCGTCGAACCGGTCGACACGGACGGCGTCTGGGCGGACCTCCTCATGGAGGACACGGATCCCGAGGGCCAGTTCGAGGCGACCGAGACCGAGGCGGGCCCCGAGGGGAGGACCCAGGTCATCTCGAAGCGGATCTGTGAGCGCTGCCGATACCTCCAGTCCCCACCGATCCTCGAGTGCACCCACGAGGGGACCACGATCCACGAACTCGTCGACGTGGACCACGTTCGGGTGTCGGCGTGCCCGATGGTCGGCCCCGACGGCGAGAAGACCCGGCCGGATCGCGGGGAGTGAGAGACACTTTTGGGGCCCGGCCACGCTGCATGCAGTATGCAGTTCTGTCCCGAGTGCGGATCGATGATGCACGCCGAGAGCGACGTGATGGTCTGTTCGCAGTGTGACCACACGGAGCCGACGGAGGATCGCGTGAGGGCGGCCTCCGTCTTCACCCAGGAACAGGACGAGAGCGACGTGATCGAGACCGAGGAGGGGACGAACTTCGAGGGCAAGCCCACCGCCGAAATCGAGTGCCCGGAGTGCGGGAACGACGAGGCGTGGTACACCATCAAACAGACCGGCTCGGCGGACGAACCTCCGACGCGGTTTTTCAAGTGCACGGAATGTGGGGCCCGGTGGCGGGAATACGCCTGAGCCGGGCAAAGGGGCACGAAACCGTTTTCCCCGGGCGGCCGCTACACCCCCGAGATGACCTACGACGCGGTGATTCTCGACAACGACGGCGTGCTCACCGCCCTGACGGACGCCTCGGTCATGGAGCGGGCCGTCGCGGACGCCTTCGGTGACATGGGCGTCGTCGACCCCGACCCGGCCGACGTCGAGCGCCTCGTGTACGGCGTCACCCCGGAGATCCTGCGGTCGGTCGCGGGGCGCTACGGACTCTCCCCGACCGCGCTCTGGTACCGGCGGGACCTGCGCTCCTCCCTCGTGCAGGAGCGGGAGATCCGGGCCGGTCGCAAGCCGCTCTATCCCGACGTCGAGGCCCTCTCGCGGATCGATCGCCCCCTCGGGATCGTGAGTTCGAATCAGTATCGCACCGTCGAGACGATCCTCGAGCAACACGGGATCGGCGAGCGCTTCGACGCGGTCCACGGCCGGGAGATGCACCCCAGAAGCCTCGCCCGGAAGAAACCCGACCCGCACTATCTCGACCTCGCCATCGGGGAACTCGGCGCGCGGAACCCGCTGTTCGTCGGCGACAGCGAGTCGGACGTCCAGGCCGCCGCGGCCGCCGGAATCGATTCGGTCTTCCTGCGGCGGGCCCACCGGGCCGGGATGGAACTCGAGGTCCCCCCGACCCACGAGATCGAGACGCTCGCCGACCTCCCGGCCATCGTGGAGGCCGCTGGGTGAGAGTCAGTCGACCCGATCCGGCGCGATCCAGCCGGCGAGGTCCTCCTCGACGGATTCCCCGGCGATCCGGTCCGCGAGGATCGACGCGATCGCCGGGGCCCGTCACCCCGTAGCCCGACATCCCCACCGCCGTGTAGAAGCCCCCGAGCTCGGTTTCGCCGACGAACGAGCGGCCGTCCGGCGTGATCGTTCGGAAGCCGACCCAGTCGTTGACGAGCTGGGCGTCGCCCAATCGTGGGACGGCGGCCTCGCTCTCGTCGGCGATGTCGAGATAGCAGGACTGCTCGACCGCGTGATTCGCGTCGACGTCGAGCGTCTCGGCCGTCTCGTCGCTCGTATCGAAGCGGCCGCCGACGGCCTGTTGGCGGCCGTCCTTCCGGAAGTACAGCTCGTGGTGGAGGATCATGAAGGGGAGGGAGAACTCCGCCCCCCCCCCCACCCGGGAGAGGACCACGATCGGCCCACGGGTGTACCTGAGCGGCTGGTCGACCCCGGCGAGGTCGTTGATCGCGGGCGCCCAGGGGCCGGCGGCGTTCACGACCGCGCTCGCGGGCCGGCTCCCATCCGTGGTCTCGACGCCCGTCACGGCCCCGTCTTCGGGGTGAACGTCGGTGACCTCGACGCCGGTCTCGATGGTCGCCGGCCCCTCCCTCGCCCGGTCGACGAACGCCTGGATGATCGCTCCGGGGTCGTGAAAGCCGGCTGCCGGCACGAAGAGCCCACCCTCGAAGGCCGCCGGATCGAGTCCCTTCGCCTCGAGTTCCGGGCCCTCGAGCCACTCGACGGCCACCCCGAGATTCGAGAGCCCCTGCCAGACCGATCGGACCGCCGGGACGTCGGTCAGGTCCGGGGCCGTCTCGAGCGTGCCCACCTGCGTGAACTCGAGAGTTCCGCCCTCGATGAGCGGCTCGGAGGTCTCCCAGGCCCGTTCACGGAGACGGTGTTCGGGCACGCCCGGGTCGTCCTGGTGCCAGAAGAAGATGGCCATGGACGTCACGGTGGTCCCCCCCACCCAGGGCGTCCCGCTCGGAGAGCGTGACCGGCACGTCCCGTTCGGCGAGTGCCCTCGTCACGGCCGTCCCGATCACGCCACCCCCGATGACGGCGACTGGATCCATCCCTGCCGGTCGGGCTCCGGCGAGAAAATCACTCTGGGCGTTGGTACCACGGCTTCAACTGCGTTTATCCCGCTCCAGCCCAAATTTATCGACGTGACAGAACAACGAGAACGGAAGGACCTCCGCATGCCCTCGGGGTCCGAGCAGTTCGGCGTCATCGAGCAACACCTGGGTGGAAATCACGTTCGCGTCCGGTGTGCGGACGGCGAGACCCGCCTCGGACGTATTCCCGGTCGGATGAAGTATCGCACCTGGATCGAGAAGGGCGACGTCGTCCTCATCGACCCGTGGGACTGGCAGGACGAGAAGGGAGACATCGAGTGGCGGTACAAGAGTGCGGACGCCGAACAGCTGCGACGCGAAGGGCACATCGACTGAGACGGTCGCGGAGCCGGGGCTTTTTGTCGGTGCGTGACACAGTGTCGCCATGGCCGAGACCGTCCCGGAGGAGGCCGAGTCACTGCTCCAGTCCGAACCGCTGGCCGCGTTCCTCGCCACGAGCGTCGAGGACAGGCCCCACGTCGCCCCGCTCTGGTACCAGTACGAGGACGGCGTCGTCGAGTTGACCACCCGGGGTAAGAAACTCGCAAACATCCGGGAGAATCCCCGGGTGGCCCTCTCGGTCCAGAAGGCCGAGGCGGGCATACCGGCGTGGATGGCCACCCTCCTCGGGACCGCCGAGGTCGTCGAGGCCGAGGTCGAGGAGACCCGGGTGCGACGCGAGATCAACGCGAAGTACGGCGTCGAACCCGACGCCTTCTCACAGAACACGCTCGTGAGAATCGACGTCGAGTCGACGAGTTACACCGTCTACTGATTCTGTCGTGGCCCACCTCAATCGTCCACCGTCGTCGAGATGTCGGGTCGATACCCCCGACTGATCGCCTTCCACTTGCCCGTCCAGAACCGGTAGTAATTGATGACCGCCGAGACGGCCGTCTCCCCGAAGAAGGAGAGGTAGATCCCCCAGATCCCGAGCGGCGTGGTCGCCCCGAGATACAGCACGGGGATCGAAAAGCCGAACATCCCGAGTGCGCGGCTGTAGAACGGCCAGCGGGTGTCTCCGGTCGCGTCCAGGGCGCCCGCGATGGTGCTCGTCACCCCCTGCGGGACGATCGCAACGGCGGCCACGTAGACCATTGGCACCGCGATCGGGATCGCCGGATCGGTCCGCGACCCGATGAAGAGCGCGACGATCGGTTCGGCAAAGAGGGCGATGGCGAATGCCGAGACCGCGTAGGTCGCCACCGAGAACCGGGTGATCTCGTGGCCGTAGGCCTCGGCGATCGCCTCCCGACCCTTTCCCAGTTCCTGGCCGACGAGACTGCTCGCGGCGAGCCCGAACCCCCACCCGGGGGTGTTCATCACGCCCCAGATCCGACGGGTGATGATGTACGCCGCGGTGACCTGCTGGCCGAACATGGCGACGAAGGCGAGCGCAGGAAACCGCGCCAGCGTCCAGACGGAGTTCCGCCCGATCACGGGGGTGCCGATCGAGATCAGATCCCTGAACGTCTCGAGGTGGACGTACCGACCGACCGGGTCGACCGTGACCGGGAACGCCCCCACGAGCGGCAGGCCGCCCCGTGCCAGGCCGATCGCCAGCGAACTCGTGACGAGCACGTTCGCGAGGACCGTGCCCCACGCGGCCCCGGCCACCCCCATCCCGAGCCCGAAGATGAAGACGGCGTTGAGGACGATGTTCGCGATCGCGCCGCCCCCGCGAAGGATCATCGGTATCCAGGCGTCATCGACCCCGATGAGCGCCCGGCTGCCGATCAGGTTCAGCGACGCGAACGGGACCCCGAGGGCCAGAATGTGAAGGTAGCGTCCCCCGTATCCGATCTCGACGGGCACGTTCGTGAGGACCGAAACCAGTTGCTCCGGAACGAGCCAGAAGATCGCCGCGACGGGGATCGTCACCACGAGAAGCAACGCCACACTCGACCGCACCGCCTGGCCCAGCTGGTCGAACCGGTCGGCCCCGTAGCGCTGGGAGACCAGCGCGATCGTCCCGGCCGCGAGCCCGCCCCCGATGCTGAAGGCGACCCCCCAGTAGGGGGTGGCGAATCCGACGCCGTTGATCGCGGCGGGCCCGAGCGCGAACCCCACCATCGCCACGTCGGCGGCGTTTTTCGACATGCGGGCGATGCCGGTCAGGATTCGTGGCCACGCGAGGTCCACCGTCTGGGTGGCCCGCTCCTCGGTGATGAGGCCGAGTCTGGCGAGCACCATCCCGATGCCGACGAGGAGCGCCCGTATCGGGTTGGAGAGGGCGGTCCGGAGGTGTCGAAGCTGTGGGGCCACTACCGGTGCCTAACCGGGGTACTGACAAAGGAATTCTGTTCGAGAGAATGCCGGCAGGCGACGCCGCCAGCCGGTCGGCCCGATCGGCCGTTGGCGAGATCTGTCCGTCCTTCGACCCCTGCCCGGCTTCTGGCGTCCGGCCACCCCGTCCGTGTTTGGGAACCGGCGAATTGGTCCGACACCGGCTCTTCCTCGTTTCAGGCCCGTGGGAAGTGATCGAGGGTCGCCTCGTGGAAGGCGTCCTCGTCGAAGGTGTGATCCCCGTCGAGGAACTCGACCACCGATTTGGCGTCCCGGCGAGCGTTCTTGAGACACGTCGACGCGCCGGGCGAGGGGGTGATGTTGAAGATGATGTCCTCGCCCTCGATCGTCGCCTCGCCCATGTCGAGCGTCCGCGCGCTCGTGTCGACGATCTGCGGTCGAATGCCGCCGTAGCCCCGGGCCGGCTCGATGTCCTCGATGGTCGCACTGGGGACGACCTTCTTTACCTGTGGGAGGAACGCCCGGGTGCCCAGTCCCGGGAGGTCATAGACGAGGTTCCGGAGCACGTATGGCAAGAGCACCCTGTCCGCGAGGATGTTCGCGTAACTCGCGATCGAGTCCCAGTCGAGGCCGAAGACGTCGAAGAAGTCCCCGACGGTGTCCAGTTCCCCGCGTTCGAGTGCCGGGACCGGCTTCGCCGTCGGGCCGAACCGGGTCACGCTGGCGTCGTGCACGTCGGCGTCACCGTGGACGGCCGCGAAGGGCAACTTCGCCATCTGCAGCGTGTAGACCTTCCCGTTGAGGAAGTCCTCGGCCAGGAAGAAGCTCCCCGCGATGGGCAGGAGGACCATGTCCTCGCCGTAGCCCAGTTGCTTTGCGAACTGGAGGCTGTGTGAGCCCGCGCTCACGACGATCCCCTCGGCCATCGCCGTCCCCTCCTCGGTCCTGACCGCGTACCCGTCGGCGGTCTCGACGATGCCCTCGACGGCCGTGCCGGTGTAGACGTCGACGCCAGACTCCTCACGGGCCGCCGCGACGAGGGATTTCGCCGTCGCCCCGTAATCGACGACGTAGCCGTCCGGCGTAAAGAGCGCCCGGAGGGGAACGTCCGGATCCCGGCCCTCGACGACGGCCGGCTCGAGTTCCGCGATCCGTTCCCGATCGATCAGTTCCAGCTTCGGGTAGAGGTCGCCGAACCCGCGGTCGTGATACCGGCGCTCCAGCCGGTCGACCTCCTCCTCCCCGACCGCGATGACCATCTTCGAGCGCCGCGCGTGCATCTCCCGGTCGGGGTCTGCCGCCTCGAGATACCCGGCGAGCGTCTCGGCGCCCTCCTTCACCGACCGGGCCTTCTCGAGGGAGTAGTTCGTCTCGATGTCCCCGAAGTGGAGGGTCTGTGAGTTGTTGGTGTGAGCGGTGTTTATTGCGCCGATCTCCGATTCCTTCTCGAACAGCGCGACCGTCTCGACGTCCGAGAAGTGGGAGATTGCGTACAGTAACGATGCCCCGCTGATGCCCCCGCCGACGATGATGAGATCGTATGCATCCGCCATGGTTTCGGCTCGACACCCGTCTGTGTCCGTCCGAAAATCCGCCGGCGGATCGTATTAACGCTGTGTTATTCGTTGGATCCTGAGAAACACACTCGGCTTCGGGACACCGGCCGCCAGGGTCGGGCGGGACTGTGGATTTAAGAGGGGCTGGCGCCCTACTCGAATCGATGACAGACACGGACAACGGCAATGACCGGGGGCACGTTCCGATCGAGGCGTTGCAGGACCTGGTCGATCAGTTTCGCGAACGGGCGGACGACCGGATGAGCCTCGGGTTGATCGAGGCCTCCGACGGCATCAACAAGTGCGCCGACGAACTCGAGGCCGTCATCGAGGAGCACGAATAGCCGTCAGCCACTCAGCACGGGCCGCTGCCGACGGGACTTTAGGGCTTCCGCCCGGATTCTCGCCGTGGATTCACAGGACGTCCGACAGGAGTGGGCCGGTCGCTCCGGCGAGTATTCGCCGGCATACTACGCCCACTACGGGGCCGACGGCGCCAGCGAGTCGATCCGGGAGACCATCGAGGCCAAGCTGGGTCCCGACCCCGCCATCCTGGAGGTCGGGTGCAGTTCCGGCCGACATCTCGCGGCCCTCCTCGAGAGCGGGTACACCGATCTGACCGGCGTCGAACTCAACGAGGACGCCGGCGACGTGATGGCGGCGACCTTCCCGGACCTCGCCGAGACGGCGACCGTCCACTATCGCTCGATCGAATCGGTCGTGCGGGAGTTCGAGACCGACCGGTTCGACGTCGTCTTCTCCGTCGAGACCCTCCAGCACGTCCACCCCGAAAGCGCGTGGGTGTTCGGCGAACTGGCACGGATCACCGCCGACCTCCTGATCACCGTCGAAAACGAGGGAAGCGACGACCCGGACGGGAACGCCTCGGACGTGAACTTCGTCGAGGCGGACCTGCCGCTCTACTATCGCGACTGGGATCGCGTGTTCACGAACGAGGGGTTCGAGGCGGTCGAGGTCGAAGCCGGGCCCCGGGATACGATCCGAACCTTTCGACACCGGGACCGGTAGGTCGAGTCGGTGACGTCGACGCAGGCTCCTCGGACCCGGGACGAACCCGATCTGATGCCTATCCGAAACCCCGCACTGTCCGGGAAACCGTCGAAACGATCCGTGAAATCTGGGAGGTGATCGTCGAGAGGCGGGAGGAGCGCGGGGATGACCAGGAAGTGATCGTGGAGAGCCCGGAGGCGATCGTGGAAGACACGGCGGTGATCGTGGAGAGTTCCGCTCGGTGCTCGGCAACCAGGCGATAGGCCCGCTCGCGGATACCGGTAGGGCCCGCTTCGACGGATCGGACCCGGGTTCTGCAGCCCCGACGGCACGAAATCGAGCCGGGCGATGGCCGCCTCGACCGCCTCGCCACAGGAGTAGACCCGGCCGTCCGCGAGCAGGTGCACACACCGATCCGCATTCGCGGGGAGCCGGTCGCCTCGCTCCGGGGAGAGGGTGGAAAATCCCACGGGCCTGATCGCCGTGTTGGCCCCGATCAAGTCGGCCCACCGGGTGCAGAGCCCACAGGCATCGTCGGAGACGAGTACCGGTTCCATCGTCGGAGGATGGGAGCCGGAGCGGGATGTCTCTCACGGCCGGGGAAAACGCTGGTGGCGGGCCTCACGAACGAGCTCCAGCCCTTCTCCGGATGCTCTCCGCGAGCCACGGGCCTGTCAGTCCGCGGATTCCTCCCCGCTCGGCTCGGATTCTGTCCCGACCTCGGTGACCCGGATCGTCGCGATCCGCGTTCCGTCGACGGCCGTCACCTCGAAATCGTACCCCTCGAGCGTGACGCAATCGCCGGGCTCGGGGGCCTGTCCGAGCGCGTCGAGGACCACCCCGCCGATGGTCTCGTAGCTCTCGCTCTCGAAGTGCACGTCGAGCGCGTCGTTCACCTCATCGAGGGGAACACTCCCGTGGATCTCATAGCCCCCCTCAGAAAGCGGCTTGATCGAGAAGGTGGGTTCGTCGGCGTCGAAGTCGTCCCGGAGGTCGCCGACGATCGCCTCCACCGCGTCCTCGACGGTCACCAGCCCCTCGAAGGCGCCCCACTCGTCGATGACGGCGGCGACCTGCTGACGCTCGCTCCGGAACTGCAGGAGCAACTCGTTGAGCGGCGTCGACTCCGGAACGGCGAGGAGGTCCCGGGCGAGGTCCCCGGCCCGGGTACTCGCCGCCTCGTCCGTCCCGGCCACCCGAAGGACGTCCTTGACGTCGAGGAAGCCGACGAGCTGTTCGTCCCCGCTGCCGAGGACCGGATAGCGGGTGTGACCGGACTCGAGGACGGTCTCCCTGAACTCCGCGAGCGTGGCGTCCCTCGAGACCGTCACGACGTCCGGCCGTGGCACCATGATCTCCCGGACGACGGTGTCGTCCAGTTCGAAGACCCGCTCGATCATCTCGACCTCCGCCATGTCGACGTTGCCCTCCCTCCCCGAGCGGGAGAGCACCCGGCGGATCTCCCGCTCCTCGAAGGTCTCGTGAGCCTCCGAGGCCGGCGGGACCCCCACCAGCCTGGTGAAGGCGTTCGCCGTCCCGTTGAAGAGGACGATCCCGGGGTAGAACAGATAATAGAAAACCCGCATCGGGCCGGCCACGAGCAGGGAGAGCCGCTCGGCCCGGGCGATCGCGATGGTCTTGGGGGCGAGTTCGCCGAAGACCACGTGGAAGAAGGTGATGATCCCGAAGCCGATGCCGAAGGCGACGAGGTGAACGAGGTTCGCCGGAAGGTAGGCCCCGGCGACGGGTTCGATGAGCGAGGCGACGGCGGGTTCCCCGACCCACCCCAGTCCCAGGGAGGAGATCGTGATGCCGAGCTGGGACACCGCGAGGTAATCGTCGAGGCCGTCCATCACGCCCTGGAGCGCCGACGAGCCGGCCCGTCCTTCCGCCACGAGCTGTTCCACCGAGGTCGATCGCACCCGGACGAAGGCGAACTCCGCGGCGACGAAAAAGCCGTTGAGGAGGACCAGAAAGAGGGCGAGCACGAGTTGCCCGACGGAGAGGGCGACGTTCACCATCGCCACCGCCTCTGGGCACCTTCCAGCACGGCCGAGTTGTGCATACCGGTGATTCGCCGGCATGCCCTAAAGGGTTTGACCCACGGCCGGATGTCCTGCCATCGGTGGGGCCCCGTTCACCGACTGTTCACGGTCACACTTCGCCGTGCTCGACGACCGGGTTTCGGAGCGTGCCGATGTTCTCGTCGGTGATTTCGACGGTGCCCCCGGGCCCGACCGTCCCGGGGTTTGCCGGACTGCCGAAGGAAACAACGTCGCCGGGTTCGAGGGTGAATCGTCGCGAAAGAAAGGAGACGACTTCGAAGGGGTCAAAGCGCATCTGGTCGGTGTTGGATTCCTGCCGTCCCTCCCCGTCGATGACGGTGTGCATGTCCAGATCGGTCGGGTCGAGGTCGGTTTCGATCCACGGCCCGAGCGGCCCCGACCCGTCGAAGGCCTTCCGGGCGGTTCGACCCTGCTGGTCGAGGGCGTCGAGGTCGTTCATGATGGTGTATCCCCGGCGGATCGATGGAACCTCCTCGGGGGCGATGTCGTGGGCCCGCTCCCCGATCACGGCCGCGAGTTCCCCGGCGTGGCTGAGTTCTTCCGTGAATGCCGGGTACTCGATTGGTGTCTCGGGCGGATGGACCGAGGCCGGGGGGTTTGATGAAGAAATCCGGCTCGTCGGGCCGGTCGTAGTCCATCTGATCGATGGTTTCCGTGTAGTTCCGACCGACGCAGTAGAGCGCGGTCGGCGCGGTCGGTGCGAGCAGTTCGGCGTCGCCATCATAGACTGCATACCGCTCGCTGTCGGTGACGATCACTCCGTCGTCGTATTCGCCCGTCACGATGCCTTCGGCGGTCCAGGCCCTCGCCAGTCGCATGGGCCGGGGGAGGTGCGGTTCACGAGAAGGTGTTTCGGTGTGGGGGTTGGAGGAAGTGGCGAGCGGTATCAGACTGTTTCGGGAAAGTCAACGACAAACGTCACGCGTTCAGGCCCCAATCCACGTCTTCCTCGAGGACCTCACGCTCTTGCTCCGCTCGCTTGACGTTCGTTCAGCAGATGTATTCGACCGCCTCCTCGCGGTCGAGCGTCCCCTCGAGGTACCGAGTGAGTACCAGTGACTCCCACAGATCTTCCAGACCGCGTTCGAGGGCCTGTTCGAACACTTCGGACTCGGAGAGACCGCGAGCCGCCGCTATTTCCCGAACTCGGTCGGAGATTTCGGCGGCCATAAGAAGTAATTACTCGGCATCGTTCTTCAATCCGTGTCTGACTGTCCGGCGGTCTGGATCGGACTCCGCCACTGGTCAGCTCGGATGGGTATAGCGAAGATTGAGGAACCTAGATTGCCAGAACCGGTGTCCACCAGCTTCACCGTTCGAATACACACGGACGACGGCCCAGTTCGTTGATTTGCCACAGCTTAACAGTAGTGAATCCCCCGATCGCTGGCAGCACGATTTTCGAGATGTGAATCGATCGCCTTCACCACGTCGCCGATGTCCCGTCCTGCTTGCTGCACGTAGATGATTCCGGCGTGATCAACTCCCGATCCCTCCACGAGCGAAAGGTCCGGATACAGCTGGGTGATTTCGTCCGGTTCGTACCCGCTGTGCTCGGAGGCAGAGGCGATATCTTTCACCCTGATTCCGGTGCCCTCGATCGTCGGCGCACCGTCACTGTGGTCGGGGTCTTCGACGATGTTCATGCAGTGGTAGTAGTTCACGATCCGTATTAGATTCGAGGCGGGGCAAACAGCGACGGAGACGGTTGTGCTCTCGGAGGATCGGATGAGCGGGGATGTCTGGGTTTTCGACGTATGGTACTCGATCCCGAACTGCTATGCATAGACGTTTTCGCCACCACTTCGACCCGTCGCCCATCCGCTCTGCTTCACCTTCTGTTTCTCACGGCTCTATTGAATCCGCCGAGGGCGCAGGAATCACGGTTTCACAGCCCGTTTGACGTTGTGAACTGAGGCGGCGAGGACGATCTCGCGGAATTGACGGTACCAGGCCCGAGCAGACACGGAATCGAGGATTGAGCGTTTGATCGAAGAGTTCACAGTTTCTGTCAATGCTCGTTGATTGTACAAATCCGTATCAAGCCGCGCATTGTGCGC
>JBDGUI010000031.1:0-18161 GCA_042216015.1 Halodesulfurarchaeum sp. | reverse complement strand
GTTCGGAGGCATTCCCGGATCGTCGTTTCGAAGTCCTCGACGGAGACGCGGTCGATCGTCTCAGTGGGCAGAAAACCCGAACCGGGTATTCGAGGGATCGGCACGGTTTTTTCCACCCCCCACCATCGCCCGACCATGGATCAGATCTCGTTTGGCACCTCGGGCTGGCGGGCGACCCTCGACACCTTCACGGACCGACGGGTACGGATGGTCGCCCAGGCCACCGCGTCCCACCTCCGGGCCGAAGGTCTCGCCGACCGCCCGGTCGCGGTGGGCTACGACGCCCGGGAGACCTCCCGGGGCTTCGCCAGGGAGGCAAGCCGGGTGCTCGCCGCCAACGGCTTCGACGTCCTGCTCCCCGAACGTGACGTCCCGACGCCGCTCGTGGCCTACGCGATCGCGGACCGCGAGCTCGCCGGCGGGCTCGTGATCTCGGCCTCGCACAACCCGCCTGAGTACAACGGCATCAAGTTCTTTCCGGCCGATGCCGCGCCCGCGATGCCCGAGACGACCGACGATATCGAATCGCGGCTGTCCGACCCCGACCCGCTGCCCGAGGCCGAGTGGGGCTCGATCCGCGAGGTCGACTACCGCGAGCCACACGCGAGCCACGCGATGGAGCTGATCGACCCCGACCTCGAGGGGCTGCACGTCGTCTACGACGCGATGCACGGCAGCGGTCGCGGGGTCACGGATCGGCTGCTCGAGGACGCCGGGGCGACGGTCACCCGCCGGCGAGGCAAACTCCATCCGACCTTTGGCGGCACGCCGCCGGAGCCGAGCGCCGAGAACCTCCGAAACCTCGTCGAGGCGGTCAGAGAGACCGGCGCCGACATCGGGATCGCGAACGACGGCGACGCGGACCGGCTGGCGGTCGTGACGCCCGAGCGGGGCTATCTCGACGAGAACCTGTTCTTCGCCGCGACCTACGATCGCCTGCTCGAATCCCAGTCCGGGTCGGCGGTCCGGACCGTCTCGACGACCTTTCTCATCGACCGGGTCGCGACGGCCCACGGCGAGCGGGTGATCGAGACGCCGGTCGGGTTCAAGTGGGTCGCCCGGGCCATGAAGGAACACGACGCGCTGATGGGCGGCGAGGAGTCCGGCGGGTTCTCGATCCGCGGCCACATCCGCGAGAAGGACGGCGTCCTCATGGCGCTCCTCGCGGCGGCGACCGAGGCCGAGCGGCCATACGACGACCGGCTCGACGCCCTCCGAGCCGAACACGGGGAGATCCACCAGGACAAGGTGAGCGTCGATTGCCCCGACGCCGAGAAGGAGGGCGTGATCGCCGAGCTGGAGGGGAGCCTGCCCGAGACCATCGCGGACCGGGCGGTCGAGGACGTCAACCCGGCCGACGGCGTGAAGGCGCTGCTCGAGGACGGCTCCTGGCTCCTGGTGCGCCCGAGCGGCACGGAGCCGAAGATGCGGGTCTACGCCGAGGCGGAAAGCGAGGAACGCGTCGAGGCCCTCCTCGCGGCCGGCCGGGAGCTGGTGGAGCCGCTGGTCTGACGGATCCACGGGGAAGTCCGGGGCCGGAACGGTCACTCAGTAAATGCCGCCGTCCCCGTCGCTCGATTCGCCGAGCGGGTCCTCGATGGTCGCGTCGCCGACCGCGATTTTCATGCTCATCCCCGAGAGGGATGCGGAACCGTGATACGAGCAGTACGCCTCGTAGACGCCGCTCTCCTCGAAGGTGTGTGGTCTCCTCGCCGCTCGACACCACGACGTCTTTCTTCCAGTTCGCCGAGGCACTGGTCACCGTGTGATCGACGCCCGAATCGTTCGTCCAGGTGACGGTTGCCCCGGTCTCGACGGAGAGATTTCGCGGATCGAACTGGGACTGGGTCATCGTGACTGTCGGTTTCCCGGTGTTTGTGGTCCCACTTCCGGAGTCGGTGCCCCCTCCCGAACAGCCGGCGACCAACACGAGGCCGCCGGTGGCGGCCGTCCGGAGGAACTCGCGTCGATGTGCCATGCTAGCAGAGTTCAATTCCAGTGAGTTGGAACTTTGCCAATCGGCGACGCTCACTGAGAAATTCGACGGTATCGGCAGGTTTCGCGGAAAGCCGGCGTGAGAGTCGAGCACTCAGTCGACCGCTCGTTCGACGTACGAGACGGCTTCAGCCGGCGTCTCGACCGCCTCGACGCCGTCGATAGCGTGGGTGTCGAGACCGGCGACCGGCCGGCCCATGTCGAGTGCGTGGGCGATCTCCGAAAGCGTGCCCGTGGCGCCGTCTACGGCGATGGCCGCCGTGCCGTTTTTGACGACGAGCACGTTCCGGGCCGATCCCATCCCGGTCGCGATCGGCACGTCGACGAAGGGGTTGGCCGCATTCGGGTCCTCGCCCGGGAGAATGCCGATCGTCCGGCCTCCGACCTCCTCCATGCCGCGGGCGACCGCCTCCATCACCCCCGTCAGGCCGCCACAGACCACCTCGTGTCCCCGGTCCCCGAGTTGCCGCCCGAGCGAGGTGGCCACCTCGGAGGTCTCTCGATCCACGTTCCCGCCACCGATGACGCTGACTCGCATCGCTCTCGACCAACCCGTCGACGGCCCGTAACCCTTCCGGCGGCGAGGGCCGAATACGTCCGGGGCGGGCTACTCGCCCTCCACGGCACCCAGGTTTAAGCCGCGTCTCGACGGACGTTCGGGTATGATCCTCCAGGCCTCGCCCGCGCTTTCCGGACTGCTCGTCGGGGTGTTCGCCGAATTGCTTCGATCGATGCTCGAGGCGCTGCCGCGAATGCTCTCCGGGCTCGTGTTTCTCGGCGTGGCATACCTCGGGATCAGGATGTCCCTCTCGATCCTCCGAGGGGTGCTCGACCGTGCCTACCCCGCCGAACAGGACATGATCGTCGACCTCGCGTTGGTCGTGATCGGCGGGCTCCTGTGGTTCGGGACGCTACTCGTCCTCCTGAAAATCCTTGGAATGGGAGAGGTGGCGGCCAGCCTCGGAACCGCAACCGGGTTCATCGCGCTGGGTGTCGCCTTCGCGTTGAAGGAGATGATCGCAGACACGGTGGCCGGGGTCTACCTCCTCAAGGATCCCGATTTCAACATCGGCGACTCCGTCGAGGCGGCCTCGGTCACGGGGACCATCGAACAAATCGACCTGCGAAAGACCCGCATTCGGAACGAGGAGGGAGACCTCGTCGTGATCGCCAACCGCGACGTGGAGAAGCGATGGACCCAGCAGACAGCCGAGACCGCCGAGTGATTGGTTTGGGGTGGCGGCCGAGCCCGCATCTGCCGGTTAGGCCTCCGGCTTCCGACCCCGAATGAGGACCGAATGCAGGAGGGATATCGCCTCGCTTTCGTCGTACATCGCGTCGATGATCTCCTCGCTATCGTCCTTCGGACGGACCGTCACGGACTCGAAGCCCGCCCGGGCGAGGAGTCCCTCCAGTCGATCGATCGTCGCCGCGCCCGAGATACAGCTCGCGTAGTGCTCCAGATCCGAGGGCTCGAGTTCCGCCTTGCCCCGTTCGGTCATCGCGATGTCGGAGATCGCCAGTCTGCCTCCGGGTTTCAGGACCCGATAGGCCTCCGCGAAGACACGGTCCTTCGTAGGAGAGAGGTTGAGGACGCAATTCGAGATGATCGCATCGACCGAGCGGTCGGCGACCGGCAGGTGTTCGATCTCCCCGAGCCGGAAATCCACGTACTCGATATCCGCTCGGTCGGCGTTCCGTCTGGCGCGCTCGACCATCTCCGGGGTCATGTCCACGCCGATGACGTGACCCGCCGGGCCGACCTCCCTTGCGGCGAGAAAACAGTCGAACCCGGCACCCGACCCCAGATCCAGGACGGTTTCCCCGGGCGTTAGCTCGGCAATCGCCGTCGGGTTGCCACAGCCGAGTCCGAGATTCGCCCCGTCCGGAAGCGAATCGAGACTTGATGGATCGTAGCCGAGGGTTTCGCTGAAGGAGTCCGTAGCGCTGGTCCCACAGCAGGACGATTCGGTCGCCGAAGTCGCAGAACTGCCACAGCACCCCCCGTCGTCGCCCGTGGCCTCGCCCTCCCGTTCGACCGTCGAGCCGTCCTCGACCGCGATCGAGCCATACCGTTCCCGGACCGCCTTTCGGGTTTCGGTGGGCTCGGGCGAGGCCTGCTCGTCTCGATCGGCGGCGGAGTCCTGGGTCATGATCACTCACCCCCGAGCGAGTCGAGGGCCGAAAGCAGTCGCTCCGCCTGTTCCGTCGTCGAGTAGTAGCGCCAGCGACCGTCCTTCCGGCGGTCGAGGAGCCCGGCCTCGAAGAGTGCTTTCAGCGCCCGACTGGCCGTGCTCTGGTCGACATCGAGTTCGGGGGCGAGGTCGCAGGCACAGACCGGTCCGTCGGCCCCCGCAATGAGCCGAAGGACGGTGTATCGCGTCCCGGTTCCCATCGCGTCGAGCAGGGAGACGTCCCGCTCGATTCTCGCCTCCGAGAGGTCGTGTCCGACGGCGGTGCAGCACGGCTCGTCCGGGGATCCTGTCCCCGTCCCATCGCCCGTTTCGGATTTCGACGCCGCGTCCATTTTCATATATGTGCAAATGGCCATATGAATGAAAAGGATTCCGGTCTGCAGTCTGGAGCAGATGTCTCGGGCCGCCACCGTCGGGACACTACCGCGAACCACCAGCGAACGACGGCCCCGGCTCCCTTCGACCCCGGCAGCGATCCTCGCACTCGACGTCGAAGCCGGCCTGCCGATAAAATGGCGCCAGTTCCCTCTCGAAACTGGCCGTCAGTCGACCCCACCGCGCTCCCGCCTCCCGAATCAACGCCGTCCCGATCCCCTGACCACGCCGCCCCGGCCGCACCGCGATCGGTTCGATTCGAACGTCCCGTTCGCGAGGACGACCGACGAGGGCCGCGAGGACCGTCCCGCCCTCCGACCGGGCCACGAGCACCGTTCCACGGTCGGCGTGTTCCCCGACCGTCTCGGCCCCCACCTCGAGATCCGCTCCGTCGAAGACGTTCATGATCGCCGCGAGGTCGTCGGGACCGGCTTTCTCGACGATCATCCGCCCTGGACCAGCCGAACGACCTGCACCGCCGATTCGGTGACCGGCTCGTCGGCGGGTTTCGGGCGACCGTCGACGAAGACGCTTGCCTCGTGGGGGCTCAGGTTCACCGCTGCGAGGAGGTCGCCGTAGGTCGCCTCCTCGACGGTGACCTCCTCGCGTCGGTCGCCGACGATGTCGACGGTCACGCGCATTGGTCGGTCGCCGCTACCACCTCGACGGGCATGAGCGTGTCGCAGCGGGCCGAAACACGGACGGCTGGGGCGGGACTCAGGCCGGAGTCGTCGATTCCGAGCCCTCGCTGGCCGTCGTCGGGCTCGCCCCCGAGCCGCGACGGCGGCGGTAGGCCACCCGGAGGCCGCCGGTGAGCGCGCCGAGACCAAGCAGGAGCGCCCCCAGGACGAACAGTCCCCCGACGATCGGAATCGTCCCGAGTCCGGCGAACAGCAATAGCCCGAGACCAAGCGCGTACCACCGGTTCGGCTCCTCGCTCCGCTGACCGAGGAGCCAGCGACCGACCGCGTACTCGCCGTAAACGACGCCCATCCAGAGGACGAAGAGGTAGCCGAACAGCCCCAGGATGGCGAGGGGGATGCCCACGATCGTCACGGCAACGAGGGCGAGCGATATCGGCACGCCGACCAGAGCGAGCAGCCCGAAGAGACCGGACCAGCCGATCGACCCGGTCGCTCGGTCGGCCACCCGATTCGAGAAGTCGGGAAGGGCGAGGAGGAGCACCGCGCCGAGGAGGAGGTTGGCGAGGAGTCCGTAAATGGCGTAAAGCCAACCCCACCCGAAGGAGGGGAATAAGTGGCCGGACATCCTGACGGGACCGAAGCCGCCGATGGAGCGATCCTGGACGACCGGACCCGCGACGGCGGCTCCGGATTCCCGGGAGAGTTCCCCGTCGTAACGGAGTTCGCCCCCGATCCGGGAGGCAGAGCCGAGCACGATCGTGTCCGCGCCGATGGTCGCGTCCCCGCCGACGGTGCCATCGACGGTTACCGTTCCTGCCCCGACCGAGAAGTCACCTCCGACGCTGCCCGTTCGGGTCAGCATGACGACGCCCGCTCCGGCCGAGACGCGACCGTCGACGGTCCCGGCGATCCGCAACGAGCCCGTCGCGACGCTCACGTCACCCTCGACCGCGCCCGATTCGGTGACGACGACGTCGCCAGCGAAGCCGTTCAGATCGCCCGCGACGGTGCCCCGGACGACCACCGTTCCCGCCATCACGTCGAGGCCGGTGACGGTTTCACCCTCGGCCACGACGGCACTGCCGGTCATCGTGGTGGCGCTCATGCCACTGCCGGCCGATCCGGCGACGGCCGCTCCCGAGGCGAGCACGAGGAGGACGACGAATGCGAGGACTGCGGACCGCGTTCTCAGAGACGGCGCGTTCATGGCACGCAATTCGTTCGAGTAGCTAATAAATATTCACTGACATAACGTGTCAGTGCGGTCGAGGGCTTGGCCCGCCGTTGATTTCGACCGCGAGGGACGCCATCTCGGGGGCGATTTGCGGGCGACGAGGGGGCGATTTGCGGGCGACGAGGGGGCGTCTCGGGGACTTTAAGGCCGGGACGTGCCTCCCGTCAACCATGACAGCTTCCGCGGCCGGGCGCCAGGAGATCTGGGTCGAGAAGTACCGACCCGAGCGCCTGGACGACGTCGTCGGGCACGAGGCCATCATCTCGCGGGTGAAAAGTTACGTCGAGCGCGACGATCTGCCCCACCTTCTCTTTGCGGGGCCAGCGGGCACGGGAAAGACGGCCACGTCTCAGGCCATCGCGAAGGAACTCTACGGCGAGGACTGGCAGGAGAACTTCCTCGAACTCAACGCCTCCGACGAGCGGGGGATCGACGTGGTCCGCGAGCGGATCAAGGACTTCGCCCGGACCTCCTTTGGCGGGTACAACTACCGAATCATCTTCCTCGACGAGGCAGACGCGTTGACGTCCGACGCCCAGTCCGCCCTGCGCCGGACGATGGAGCAGTTCTCGAAGAACACCCGCTTCATCCTCTCCTGTAATTACTCCTCGAAGATCATCGACCCGATCCAGTCCCGCACCGCGGTCTTTCGGTTCTCGCCGATCGCCGACGAGGACGTGATCGAACGGATCCGTTCGATTGCCGAGACGGAGGGACTCGAGTACACCGAAGAGGGGCTCGACGCGCTGGCCTACGCGGCCGACGGGGACATGCGCCGGGCGATCAACGCCCTCCAGGCCGCCGCAGCGGCGGGCGGGGTCGTGGACGAGGAGAGCGTCTATGCGATCACGAGCACCGCCCGGCCCGAGGAAATCGAGGAGATGATCGAACGGGCGCTTTCCGGGGACTTCACGGGCGCGCGAGCCCACCTCGTCGATCTGATCACCGAGCGCGGCCTCGCGGGCGGGGACATCATCGACCAGCTCCACCGGTCGGTCTGGGAGTTCGACCTCGACGATGAGGCAGCGGTCCACCTCATGGACCGGCTCGGCGAGGCCGATTACCGGATCAGCGAGGGGGCAAACGAGCAGGTCCAGCTCGAGGCGCTTCTCGCCTCGGTGGCCCTCGCCGCCGAGGACGACTGAGTGGCGCGATTCTGCCCACCCTCGCCAGTCCCGGAACTGTTTTAGCCCCGCATCGGCCACTACCCTGCAATGAGCGACCTCGAGGACGCCTACCGCCTCGAATACTTCGAGGAGGAGGGGTTCGTCCGAACGCAGTGTGCCGAATGCGGTGCACACTTCTGGACTCGAGACGAGTCGCGGGAGACCTGTGGGGAACCCCCGTGTGATGAGTACGAGTTCATCGATACGCCCAGCCTCGACCGGGAGTACACCCTCGAGGAGATGCGCGAGGCGTTTCTCTCCTTCTTCGAGGCCCACGACCACGAGCGGATCGACCCGTATCCCGTCGCGGCGAACCGCTGGCGGGACGATGTCCTGTTGACCCAGGCATCGATCTACGACTTCCAGCCCCTCGTGACGAGCGGGCAGGCCCCGCCGCCGGCCAACCCGCTGACGATCAGCCAGCCATGCATCCGGATGCAGGACATCGACAACGTGGGCAAGACCGGGCGGCACACGATGGCCTTCGAGATGATGGCCCACCACGCATTCAACGCCCGAGAGGACGCCCCAGAGGACCTCGCCTACCAGGGCGAGGTGTACTGGAAGGACGAGACCGTCGAACTCTGTGATGCCTTCTTCGAGGAGATGGGCGTCGACCTCGAGGAGATCACCTACATCGAGGACCCGTGGGTCGGCGGCGGGAACGCCGGGCCCGCCTTCGAGGTGCTGTATCGCGGGGCCGAACTCGCCACGCTGGTCTTCATGTCGATGGAACAGGACCCCGAGGGCGAGTACGAACTGAAAGACGGCAACCGCTACAGCCCGATGGACACCTACATCGTGGACACCGGATACGGCCTCGAGCGGTGGACCTGGGTGAGCCAGGGCACCCCGACCGTCTACGAGGCGGTCTACCCCGAGATGATCGCGTTTCTCGAGGAGGCCGCGGGGATCGAGCTGAGCGAGGAGGAGGAGGAACTCATCCACCGCGCCTCGAAACTCTCGGGCCGACTGGACATCGACGAGGCCGAGGACGTGGACGAGGCCCGGGAGACCATCGCCGCGGAACTCGGGGTCGAGGTCGACTACATCGACGAACTGGTCTCGCCCCTCGAGGACATCTACGCCATCGCGGACCACGCCCGCACGCTCGCGTACATGTTCGGGGACGGGATCGTCCCGTCGAACGTGGGGACGGGCTACCTGGCCCGGATGGTGCTCCGCCGGACCAAGCGACTGGTCGACGAACTCGGGGTCGAGACGCCAATCGCGGAACTCGTGGACATGCAGGCCGAGCGGCTTGGCTACGAGGACAGAGAGACGATCAGGGACATCGTCGACTCGGAGGTCGAGAAGTACGAGGAGACCCTCGAACGGGGGGGCCGTCGGGTCCGCCAGATCGCCGAGGAACACGCCGAACGGGGGACGGCGATTCCCGCCTCGATTCTCGTGGAACTGTATGACTCCCACGGCATCCAGCCGGACATGGTCGAGGAGATTGCCGCCGAGTACGACGTCCGCGTCGCGGTGCCGGATAACTTCTACGCCCTCGTCGCCGAGCGACACGACACCGGCATGTCCGAGACGACCCGAGCGAGCGAGGACGAGCGCTTTGCCGACCTCCCGGAGACCGAGCGGCTTTACTACGACGACGCCTATCGCTCGGAGTTCGAGGCGGTCGTCCTCGATGTCTTCGAGCACGAGGACGGCTACGACGTGATCCTCGATCAGACGATGTTCTACCCCGAGGGCGGGGGTCAACCGGCCGATCGGGGGACCCTCTCCACGGGCGAGATGACCGTCGAGGTGAAAGACGTCCAGATCGAGGACGGCGTGATCCGGCATCACACCGACGCCGACCCGGGCAAGGGCGAGTTCGTGACGGGACAGATCGACGTCGAGCGCCGACGGCGACTCATGCGCCACCATACGGCCACCCACGTCGTCATCGACGCGGCCCGGTCGGTGCTTGGCGAACACGTCAGACAGGCCGGAGCCCAGAAGGGAGTCCATTCCTCGCGGATCGACATCAGGCACTACGAGCGTCTGGATCGCGAGACCGTCGAGAAGATCGAGCGCCGGGCGAACGAGACGGTGATGGCGGACCTCCACGTCCACCAGGAGTGGCCGGACCGCCACGAGGCAGAGGAGACCTACGGGTTCGACCTCTACCAGGGAGGCATTCCCGCCGGACAGAACATTCGGCTGATCCACGTCGGTGAGGATGTCCAGGCCTGCGGGGGCACGCACGTCGCCCGCACGGGTGAGATCGGGTCCATCAAGATCCGCTCGACCGAGCGGGTTCAGGACGGCGTCGAACGCCTCACCTTCGCCGCGGGCGAGGCCGCCGTCGAACACGTCCAGTCCATCGAGCGGAACCTGCACGCCGCCGCGGAGACCTTCGACGTCACCCCGGAGGAGGTGCCAGAAACGGCGACGCGCTTCTTCGAGGAGTGGAAGGAACGGGGCAAGCAGATCGAACGGCTGAAAGAGCAACTCGCCGAGGCACGTGCGTCCGGGGAGTCGACGGGCAAACGCGTCGAAATCGGCGACTGGGAGGTCGTGATCAAGCGCCTCGAGGTCGACATGGACGAACTCCGCGCCACGGCGAACGCGATCCGCGAGGAGGGAACCGTCGCCGTCGTGGGAAGCGGCGTTGACGGGGCACAGTTCGTCGTCGCCGCACCGGAGGGGGCCCCGATCGACGCCGGCAATCTGGTCGCGGAGTTGGCCCGTCGAGTCGGCGGCGGGGGCGGCGGTCCCCCCGACTTCGCGCAGGGTGGCGGCCCGAACGTGGACGAACTCGACGACGCACTCGAGGCGGTGCCGGAGCTTCTCGAGGGGGCTGTCGAGGCCTGAAACGCAATTGGGTCAGGCCCGGTCGATGTCCAGTTCCTCGCGGAGCGCTTCGAAGGAGGTCTCGGAGAGTTCGCTCAGCCGCTCCCTGAAGTGGTCCTCACAGAGTCCGACCCGGACGCCATCCGTTTCGGCCACGACGTCGGCGGTTTGCCCACAGTAGTGACACTTCATACCGGGACTTCTCGCCCGAGCACCCTGAACGTCACGGCTCCGGCGAAAGCGCGGCCTCGAACCGCGAGTAGTCCTGCCGGTCGAGACCCGTCACGCCGATTTCGGTGCCGTGAGCGTCGCTTCCACCGATCCGGAGGAGATCGTGGGTGGCGATCGTCGATTCGAGCAGCGACTCGTCCACGACCGGCTCGCCGGTGAGCGGGCGGTCGTACGGGTAGTACCGCTCGACGGCGTCGAGGGCGCCACACCGATCGAGGGCGGCCTCCGGGTCAGCGTAGCGAAACGGGTGTGCGAGGCCGACGACTGTCGCGGCTTCGCCCAGAAGGGAAACACCCCGGTCGAAGGTGGGGACATCCCGAGGGACGAAACAGGGACGGCCGTCGCCGATGAGATCCTCGAACACGGCCTCGATCGTCTCGTAGGTTGTCTCCGGGTGGGCAACGACCGCCCGCGCAATGTGGGGGCGGCCGGTCCGCTCGCCGACCGAGCAGTCGAGCTCGACGCCGAGTTCGGCCTCGAGACACCGCACGATCTTCCGCCCCCGACGAACCCGATCGGCGCCGAGCCGGTCGGTTTCGGCGCGCATTTCGGGTGTCGAGTCGAGGCCATAGCCGAGCAAATCCACCCGCTGGACGGGGGTCTCGACCCGGAGTTCGATGCCGTGAACGACCGTGATGCCGTCCAGTTCGGCAAGCGGGGCCTCGAGGCCCGGATGCATCCGGTCGTGGTCGGTCACGGCGACGACGGAGAGCCCGGCCGCCCTGGCGGCACCCGGGATCCCCTCGAGGGTGAGCTGTCCGTCGGAGTTCCGGGTGTGGACGTGCAGGTCCGCATGGACCATACCTGAGCGGGGACGGCCGGCCTCAAACCCCTTTCGCCGGGCCGAAAATAGGCGATACATTGATAACCATACCCACACAAGATTCGGGATATCCCCATGTCACTAGGTGCCTACGACGAACAGGAGCACGAGCGCCGGGAGCGGAAGAACTCGAGTGTCGATCTCTCGGAGGACGACACGCGTTCGAGTTACGAGGGATCAGTGGAGTTCGAGGCGGGGGAGTCTGCGGAGGATCTCCTCGACCAGTTCCACGAGATCACCGACCAGTGAGGCCGAGAAGTCGACGATTCCACGGTGTTTTCAACGTCGGCCGTCTCGCTCGACCATGACCGACCGGTGTGACGGCTGCGGCGGCGAGATCCCGGTAGCGGGTGGCATCGCGAACTTCTGGACGATGGACGCGACCGAGACCGGCGGCATGACCCTCGAGCTGGTGGATGGATCGAAGCACGAGCTCTGTTTTGACTGCATCGAGGCGCTTCCGGACGACGCCACGGCCGAGGACGTCGCGGCACTCGAGGACCCGGATTGACACACCCCGACGACCACGCGCCCAGGTCCTACAGGAAGGAGATCCCGTAGAGGATCGCCGAGCCGAGCATCAGAAAGACAAGGAACAGGGAGATGAGTTGTTGGCGGTCCATATCCACACTCTGGCCTGCAGGAATTTAGCGGTTTGGTCAGCCATCCTCGACGGTGGTGGCGGCGTTCAATCGATAACCGCGTCCAGCACGACGTGGGCGACGCCCTCGCTGTGAGACTTGATCCGGCGGCGGTCGATCGACCTGACGGTTCGGTCGGCCGCCACGGCGGCCCGCTCCAGGCGGTCGACGGGTCGATCCCAGAGCAGCGCCTCGGGCGTCGCCTCGTGCAGGTGAAGCGTGCCGCCGGATTCGACGGCGGCGAGTGCGGGTTCGAGGAAGGCGTGGGCGTCGTAGTAGCCCATCACGACCCGGTCGTAGCGATCGCCGGCCCCGACGCGGATGGGGACGACCTCCCGGCAGTCCCCCAGGAAGAGCGAGACCCGATCCTCGACCCCGTTGAGGCGGGCGTTCTCCGAGAGGTACTGGAAGGCGACCGGGTTCTTCTCGACGGCGGTGACCATGGCGCCGGCCCGCGCCATGGGCAGCGTGAAGTACCCGATCCCGGCGAACATGTCGAGGACCCGCTCGCCAGCCTCGACGAGTTCGCCCATTCGCGCCCGCTCGGCCTTGTTCCCCGGGGCGAACATCACTCGCGAGAGGTCCATCGCATAGCGGGTGCCGTGTTCTGAGTGGATCGTCTCGGTGTCCCCCTCGCCGGCGACGACCTCGATTTCGGGCTCGCGGTGCTCGCCGGTGATTTCCCCGCGGGCGACCACGGTGTCCGCCCCCCGATGCAGTTCGAGGAGGGCCTCACCCACCGCCTCCCGCCGCTCGCAGTCTCCAAAGCGAACGAGGATCACGTCCCCGATGACTGCCCACGAGCCCGGCGCGCGCTCGAGTTCGGCCTCGGAAAAGCCCCGTTCGCGGAGCAGCGTCGGGAGGTCGGTCACCCGCGGTTCCGGGTCGACCTGTTCGATCACGTCCTCGACCCGGGTCTCTCGTGGCGGGTCCGTGACCGGGATCGCCACCGTCTCGTCGTCGTACTCGACGAGCCGGCGGCTGTCGTCGAGGATTCCCTCCTCGCGGAGGGATTCGATCGTCACGTCGACGTCGGATTTGGCCACGACGGCCGCGAGGGCGTTCATGGCTCGGGAAGCACGTAGAGGGTTTCCTCGGTTCGAAACACGTCCACAGTCGGCGCGTCGGGAGCGAAATAGGTGGGCCGGGCCACGGTGCGGGTGACACCCGTCTCCGGATCGAGGACCTGGACGGCGTGTTCGTCCGGGACCGAGACGACTGCCGTCTCCATCGCCTCCTCGCGCGAACCCACTCTGGTGGCCCCCGGAACGGTCCCGTCCTCGAAGTTGGTCTCGAAGGGGTCGCCGGTCACGACGTCGACCCCCTTGAGATTGCCCCGGACCCCCTGCACGAGCACCGGTCCCTCGGCCCCGGGCACCTCGATGATATCCCCCGGCCGAAAGGCGGGCAGGCGGACGGCGTAGGTCACCCGGTAGACCTCGTTTCCGTCCCGATCCTCGGTGACCAGCGTCTCCGAGTCGGACATCGAACCGCCGAACTCCTCGAGCAATTTCATCGCTACCCGTCGTCCGAGTTTGGTCGTCGAGAGTTTGATGTCCGGGCCGTGGCCCTCCTCGATGACCTCGGTCACGAAGGCCTCTCTGTCGCCCTTTGCCTCCATCTCCTCCGTGAGCTGGTGGGCGATCTCGACGGCCCGATCGGCCTCCTCCTTTCGGGGGTGCCGATCGCTGGCCCGGACCTGCACGACGCTCGCGTAGGAGTTGCCGGCGATGCGCCCACACCGCCGGCAGGTGCCCCGACCGATCGAGACCCGGATGGGGCGTTCGACCTCGAGGTGGCGTCCCCGCACGGTCGCGGTGAAGGTTGCGTGGAGCACGATCGTGTTCCGATCGACCTGTTCGGGCTCGACCCGCCATTCGAACTCCTCGGCTTCGCGGTGGACCGCCACCGCCTCGGTGGCCTCCTCGATGGCCACCTCCGTGAGGTCACGGGCTCCGACGTCGACCCAGTCCTCGCCCCGCTTGACCGCGCCACAGCGGGCACAAACCGTGACCTCCACCGTTTCGGGTGCGTCGAGAAGCTCGAGATCCTCGAGATAGCAGTCGGTGCAGAGTCCCCGCTCTGACTCCCCCACGACCTCGGGGTCGACGGAGTCGCCACACCGGGGACAGAAGGTCCCTGATTCCGTCGTCATTGGAGGGACTACGCCGCCGAGGGGTTAAAGTGGCGTGTCCTGGGTCGGACGAGAGTTCGATCGGTGGCTCTCGCGTCGGTCACCCCGGAGGGACCGGTGCCGGCTTCCGCAAGGAGTGCCTGTCCGATTTTGGACCACGACACGGCCGAGCGAGTCGATCCCACGCCGGAAAGGGTTTCTATCTCGATACGTAATCCACGGACACGCATGGAGTGGAAAACTGACTGGGGGCTGCGGCTTCGGATGGGCGTGACGATGTTTCTCCTCTTCGTTCTATACATCGTCTTCGCCGGCGTGATCACCGTGTACCTGGGCGGCGGCGCGACCATGATGCTCCTCCTCTTCGGGGGGTTCTCGCTCGTCCAGTGGTTCTTCAGCGACAAGCTTACCCTCTGGTCGATGGGGGCCACGGAGGTCACCCCGGAGGAGCAGCCACAGCTCCACGCCACGATCTCGCGGCTCTCCCAGCAGGCCGACCTCCCGAAGCCGACGGTGGCCGTCGTCGACTCCCAGGTGCCAAACGCCTTCGCGACCGGTCGGTCGAAGAACAACGCCGCCGTGGCGGTGACGACGGGCATCATGCAGACCCTCGACGAGGACGAACTCGAGGGCGTGCTCGCTCACGAACTCTCCCACATCAAGAACCGAGACATGACGGTGATGACGATCGCCTCCTTCCTCTCGACGCTCGCCTTCATCGTCGTCCGCTGGGGCTGGCTGTTCGCCGGCGGACGGGAACGCCAGGGCGGGGGCGCCCCGGTCTTCGTGGCGATCGCCGTCTCGATCGTGGTCTGGATCATCTCCTTCCTGCTCATCCGGGCGCTCTCCCGGTACCGGGAGTACGCCGCGGACCGCGGGGCCGCGATGATCAGCGGCAAGCCCTCGAAGCTGGCCTCCGCGCTGTTGAAGATCGACAGCCGGATGGATCGGGTTCCAACGGAGGATCTCCGGGACGAGGCCGAGATGAACGCCTTCTTCATCATCCCGGTAAAGGCCGGCATCGTCGGCAAGCTCTTCAGCACCCACCCGAGCACCGAGAACCGCGTCGACCGGCTCCGCGACCTCGAGAAGGAGATCGAAACGGTCTGAGATGGGGATCCTCGACAGCCTTCGGGAGGTATTCGGCAGCAAGGCGGAGACGGACGCCACCCGCGCCGCGGACCCCGACGATCTCTTCCAGTTGACCGCGGCATCGGTCACCATGACCGTCGACCTCGATTACGAACCGGGCGAGACGGCCGGCCTGGTCTTTTCGCCGATGGATTCGACGGACTTCCAGAGCGCGTTGCGGGACGTCGAGGCCGTCCTCGAGGGGCCGGGGTGGTCGGCGGTCCACGAGGACGACCACGGGTACACCTGGGCGGTCGCCACCCGATCGGAATTCGAGGAACTCGTGGCGGACCTCTACGTCGCCGCCGATACGCTCGCGGATCGTGGGTACGGCGACCGCCTTCTCGCGTCGGTGTTCCACTTCGAACCCGAGTCAGGTGGGGACGACGATGTCTACTGGATCTACTCCTTCCGGCGGGGATCCTTCTATCCCTTCGCACCGCGGGGAACCGCGGAGCGAAACGACTCCCTCGAGGTCAAACTCCAGTCGGTGATGGACGACGAACTCGACGTTGAGGGGGATACCCAGTACTGGTATCCCCTCTGGCCGGATCGACCCGGAGCCCACCCCTGGGAGTAACCCGGAGCCCACCCCTGGGAATAGTCGTCCTATCGGTGAAAACATCGAAAGGGGGGGATTTCGCGGGAACCGGTTTCCGAAGGTGATTGAAGAGTTCTGAAGGGTTCTGCGTGCCGAATACCGTGCATTTCTCGCTTGGGGGAACCGAACTTTCCGGGAACCATCAGCTATAGATACGAATGATCGGTGTCAGCATCGAATCGTTCCCGGCCTCATACCTGACTAAACGGCGAATAGTAGGGCCACATCATTGCGATCTCTCCGACTTCGAGTCGCGACGCGAGCGCAAAACGTCGCGGTCTATGAGTTCGTTGGCGTTCGATCCAATTCTATCGGTCGACTGCCGTTTTTCACTCGGTGGCGTCTGTGGTCGCGTCCGAGACTGGCTGATCCTCACCCGTCTCGAGAATCCCCTCGGTCCAGTTGCCGCGTTTGAACCAGAGGACTGCGACGGCGAACGCGGCGAGTCCGCCAAAGGCGAAGCCGCTCCAGACGCCGACGACGCCGATTCCGAGTCCGAGTGTCGCCATCGCGTCGGTCCAGGGGACGGCTACTGTCGCCGAGAAGGCGACCCCCAGCGCGACGGGGATTCGGAATACCCACCGTGAGAGCAGCGAAAGCGCCATTGCCACCCCCGTCTGCCCCGCTCCCCGGAACGCTCCCTGAATGACCATCGTGCCACCGAAGAACGCCCAGACGGGCGCGATGACGTACATGAACATCTTGCCCTCGGTGACGATGGCCTGATCGTCGATGAAGATGCGGTAGAGCGGTTCGGGGAATATTACTGCAATCACCGCCGCGGCACCCAGTAACGCCATGGTTCCGCCGGTGGCGATCCAGGTCACGCGACTTGCCCGGCCCGGCGTGTCCGCGCCCAAATTTTGCCCGACGCCCGTCGCCGTCGCCTGCCCGACCGCACCAGCGACGGACCACGTGACCGACATCATTCTGAGACCGATTCCGTACGCGGCGATGGCAGCCGTGCCGAACGGGGTCACGAATGAGGCCATCACGACCGCCGCGGAACTCCGGGCCCACCCGTCCAGGGTCGCCGGATAGCCGATTCTGAGGAGGCGGGTGAGATCTTCTTTCACGGGCCATAAGTCAGAGAGGTGCAATCGAACACCATAGCCGCCCCGGAGGAGGATTCCGACGCCGACAACGGTCGCGAACGCGCGAGAGGCCAGGGTCGCCCAGGCGGCGCCCCGCGTCCCCATCGGCAGGAAAGGTCCCCAGCCGAGGATCAGGAAGGGATCGACGACGACGTTCATCCCCGCCGAGACGAAGACGAGCCACATCGCGGTCCGGGTGTCACCGGCACCCTGTAACGCCGACCGGAACGCGAAGAAGAGGAAGGTGAACGGGAGCGAGAAGAAGATCACCTCGATGTACGCGAGCGCAGCGGTGAAGACGCGCCCCTCGGCGCCCATTGTTGAGAGGAGCCCGTGTCTGACCGACCAGCCGACGGTTGCGAGGACGACGGCCACAGTCAAGGCGAGGATGATAGTTTGCCCGACGACCCGGTCGGCCTTTCGCCGTTCGCCGGCCCCGACGTGCTGAGAGACGAGGGCGATGGTCGCCGCGGTAATGCCCATTGCCGTCGAGACGAACATCCAGGAGAGCGGAAACATCAGGGAGACTGCGGCAACGGCCTCGCCACTCACCCGGCCGACCCAGAACATGTCCGCGAGATTGTAGGCGGTCTGGAGGAGGTTGCCGAGCACGAGCGGCCAGGCCAACGAGGTGATTTTGGGCCCGATGGCCCCCGTCGTCATGTCGATCCCTTTTCGCTCTGCGTCTGTCACTACTTGGTGGTGTGACCGGTCAATGAAAAGCGCTTCTACACCGTTCTGGTGTGATTTAGAAGCGACAACTGGTCTCCTCATCACCGTTCTCCTCCGGTTCGACGGTTGTGGGAAATCCCGTTTCGAGACGGCTTGCCACCAATTTCAGGTGGGTCAAAACGCCTGAATCATACTCGCGGACTGGATGGTGCCCATCCCGAAGAAAACCCACGGGAATGATCCGAACCATTCCGAGTCCGACCGACGATTCTTCTCACACGTCAGAAGCCCTGACTCGGACTGCTTCGAGGTAAACCTTCGTGAAAGCTGCGATTCGACCGGCCCACGTCCGGTGGTTTCACTTTCACTTCGGTGTTTACGAGGGTTTATCCCCGGAGCCGCACAATCCCCGCGCATGGCAAGTGA
>JBDGUI010000044.1:0-18697 GCA_042216015.1 Halodesulfurarchaeum sp. | reverse complement strand
CTCGATCCCCACGTTCTCCCTCGAACGAATCGCAAGGATCCGTTCTCGACCGATTCGAAAGCGAGGTTCAAAACCGGTCTTTCGGTGGCGAGTCCCTGTCCTGTTTTCCGTGACAATTCCCAACTCGGTTTTTTGGGGAAAAATCTCAAACCGGTTTTCTGGTGGAGAGTCGCATCAGCTGATACCACCCGGCAAGCACGAGCAACACCCCGATGAACACGCTCGCAGCACTTCCGCTGTACACGTTCATGAGCGCCGTCTCGGCCAGCGCGACGATCGGTAACCCGGCGGCTGCAAGCGACCCCGACCTGGCCCCCTCATCGAGCACCCCGAGGAGCCTGTCGATTCCGTAGACGAGCGTGCCACCGAGGAGTACGGCCCAGACGCCGACCGCGCCGGTCCTCGCCGAGAGTCGCACGGTCGATACCATACACTCACTCCGTGGCCATGACAATTAAAACCGCGTCAGACGGAAAGCCGACGCCGACACCGGGTTATTTGTCCCTGGTCGTGGTAACACCATCCGAATGCGGACACGCGACGATCGAGACTGGTGGTGGACGCTCAGGGCCGCCAGCGGCGTCGCTCTGCTTCTCGCGGGCGGCCTCGTCGTCGCCGTCGGTGGCGCCGGGTGGTTGACGGAGCTGTTCCAGCGGGCCGGCGCGGCCGCCGAAGTGGCTCAAACCGCCGGGTTTGCCATCGCCGCGCTCGTCGTCCCGATCGTCCTGTACCTCGCCACGCGGTCGGTTACCGCGAACCCATCCCCGCGAAACATGGCCGGTGGGGGCGCCATCCTCGCGGGTGCGAGCGCCATCGTCTCGGGACTGCTCGGGGGACTCACCGGAGCCCCACCCGGGCTCCCGCTCGTGATCCCGCTCGCGGTTTCCTACGGTTTCGGGACGCTCGTGGCCTTCTGGGGATTGCTCGCTGGCGTCTCACATCGGGATCGATCCCGAGGCGCGAGCGGGCAAGACGTGAGCTGGCAAGCGGCCGCGTCCCGGCGGTCCCGGTCGAGTTCCGGCGTCGCCCCGGCGGACGGCGGCTCGACGGACTCGGAGCTGTCCTTTCCCCTCGATCCCGACCAGGAGGAATCAGAGGGAGACGAACGGGAGTGAACGCAATCACGGGGTGAACGCGATCGGAACGAATCGGCACGCAGGGGCCGGAGCGACTTTCCCGATGGATCGATTCCGTCGAACCATGACGAATCGGAGTCACACGAGCGTTCGCGCGGAGTTCGACGCCTGGGCGGCCGAGGGGCGAGATCGGGGTATGGAGGAACGTCACTGGCACACCGCCAGGGAGGCACTGGCCCGGATGCCGATCGAATCGGACGACGTGGTCCTCGATCTTGGAACCGGAAGTGGCTACGCGCTCCGGGCACTCCGCGAGCGCGGCATCGGACGGGGCTACGGGATCGACGCGTCCCCCGAGATGGTTTCGAACGCCGACGACTACACCGACGATCCCGCGATCGGGTTTCTCCGTGGAGACTTCGAGGCGCTACCCTTCGAGGCAAACTCCATCGATCACGCCTTCTCGATGGAGGCAATCTACTACGCATCGGACGTGGGAGCGGTGCTCTCGGAACTCTCCCGGGTCCTCCGGTCCGGAGGCACCTTCTACTGTGCGGTCGATTTCTACGAGGAGAACGTCCACTCCCACGAGTGGGAGACCTTCCTCGAGGTCCCGATGACCCGCTGGAGCCGGGCGGAGTACCGCGAGGCGTTCCGGGAGGCCGGCTTCCACCTCGCCGCCCAGGAGAACATCCCGGACCGCGAGGTCGAGATCCCGGAGGCGGAGGAGTTCCCCATCGAATCCTTCGACACCCGCGAAACGATGGTCGAGCGATATCGGACCTACGGGACGCTTCTCACCGTCGGCGTCGTCCCGTAGGCACCTGACTGGTGCACGCCTTCTTGGACTTCTCATCTCCGGGCACAACCTGCCCGATCCTTTGGGACCCACCTGGCCAACTCTTTGGGCACTACCCACCCGATTCGTCAGGTAATACCTGCACGTCCGAGGCCGAGAATCCGATTTCCAGGGGTTCCTCCGGCGCCACCTCCGTTTCGACGAGGAGGTCCCGATCGCCGAGCCGGCAGTGAAGGGTGTAGCCGTTTCCCCAAAACTCCGCGCTCTCGAGGGTCGGTTCGAGGGTCGTCTCTCCCGGCCCCACGTGCATGGCCTCCGGTCGAACGGCGAGCGTGTTCCCCGGAACCACCGGTTCGTTTACTGTGATCGTTGCCCCACCGTCGACGGTGGCGATCGCCCCGTCGATGGACTCGACGTCGAAGAGGTTGTTGTCGCCCACGAAGGATGCCACAAACCGGTTTGCCGGATCCCGATACACCTCCTCGGGTCGGCCGATCTGCTCGATTCGGCCGTCGTGCATCACCGCGATGCGGTCGCTCGCCGCAAGCGCCTCGCTTTGGTCGTGGGTCACGTACACTGTCGTGATCCCCAGCTCCGATTGGATCTCCCGGACGGTCCGTCGGAGCCGGTCGCGGAGTCGGGCGTCGAGAGCGCTCATCGGTTCGTCGAGGAGCAGGAGGTCCGGCCCCGGTGCGAGTGCGCGGGCGAGCGCGACTCGCTGCTGTTGCCCGCCCGAGAGGGTATCCGGCTCCCGCTCTTCGAGTCCCGAGAGGTCGACCAGTTCGAGCAGTTCCTCGACTCGCTCACCCGTCGAGACCCCCCGTGGCGGTTCGTGAAACTTCAGGCCGTAGGCGACGTTCTCCGCGACGGTCATGTGGGGAAACAGGGCGTAATTCTGGAACACGATCCCCACGTTCCGGTCCTCCGGCGGAACGCCCGCCATCGACTGGCCATCGATTCGAACCGTCCCTCTGGAGGGCTCGGTCAGTCCGGCGACGATCCGGAGGGTGGTCGTCTTCCCGCATCCCGAGGGGCCGACGAGCGTGAAGAACTCCCCGTCCCGGACGGTGAAAGACACCGAATCGAGGGCGTGGTCGTCCCCGAAGGCCTTCGAGACGTCCCGCAGTTCGAGTCCCGTCATGGGTGCCACCACCCGCCGACCCGATCGATGACGAGGAAGCTTCCGGCGGTGACGAAAAGCAGGACGGTGCCCATGGCCGTGGCCGGACCGAGGGTCCGGTTTCCCAGGTATCGCTCGACGGCGACCGGCATGGTGTAGCTGGCACTCCCCTCCGCGAGGATGACCGTCGAGTCGAACTCCCCGATGCTGATCGCGAACGCGAGGGCGGCCCCGGCGACGATCCCGGGGACAACGAGTGGAATCTCGATATCCCTCCGCACGCGGGCGCGAGTCGCCCCGAGGACCCGTGCGGATTCGAGAAGCTGTCGATCGACCCGGTCGAGCAGGGGGGCGACCGTCCGAGCCACGAAGGGATAGGCGGCCACGGCGTGGGCCGCGACGATGGCCACCGGCCCCGTCACGGTCACCCGAAACCCCAGGATCTCCGTTCCGAACACGAGCCCCTGCAGGAGTCCCAGCCCGAGCACGATTCCGCTCACCGCGAGCGGAGCCATGAGCACCGCGTCGAGCATCCGGCTCCAGAGGAATCGTCTGGACTCCAGCACGGCCACCGTCACGCCCATCGGCAGGGCGACCGCCAGCGTCGCGGTCCCGAAGACGAGCGAGTTCGTGATGGCTGGAAGTGGTTTCACCTGGAACGGGGCGCCGGTGAGCTGGCGTTCGATCAGGAAGGCGTAGTGCTGGAGCGTCAGGCCGCTCGGACCCGTCAGGCTCTCGACCACCATGCTCAGGATCGGCCCGAGGAAGACGATCACCACGACGAGTCCGTAGGCGAACAGTCCAATTCGGCGTGGATCCCGGAGCGACCCGAGGAGGGCCTCGCGATCCGGGCCCCGCCCGACCCCCGAGAGGCCGGCCTGCCCGCTCTCGTAGCGGAGGTACGCGTAGGTCAACGAGAGCGTAATTACCGTCTCGACGACGGCCAGCCCGGCCGCCTGGGCGAGTTCGAGTTGCTGGACGTGGGCGTACAGCCATACCTCCACCGTCGCGAGCTGGAGGCCGCCAAGCGCCAGCACGATGGGGAAGGACATGAACGTGAAGAGGAAGGTCAGAAGCGCACCGGTCAGGATCGCCGGGAGGAGCTGTGGGAGTGCCACGTCCCAGAACGATCGAACGGGTCCGGCGCCCAACCCCCTTGCTGTGTCGACCATTTGCCGGTCGATTCCCTCCCACGCCGCCGAGACGATCCGCGTGATCAGCGGGGCGTTGTAGAACGCGTGGGCGAGAACGATGAGCTTCAGGGTGTACATCGGTGACACCGGCCCGAGCCCAACGATGCCGAGGACGTCGTTCAACAGGCCCTGGTCGCCGAACATTGCGACGAAACCGATCGCCACCATGATCGAGGGCAGGACGAAGGGGAGCATCGTGAGCGAGCGGACCGTCTCCCGTCCGGGAAAGGAGTACTGCGAGAGGAGGTACGCTCCGGGCAGCCCGAGAGCAAGGCTCGCGACCGTCGAGAGCAGGGCCTGGTAGATCGTGAAACCGATGAGCCCGAAGTCGATCGAGGGGAGGCCGGCCCGAAACCAGTCGAGAATCCCACCCGGCACGCCGAGCGGATTCGTGAAGAAACCACTCGCCGCGCCGAGGTAGAACTCGGAGCCCAGCACGGCCAGAACGACATTCGTCCCATCGACCGTCCCGGCGAGTCCTCTCGCGAGGACCGTCCCGACGGGGTAGTAAAACATGACCACCAGCACGGCTGCCGTCACGGCGGCCGTGATCGGAAGGGCCTGCTCCCTGGCGCGATGGGTGAGCCGTCCGACCGGGCGATGCGTCCACGAGCGGGTCATGGTTCACCCGCTTGCGATCTGCTTTGCCCACGCGGAGACCCAGTCGTCCATCGACCCGGCGAGTTCCTCGTAGGTGTGGGTCACGGACTCCGGCGGCCGGTAGGCGTACTGGTCGAATTCCGCCGGCAAATCGGCGTTCTCGATTGCTGGGAAGGCGACGTTCCGCACGGCGATCGTCGATTGGGTCTCGGGCGCGAGCATGAAGTCGAGGAAGGCTGCTGAAAGCTCGGGCGCTGCGGTGTCCGCGAACCGTGCCATGCCCTCCGGGACGGCATACCCCTGATCGTCGAGAAAGGCGATCTGGTGGCGCTGCATGTCCACGTCGTTGCGATGGGCGTACACCTGGTCGGTCGAATAGGAGACCACGGCCGGGCGCTCCCCGTTCGAGTAGGCAGTATAGGCCGCATTCCAGTCGCCGAGGATCCGGGCGCCGTTGTGCATGAGTGCCTGCCAGTAATCGAGGTATTCCTCCTCGCCCCGGTTCGCGATCGTCCAGAGCAGGAAGGCCCGTCCCGGATCGCTCGTCTGGGCGTTCTCCACGAGGAGGGTGTCCTCGAAGGTTGGCCGGGTCAGGTCCTCGAAGGTCTGAGGTTCGGGGATCTTTCCGGCGTCGTAGACGAGGCTAATGTAGCCGGTGTCGTACGGGATCGCGCGGTTGGCGGGATCGAACCGAAGGTCATCGATGACGCGCCCTTCGTTCGCGAGTTCGTCAGTCGGGACGGTATCGAACAGGCGGGTTTCGCCCAGTTCCCTGTCGACTCGAACGAGGTCGTCCGCGTTGAGCCCGACGTACACGTCCGCCTCGACCCGATCGCCGTACTGTGCCTGCTGGATGAAGTGGTTGAGTCCGGATTCGGGGGTCAGCCATTCGATCGTGGCGTCCGGATAGGCCGACTCGAAGTGGGTCTTGATCCACCCACCCGGGCTCACGCTCGGGGCGTCAATGAACGGCTCGTAGGTCGCTACGCGGAGCGTCCCGGCCAGCGAATCCGTTCCGTCGCTCGTCCCGGTCGTCGTCCCGTTCGGCTCGGTCGTGGTTCCCGATTCGTCTCCCTGGTTCACACACCCGGCCACGACGGCCACGCCCGCGGCGCCAGCGCCCTTGATGAAGGTTCGCCGATCCATTACTGGGTTGTTTCACTCGGTGGTACAAAACCTCCTCGGTGTGGGGCAGCAATGCCGGCTGTCCTGAGAACCAGCCACCTGATGCAGGCTCGGGCGTACCTTTATCACCAAACACCGGACCAGGGGAGCCCATGTGACCAACCACCCGGCCACGTCTCGAAAATAGCGGGGCCATCCGTCGATCTCGGGTACCGATCATCCGTCGATATCGGTCTCGAGGGCGGACCCCGGCCGCTGGGTTTCTGGCGGTGTGACACGACCTGGCCGGGTCTCGACGGTGTCATCTGTTCGCCCTTCCTCCGCTCGGGGGAACGATGGGATCCATTCGATCGGGTCAACATCCGTTCGATTCCTTCGGCTCACCGTCCGATCACTCATGGACTGAACGTAAGTTGCTCGACGCCTAGGATCCGGTAATGAGCGATTCGGCGGGCCCAATCTCTCCCGACCAACCCGACATCGATCGCTCCTTTCGGGTCGAGGCGCCCTTCGACCCCGCCGGTGATCAGCCCGAGGCAATCGAGGCGCTTGTCGAGGGCTTCGAGTCCGGAATGGACAAACAGACGCTTCTGGGGGTCACCGGCTCCGGGAAGACCAACACCGTCTCCTGGACGATCGAGGAACTCGACGTCCCGACCCTGGTCATCGCACACAACAAGACCCTGGCAGCCCAGCTCTACGAGGAGTTCAGCCAGCTCTTCCCCGAGAACGCCGTGGAGTACTTCGTCTCCTATTATGACTACTACCAGCCCGAGGCCTACGTCGAGCAATCGGACACCTACATCGACAAAGACGCCTCGATCAACGAGGAGATCGACCGCCTGCGCCACTCCGCGACCCGCTCGCTGCTCACGCGGGATGACGTGATCGTCGTCGCCTCGGTCTCGGCCATCTACGGACTGGGTGATCCGACGAACTACGAGGAGATGGCCCTCCGGCTCGAGCGGGGCGACCGAATCGAGCGCGAGGAACTGCTCGCCTCGCTCGTGGACCTCAACTACGAGCGAAACGACGTCGACTTCACCCAGGGCACGTTCCGCGTGCGCGGCGACACCGTCGAGATCTTCCCGATGTACGGCCGGTATGCCGTCAGAGTCGAGTTCTGGGGCGACGAGATCGACCGGCTCTTCAAACTTGACCCCCTCGAGAACAGCGTCGTCTCGGAGGAACCGGCCACGCTAATCCACCCGGCCGAGCACTACTCGCTGCCCGAGGACCGCCTCGAAACGGCGATCGAGCAGATCGAGGCCGACATGAAAGAACGCGTCCGGTACTTCGAGCGCCAGGGCGATCTGGTCGCTGCCCAGCGAATCGAGGAGCGGACCACCTTCGATCTCGAGATGCTCGAGGAGACCGGATACTGCTCGGGGATCGAGAACTACGCCCTCTACCTCTCGGACCGCGAGCGCGGTGAGGCACCCTACACCCTGCTGGATTACTTCCCCGAGGACTTCCTCACCGTCATCGACGAGTCCCATCGGACGGTGCCACAGATCCGGGGCCAGCACGAGGGCGACCGCTCTCGCAAGGAGTCGCTGGTCGAGAACGGCTTTCGCCTCCCCACGGCCTTTGACAACAGACCCCTGACATTCGAGGAGTTCGAGGACCGCACCGACCAGACACTCTACGTCAGCGCGACGCCTGGCGAGTACGAGCGCGAGCACTCGGGCCAGGTGGTCGAGCAAATCGTCCGCCCGACCTACCTCCTCGACCCCGCAGTCGAGGTCGAGCCAGCCGAGAACCAGATCGACGACCTGCTTTCCCGCATCGACGATCGGGTCGAGCGCGAGGAGCGCGTGCTCGTCACCACCCTCACCAAGCGGATGGCCGAGGACCTCACGGAGTATCTCGAGGAGGCCGGCGTCCAAGTCGAGTACATGCACGACGAGACCGACACCCTCGAGCGCCACGAACTCGTCCGGGGGCTTCGGCTGGGTGAGTTCGACGTGCTCGTGGGGATCAACCTCCTCCGGGAGGGCCTGGACATCCCCGAGGTCTCCCTCGTCGCCATCCTCGACGCCGACCGGCAGGGTTTCCTCCGCTCGCGGACCTCGCTCATCCAGACGATGGGCCGGGCCGCCCGCAACCTCGAGGGCGAGGTCGTCCTCTACGCCGACGAGGTGACCGACGCCATGGAGGCGGCGATCGAGGAGACCCGTCGCCGCCGCGAGATCCAGCGCGAGTTCAACGAGACCCACGACGTGGAGCCAAGCACCATCGAGAAGGCGGTCGGGGAGATCGACCTCCCCGGGTCGGGCGAGGAGACAACCTCCATCGGCGGCCTGGAACCCAGCGACGAGTCGGAGGCCGCCGCCCTGATCGAGGACCTCGAGGAGCGGATGGAATCGGCCGCCCAGGACCTCGAGTTCGAACTCGCGGCGGATATCCGGGACCGCATCCGCACGCTCGAGCGCGAGTTCGACCTGGATTCGGGAATCGAACCGGCCCCGGAGGACGGTGGCGTCCCGGTCGAGTAGGCGGCGTCCCGGTCGAGTAGGAACGGCCCTGGGCTTGTCAGTCGACTACAGTCGACTCGCCAGATTCTCGGCCGTCTCCACACCGATTCCCGGCACGTCCCGGAGTTCCGACGCGGAGGCCTCTCTGATCCCGTCCACGCTTCCGAACCGCCTGAGCAGGCGACGTCGACGCGCCGGACCGATGCCCTCGACGGACTCGAGGACCGTCGAGACGTCGTCCCGCAACGTCTGGTGGTACTGGACGGCAAAGCGATGGGCCTCGTCGCGAACCCGCTGGAGGAGGTGCAACTGTGGGGCGTCGTGACTCCAGTCGAACTGTCGATTCGGGGTGTGCACCGACTCCTCCTGCTTCGCGAGCGCGACGACTGGCACGCCCCAGTCGACCGATTCGATCGCCTCCCGGGCCGCCTCGAGTTGCCCCGGCCCGCCGTCGATCAGCAGGAGGTCTGGGTCCGGTCGCTCGTCCCGCCCCTCGATCGCCCGGCTCGCACGCCAGGAAAGCAACGACGCCATGTTCGCGTAGTCGTCGTTTTCCTCCGCGAGCTTCTTCCGACGGTAGTGGGCCTTCTTCGGGCTCCCCTCGACGAAGACGACGTTGCTGCCGACGACCTCCCGGCCGCTCGCGTGACTCACGTCGAAGCCCTCGATGCGGGACGGGACGGCGATGTCGAATGCGTCTGCGAGTGCGCGATGCCCGTCCTCTCCTCCCGGCCCCTGATGGGCGTTCTTCATCGCGAGGTCGACCAGTCGTGACTCCCGACCCGCGCCGGGAACCCGCATCGAAACCCCCGCCGCGTCGAGCCACTGGGAGACCTCCGCGGCGTCCGGGTCCTGGGGCAACAACAGCGCATCCGGGAGGTCTCGCTCGGCGTAGAACTGCGGGACGAACGCCGCCAAAATTTCGGGAACGCCGTCACCGGCTTCGGGGACCTGCACCGGATACTGCTCCCGATCCACGAGTTTCCCCCCTTCGCTGTGGAGTCGGGCGACCGTGGCCGTGGTCCCCTCCACAGCCACTCCAAGGACGTCGACGACCCGGGAGCCGCCGGTGTCGACGACGGCGTCCCCGCCCTCGCCGTGAAACGACCGGAGGGTTTCGAGCCGATCCCTGAGGTGTGCGGCCCGCTCGAAGGCCTGGCCCTCGGCGGCCCGCTCCATTTCGGACGCGAGCGGCTCGGCGATCGCACCGGTTTCGCCCTCGAAGAAGGCCGTCGCCTGGTCGACCCGTTCCCCGTAGGTGGCCGAATCGATCTCGCCGGTACAGGGGGCCGCACAGAGGTCCATGTCGTAATCCAGACAGGGCCGATCCCGGTTTGCGAACTTGTGGTCCGAACAGCCCCGCAGGCCGCTCGTCTCGCGGATGGCCTTGAGCACCGACTCGAGCCGACTCTTGTCGGTGAAGGGGCCGTAGACGGTTGCTCCGGGGTCGGGATCGCGGGTGATCTCGATCCGGGGGAATTCGTGATCGGTCAGCTGGACGAGCGGGTAGGACTTGTCGTCCTTGAGCCGGACGTTGTATCGGGGCTGGTGGCGCTTGATGAGGTTCGCCTCGAGGAGCAACGCCTGGGTCTCCGTGTCGGTCACGGCGACGTCGATGGCGTCGGCCCGGGCGACCATCTCCCGGACCCGCTCGCTCCGGGGGTCGGCGTACGTTCGAACCCGGTCGCGAATGTCGACGGCCTTCCCGACGTAGAGCACCCGATCGCCGTCGAGAAACTGGTAGACGCCGGGCTCGCGGGGGAGTTCGAGCGCCCGTTCCCGCACCGTCTCGGCGTCCATACCTGGGCTATCGGCTCGATAGCTTTGAATCGACCGCTATGGTGGGGTCGACGGTTCTGGAGGGTCGTGACGGTCGATTCGCCGAATCCGGCAGCCGGGAGTCCCAGATCCGCCTCATCGGCGACCGCGATCGCGAGTACCGCGGCCCGACTCCGCAAGTACCACAGGAATAGGCCGATGCATACGAAACCCGCGAGAAAGCCACCGACGAAGAGCGCGTCGGTGGGGGGGGGGAAGCGGACTGACGATCGGCCGACTCCAGCAGCGAGCTGCTCGGAAACGCTCACCCAGCGAATGACAGTCCTCCGTTCCACACCGCTCGGGCACGTTATTCGACCGCGACTCCTCGGTCCTCGAGTTCCTCGAAGAACGCCCCGGGGTCGAGGGTCTCGACGTCGTATTCGGCCGCCGCCTCCCGCTTCGATTGGCCCGGATTCTCCCCCACCACGAGGAAATCGGTGTTGCCCGAGACGCTGCTCGTGGCCGACCCGCCGTGGGTCTCGACCAACTCCTGGAGATCGTCCCGGGTCCACCCCTCGACGCTTCCCGTGAAGACGACGGTGATCCCGTCGAGTTCGTCGCCACCGGTCGCCTCCATCGGCTGTGGATCGACACCGCGGTCCCGAAGCCGCTCGATCACGGCCACGTTCCCCTCGTTTTCGAAGAAGTCACGGATCTTTTCGGCGACGGTCTCCCCGATCCCCTCGACGTCCTGCAACTCGGCCGCCGAGGCGTCCATGACCGCGTCGAGCGTGCCGAAGTGGCGAGCCAGGTCTCGCGCCAGCGTCGGCCCCACCTCGGGGATCCCGATCGCCGCGAGAAAATCTGGAAGCGGGGGGTTCCGGGAGGCCTCGAGTTCCTCGATCAGGTTGGTCGCCGAGCGCTTCCCCCATCCCTCCAGTCTCTCCAGGTCCCCGACGGAGAGGTCATAGAGGTCGGCGACGTCCCGCTCGATCAGCCCCCGTTCGACGAACTCCCGGACGGTCTCCTCGCCCAGCCCCTCGATGTCGAGGCCGTCATCGCTCCCGAAGTAGGCCACGCTCGCGACGAGCTGGGCCTCGCAGGTGAGCCCGCCGGTGCAGTAGTGCAGTGGCCCCTCCCGCTCGACCGGGCTGTCACAGACCGGACAGGTCTCGGGCAGCTCGAAGACCCCCTCCGACCGGGACTCGACGACGTCGTTGACGTAGGGGATCACGTCACCGGCCCGCTGGACCTGTACCACGTCGCCCACGTCCACGCCCAGCTCACGGATCTCGCGCTGGTTGTGCAGGGTGGCCCGCGACACCGTGACTCCACTCACGTCGACCGGGTCGAGAAGCGCGACGGGCGTGAGCCGTCCGGTCCGGCCCACCTGCACGACGATGTCCGTGATTCGCGTCTGTTCGGACCGGGCCGGGAACTTGTACGCGAAGGCCCAGCGGTAGTGCCGGGCGGTAATCCCGAGCGCCGCGCAGGCCGCTCGATCGTTGACCTTGAAAACGACGCCGTCGATCTCGTAATCCAGCCCCTCCCGCGCCTCGAGGAGCCGGTGGCGGTACTCGATCGCCTCCTCGACGTCGGAGACCACCTCGAAGCGGTCGTTCACCGGCAGGCCCCAGGATTCGAGCGCGTGGTGCTCGTCGGCGTGGGTTTCGAGCCCGGTCTGGGGATCCGGGCCGCTCGAGGCGTCTGCTTCCTCGAACGCGGCGTCGGTCTCCCCGGCCGCGAGGACGTCGTAGGCGAACCAGTCGAGCGGTCGCTCCGCAGTGACCGAGGGATCGAGCTGTCGGAGCGTGCCGGCCGCCGCGTTTCGCGGGTTCGCGAACGCCTCATCGCCGCGCTCGACTCGCTCGCGATTGTGGGCGTGAAAATCGGAGAGGGGCATGTACACCTCGCCCCGGACCGCGAGATGGGCCGGGGGGTCCCCGGCGAGTCGGAGCGGTACGGTGGGAATCGTCGCGACGTTCTCGGTGACGTCGTCGCCCTCCCGGCCGTCACCCCGCGTGGCAGCCCGCCTGTAGACCCCGTCCTCGTAGATCACCTCGATCGAGAGGCCGTCGAACTTCGGTTCGCAGACGTACTCAGGGGTCTCCACGGTCCGTCGGACCCGGGTGTCGAACTCGCGAGCCGCCTCGTCGTCGCTGCCGGCGTCGATCGAGAGCATGGGGACGACGTGGGAGACCGTCTCGAGTTCGTCGAGCGGCTCGCCCCCGACCCGCCGGGTCGGACTGTCCGCGGTCTGGAGGCCGAATTCCTCCTCGAGGGCCTGGAGACGGTCGAAGAGCCGGTCGTAGGCCCGGTCGGCGATCACGGGATCGGCCTTCACGTAGTAGCGATAATCGTGGTACCGGATCGCCTCGCGAAGGGTCTCGGCCTGGTCTGCTGCCTCGTCCTCGGAGAGGACCTCGACCGGGTCGAAGTCGAGGTCGAAATCGGAGACGTAGGGGTTCTCGGGCGGTGGGTCCCGCGCGGTCATACCCTCGGGTTGGTCACGCCCCGTGTTTTACTTTCGGGACCCGGCGGCGGAGCAAATCGGAGGGAGCCACCCTACTCGACCGGGGCAGTGGGGAATTCGTACTGGAGGCGGTCCGTGACGTGTTCGATCAGCTCGGCCCGTTCGAGGCGCATTCGGACACTCGTTCCGTCAGCTGCGTCGAATTCCACGGTCCCGCCCGAACTCTCACAGATCCAGGAGACGATCCACAGGCCGATTCCGCTCCCGTGATCGAGCGCGGTTTCTGCTCCGGAGACGACTGGATCGATCTCGTCGGAATGAATTCCCGGTCCGTTGTCTGCGATATCGAGAGTCACTTCACGCATGGTTTCGGCGGTCGTAATCTCGATTCGGCGTTCCGACTCGGGGGCCGGGTGATGGTCCATCGCGTTCTCGAGGGTCTCGCGGATGGCGTACGTGATAGCGGGATTCGCGGAGACGAACAGCTGGTCGGGGAAGTCGGTCTCGATCGTTGCGGCGGGATAGGTCGATTCGAGTGCCGATATTTCGCGCTGGAGGATCGGAACGAGGTCGACTGGCTCCTCGAGCTCCGCCCCGAACTCGACCTCGTTGATGATGCCCAGCTTCTCGCTCGTTTCGAGGAGGTCGCCGGAGGATTCGAGAATTCCGTGGGCCCACTGCTCCGTGCGGTCGCGTTCGGTCCGGTCGAGCAACAGTTCGGCGTACCCGTGAATGACCGTCAATTCGTTTCTGATGTTGTGTCGGAAGATGCGGTGGAGGACCTGCAACTGCTCGGTCGCGGTGAGGGCTCGCCGTTCTGAATCGGCGAGTTGGCCCTCGTACGTCCGAGTCAACCCGAATAGAAGCGCCGCCGAGAGAACGACGAAGCCCCACCCCTTGATCCGCTGGGCGAAGATGATGCCCGACTCGCTCTTGAGGAACGAGAAGACGAGCCGGTCGGACAGTCCGATCCACAGGACGCCAAAAACGCCGTACCCGACCGTGATTCGCCCGGGGGTGAGCTCGAAAAACTGTCGCAGTTTGACCATACTAGCTGACAGTTCGATCGCCGGGGTACTGAACGTTTGTCAGACGGAATCGGATTCGCGGGTTCCCCACCGATTCATCGATCCGAATGGCACGAACGTCCCCACTCGGGATAGCAACACTTACAAGCGCCAACTTACATAGCAGTAATATAGCCGCTGAGGAATATGCACAGTAGACATGACAGGTGAGGAAGCTCCCCCAAACCCGGGCGGCCCGCTCGTCCCGCCGACGAGACAGGTTTCCGTCGGTACCTTCGAGTTCGAGCGTGGCGGGAGCGTCGACCTCGACATCGCCTACGAGACCTTCGGCGACGCGTCGAACCCGCCCGTACTCGTCGCCCACGCCCTGACGGGCAGTCAGTACGTCACCGGCTCCGGGCCCGAGGGAATCGACGGGCAGGCTGCGGGCTGGTGGAGCGACGTCGTCGGGCCGGGCCGGGCCGTCGACACCGAGCAGTTCTACGTGATCGTCGCGAACGTCCCCGGCTCCTGTTATGGCACCACCGGGCCCTCCTCGATCGGTCCGGACGGGGAGCCATACGGTCCGGATTTCCCACCCGTCACCATCACCGACTGGGTGCGCGCCCAGGCCCGCCTGCTCGACGAACTCGACGTCGGGACCCTCCATGCCGTCGTCGGGGGAAGCGTCGGCGGGATGAACGCCCTCGAGTGGGCCCGGACCTACCCCGAACGGGTCGAGCGGATCGTGGCCGTCGCGACCGCCTTCCGGGTCGACACCCAGAACCTCGCCCTCGACTCGATCGCCCGCCGGGCGATCACCCAGGACCCGAACTACCAGGGCGGGGAGTACTACGGCGGTCCCGGTCCCGAGGACGGGCTGGGCCTCGCCCGCCGGATCGGCCACGTACAGTACCTCTCGAAGGATTCGATGCAGAACCGGTTCGGACGCCGGGCCGCCGACCGAATGCTCGCCGGACTCGAGGACCCGACCGCCGAGGCCTTCGAGTACCGCGACGTGGCCTCCTACCTCGATTACAACGCCAGCACGTTCACCGATCGCTTCGACGCCAACAGCTACCTCTACCTCCTGCGTGCGATGGACGAGTACGAGTTCGCGCGCGGCCACGCCACCCCGGCCGAGGCCCTCGCGGACTTCGAGGGCTCGGCGCTCGTGCTGAGCTACACGGGCGACTGGCAGTTCACCGTCGAGCAGGGCCGGGAGGTCGCCGACGCCTTCGAGGCGGCCGGCGCCAGCGTCACCTTCGAGCGGATCGTCGACGACTACGGCCACGACGCCTTCCTCGCTCGCCCCGAGACGGTGATCGAGCCGCTCGCGGATTTTTTGGGGAGCGGGCAGTCGAAACCTGAACAGCGAGAACTCCGCGCCTCCTCCTGAGCGACCGCGCCGATCGTGTCGGCCGTGAAAGGGGGGACGGGTGTTAGTCCTCGGTCGCCTCGAGCACCGCGTCGACCGAGTTCGGCACCGTCCGTGGGTCACGACCGGCCGCGGCCGCGGCATCGGGATCCTTGAGGAGGTGGCCAGTCGTGAGACAGACGACCTGCTCGTCGGCCCCAATCTCGCCCGCGGTCCGGAGCTTTCGAAGCCCCGCCACCGAGGCAGCACTCGCGGGCTCGACGCCGATACCGTCTTCAGCGAGGTCCCGCTGGGCACGGGTGATCTCCCGATCCTCGACGGCGACGGCCGTCCCGCCGGTCTGCCTGATCGCCGGGAGCGCCTTCGGCCAGTTCACGGGCTCGCCGATCCGGATCGCCGTCGCCCGGGTTTCGACGTCTTCCCACCGCGTGACCGTGTCGGCGCCGCTCTCGATGGCCTCGACGAGCGGGGCGGCCCCGGCGGCCTGGACGCCGGTGAGAATCGGCACCTCGTCCCCGTCGATCTCCCCGGCCTCGACGAGCTCGCGGAAGGCCTTGTGGAGCGCGGCGGTGTTCCCGGCGTTGCCGACCGGGAGCACGATGCGATCCGGGAGGTCGCCGGTCTGGGTGCGGAACTGCTCGACCATCTCGAGGCCGATGGTCTTCTGGCCCTCGAGCCGGAACGGGTTGAGCGAGTTGAGGAGGTAGACCTCGCCCCGGTCGGCGAGTTCCGAGACGATGTCGAGACAGTCGTCGAAGTTCCCCTCGACCTCGAGCATCGTCGCCCCGTGGAGGCTGGCCTGCGCGAGTTTCCCCGCGGCGACCTTCCCCTCGGGGAGCAGGACGAGCGTCTCCTTGTTCGCCCGGGCGCCATAGGCCGCCAGCGCGGCGCTCGTGTTGCCCGTGCTCGCACACGCAAGTCGGCCGACGCCGATGCGCTCGGCCACCCGAACCCCGACGGTCATGCCCCGGTCCTTGAAGCTCCCTGTCGGATTCATCCCCTCGTGTTTGATCCGAAGGTCGGCGACTCCCACGTCGGCCTCGATTGTCGGGGCCTCGTAGAGCGGGGTGTTCCCCTCCTCGATCGTGACCCCGTGATCCACCGGCAGGGCGTCGGCGTACCGCCAGACGCCGCTTCCGTCGAGGTCCTCGAGATCCTGGTACGTCTCGTAGCGCGCCTCCAGGAGCGAGCCGCATTCCGCACACTCGTAGATCGGTTCCTCGAAGGGGGCGTAGGTCTCGCCACACTCGATACACGCCAGCCAGACGCCGTCCTCGCTCTCCTCGGGCACGGACCCCGTGAGTGACAGGTCGGTCATGGCACAACCCAGCAGGTCACGATACAAATAGCACCCGAACGGCGCAAACGATCCCCCGTTTTTCGGTCGGACTACAGGGTCGTCTTTGCAGCGCCGTTCTCCGCTGCTTCGGCTTTTTCCTCGAGCCAGTCGACGACCTCGCTCACGATGTCAATCTCGACGGCATCGGCGAGGGCCTTGTACTCGACGGTGTGGTTGATCTCGTGGATCGTGTAGCCCTCGGCGGTCTCCATGAGGTCCACCCCGAGCAGCCCGCCGCCGACCGCGTCGCTGGCGCGGCGGACGAGATCGGCGATCTCCGGGGTGATGTCGAGCACCTGGGTGTCGGCGCCGCGGTGGGCGTTCGTGATCCAGTGATCTGCCGAGCGGATCATCCCGGCCACCGGCTCGCCGTCGAGGGCGAGCACGCGGAGGTCACGGCCCGGCTTGTCCACGAACTCCTGGATGTAGAAGATCTTGTGCTCGTAGTGGCCCAGGGTTTCCTTGTGCTCGAGGATGGCCTCCGCGGCGTGGTCGTCCTCGATGCGGGCCATCAGCCGGCCCCACGACCCCACGACGGGCTTGAGAACGACCGGGTAGCCGAAGTCCTCGATCGCCTCGAGGGCGGCCTCGCGGGTGAACGCGACCCGCGTGTCGGGGGTCGGAATGCCGGCCTCCTCGAGGGCGAGGCTGGTCCTGACCTTATCCGAACAGGTGCTCGCCACCTCCGGCGAGTTCACGATCGGAACGCCGTAGGAGGCGAAGAACTCGGTGACGTACATCGACCGGCTGGTGGCGACACACCGATCGACGACGATGTCCAGCTCCGACGCGTCGACGCTCGACCCCGAGAGCCCGAACTGCTGTTCGCGCACGTCGATCTTTGCGACCTCGTGGCCCCGCTCGCGGAGCTCCTCGAGCAGGAGCTTCTCGTCAGTGCGGATTCGCGAGTAGAGGAGGCCGACTTTCATCACTCCCCCCAGTCCTCATCGAGTTCGGGCGCCAGATCGAGGACGGGCGGGTTTTCCTCGACGACCTCCAGTTCGGTTCCACAGGTCGCACAGTCGACGATCTCTCCCACTTCGATCGAGTCGTGCAGGGTCACCTCGGCCCCGCACTCCGGACACGCTGTCATAGCAGCCAATCGTAGACGGCAGATTACCTTAAGCGTTCCGAACTTATCAGCAAATATATACTAATCGCAGCAAGTGCTATCGGTGAGAAAGGCGGCCGCAAACCGCATTCGTTGGTTCGAATGGTGTCGTATCGAGCTGATAGTATCGATTATCGGAGTGATCCGTGCATCGGTCGGTTTCGGTATCGATCACAATCACACATATCGTTCTACCCCCTCCATGCGGGCGGTCTCGGCGTTCTCGATCGCCCCCCTGAGTATCTCGACCTCCGAGCGATCCGCCTCGAGGGCCCGGGTAGCCGATTCGATGGCTCCCTCGACCTGCGAGGGGGCGGGACCGCCACGCGAGTCGCGGGCGGCGACACTCTCCTTTGGATCCAGCAGTCCCTCGATCGCCTCCCGGTCGACGTATGCGGATAGCTCCGCGTCGGTCACTGCCACCGTCGCCTCGGCGAGCGCGTCGAGCGTGACGCCCGGATCCGGGGCCCCGCCATCGAGTTCGTCAGTCTCCTCCAGCGCATCGGCCGTAATCGCGACGATCTCGTGGGCCGTGCGGAACGGGACCCCGCTCATCGCGAGTCGGTCGGCGATCCCGGTCGCGGTCGAGAAGCCCTCGCCGGCCGCCGCCTCGAGCACGGGTTCGTTCCAGTCGAGGGTCCCGAGGGCCCCGGCCGCGACACGGGTGGCCTCCGTCACGTCGTCCATCGGTCCCCAGACGTGCGGGGTGGCCCGCTGGAGATCGCGGTTGTACGCCCGGGGGAGCCCAGCGATCGTGGTCAGCAGGCCCTGGACGGCCCCGGCGGCGTCCCCGGCGGTCGCCCGGACCAGCTCCAGGCTGTCCGGGTTCTTCTTCTGGGGCATGATCGAAGAGGTCGAGGAGTAGGCGTCCGCGAGGCTCACGAAGTCGCGATTCGCGAAGAGGATCAGGTCCTCCGCGAGCCCGGAGAGCGTCACCGAGACACCCGCGATCGCGCTCATCGACTCGAGAAGCACGTCCCGCCCCGCGGCCGCGTCCATGCTGTTCTCGATCAGTCCGTCGAAGCCGAGGAGTTCGGCCGTGCGCTCGCGATTCACGTCGAAGGGCGTCCCCGCGAGTGCGGCGGCACCCAGCGGGGAGCGGTTCGTCCGCTCGTAGGCCCCGAACAGGCGCTCGGTGTCCCTGGCGGCCGCACCCGCGTAGGAGAGCAGGTAGTGAGCCACGGTCGTCGGCTGGGCCGGCTGGAGGTGGGTGTAGCCGGGCATCACCGTCTCGGTGT
>JBDGUI010000021.1:14089-19231 GCA_042216015.1 Halodesulfurarchaeum sp. | reverse complement strand
GGCCCTTGGCTCTTCTGACCGAGCGGAGCGAGGTCTGAGAGCCATCCGGCCGCGATTTGAAGCAGGGAACGAGCGAAGCGAGTGACCGTGGTTCAAATTCGAGCCCGTGGCTTCCTCTTTTCCTCGTCGGATTTCCTCGCTCGCTTCGCTCGTTGCGGGAACCACTCTTTACTCACGCTGGCGGAGCCGCCGTTCGTGCGGGCCGAGGGATCTTCGACCCTTGCCCCTCGCAAAAACCTGGGGAAAAGGCCGACTCACTTCGTTCGTCCGGTGAAACCGCGACTCGTTTCGTTCGTCGCGGTATGCGACGACGAAGACTCGATTTTCGAACCTCGCCCGAAATCTCACTCTGAATCGCTCTCTCGTTTCTCCTTCGCTTCAAAAATCGCCCCTGCCACGTTTTTCACGTGCTGTTGATTGTCGGCCGACTCCTGAACGCTTCGAGCCGCATCCAGTTGGCCGTCGACGACGGCATTCTGCTGGGGCCCCCACGTCTCCGGCGGGGTCGACTTGATGTACTCGACCCATCGCTTGATCCCCTCGATGCGCTGTTCGTGGTTCCGACCGAGTTTCCCGCTGGGATCCTCATGCCCGTTTGAGTCGTTCATATTCGGGTTCGACGTCGAGTTTCCGTACCCACGTTTCGAGGGCTGGCTCACTAAGGCTTTCCTCGAATAGCGTGTAGAGATGGACGGCATCCTCGATATCCCGCTCCGCACCGAGATGGAGTTTGTGCGCGATCTGGAGTTCCAGCGGACCGATCGGGATCGAATCGTTGCCGATTCGGGCCGTAATCGCGTTTTCGAGGGCGGCTCTATCGAACTCGTCCCGGGCAAATTTGACCTCGAGATGGGGGGCAAGTTCGTCCGACGGGGCGACCCAGATATTATCGCCAGCGTCGAGCATCTCGTAAAGGGACGCGAGGGGCATGGCTGGGCCCCAGAATCCCGCTTCGGTCAAGTTGGTTGCGAGTTCGTCGGCTGTCGATTCGTCGATTTGCTCGATGAACACGTCCACGTCCTCGGTGGACCGGGCCCGGCCAGCGAGGATCGAGACGTATCCCGCGACGTACGCGTGCTGGATATCGAATCGGTCGAGGATGGTGGAAAACTCGATAGCTAGCTCGTCGAGCTGGTTGGGAGCCCGATCAACCAGGAGCATTCCGTCCCGAAGTTCGATACCACCCATGCGTGTTCCTCTTTCGGGAGCGGCTTAAATCGTCGTCCGTTAAGCATAGTGAACCGCAGGCCATTTCAATTGGGTACCGAGAGAACTCCAGCTTTTCCGCCGAGGTCGAGTGACTGAACGGAGTCCTCGAGAGTCCAGTTTCAGTCAAGGACTATTCTGAATTCCGCAACGGGAACTTCTTCCCCACCCACGCCTTCTTGTATGCCCAACCGATATACCACCACACACCCGTGTCAGCCGACGCCGAGTCGACGTCCCCGAGCACGCCCTCCGCCGACGAATCGGTCGCCGACGTCCTCAGAAGCGACCGCGGGTGGTTCCTCCTCGTCCTCGCCTTCGGCTGGTTTCTCACCCTCGGCTCCCGGTTTCTCGTCCCCGCGCTGCTCCCGATCATCAAGACCGAATTCACCCTCCAGAACGCCGGGGCGGGCCTGATCGTCACCGTCATCTGGCTCACCTACGGCGGCATGCAGTTCCCCGCCGGCGTCCTCACCGATCGGGTCGGCGAACGCGCCCTGCTCGGCACGAGTACCCTGCTCGCCTCGCTGAGCATGGTCGGCTTCGCCATCGCCCCCACCTACGGGTGGTTCCTCGCCGCCGCGGCGGGCTTTGGCATCTCGACCGGGCTCTTCGGTCCGGCGCGGGGGATGGCCCTCGCCAAGCGCTTCGAGCAGTTCGAGGGCCTGGCCTTCGGATTCGTGCTCGGGGCCGGAAGCGTCGGCGCCGCGGCGCTGCCCCTTCTGGCCAGCCTGCTCGCCGAGCAGTTCGGTTGGCGTCTGGCTATCGGGGTCCTCGGCCCCGCCTTCTTCCTCGCCGGGCTTGGGCTATTGGTCGTGGTTCCGAGAACCCTTCCCGGGACCGTCTCCGGTGGGTCGCTGCTCGCGGGGGTGAGGCGGTCCGTCGCCGCGATCCGGACATACCGGCTCGCCGTGGCGCTGAGCGGGATGGTGGTGATGCTGTTCATCTTCCAGGGGTTCACCGCCTTCTACCCGACCTACCTGCAGGTCGAGGGTGGGCTGAACCAGACGCCGGCGACCTCCCTGTACGCCCTGCTCTTTTTGACCGGTGCGGGTTTCCAGCTGGGCGCCGGCCGGCTCGCGGACCGATTCGGGTACCGCCAGGTGCTCGTCGGGGTGAGTGCGGTGAGCGTTCTGCCGCTACTCGTGTTGCCCTGGATCGGTTCTTACGGCTGGTTCGCGGTCGTGACGGTCCTCATCGCGATTCGGATCGCCCTCGGGCCGATGATGAACGCCTACGTCATTGGGGCGCTGCCGGAGGAGATGCGCGGGGCGATCTGGGGCTTTCTCCGAACGGTGTTTTTCATCCTGGGGGCCTTCGGGTCGGTGGTCGTCGGAGGCGTCGCGGACCTCGGACACTTCGACGGCGCCATTTACTCGCTTGCGGTCCTGACCGTCCTCGGTGGGTTCTTCTTCTACCTTCTCCCGCGGGATGAATCCTGAGTCGTGAGTGATCGTGACACTTGGACCGGCGCTTGACCGATGTCAATACATTTATGCCCCCAGATCCGATCACGTGTCGTGTCTCGGCTGCCACTGCCCGAATCGAACGGGGTCACGACGTACCTCGAGGACGGCGCCCGCATCGCCGCCATCCTCCTCGTCTGGGGAATCATTGCCGCGTTCTTCACCTCTGGGGTCGGCACCGTCGGCTACCCGAACGGCCCCTTCGCCCGGCTCGGCGCCTCCATCGGAGCCGTCGTCGCGGTCGCCGGGCTGCTCAATGCGGTCCTCTACGTGCTCTACCGGGCCATCGACTACTGGCACCAGTTCTGATCTCGGATTCTGGGCCCGCCCCCCGCTCGGTCCCACTACGGATACGTGACCCACTCGACCAGCCGCCGAAGTCCCAGGCCTCCCAGGATGGCGGCGAACGGAGCCAGGGACTCACTCTCGAGGGACTGGTCGCCCGGCAGTGGATCCAGGTCGGCCACCCGGGACCCACCGGCGTTCTCCTCGACCGTGCCAGCAGGGGTGGGTTCCGTATCCCTGTTCGACCCGTTCTCGTCCGGGTTCACTCCCGTCTCCCTGCCGTCTTCGACGCCGTCGCCGTCCGAATCGGGGGCCGTCGGGTTCGTCCCGTAGCGCTCGATCTCCCAGGAATCTCGGACGCCGTCGTCGTCAGTGTCGAAGTGGGTGGGATCGGTCCCCAGTCGGCGCTCGAAGCTATCGTCTAACCCGTCGCCGTCGGTGTCTGCACTCGTCGGATCGGTTCCCCGATGGCGCTCTTGCAAGTCGCTGCTCCCGTCCCCGTCGGTGTCGGCACTGATCGGGTCCGTCGGCAGGTCTTCGATCTCGCGCAGGTCGGTGAGTCCGTCTCCGTCCGTGTCCCGGGTCTTCGGATCGGTGCCCTTGCGAATTTCGCGTGGATCGATGACGCCGTCCCCGTCGGTATCCACCGCGAGCGGGTCAGTCCCAAACCGCTCGATTTCTTTCCCGTCGGTCAGCTCGTCGACGTCCCCATCGGCGTGCAGGAAGTGGGTGGCCGTCTTGATCTCACGGATGTTCTCGAGTCCATCGCCGTCGAGGTCGCCAGACTTTCGAATCACGTGGGTTTCGACCACGGCCCCAGTCCAGAGTTCGGCGCCGCCGTCGGGATATATTCCCACGTACACGGTGGATTCGGCGACCGCTATCGTTTTCCGGGGATTCACCAGCTCGATCGGGATGGATTCAACGACCCCTATCGTTTTCCGGGGATCCACCAGCCCGGTCGGGAGGGTTCGTTCCGGCCGGGAAAACCGACCGGATTGCAACTCGATCGTGACCGTCTCCGAACCGAGTTCCGCCAGGGTCACCGACGCTTCTCCCAGCGCCTCCGTCGAGGGGCCGAACCGATCGACCTTCGACCTGGTCACCCGAATCGTATAGTGCCGGTATTCCCTCGACGGATCGTCGAAGACCGGCGCTCCGACTGTCACCTGGAGTTTCGGCGTTTCATCGGCCCAGATCCAGTTGTGGAGCTCTCGAGCTGGCGTCGGCGAATCGGCGGCGACGACCCGCCGATCGAACGACGTTCGCACCTCGTCCTTCGCCACGGTCGAATCCGTGACGTTTGCGTCGAGCACCCCCGACTCGATCGCGCCAGCGCCGCCGCTCAGGCCGATGAGAACGAGAGCAGCCAGGGCGAGGCGACCGATCGGGACTCGCATACGCTTTATTCAGCCGTGCTCTCACTTGAATGTGCGCAAGACACCCACGGGGAATAGAGACAGCGGACGAGACGGCCACTGTGGTTCGGGGACGAAACGGCCACGACGCCCGACCGATCCCGGATCGGGATCGACCTCGTTGGCGATCGGATCACGATCCGGGTGCCCGGTCTGCTCGCTGTCGGCGGAACTCGGAATACCGTTCTCGGGACCGACCCGTCGGGGCCTCGTACCAAAAATTTGATAAATCTGCCACTATCCGTCGTATCGAGCGCCCCGATCACGGCCGATTCGGCAGCTACCGTGGCCACTCCGGAGACGGTCCCGCGACCATCGGGCGGGACAGCTCCACGGATGGCTCCAGCTGCTCCACGTCGAGTTTCTTCGGTGATCGAACGTCACTCGAGCAGGCCCATCTCCTCGGCGAGGAGGTCCTGCAGCCGGGACTTCACGGCAGGGTCGATCTCGGCCACCGGCTCCCCGTCGTGCTGACGCTCGTTGTGGGCGTCGATCGTCGCCTCCACGTCGGGAAAGGGAACGGCAGTTTCGGTCCCACAGGCCGGACAGGTGATCGTGATCTCGGGGACGTCCTCGGTGGGAGCCATACGGGAACTACACGCAGGACTCCTAAAGAGCGCACGGTTCGCTTCGAACCGGGACAGAACGGGATTCGCCCGACCGATTGGCGCTCGACCGGGTGACAGCCCATTTCGTTTTTTTGGGTCGAACGGCACCGCGGAGCCGTCTTAGACCCCCTCGATCAATGCCCCGGCCGTCACGATCAA
>JBDGUI010000021.1:0-13989 GCA_042216015.1 Halodesulfurarchaeum sp. | reverse complement strand
CGTCACGATCATTGCTTCACCCGTCCCGATTTCCGGCCTCGACCCTCTCAGACCGTCTCGATCTCCGCCCTGATCGCTTCGACCGTCTCGGTGTCGAGAGTCAGATCGGGGTGTGCGTCCTCGACGTGAGCCTCGACTTCGGCCATAACCTCCTCTTCCGTTTCGCCTTCACAGACGCCGTGACAGCCGTCGACGATGCATTCTACTTGCTGTGACATCCCACCAGGATCAATGGGTAGGGGACGAATACGGAGACTGCCCAATTGATTTGGGTTGGGTTCCGGCTGGGCCCAGTGCGGCTGATTTTTGTGGCGTCCTCCCGAGGATGGGGATAGGACCCGACGGACCCATGCCCCCGCCCAACTCCGATTCAACCCCTCGGATTCCGCCACTCTTCGTCTCACCCGCGGCCAGGTGGATCGGAATCGCGGGCCTGCTGGGCCTCCTCTCGCTCGCGACGTTCGGGATGGTCCTCTTCGATCATTCCGTCGGAACGGTGCTCGATCCCGAAGCGGTCCAGGAGACAGTCGAAGGATTCGGGGTGTTCGCTCCGCTGGCCTTCATCGCCCTCCAGGTCGCCCAGGTGATCTTCGCGCCGATCCCGGGTCAGGTGCTCGCGCTGGCAGGCGGCTACGTCTTCGGCCCGCTTCTCGGCACCGTTTACAGCCTGATCGGGGCGACGATCGGCAGCGCCCTTGCCTTCTGGCTCAGTCGACGCTTCGGCCGGCCCGCGGTCGAGCGGCTGGTCCATCCCGACACGCTCTCGACCGTCGACGGGTTCCTCGAGGACCACGGTCGCCTCGGGGTCTTTTTCGTCTTTCTGCTGCCAGGATTGCCCGATGATGCCCTCTGTTTTCTCAGTGGCCTCACGCCGATTCCGGTCCGGGGCCTCGTGGTGCTCTCCTTTCTCGGACGGATTCCGGGGTACGCATTGCTGGCCCTCGCGGGCGGTCGGTTCGCGAATCATCGACCCCTCGACGCCGCGGTCATTCTCGCCTTCGTGAGCGTCGTCGTCCTTCTCGGGTACTGGCAGCGCGAGCGGATCCTTGCGATTTCGACCGGGCGATAAGCCCGCGAGCGGTTGGCCCCTTTCGAGGGATTTGTACCCGTGCCCCTCGTAGGGGACCCTAACTGAGCACCATGGACGATTACTACGCAGCGGAAACCCCCCGACGACTCGATGAGTCCTATCGGGGCGACGAGGAACCGTTCGAGACGAACACCGACATCGTGGCGCCCGAGCGCCGACCCATGCGCGAGGAGGTCAGCCTCCTCAACTGCCTCTTTTTCCCCCGGCTGTGGAACGCGGGTGACCGGGTCGGGAGCCCGGAGCGGATCGAGCGCTGTCTCTCGAAACTCGGCGACCGCTTCGAGACCGGCATCCGTGCCTACGGCGGGTCCGATTCCGGGGGGATCGTGACGGCGGTCCTCGATCGCACTCCCGAAATACGGGAGACCCTCAAGCGGGACGTCGTCGCCGCCTACAAGGGCGATCCGGCCGCGAAGAGCTATCGGGAGGTCATTCGCTCCTACCCGGGATTTCACGCCCTCCTGATCCATCGGGTCGCCCACGCCCTCTACGAGGCGGGGGCGCCCGAGTACGCCCGCGAACTCGCGGAATCCGCCCACGCCGAGACGGGCATCGACATCCACCCGGGAGCCGAAATCGGGGAGTACTGCTTCATCGACCACGGGACTGGCGTGGTCATCGGCGAGACGGCCACGGTCGGGGACTGGGCTCGCATCTACCAGAACGTCACGCTCGGGGCGCTCCACTTCGAGGAGGCAGAGGACGAGGAGCACATGCTTCGGAAGGGGTACAAGCGACACCCCGACATCGGCGATCACGTGGTCATCGGGGCCGGCTCGAACATCATGGGCCCCGTCGAGGTGGGCGATCACGTCTCCATCGGCGCCAACTCCTGGATCAGCGAGGACGTCCCCGATCACACGGTCGTGTTCATCGCCGATCACCCCGATCTCGAACAGAAACCCACCGACTGAGTTACCGATCGAATTCGAGGTCGGCGTCGGTCCCGGTGACCAGGAAGAGCACGTCCTCCACGACCGTTCCGAGTTCCGGTACCAGTCTGAGTAGGCCAAGCGTGATGAGGATCAGGGCGACCAGCGACAGGGACTGGGAGATGACCCGGTCGGCCACGATATAGGAGACGAGGTAGGGGTCCTCGATGCGGAAGAGGAAGAAGACCGGTCCCCGGAGGTCGGCGAACCACTGGAACCCGTGTGCGAGGGCGATGAATGCCACCCGAAGGACGTTCAGTCCGTAGATGATCGGTACGGCGAGGGCGACGCCGAGTGCCTTTCGCCTGGGGGCCGCGTCGACGGCCAGCGTCAACCCCGTCACGATAGAAATGCTCCCGATTCCGGTGCAGGCGAGCACCACGCGGGTCGTGAGCCGGTGGCCGTTTTCGGCGACAAAGACGAAGGTGCTCCGTAATCCGTCCGGTCCGGTGATGACCGTCGGTTCGACGCCCAGGAGCCCGAGGATCGCCTCCACGTTCCGGGCCACGAGTTCGATCGACCCGCTCCGGAGGACCGCGATCGTCTCGAAGGGGAGGTAGACCAAGCCCATGATGGCAACCGCCCGCGTCAGGACGGTAAACGATCGTCGTTCGGTCCAGATGAGCCACGCGACGTACAGGGTGGCCGGCACCGCAACGACGCTAAGAGCCCCCTCGATGATGCTCCGCATCTCGATCGCGTAGTGGGGGATCATGAGCGCCCAGAAGAGCGCAAAGATGGACCACGAGGCCGTGGCGGCGTGTCGCTCGTAGGGCGAGTCCCGGAACGCGAGGAACGCACTTCCGGCGAAGGCCGCGAGGACGATCCACGCGAGCGGGTCGGTGAGGGCCGAAAGATCGGGGACCGCAGCCATGTGTTCGCCGAAAGGAATCGTCCCCGGAAGTGTGTATCGATCGTGGAAGAAAGCCGACTGGCGGCGTTCCCGAGTGGGTGGCCGAACCGCCCTTGCCCGCTCGACGGCTTCCCGGTTTTTCCCATTCTCGTAGCCATGCCGATTCCCCGACCGGGTAAAGGGGACGGTCCCAATGCGAGAGTGAGTGGAGCGCGGCCAAAATCACTTTCACTCCGCTCAGCGGGGGCTTATAGGCGACCTAACACAACCCACGAACGAATGGCGGACCCCGCTTCCCTCGACCTGCTGAGTCTCCCCTCACGGAGCCTCGACCGCCTCTCGCTTGAGTCCGTTCGAGACGCCGTCGAGTACTTCGATCCGGACATGATCACGATCCCGGGTTCGATCGACGCACAGGGATACGCGACCGTTCGGCAGGCTGGGGCGGACCTCGCCGTCGATCACCCGCAACTCGCCCAGCGAGGCACCCACGTGAAGCAGTACCGATACACTCCGGAAATCGGCGTGTGCACGGAAACTGGTGGGGGCGGTGAAACGAGGGCAATCGACCTCATCAGCGTCCAGAGCGACGACCTGTTGGACCGCGTCGCCGACCACCTCGTGGCTGGCGAGCGGGACACCGCACAAGCGGCGGCGACGTATCTGCACGTTCCACAGCTGCGGGTCGAGCGGGACCCGACGACCCTCTCCACGACGCTCCCGGGAGCCGAGAGGCTCGCCCGAATCGGAAAGACGCTTCCGGAGCCGATGACGGTGCTGGCCGGCGGGATGCCGGCGGAATATCATCACGAATGGTCGCTCCCCGTGGACGGGACGACCGTGTCTGTTCCCGTGGTGGGTCTCGGGGCGACAGCGGAGGGAACCGCGGACGTCGCCCAGCATACCCTCACGACCCAGGGACGTGTCGCTGCCGAGGCGGTCAAGCCCGACCGATTCGGGCTCCAGGCACTCGCCGGAATCGGCGAGAAGACCGCAGACCGCTTGCGCAAGCGGGGCCATGAAACCCGGAGCGACGTTCGGAAACTCCCGGTTTCCGAGCTTCAGGAATTCCCCGGTATCGGCCGGTCGACCGCCGAGCGAATTCACGCCCACGCCGACGTCATCGACTCGGGCGAGCCGCTCGTGCTGACGAACGAGCGCCCGATCAAAACCCGCGACGGGCGCCCACCGCTCTGCCTGGATATCGAAACGGACGGGCTCTCGCCCACGATCATCTGGCAATTCGGCGTCTACGACCCGGCGACGGACCGACACCAGTCCTTCATCGAGCGGAACCACCCACGGGACCCGAAACCCGTCCTCGAAGCGTTTCTGCACTGGCTGCTCGCCAACCACGCGGATCGTACGCTGCTCACGTGGAACGGGTATGGCTTCGACTATCACTACATCCGACAGTTTCTCGAGCAGCATCTCCCGCAGTACGTCGAGGCGTGGGATGGTCTGTGGAAATACGACCTGTACGAGTGGGTCGTCCGGGACGGGAACGCCTTGCTTCCCGGACGGACGAACAAACTCGATCACGTCGCACGCGCGCTCGGCCACGAAGGGGGTGAGACCGGATTGACCGGTGCACAAACGGCTGCCGCCTACCGGGCGTTCAGGCGGGACCCGGACGACCCGGACCGAGAGCCCGACTGGGACCGCCACGAGGCCTACTGCGAGGACGATTGCCGGGCGCTCTGGCACGTGTATCGATCCATCACGGAGGCGACTCGACGAGACGTGACCGACAGTCAAACCGACGACGGGACCGGCCAACAGGCCGGACTTACCGAATTTCACCCATGAGCGAGCGAGACACGACCGCAGATCTGGGACGGGATATCGGGCTCACCGGACGGGAGCTAATCGAAACGTTTCCTCGGGCGGGATTGACGACTGACTCGCCGTTCGTCGAACGCATCGAGATGCCCGCCAAGCCGGCGGAGACGACGCCACCAACTGAGATCCTGCGCCCGACGCTGAGCGAAGACTATCCGAACGAGCTGTTCATACACCAGGCCGAGGCCCTCGATGCGCTCGCCGAGGGCGAGAACGTGACCGTCACCACGTCTACCTCCAGCGGGAAGACACACATCTATGCGCTCCAGATCGCCCGCAATCTCCTCGACGCCGGCGTGCTCGAACCGGACGGGACGAGGGCCGCCGAGCACAACGCGGCTTCGACGGCGCTGTGTGTCTATCCGATGAAGGCGCTCACGAACGACCAAAAAGAGGCCCTCGAGGATCTCTACGACGAACTTGGACTCGACATCCGGGTTCGGATCTACGACGGCGACACCACCGGCAATCGACGGGCGATTCGTGAGGAGGCCGACGTCATCCTGACGAACTTCGTCGGCCTCAATCTCTATCTCGAACATCACGAGAAGTGGAGTCGATTTTACGGCGCGCTTTCCCTCGTCGCGATCGACGAGTCACACACATACACGGGGATCGAGGGCATGCACGTCGCCTGGATCCTCCGGCGAATCCAACGCGTGGCCGAGTACTGTGGTGGCAATCCACAGTACGTGCTCACCTCCGCGACGATCGGCAATCCGGCCGCTCACTCCGAGCAACTGATCAATCAGCCGGTGACGGTCGTCGACAGGGACGGCTCGCCCCATGGACCTCGGGATATTGTGTTGTGGAATCCGCCGCCAGTGGAAAAGCGCGAGAACGATGGCAAAGACGTGATGCCGGATTTCGAATCCGAGACAGATGCCCTCGACACCGACGACGATTACTTCGTGGCGGATCGGGTTCCGGCCAGCGTCGAAGCGCCACGAGTATTCGGCCACTTGACGGCTCAGGGTGTTCGGTCGTTGTTGTTCTGTCCGAGTCGGAAACTCACGGAACTCAGTATCGAGCGCGCCGAGGAGCATCGGCACAACAATCCCCGGGCAGACGGACAAACAGGCTCGCCCGATTGGGCAGCTTACAACGCCGGGCTGGGGCGGCGGACGCGTCACTCCAGAGAGCACCAGTTCAAATCGGGTGCACTCACCGGGCTCGCGACGACGTCGGCACTCGAACTCGGCATCGATATCGGGAGTCTCGACGCCGCCGTCTTGATGGGCTACCCGGGCCAACGCCAGTCCTTCTGGCAACGCATCGGCCGCGCCGGGCGGGGCATGAGTGCGAGTCTCGCGGTGTTGGTCGCCGATCACCGGACACTCGATCAGTACGTCATCAACCATCCCGAGTACCTCCTCGAAAACGACGTCGAGGATGCCGTCGTCGACACGTCGAACGACTCGGTCTTTGCGAAACACGTGCTCTGTGCCGCGGACGAAATCGCCCTCGATGAAGCCGATATCGACACGTTCGCCGAGGAAGAACGCCTCAGGGCGGCCGCCAAGATGTGGCGGGAATCCGGATTCGTCGAGGGGTCTCTCGATGCCGGGGTGCACTACAGTGGGCCGAATCGGCCACAGACCCGCATCAACTTCTTCGGTGCCAGTGAGAAGGAGTTCCACCTGCAACTCGCAGCGGACGTCGATCGAGATCGGTGGGGGTTGCCCGAGGATCTCGATCTGGAACCGATCGATCGGAATCGGGCCTCCCGCGACTATCACGAGGGCGCCGTCAGGTTACAGCACGGACAGCAATTCGAGGTCGTCTCCGTCGACGAAACCCGACACGAACCAACGATCGAACTCCGGCCAGTGGATTCGGATTACTACACGACATCCCGAAGCAAAGTCACGGTCTTCGACGCCGAGTCAGCGCGCTCCCGGGAGCTCAACGGCTTCACCCTTCACTTCGGTCGCGGAACCGTGATGGTCCATCACTACGCCTACGATCGGAAGTACATCAGGAATAGCGAGCTGAAAAAGGAGATGATCCCCACGGAATCCCAACCGATCCTGATGGAGACGCAGTTGACCTGGGTCGAAGTTCCCGCGGAAGTCGAAACCCCGCTGATTCGGAAATACCAGGAGTATGGCGTCGAAACCGGCGTCGATTCCGACGAGACCGGTTCACCGCATCTCGGATACGTCGCCGGGTTGCACGCCGCCGAACACGCGACGATCAAAACCGCGCCACTGGAACTCCGCGTGGACAAGAACGACCTCGGCGGGCTCTCGACGCTCGTGATGGATACCCACTATTCCCATTCCGACTACGACGACATCGCGGACTCGATCGGCGAGTCCTTCGAGGCCGCCACTCACGCACTCGAACGTCGCTCAACCGAGTTATCGGGCCCGACGGCCTCGGGCTGGTTCATCTACGATGGCATCGACGGTGGTCTGGGGTTTGCCCGGGGCATCTACGAGAACTTCGAGAATCTGGCCGAGCGGGCCCGCGATCGACTCCGGGACTGTGACTGTGGCCAGCCAAACGGCTGTCCGGCCTGCACCTTCGATGAAAACTGCGGGAACGACAACCAGCCGCTGTTGCGGGCCTCGGCCGTCGACGTCCTCGAGCAACTCCTTGGTGTGGCGGATCGCGACGTGCTGGCTGAATACGTGCCCGAGGAGGAGTACGGCGAAGACCGGCGACCGGTGATCTTCTATTCGTAAAACGGGTCAGTATCGGTTGGCTGTGCCGGCCAAAATACCACCCGTACGAACAACTTTCACGAGACCCGACGACTATCGACGTATGGATCGTGAATCGTTCACACTCGCTGCCGCACAGGTCGAACCCGTCTATCACGACAAGGAAGGCACACTCGAGAAGACCTGTCGGTGGATCGAGAAGGCGGGCGACCGGGGGGCGGACCTCGTCGTCTTCCCGGAAACGTACTTTCCGGGGTACCCCTACTGGCGCGGCAGTGTGTCCATCCCCCGATGGACCGAGCTGATGGTCGACCTGCAGAAACACAGCCTCCACGTCGAGGACGACGCGATCGATATCATCGGCGATGCGGTCGCCGAGGCCGACCTCTATCTCGTCCTCGGGACGAACGAACTGAGTGACCGGCCGGGAAGCGATACGCTCTACAACTCCCTTTTCTACTTCGACCGGCACGGCGACCTGGTGGGCCGCCACCGGAAGTTGATGCCGACCCACGAGGAACGGGCGATCTGGGGTCGGGGCGATCCCGCGAGTCTCCAAACCTACGGAAGCGACATCGGCCAGCTGGGTGGACTGGTCTGCTATGAGAATCACATGACGCTCTCCAAGGCCGCCCTCATGGCGCAGGGCGAGGAGATCCATGCCGCCGTCTGGCCGGGCTTCTGGGAGCAACACGTCCACCCCGGGGACAAAACCCGGGCCGAAGATGCGGGAGCGACCGAAAGCTGTGACATCTATCCGGCCGTGAGGGAATACGCCTTCGAGACCCAATCCTTCGTCGTCTCGGCCTCGGCGTACATGAGCGATGACATTCCGGAAGCGTTCTCCGAGGAGGAACTCGGATTCAACGTCGGCGCCGGGGGAAGCATGCTCGTCAATCCAGCCGGCATCGTCAGGGCCGGGCCACTCCTCGACGAGGAGGGGTTGCTGACGGCCGAGTTCGACCGCGACGAGCGCCGTGCGACGAAAGCCTACTTCGATGCCATGGGCCACTACACCCGGTGGGACGCCGTTTCACTCGACGTGAGTGAGGAAACGCTCGATCCGGTCGACAAGTCCGACTCCAATTCAATCGAACCTGAAACCGATAGTGATGGGGTACCCATCTCACCCGCGGACTTGCAGGAGCTCTCGGAGAAGTACGACATTCCCATCGAGACTCTTGAAGCAGTCATTGCGGACATCACCGAAAGTCAAACTGAGCGATCGTAGAGCGTTCAATAACGGAAATAACCAAACGACTCCGTCAACCCAGCGGCAGAGTCGCTACGCCGTCGGGAGGGTCTCTTCTTTGGCCTCGGCCAGCCGAGTGACGATCTGTGCAGCCACCCCCCGAAGTGCCCGGCTCTCACCGACCGGCGGCCGGCCGGCGATCGCTGCCGAGGCGATATCTTCATCGTATGGCAGGGTGGCGATGACCGGAACGGGCAGGGCCGATTCGACGAGATCGGCGTTGTCGCGGGTTTTGTTCACGACGGCCTGCACGTTCTCGATGCCGAGCTCGTCGGCGAACTCCTGGATCCGCGTGGCCGTGTCGATCGAGGCCTGTGAGGGCTCGACTACCACGAGCATCGCGTCGACGGACTCGGCGGTGCCACGGCCGAGATGCTCGACGCCCGCCTCCATGTCGAGGACAACCGCATCCTCGCCCAGAGCCGTCGAGACCAGGGTCCGAACGAAACTGTTCTCCGGGCACATGCACCCGCTGTTCGCCCCCGTCGGGGCACCGATGGTGAGCAATCGACCACCGCCCCCGAACTCGGTCGAATGTGAGTCAAGCACGTCTCGAACTTCGGGCGTGAGGTTGACGAGCCCGCTCCCGCCGGCGCGTTCCTCGATGAGTTCGCGCTCCGTCGTGATGGGTGGCGGCTCTTCAACGCCCAGGGCGGAGGCCAGGTTCATGTCCGGATCCGCATCGACGGCAACCACCTCACGATGGGCCCCGAGATGAGCGGCGATGGCCGCCGAGAGGGTGGTCTTTCCCACGCCACCTTTGCCGGTCACTGCGACGCGAATCCCGTCCGACAATTCACCGGCCCGTTCCCATTCCGAATGGGTGTGATCCGCCCCGTGGTCCTGACTTTGACTGTGCCGGGATTTGGCAGGATGGGAATGACCCGCGTCCTCACCGTGGGCACCACAGTCCTCACACATGGATCAGGCCTCCCCGAAGAGGGCCTCGCGGCGCTCGTCCAGTGCGGCCCGGATCGCCTCGGCGGCGGCTTCCGGATCTTCTTCCTGGATGGCATAGCCGCCGGTGATGTCCTTCAGCGCCTCGGTCATGAGGTGGGTGACTTCCTCGCTATCTTCCATGTGGAGTGTCGGAGCGGTGTGAAGCGGCAATCCAAGGGCCAGCGCCCACGTCCCAATACTGACCGCTTTCTCCGCAATGAGTTCGGGCGCACTCGCCACGATCGGGAGTTCACGTGTCGGCACACCGGAATCCTCCGAAATCGCTCGGACGATATTCCCAATCCGGGAGTTGTCGACACAGGAGCCCATATGCCAGACCGGCGGCAGGGGCCCTTCGAGGCCGGCAGCTTCTCCCAGCTGGTGGAGGACTGCCGAGAGGCCGTCGCCGGCGAGTTCGTCGGTCATCGCCGGGTCGAGGTAACCAGCCTGGGCGGTAATATGCCCGATGCACCCGGTCACGACCGGCAACACGTCGTGGGCGAGCAGGTCCTCGATGAGGGTTTCGGTCATTTCCGCACGCCTGGACTTGGGATTCGGGCAACCGACGATTCCGACAATTCCCTTGAGGTGACCTTCCGCCAGTGCATCGACAATGGGTTGGGCGGGACTCTCCGGGTTAGCTGCAGTCAGCACTTCGAGGACGAAATCATCGGAGACGCCGACGAGTGCATCGCGAGGCTCTTCCGGGATTTCGACTGCGTAATCCTGGCGGGAGTGTCTGTCTCCGAAGGCTTCGATGGCCCGCTCGACGATATCTTTCGCGTCGGATTCGGCCGTCTCGGGCTCGAATGACACATGCTCTGCGCCGGGGATATTGACGTAGTCGACCGTCGTGATAAGCCGGGTGTGGTGACACTCGACGATGTCACCAATGCCTGGCCAGATACACTGAATGTCCGCAACCATGGCGTCGAGAGCGCCTGTCGTCACTGCGAGTTCCGCCTGACTGCTGTGGGCCGCCAACGGGACCCCCTGGCGCTCGGCAAGTTCATTCCCCGTACAACAGATGCCGACGACGTTGATACCCTCGGCCCCGGCCTCCTTCGCTTGGTCCTCAAGCTCGTCCGCGTACTTGACCACCATCTCCGAGAGGACCGGCGAGTGGCCGTGGACGGCGATATTGACCTGGTCCGCTTCCATCACGCCCAGGTTCGCCGTCGTCTGGACCGGCTGGGGAGTACCGAAGACGACGTCCTGGAGGTCCGTCCCCATCGTGAGGCCCGCATAGCCGTCGGCCAGTCCCGCCTCGAGCCCACCCGTGAGCAGGTGAGCCGGCTCGGCGTCGTTCCCCTGCGTGGTTCGGTGCATCGCCCGGGCGACCTCCTTGTCGACGCTTTCCAGTGGTTGGATGCCCCGCTCGGCGAGGTGCTCGCGCTGTTCGGCCGGCATCCGCTCCAGCCAGTTGAGCGTGTCACCTCCCTCCTGGAAGTCCTCGATTGCCGCTTTCGAGACCCGTTTGGCCACTTCCCCGTCACTGCCCGAGACATCCAGTCCCAGATCCTCGGCAATGTTGCGGAGTTTTTCCGGCTCTCGGATGTCGTAGTCTTGCAGGCTCCCGTCGGCGATCTCCACCAGCACCTCGGCGATTTCGCGGGCGTGGTCTGCATGACTCGCGGTCCCGGCAGCGATCGCCCGATAGAGGTTCCGGGCGGCGACGGTACCTGGCGAGGCGCCACAGACCCCGCGATCCATTCCATGCTCACTGTCGCTCACCCGACAGGGTCCCATATAACAGACCCGACAACAGCTCCCGGCTGTCCCGAACGGACACTGCGGCTCTGATTCCTCCAGTCGGTCCATCGGGAGGTCGTACTCCACTTCCTGTTCGATGCTCATGACTTCGACACACTATTTGCCACCCTGCTGCAAAAATGTGGGCTCAATTTCCCACTGCCTGGCACTCACACCCGACGTTTATCTTCGGAACCGCTCGTTGGGTGCGGTTCGAATCACTCTCTCATCGTCGTTCCAGGTGTCGATGATCGTCTGGACGCCACGCCGAGGGGGTTTCAGTTCGGAACCGTGGGCTACGGCCAGAGGAGCCGTTTCACTCCCAGTCCGACCGAGAACAGCGCGAGTCCCCCGAGCAGCATCACGAGAAGCGCGGACAGGCCGATTCGAAGCGGTCTCGGAACGGCCGACCACTGCTGTCTGAGGGCATCCACGGGAAACTCCGGAATCGGATTCGGTGCGGGACCGTCGGATTCGACCGTCGTCGCCGTCGGGGTCTGTTCACCGGCAACCTCCGTGGGTTCTCCCTCGCTTCGAACCTCATAGCGGGACCCACCACCGCCACTGCCGGCTGCGGCAGGGTCGGACTCCCCACCGATGAACTGGCCGGATCGCGTCGGGCTGAGCCGGTCGCCATCGGCGGTGACGCTGACGGTGTAGTCAGTCCCCGGCTCGTATTCACTCAGGTTCGCCGTCGTCTCGTAGCTGCCGTCGTCCGCAACGATCGCCGACGCCGTCTCCGCAAACGAGTCGTTCGCCCCGTCGATGTGGACACTGAGTCTCGTCCCCGGTGCGACGGAGGTCGTTCCTTCGATCGGCGCGTTCGCTCTCGGGAGCAGATCGAGTGTTCCGTCGGGCGAGAGTCCGTCGAAAGCGGCTTCGGCCTCGATAACGTCGATAGCGGCATCGACGGACTCGTTCTCCCCGCCGGGGGAAACGAACGGCGAACGCGTTGTGAGCACCAGTGCCGTTTCGAGGTCGATACCCGGTTCGATTCCCTCGCCAGCCACCTCGGCGACGACGTAGAACTGGCCCGGTGTCGACCCGTTGATTCGGAAGACAGGCATCCCCCGATTCGATGGCGCACTGGGTGTTCCAGGCTTCGGACCGAGAGAGACGAACGCCGGTGGTGATCCCGGCACCCGTGGCCCCGGCCCGACACGGTTCCCGGCGGTAGCCACTCGCGCGACCGCCGACGCATTCGCGGCCGGTGGATCGCGGCTCACCGAGATGTTCCGGGCGAAGCCGCCCAGACCGCTGGTGGTCACCGCCACGACGATCTGATCCCCGATCGCGACCACGTCCCGACGGCTGGCGTGGGCCATCACGTCCGCTGGGGAGTCGAGCGAGACCGTTCGCGGCACGACGAAGCTCTCGAAACTCGCGTTCCACTCCGCACGCACCTCGAATGCGGTACTCGCCCGACTCTCACCGTTTGTCAGGAGTGTGAGGTGATATTCACCGACGTCGAGCGGGTCGGGTCCGACCCACCCCGTGCCCGCTTCGAGTGGTCCTTCCACCGTCCCGTTTCGTCCAGGCCCGGTTGGACCGGGCATCTCCTCCGTGTCGTTTGTGCCTGCCCGCTCGCCAACGCTCCCTCCGCGATTCGACTCGCCGGCCCAGCCTGTAGAGACGTTTGCGCCTCGTTCGGTCGAGTTCCCTTCGATCCAACTCCCAGTTTCACTCCCCCGTTCTGATGTCCGGATGTCGAATCCGATCCCGGGTGCGGGATGTCGAATTCCCCCCGTCGCGAGGGCGAGTTCGAGGGCCGAATGATCGCCTCGGGGAACGAGCTTCACCGTCTTGAGGACGTGCCCGGTCGGCCCCTCGAGGCGGAGGGTCCCATTTGGGGCGGCCCCGAGTTCGATCTCGAAGGCGGTCCGTTCGCCTCGACGGACGGACGCCGGCCGGGTTCTGAATCCGGGTTGTTCCGGCGACATGACGGCGAAGGGATCCGTGACTGCCGAACCGTTGGATTTGACGGCTTTCACGAGCACTCGATACCAGCCGGGTCGGGGATCGAAAACGACTGTGGTACTGCCTGTGGAATTGAGTGTCGTCGGTCTCGATTGCACAGCCGTGCCGTCGGAGGCGTTCTGCAGGGTGGCGACGATCGCCCGGCCGGAGACGTTGCCGGTGATCGAGACGAACAGGCCCGTCTCGGTCATCGTCACGTTCCCGTCCGGACCGTCGATTGACAGCGCAATTGGCGAGGGCGGCTCCGGCTCGCTTGGGCCGCCCGCATCACCCGGGACCCGCAGTAGCGGGCCCGGCCCGAATCCGCCCCGTGGATCGTCCTGTTCGAAAAAGAGCCCCGTTTCGCCCGGATCGTAGGCTCCGTCGCTGTCGGAATCACTGACGGGCGGAATTTCGAGCGCCACGGTTTCCCCGCCAGGTGCGCCCGCAGTCAGGGTCGGGTGGAGACTGAACGTTCTGGATTCTGCCGGTCCGAACCACCCCTGGTCGGGCGTGGGCTCGATTACCCAGGTTCCATTTGGGGTGGGACTCGTGACGGTCGCGACCGTGGTCGAATTGGATTTAAGTGCGATGGACTCGATGTAGCGGTTCGCAAGCGAGCCGTTGTTCTCGACGGTCACCGCCGTGAGTCGGTCGCCGAAGGTATTCGTGCCGACTGCCTGGGCGTCGTTTTCGCGGTAAAT
>JBDGUI010000050.1:0-20040 GCA_042216015.1 Halodesulfurarchaeum sp. | reverse complement strand
GAGCTGTCCCCGGTTCAAATCCGGGAGGTGGCACTTCCACTTTTTCCTCGTCGGGTTTCCTCGCTCGCTTCGCTCGCTGCGGGAACCACTCCTCAGAAAAACTTGGGGAAAAACTTTCCGAACGCTCCCTTCGGTCGCGTTCGGTGAAACCGCGATTCGCTCCGCTCATCGCGGTATGCTAACACCCAGCAAATGGTCGAGCTGTCCCCGTTCCCGTGAGCGATGCGAGAGGTGGTCAGCAAACACCGAAACCAGAAAATAAGCCCCCACCGCGCAAACAAACGAGCATGACACAGGTCGGCTTCATCGGCCTCGGCGCCATGGGCACCCCGATGGCCTGGAATCTCGAAGAGAGCGACCCCGAACTGAGCGTCCACAATCGCACAGCGAGCAAAATGGACCCATTCGCTGACGCCGGCGTTACCACCTTCGACTCACCGCACGCTCTCGCCAGCGAGTCCGACGTGGTCGTCACGATGGTTACCGGGCCAGAGGCACTTCAGCAGGTCGTCCTCGGCGATGAGGGCGCCATTCGCGGGATCGGGCAAGCCGATACCGTCATCAACACCAGCACCGTGTCTCGACCGGTGACGACGGACGTGGCCGAGCGGGTCCGGGATACGGGCGGGCGGTTCGTGGATGCACCCGTGCTGGGGACCGTCGGTCCCGCGGAGGCGGGTGAGTTGCTGGTTCTCGCCGGTGCCGAGGAGTCTGTGCTGGAGGACGTTCGTCCGGTCCTGGAGGCGTTTGGCGACGTCCGCCACGTCGGCGACATCGGGGAGGGAACGGGGATGAAACTCACCGCGAATTTGCTTCTGGGCGTGATGATGGAGGGGTTCTCGGAGGCGCTCGCCTTCGCAGACGGCCAGGATTTGCCCCTCGAGGAGGTGCTCGAGGTGATCAAGAACGGCGTGCTCGGGGCCCCGCTATTCGACTACAAGGGGCCGGTCGTCCGCGAGCGCGATTTCGACCCACAATTCCCGGTCGACCTGCTGTTCAAGGACCTGAACCTCGTGCTCGAGGCGGGCGGCGACGAAGCAGTGCCCCTGCCGGCAACGGCCGCGACCCGGGAGGCGGCGAACGCGACCCGCGCGCTCGGACACGGCGAGGAGGACATGATGGCGCTGCTCAAGCACCTCGAATCGGTCACCGGACGAACGAGAGGCGAGGACTGAGGGGACGACGGTGAGCGTGCCGGTGTCGGGCGTGTCAGTCTCCACGCAACCGATCGATCAAACCCGTCAATCGGTCGATGGAGGAGCTGAGAAGGAGGTTCACGAGTTTCTGGCTGCGGTCGTACACGGCCAACAGCTGCCTGATTTTTTCGAGATCCGAGCGAGCCTGTTCGTCCTCGGCAGCCTCCAGGGTCCGTTCGGCCTCTTCCAGGGCACGGGTCATGACCGCTATTTCCCGCTTCACTTCCCCTCGCAGAAATTCCTGGACGATCGTCCAGAAATCCCGTTCGGCCTCGTAGAAGGCCCGCTTGCCCTCGCCCCGCTGTGACCGCCGATGGACCAGATGAAGTTTGGCCATGTCCTTCATCGCGGTACTGACCGTCGATTTCGCGTAGCCGCTCTTCTCGACGAGTTCATCCAGCGACATCGGCTCGTCTGCGAAAAAGAGAATGCCGTAGAGTCTTCCGTAACTCCGGTTGAGCCCATAGATGTCCGCCGATCGCTCCATCGCTTCGATCACCGTTTCGCGGGCTTCGGCCACGTCGTCGGAGACATCACCACCGCCACCCGCCTTGGGAGGGTTCATTTGCATGGTGTAGGACCCGAAACTAATAATACATTTTGGTTAGAATATTCGGTAAATGTCGAATATGACGAAAGTTCCGGCACACTCCACCAACACCGGGGACGAAACCGTGCTTCGAGCATCCGGAATCGAGAAGACGTATCGCTCCCGGCTCCCCGTCGTCGGACGGTCGGTCGAGGTCCTGACTGGTGTGGACATCGAACTCGAAGCCGGAGAGATCGTTGGAATCGTGGGGGCAAATGGCTCGGGGAAATCGACGCTGATGAAAATCCTCGTCGGTGCGCTCCAACCCGACCGCGGCGAGATCACACGGGAGGCGAGTGTCGGATGGTGCCCCCAGGAGCCGTTGCTCTACGATCGGCTTACCGTCGAGGAGACCTTCGAACTCTTCGGGGAGGCGTACGATCTTCCCGACGACCGGGTCCGAGAGCGCCGCGATGAGCTGGCCGAACAGCTCGATTTCGAGGAATTTCTCGACTACCGCATCGATCATCTCTCCGGCGGCAACCGGCAGAAGGTCAACCTCGCGATCGCCCTCCTGCACGACCCCGACATGCTGTTGCTAGACGAGCCTTACACAGGCTTTGACTGGGAGACCTACCTCGCGTTCTGGGACCTGACGGAAACGCTCGTCGAGAGCGGGACGACGATTGCCATCATTTCACACCTCATCAGCGAACGGGAGCGCTTCGATCGCATTCTCGAATTGCGGGACGGAACGCTCCACGACCACTCCGAGAAGTCACAAAAGCCCCGCTCTGCAGCCCAGGAACCGGAGAATGCGGCGACGGACGAGGAATCCGCCAGCGGAGAAATACCATGACCCGTCTCGTCGTCGGGACAAGGCTGCGATTGAGAGAGCTAACCCGTCAACCGCTCACGCTCGCCTTGCTGCTCCTCCTGCCGCCGCTGGTCATCGAGATGTACGGTGTTGCGGTGGAATCCTTTCCCCAGCTCCCATCGCTTGGGGCGGATCCAGCGACCGCGGGGCGGATGACGGGAGCGCTCTTTGCAGTCGCCTTCCTGGCCGGACTGATCGGTCTCTTCCAGGTCATTAGCGCCAGAAATGGGGACGAACGAGCAACAATCGCCGGCTTCCCCAGGGGTGTATTGCTGGCATCCCGGATCGTGTCGATGCTCGTCGTCGCAGTCCTCGCCACGGGCATCGCGTTCCTCGCGTTCTCGTCGCGAGTGACCGTAACAGCCCCCGCCCTCGCGTTCGGCGTCCTGTTCCTCGCGGCCGTCGTGTACGGGTTCCTCGGTGTCGTCGTCGGGACGCTCGTTCCCCGCGAACTGGAGGGATCGATCGTCCTCGTCTTCCTCGCCGACATTGACAATGCCCTCTCATCCGGCCTGTTCCCGATTGAGGCCGTCGTGTCACTGCCGGGCATCGGTTCGATCGATGTGACCAATCTGGTTCCCCTCTATCATCCCCACGAACTCTTCTCTGCCGCCGTGTTGGGCGGTAAACTGACGATTGTCCACCTCGCCCCCACGGTCGCCTGGATCCTTGGATTGCTCGCGTTTGCATTCGTGGCGTACGGGCAGGTGGCAGGAGAACGTGTGAGTCGACGGGGTGAGTCACCATGACCCGGATTGGGACGGCCCTCCGGAGCGGAGCCCGCGAGCTGGAGCGAACGCCGCTCTTGCTTGCGCTTCTCGTCGTCGCCCCGGGGTACGTCATATTCGTGTTCACCATGGTCGCACCCGAGGGTCCGGCAATCGTTCACATTGGCGAGCAGACCATCCGAACGACCCTCCCGAGAGCGTTCCCCGCCTTTACCACGCCCATGACTGCGGCCCTCCTCGCGGGAATTACCGGCCTCTTCCTGATGCAGACCGCAGCGGCAGCAGATTCCCGACTGGTACTCGCTGGATTCCGAACCGGTCAGCTCGTCATTGCCCGTCTTGGCATCCTCATCGGTGTCGCAACCGTCGCTTCGGCCATCTCGATCGGGGTGATGCTCACGGCCTTCATCCCGGACCATCTCGGGTGGTTCGCTCTCGGAACGGGTCTCGTGGCGCTCGTATACGGCATGGTGGGAGTCATCGCGGGAGTCATCTTCGATCGGCTTCCCGGGGTGTACCTGATCCTGTTCGGTTCGATGATCGACCTGTTCATCTTCCAGAATCCGCTGGCGGTGGACCCACCGACTGCCGCGAAACTGCTTCCAGGACATTACCCCCTCAGAATCGTGATGCAGGCCGGATTTGCGAAGCACGTCCAGATCGAACCCGTCGGGATGTCGGTCCTCTATCTCGGGGTATTGGTCATTCTCGCCACTGGCGCGTTCTACCGAGAAATGCGACTGGGTTGATGGCCCAAATCAAGCACCGGGCCGAAACAGTGTCGCGTCGGAAGTCTGTTGCGGAGACGTGTCGTGTCGAGAGTCGGTTGCGGAAAAATAGCGTGTCGAAAGTCCGTCGGGAGGAATGCCCGGCGGGACTCGAGTTACCGAAACGATTCGGAGACCGTTTCGACAAACGGACAGTCAGGGATCGGACCCCTCGATGTAGTCCCGCAAGATCGTCCGGTGACACCGTTTCTCCTCGGTGTTCTCATAACACACGAGGACGACGTCCGTTCCCGAGTCGAGCACCTCCTCGATGTCCGCAATTTCCTCCTGGGCGGCGGGCGAGTTCTGCAGGTGCTCGAGGTACCGCTCCCGGTAGTCGACGGCTTCGAGTGCCCGGTTGTGGGCCTCGGCATCCGGCACCCCCTGTTCCTGTAATTCCTCGTGACGCTGCTTGACCGCATCGAGCAACGCCGGCGGCGGGCCAAGCGCGGAACGGTTCTCGTCGACCTGTCCCAAAAGCCACGGAAGTGGCCGTCGGACCACCCCGATCCGCACCTCGTCCCCGTCCAGATCGACCAGGTCGTGTTGAAGGGCCGCCGCGTAGGTATCCCGAAGCCTGCCACGTTCGGCCATGCCAGATTGCCGTTGGGATTCCAGCCGCTTAGTGCTGAGCAGGCTTTCCCGTCGTCTCGAGTGTCCCGGTCCGTTCGGTCACTTGATCATCGTCAACAGCATCTTGAACCGGTCCTCGCCGCGGAGGGCGTGTGGAACCCCCGATGGGAACACCAGCCCCTCCCCGGTACCGACCTCGTATTCAGACTCGTCGATTCGCACGGTCGCGGTGCCATCCAGCACGTGGAGGATGGCGTCGTGCTGTGAGGTGTGCTCGCTGATCGACTGGCCAGCGTCCACGGCGAAAACCGTCACCGTCACGTCGTCCCGGTTGACGAGCGTCCGGCTGACGATCGCCCCGTCCTGGTAGCCGATGAGGTCGGAAACGCCGAACACCTCGCCGACCAACTGGTCGATCTGGTCCTCGGTGGGATCCATACCTCGATTGTGAGCGGGAGCGGGATAAGCCGGACGCCGAACCAGTTCCTCCACCACTCGGGCGACCCCGAAGCAGGTCTGTCCGAAGCCCGGAGCTACAAGTCACTCCACCGCCGAGAAAGTCGCATGCCCGACACCACACTTGCAACCCTTCTCGAACGCAATCGCCGTCACACAGACACGCTCGAGACGGGGGCTTTCACGGAGGTTCAGGGTGGCCAGAAGCCAGCCGCGGTGTCTGTGTCCTGTGCCGATTCGCGAGTTTCCCAGGAAGGCATGTTCGACGTCTCGGAGCCGGGATGGCTCTTCACGCCGAGCACGATCGGCAACCAGGTCTGGGACCGCCACGACGGCGAGCGGGTCGTGGACGGCAGCGTGCTGTACCCCCTCGTGGAGACCGGGACCGAGGTGGCGGTCGTGGTCGGCCACACCGGCTGTGGGGCGATCACCGCGGCCCTCGAGGCCGTCGAAGGGGGTGACACCGAGTACCCGCCGGGGATCGAAAAGTGGGTCGAGGCGCTCTCGCCGGTGATCGAAGCGGGTCTCGCGGACGAGCGGGTCGATCCGACCCGAGACGCGAGCCTCGTCGACCAGCTCGTGGAGTACAACGTCGACCGACAGGTCCAGTTCCTGATCGAACGCGGGGAGGTCCCCGAATCGGTCTCCGTCTTCGGGTTCGTCTATGACTTTCAGGGGGTGTACGGGTCGATCCCGGGCCGAACGTATCTAATCAATGTCGACGGCCAGACCGATCCCGCGACCCTCCGCGAGCGCGTTCCCGACGAGGCAGAGGGGCAGGTCCGACGGCTGTTGTAGGCCGCCGAATCGAGCGATTACGGCACAAACGTTCCCTCGAGGAGTACCTCGTCGAGTACGTGGCCCTCCATCGCCGATTCGAGGGTCGCTTTCCGCGCGCCAGCGGCCAGGTCGAGGGTGGTATCGAGGGCATAGACACGGAAGCGGTAGGTGTGCTCGCGATCCGGTGGGTTTGGACCGCCGTAGCCGGATTCGCCGTAGTCGTTTCGACCCTCGATCGCACTCGTAGCGTCCCAGTCCTCCGGGATGGTCTCGCGGGTCGGATCGATGTTCCAGACGAGCCAATGGTCCCAGACCTTCCCGGCCGGCTCCACTGCGTCCGGATCGTCGACGACGAGGGCCAGCGCTTCGGTCCCGGGGGGCTGTCCCGCGATCGAGAGTGGCGGGTTCACGTTGGCAGCGGTGTAGCCGTATTTCTCGGGGATCCGTTCGCCGTCACCGAATGCAGGGCTGTTCAATTCGAGTGACATACCTCGGGCGTCATCTTGGGGTGGGATCGGCAAAAAACCGGCTGCCGTCGCCATCACGGCCCCTGATCGGTTCACGCTTCCCCCGGAAACCCGTCGGACGAAATAGGGGCTGTCAATCACCAACATCGACGAGATCGTCCTGATTCCGTCCGGATTGCGGGACCGGGCTCGATTTCCGCGGTTGGAAGCTATTTGTATCTCAGGAAAGAACGGGCACGTGATGGGACGGATGCAGCCGAGTGGCTGGCGAATTCGGAGGGGGCGATGATCGTCGCGGCCGCCGTTACCCCGGGCACCAACGTGTTGATGATCACCGCCGTGATCATCACGCTCGGGGTCGGAGCACAGATCCTCGCCGACCGGTTCCGGGTCCCGAGTGTGTTGTTTCTCATCCTCACCGGGGTCGCCGTCGGTCCGGAGGGGTTGGGACTGGTCACTCGGGAGGTGTTCGGTGACGCGCTGTCGACCATCGTCGGATTGAGCGTCGCGATCATCGTGTTCGAGGGCGCCTTTCACCTCGATCGCGAGAAGATCCACGAGGCGCGCTCTGCGGCCCTGTATCTCGTCAGCGTCGGGGCACTCATCTCCTTCGTCGGAACCACCGTCGCCGCCCATTTTCTGCTCGGGGCCGATTGGGGAATCGCCGCGCTCATCGGGTCGCTGCTCATCGCGACGGGCCCGACGGTCGTGACACCGATTCTCGACATCGTTCCAGTCAGGGACCACGTGGCCGCCGCGCTGGAGACCGAGGGAATCGTGAACGACGTCACCGCGGCCATTTTCTCGGTGGTCGTGTTCAAGCTGCTCGCCGCTACGGAGGTGGCGGCAAGCACCTACCTCGTCGAGTTCATCGAGCGCCTGAGTATCGGCATGTTCTTCGGCGTGGCCGTGGCCGCGATGCTCTGGTTCCTGCTCACGCAGGTCGAATTGCCGTCGGGCTGGACGCCACAGAACGCCCGGCTCATGACCCTCGCCGGGGCGTTACTGGCGTTCAGTCTCGCGGACACCGTCGCGACGGAGTCGGGGGTCGCAGCCGTCGCCGTCGCAGGGGTGATCCTCGGGAACGTCGATCTCCCGTTCGAGCGGACCATCAAGGAGTTCAAAGGCGACATCACCCTTCTGGTGCTCTCGTTCGTCTTCATCGCGCTCGCGACCCTGATCGAGTTCGAGGAACTCATCGCGCTCGGTCTCGGTGGACTCCTGCTGGTCTTTGTGATCACCCTCGTGGTGCGACCGGTTCTCGTCTTCGTTTCGACGTTCGGCGACCAGTTCACCCTGCAGGAGCGACTCTTCATGGGACTGGTCGGACCGCGAGGGATCATCCCCGCAAGCGTGGCGACCCTCTTTGCGATACAGCTCCAGACACCGGCACCGCCCTCGAATCCGGAGGGGGCGAGCATTCTCGCGGGAACCGTCTTCCTCGTGATCTTCCTCACCGTGATTTTCCAAGGAGGATTCGCGAGACAGATAGCCGAAGCACTCGACGTGATACCAATGCGCGTACTCGTAATCGGCGGTGGCAGAGTGGGGAAAGAACTCGCGGAACGACTCGAGGACCGGGGCGAAAACGTCGTCATCGTGGAACGGGACGAGGAAGTCGCCAAACAGCGGCGAGCGGAGGGATTCACCGTTCGAACCAGCAACGGCACCGACATGGAGGACCTCAGGGCAGCCGGCGCCGAGAGCGCCAAGACCGTCATCGCGGCGACCGGGGACGACGACACCAACCTCCTCGTCGTGCAACTGGTCCGGGCGAAGTTCGAGACCGAGGACGTCATTGCCCGGGTGAACAAGCCGGACAACCGGGAGGCCTTCGAGCAGCTCGGAGTCGAGGCGGTCTCCGCCTCGACGGCCACGGCCTGGGCCATCGACAACCTCGTTGAGCGGCCGGCGCTCTCGAAGTGGATGAGCGAACTCGGCCGGACCGGAGACGTCCAGGAGGTCGAGGTGACCGACGAGGATCTGGTCGGTCGAACCGTCACCGACATCAACCCGGACCTTCCCGAGGGCTGTATAATCGCGCTCGTCACCCGCAATGGGGAAAACACCGTGCCGACGGGCGAGATGACCATCGAATACGGTGATCACCTCACGATCATCGGCCCGCGGGGCGAGGTGAAAGAGGCCGTGCAGTGGTTGCACCCCCACGAGTGACCATTCACGGGCCGGGCCTGCCCACGTGTCGCCGTGTTCTCGGGTGAGACCTTCGCCAACCGCCGCCCGGACAACAACCCACATTACCCCCGCCATCGAAGCCCGGACGAATGGAGACGCGACATCGCGTGATCGTCGGGGACGCGAGATCCCTGGATGCAATCGAGGACGACTCGGTCGAACTCGTGGTCACCTCGCCGCCATATCCGATGATCGAGATGTGGGATGAGCTCTTCACAGAACTCGATCCCGCCATCGGTGAGCGCCTCGAGGCCGGAGACGGACCGGGCGCGTTCGAGTTGATGCACGGGGCCCTCGAGCCGGTCTGGGCGGAGCTCGAACGCGTACTCGTCGACGGGGGAGTTGCCTGCATCAACGTGGGAGACGCGACGCGAACGGTCGACGGCAGTTTCCGGGTCTACCAGAATCACGCCCGGCTGATCGAGACCCTCGAGTCCCTCGGGTTCGAGCCGCTCCCGGAGATCCTGTGGCGAAAGCCCACCAACTCGGGAACGAAGTTCCTGGGGTCGGGGACCATCCCGCCAAACGCGTACGTCACGCTCGAGCACGAGTACATCCTCGTCTTCCGGAACGGCCCCGAGAAGCGGGACTTCGAGCCGGGCGAACCCGACCGCTACGAGGCGGCGTACTTCTGGGAGGAGCGAAACCGGTGGTTCTCCGACGTCTGGGAGGACCTGCGGGGCGAGGGACAGACCCTCGAGAACGGGGAGGTACGGGACCGCTCGGGGGCCTATCCTTTCGGGGTCCCGTATCGACTCATCAACATGTACAGCGTATATGGCGACACAGTGCTTGACCCCTTCTGGGGGACCGGAACCACGACACTGGCGGCAATGGTGGCCGCACGGAACTCCATCGGGTGCGAGCTCGAAGCGGAGTTCGTCGACGAATTCGATCGAAACGTGGCAGAAGTGCCCGAAATCGCCAGGCAGGTGGTCGAACGCCGCCTGAAGAGCCATCGGGCGTTCGTCGAAGAGGCCCGCAGCGATGGCCGCGAATTCGACCACACCGCCGAGCACTATGACGTCCCGGTCACGACGAAACGGGAGCGAGAAATCCGGCTCTACGGAATCGAGGATGTCGGGCGAATCCCATCGGGATACCGCCTCAGTCACGAACCGGTGGGGGCTGCCGAAGACTGACCGTGTGTACGACCGATAGATTTTTCGGGGTAGTGTGGACACTTCTGTGGCGATACATCGGCGATTATCGAGAGAATGCAGGCTCGAATGCCGGTTTGCAAAATTCTGCCAATACCAGTTGTTTTAAGTCCCCTTCCTCGTGAAGATCGAATACATGGCACGAGAAACATGGGGGACACGGATCGGATTCATCCTCGCGGCAGTGGGAAGTGCAATCGGCCTGGGCAACATCTGGCGGTTCCCCTTCCAGGTGAGCCAGGAGGGGGGTGCGGCGTTCATGGTCATGTATCTGGCCTTCGTCGTATTCATCGGGTTCCCGGCCATGCTCGCGGAGTTCGTCGTTGGACGGAAGACGGAACTCAACGCCGTCGGGGGGATCCGCGAGTGGGCGGGGGGCGCCTGGACCTATCTCGGCGGGCTGTTCGTCCTGATCGGCTTCGTCATCCTCTCGTACTACAGCGTCGTCGGGGGATGGGTGCTTCGCTACGTGGTCGGCAGCGTGACGGGCGGGTACGTGAAAGCTGAAAGCACGGGTGCGTACTTCGTCTCGATCGCGTCGGGCATGGACACCCTCCTCTTTCATGCGATCTTCATGCTCATCGTGATCGCGATCGTGGCGATGGGCGTCCAGCGCGGGATCGAACTCGGCGTGAAGGTGATGGTGCCGGCGATCTTCGTGATCTTCGGTGTCCTCGCCGTCTATGCCTTCGGCCTCGGCGGCGCGGGTGAGGCCTATGCGTATTACCTCTCGCCGAATTTCCAGTACATTCTCGAGCACTGGAAGAGTCTCGTCCCGGCGGCGGCCGGCCAGGGGTTCTTCACGCTTTCACTCGGGATGGGCGTGATGATCACCTACGCGTCCTACCTGGGTTCGGACGAGAACCTCGCGCTTGACGGACTGAGTGTCGTCGTGCTGAATACCAGCGTCTCGATTCTCACCGGACTCATCGTCTTCCCGATCCTGTTCTCCGCCGGCGTGGATCCGAAGACGTCGGGTGCGGGCGCGATCTTCGTGAGCGTCGCACGGGCGCTCAGCGACCTGCCGTTCGGGCGAGTCGTTGGCCTCCTGTTCTTCCTCACGGTGGCCATCGCCGCCCTCTCCTCGGCGATCAGCCTCATCGAGGTCGTCGTGTCCTACGCCATCGACGAATACGGCATGAACCGGGCGAAGGCGACGGGCCTCATCGGGGGGGCGATCTTCCTGCTCGGCGTGCCGGTGACGGTGAACACGATCTTCGTCACCCTGTATGACAGCTTCGCCGCCAAGATCCTGCTCGTGCTGGGAGGCATCCTGCTCATGATCGTCATCACCTGGCTGCACGCAGAGGAGGCCGTCGAAGAACTCTCGAAAGGCATCGGGGACCTCGGGTCGATCGGCAGTCTCTGGATCTGGATGGTCCGGGTGCCGGTCGTGCTGGTCCTCCTGGTCTCGCTGTATCTCGGAATCACCGGGTACCTCGACTTCCTGACCGGCTCGTTCGCCGAGTATCTGGGCACGCTGTGAACGGTCACGGGGTCGAACCCCAACTCCCGAGAGAAACCGATTTGCCGTTCCTTTCTGTAAAACCGTCCCATTAGCGCAGCAAAAATCGCGGGAGTCTGATGCGATCGTCCGAGGGGGACGGTCGATCGAGGAGGCGCGGACGGTCGAGTGCCGAGCAGGTCCAGTTGGGATCGGGGGACGGAAACGGCCTCGAAGGCTGCCCCCCAACTCCTGTTCGAGCACGAGGTGCTCCCCGACCGCCCACTCGCGGTCACCGTGTTCGACGTCCTCGTCCTCTCACCGGAGGGATCCGCGCCGATTCCGAAGGTTCTCTTCGGCGCGCGATTTGCCCTCGTCGAAGGCGATCTGGTCGAGGCTGCGGTGCTGTTCGCACTGGTGCGTCTCGACCTCCGCCTCGTCGGGTTTCGGGTGGCGTCGATCACCTCTCCCGGCGCCCGAACAGTCCGATGCCGACCCCGAGAACGATTCCCAGGAGACCGACGATCGGGCCGAAGCCGGGGATCGGTGCCCCCGTCGACTCGGTGGTGGTCGTGACGGGAGCTTCGGTCGTCCCTGGGGTCTCCGTCTCCGGGACTGTCACCGTCTCGAGAGTGACGGCCGTGATCTCGGTCACGTTCGAGGTGACCTCGCCATCGTCGACCCGGATCTCGTGAGTGCCGACGGTCTCGATCGGGATCCGAGCCCACCCCTCACTGTCCGTCTCGGCGACCGCCTCACCGTCGTGGAGCACCGTCGCGTTGGCGACGGGAGCGCCGTACTCGTCGGTGACCGAGATGAAAGCCGGTTGGCCCACGACCACCCGAGTCGTGTGAGCGGTCACGTTGAGGGCGTCGGCCCGGTCGAGTTCGACCTGGAGACTCACCGGCTCTTCGCCCGTTTCGACCGTTCGCTCGACGGTCTGGTACTCGGGCGCCTCGAACCGAACCGTCAGGCCGGTATTGACCGGGACGGAGAGTTGCTGTTGCCCGTTCGATTGGGTCTTGACCGTCCCGACGGTCTCGACGGTGACCGTGATTCCCCCGAGCGTCCGGGGCGGGTCGAAGTACGAATCGATCACCTCGACCTGCATCGTCACCCATCCCCGCTCGAGCGTTACCCGGTGCTCGATCGACCCATTGGCGGGTATTTCGAGGGTTCTTTCGACGGTGTAGTACCCGGCCTTTTCGACGGTCATGTGATAGGTCCCGGCCGCAATCTCGCCGGTCTGTACCGATCCGTCGGTCGTGCGCTCTGAAACGACCGTCGTGCCGTCCTGGGAAAGCGTGAGAAGTGCGTCATCGACTGGGCCGTTCTGGTCGCTGACCGAGATGGTCGCCTCGGCGATCGGATGGACCGTCATCGTCACGTCCCGTTCGGTGGCCTCCTCGATCACGACCGGACTGTTTCGCGTGTACGCCTCGTCGGTCACGGTCAATTCGACGGTCGCCCCCTCGGGAACGTCGAGCAGGGCCTTCCCGTTCGAAAAGGTCGTGGCGGTGGTCGAATTCTCGCCCCACGTCGCGGTCAGTTCCGCCCCCGAGACAGCCGTGCCGTTCTCGGTCTGGACGGTCACGGTGAGGGTCACGTCCGCGGCCGCCACGGGTGCCGGCACCGCCGTGAGAAGGACGAGGATGATGAGAGCGATCGCAGAGATGCGTCGCGCGTGATTCATACCGGGATAACTGTCGCCGACGGTAATAATACCCACCACGTCGTCGCCATTTCGCCACCGGCAGCGCGGGCTTCGAAGGCCTTATACGCGTACTCTGTCTGCTTTTGGGTAGTAACTATGACCGACAAGCCGGCCTCCATGTACCGGAAGATCGACAAGCCGGCGTACACGCGCCGCGATTACATCACCGGTATTCCGGGTTCGAAGATCGCACAGCACAACATGGGCGACCTGGACGCCGACCCCGAGGACTACCCCGTCCAGATCTCGCTTTCCCCCGAGGAGACCAGTCAGCTCCGCCACGGCTCCCTCGAGTCCGCGCGCCTCTCGGCGAATCGCCACCTCATCAAGGAACTCGGCGAGGGCACCTACAAGATGGTCCTCCGGAAGTTCCCCCACCAGGTGCTCCGCGAGAACAAGCAGGCGACCGGCGCCGGCGCGGACCGGGTTTCGGACGGCATGCGCCAGTCCTTCGGCGTCCCGGTCGGCACGGCCGCTCGCGTCCACGCGGGCGACCAGCTCCTCACCGCCTGGTGTACGGTCGAGCAGGCCCCCGTCGTCAAGGAGGCCTTCCGCCGCGCGTACAACAAGATCACCCCGCCGTGCAAGATCGACGTCGAGCGCGGCGAGGAACTGCTGATTTCCTGAATTCGGAGGCGGAATCTCCCGGCGGGGTGCCCAAAAGTTGCGCTCGATGTCTCGCGTGACCGATTCTGGAGATCCCGGGCACGGTGTTACCGGTCCCGCGAGAACTCGTTACTCGATGTCGATGTCGGTTTTCGACCGCGAGCGGTCGAAGGTGACCTCCAGCACGCCGTTGTTGTAGGTGCCACTCCCGGACTCCGGATCCACGTGGGCGGGCAACGCCACCCGCTCGTTGTACGATCGGGTCTCGCTCTCGGCCGAGATCGTCACGTACTCGCCATCACACTGGACGCCGATGTCAGAGCGCTCCACGCCCGGAAGATCGGCCACGACTCGGACTCCCTCCTCGTCCTCGTAGACGTCGACGTGGGTCGAGGTCGCCTGTTGCATCTCGGTTCCTGGCCCGCCCGTCTGCGGTCCGGGCGTGCCGACCATTTCGTTCATCATCCGCTCGATCTCGCGAAAGATGTCCTCGAACGGGTCATCGCGATCGCCCTGGTTCATGGGTGATTTTTGGCCACGAGCGCGCATAAGGATTCGGACTGGGAAACCCCCTCGGATTCGCCTGTCGCTCCGAACGATTCCGACCGGGGCCGTCTCACTCGATGTCGAGTCGACCGGGGCCCGCTCACTCGATGCCGAGTGCCGTATTCGTCCGCGCCATGCTGGTCTCTGCGTCCTCGCTTCCCAGAACCGCCCGGATCGCGTCGACGTTCTCCGGAACGACGTCTGACTCCTGGTGGATGGCCTGGAAGAGGTACAGTTCTGGGCCGTTCACCGTAAGCGATTCCGCCCAGATGGCGTTCTCCCAGACGTCTCCGCGAGGTCGGCCCACGTCCTTTGCGTACTCCTTGATGTCCCCGGCCCCGTCGACCTCGAGATCCTCCGGGAGGAGCCAGAGCCGCTCTTCGTCTCCAAGCCGCTCCCGAACGTCGGATTCGTCCGGCTCGGATTCCAGGGTCACGTTGATCGAGTGCATGTGCATGAGCGTGGCCGGGACCTTGAGCCCGAGCGTGTCGATTGAGAGGTCGGGAAAGATGGTCCTGACGTCCGGGCCGTGATGGGACGGCAGGGTCTTCGGATCCGGAAGGATGTCGTTGATCGGGCCCCGGTCGCTCTGGGCGGGATCCCCGCCCCGGCGCACCAGCGTGGCCCGAACCCGGTCGATCCCGTAGGCCTCCTCGAGGGGAGCCACCAGCCGGGAGAGGCCGGTCGTGTTGCAGGAAACGACACGGACGTACTCGGCCCCGGTTGCCGCGTCGAAGTTCGATCGGGCATTGAAACTCACGTCGACGAGGTCGGCTGACTCCCCGCCCTGAAAGAGCGCGGGCGTGCCGTGTTCGACGTACAGGGACTTGTTCTCCGCCCCGACCCCCGACGGGGTCGCATCGACGACGACGTCACTTTTCTCGACCAGTTCCTCGACGGTCCCGGCGGTCTCGACGCCGGCGGCGTCGAACTGGGCCGCCCGGTCGGGGATCGCGGCGTAGAGGTCATACCCGGACTGGACCGCCACGCGGGCCTCGTAGTTCGGCCTCGTCTTCGCGACGCCCTCGACGGCCATGTCCGGCTGACGGGAAACGGCGTCAGCGACCCGCTTGCCGATCGTCCCATAGCCGGTGATTCCGACGCGAATCATGCCCGAGAGTCCCCACCCAATGGGGAAAACCGTTTCGTGTGGATTCGAAACTCGTGGGGTAAGTTTTTACCAGCTGTGCCAGTATCTACCGATACCAGACACGTATGACAGAGAGCAGACACCAGCCCGTTGCCGACCGACTCGAGGCGGCCCTCGGAGAAATTTCGCACCCGGAAGCCCAGTATCACCTCAGGCAGTGCCTTCAGTTGCTCGAGCACGAACGAACCCTCGAGGAGCGTAAGGGCTAACCAGACCGTCCCCGAGATCCGACCATGGGACTGAAGCCAGGGGCCGAGACGGCAGTCCACCAGTGTCTCGGGTTACAACCGGACGAGCGCTGTCTGATAATCACGGACGACGATCGCCTCGAGATCGGACAGGCCCTGTACGAAGTCGCACGCGAGGTCACCGACGACGCCGTTTTGCTTACCTACCCTCCCGGCGATCAGCATGGCGAGGAGCCACCGGGTCCGGTCGCCGGCGCCCTGACCGAGACCGACGCCTTTCTCGCACCCACGTCGAAGAGCATCAGCCACACCAGGGCGCGGAGCGACGCCACGGACGCCGGCGTCAGGGGAGCGACCCTCCCCGCCATCACGAAGGGGGTCTTCGAACGTGGGCTCGAGGCGGATTACGACCTGATCGGGGAGACCTGCGAGCGCGTCCACGGGGCCGTCGCCGGGGCCGAGGAGATCAGGATCACTGCCCCGGGGGGAACCGACATCACCGTCGAACCCGGCAATCGGGAGTGGAGACTCGACACCGGGGCTGTGGCCGACCCGGGGACGTTCTCGAATCTTCCCGCAGGCGAAGTGTTCGTCAGCCCGGAAACCGCGAACGGCCGGTTCGTCGTGGACGGCACCATGCGACCCTACGGTCGGCTCGAGAAGGGACACGCCCTCGCCTTCGAGGTCGAAGCCGGGTTCGTTACCGATATCGAGGACGACTCGATCAGGGCGTCCGTCGAATCGGCGGCCGAGGAGGTCGGGAGGGACGCCTACAACCTCGCCGAACTCGGCATCGGAACGAACGTCGCCGTGACCGACCTGGTCGGATCGGTGCTCCTCGATGAAAAGGCCGCGGGGACCGTCCACCTGGCGATCGGTGACGACGCCGGCATCGGCGGAGACACCGAGGCGCCGATCCACCAGGACGGCATCATTCTCGACCCGACGGTGCTGGTGGACGGGGAGGAGATCGAGTTGCCCGCCCCAGACACGGCGCATACTTAGGCGACGCCCCGTTAGCACAGGTATGAACGACCACCCGGACCGGATTCCGGTCTCGTGTCCCTCGTGCTCCCCCGACAGGGAGACGGTTCACGAGGTGCTCTCGACCGGCGGCGGTCGACTGACGGTCCGCTGTACGGAGTGCGAACACGTCCACAAGGTGACCCCGGAGAGCGAACGCGAGGTCGAACGCTCGGTCGTCGTTTCCCAGGATGGCGAGTCCTTCTCGACGACCGTCTCGGTGCCCCCCGAGGAACGCGTGCGCGTCGGCGAGGAGTTCATCGTCGAGACCGAGGAGGCGATCATGCAGGTCCGAATCACCGACCTCGAGACCGGCGAGGAACGCGTCTCGACGGCCGACGCCGGCGACATCGAGACCTTCTGGACCCGCGCGGTGGACAACGTGAGCGTGAACGTGACCCTCCATCCCCGCGAGGGCGACCCCGACGACACCCGGAGCCTGCGGGCCTACCTGCCGGGGGACTTCGAGTTCACCGTTGGCGAGACCGTCACGCTGGGCGAGGACGAATTCGAGGTCACGAACGTTCACGTCAGGGAGACCGCCATCGACCGGTACCCCTTCGAGAAACTCGGCGAGGATGGCGATTCCGTCCTCGCGAAGGACATCAAGCGAGTCTACGGCTACGAGGCCGGAACCTCGCGAGCCTGGTCCGCCTGGTGAACTCACTCCGTCCGCTCATGCCATCACGCGAGTTCGAATCCCAACGTCGCGAACTTGCGGACAGACTTCAGTCCCGGTATGACCTCTCGCCCGAGGTGGCCGAGGCGATCGCGACCGTGCCTCGAGAGGAGTTCGTCCCGGAGGGGAGGCGCTCGGCGGCCTCCGCCGACAGGCCCCTCCCGATCGGTGACGGACAGACCATTAGCGCGCCCCACATGGTCGCACTGATGGCCGACGAATTGAACCCCGATCCCGGAGCGGACGTCCTGGAGATCGGGACCGGGTGTGGCTATCACGCCGCGGTCACCGCCGAACTCGTCGGCCCCGAACACGTCTACAGCGTGGAGTACGCCGAATCGCTCGCCGAGTCCGCCCGGGAGCGCCTCGCCGAGCTCGGCTACGGGGCCATCTCGATCCGGCAGGGAAACGGGTATCATGGCTGGCCCGAACATGCACCCTATGATGTGGCCTATTTGACATGTGCGGCAGGCGAGTTCCCAGAGGCGGTCGTCGATCAGGTGCGGGTGGATGGCCTGTTGCTCGGCCCGCTCGGTCACGGCGCCCAACGCCTCGTGAAAGCGGAAAAGCGCCCCGACGGTTCCCTCGACCGGACGGATCTCGGCGGCGTGCGCTTCGTCGAGATGCGTGGCCGACCGTGAGATCCGCGCGGCTTTTCTTGCTCCATCCGTAGTACGGCACATGGAGTTCGCGGCGGTGCGAGAGGAGATGGTCGACAGCCTCGAACACGACACGAAGGGAGTGATCGAGGCCGACCCGGTCGGCGGAGCCATGCGCCAGGTCCCGAGACACGAGTTCGTCGACGCCGACCACCGGGCCTACATGGACCAGTCGTTCACGCACCGGGGTTCGACGGTCCTCGCACCGAGCGTCGCCGGCCAGCTCGTACAGGCGCTCGACCCCCAGCCTGGCGATTCAGTTCTGGTCGTCGGCGCCGGGGTCGGGTACACCGCCGCCGTTCTCGCGGAGATCGTCGGGGCGAAACGCGTTCACGCCGTCGACATTGACCGGGCCCTCGTTCTCGACGCCCGCGGGAATCTCCACACGGCCGGCTACCGGGAGGTCCTCGTGGACTGCCGCGATGGCGCCGGTGGCTACCCGGAGTATGCCCCCTTCGACCTGATTTTGCTCGAAGCCGCCGTCGAGCGCGTCCCACGGGCGCTTCGCGATCAGCTCGCCAACGGCGGGCGCCTCGTCGCCCCGGTCGGCCAGGCAAACCAGCAACTCGTCGCCGTGGAAGACGAGAGTGAGGTCGCCGATTTCGGCCCGGTTGGCTTCCGGCCCCTCCTCGTCGACGGCGAGCAACCCGGCTCGGTCACCCGAAATCGGACGGCCCGCGAGGACCGCGAGCACGCCGCTCGCGCCGCTCCACGACGTTCCGACTGGGAGCGGGACTGGATCGAGTGGGACCGGGTTTGATCAGGCCCCCTCGTGGACAACGGTGATTTGACTGTTCTCCCGCCGATCCATGTAGTTCGAGCCGGCTGGCGGCTCGACGTCGATCGAGAGGGTCCCCTTCACCTGATTGGGACCGAGCGCCGGATCGATCCTCACTCGAACGGTCCCGTCTCCATCAGTCGTCGCGACGACCATCGAGTCGAGTTTCGCGGTTCCGGCCTCCACGATGATCGTGGCGTCCGCGACCGGTGAGTCATCACTCCCGATCGCCGTCAGTTCGATCGTCTGTGCTTCGGGACCGATCACGTTCGGTTCCGGTTTCACGTCGAGTTCCGCCACCGCGAAGGATTCGACCCCGGAGATCATGTTGAGCATCACCGAGAGGGCCGCAACCCCCACCACGAACGCGATGATCAACCGAACCGGCAGTCCTTCGATACCCCGTTCGTCGGCCGCCAGTCGTTCGAGCCACGACATGGATCACCCTGGACCCACCTTCGGACATAAACCTCCGTGTGACGGTTTATAGGAAAAGACGGGGGAAACTCGGCCCGTGTCTCACGTACTCGGACGAAAAGCGGAGGCGGGGCCAACCGCCTCGCTCGGGTCGTTTCTGGCCCGGGACGGAAGCCATGGTGCACGCGTGGCACTCGACCTCGATCGCCCCCACGTCTCCCTCCTGGCGGGCAAGCGCGGCTCGGGTAAGTCCTACACTCTCGGGGTACTGGCAGAGGGGATCGCCGCGGCCCGCGGGGTCACGGGCGTCCTCGTCGATCCGATGGGCGTCTTCGACGGGCTTGCTGAGGGCGCCCACGCCACGGTGATCGACGCCCCGACCGTCGCCGCCGACGCGCTCGAGCCGAGGGACTGGTGTGCCCTGCTCGAACTCGATCCCACGGGCGCGCCCGGCGCGCTCCTCTGGCAGGTCGCCGAAGGGGCAGACACGCTGGGGGAGATGATCGACGCCGTCGAGGGGGCCGATGCTCCACGATCGGTGATCCAGGCGGTGTCCAACCATCTCTCCCTGGCGGCCCAGTGGGAGGTCTTTCACCCCGACGGGCTGGACGCGGAGCGGCTCTTCGGCCCCGCGACGACGGTGATCGATGCCACCCGTCTGTCGGACCAGGCCCTCGGCGTCGTGACGGCCGCGGTCGCTCGCACCCTCTACGAAACGGCCGTCGCGGAGTCGATCCCCCGGCTTCCCTGGCTCATGATCGACGAGGCCCAGGCGGTCGTCGACGGGATCGCCGGACCGCCCCTTCGCACGATCCTGACCCGCGGGCGCCATCCCGGAGTGAGTCTCGTGCTTGCGACCCAGCGACCGGCGGCGCTTCCGTCGGTAGCGATCTCCCAGTCCGACCTGCTGCTCTCCCATCGGCTGACTGCGACGGCCGACATCGACGCGCTCGCGGCCGCGCGACCCACGTACATCGACGAGACGATTCAGGAACGGTTGCCCGACGGGGTCGGCGAAGCGGTGGTGGTCGACGACACGACCGAGGCCGCCGTGACCGTGCAGGTCAGGGAGCGTCTAACGCCGCATGGAGGGGACTCGCCGCGTGC
>JBDGUI010000036.1:0-20243 GCA_042216015.1 Halodesulfurarchaeum sp. | reverse complement strand
CCGATTCTGGAGGGCGGAATCTTGAAAGTGGCCGGACGGGTAGAGACATCCATGGCATCGGGGGAAAATTCCGACTGGCCCATCGATCCAGACGGCGAGGAGGGAAGCAACGGGATGCGGCGGTTCGATATGGCCGTGCTCTCGAAATTCGAGCCGAAGGAATCATTCCCCCTCTCCGCGGAGACGTTCCTCGACCGCCACGGGGAGAAACCGGTCCGCATCAATCATCGGACAGTCATCAGCGTGGCCGATATCTTCGAGCCCCGCTCCGAGGATTCCTTCGAGACGAAAACCGATTTTCATCGCGCCGTCGGTGAGGCGATCAGGGCCAGTGGTCTGTGGGAGTTTTCCCCGGAGAACTGAGTCAGCCCTCGACTTCCCGCTTTACCTTCTCCTGAAGCAGGTCGACCGCGGTTCGGTTGGCCCCCTCGGGGATGATCAGGTCGGCCCGTTTTTTCGTCGGCGCCACGAACTGCTCGTGCATCGGTTTGACCGTCGAGAGATACTGATCGATCACCCCCTCCAGATCCCGGCCACGCTCGACGACATCCCGACGGATGCGTCTGAGGATCCGGACGTCCGCGTCGGTCTCGACGTAGACCTTGAGGTCGAGAAGGTCGTTCACCCCCTCGTCGTAGAGGGCCAGAATTCCCTCGAGGACGATCACCGCCGACGGTTCGACGGTCACCGGTTCGGGTTTGCGGAGATGTCGCTCGAAGTCGTACTGGGGCATTTCGATCGGATCTCCCGTGAGGAGGGTGTCGAGATGCTCCCGAAGCAAGTCCCATTCGAACGCGGAGGGATGGTCGTAGTTGACCGACCGCCGTTCCCTGAAGGAGAGATCCGAGAGATCCTCGTAGTAGTTATCGAGCGGGATGATCGTCACCGCTTCCCCGACGTTCTCGGTGAGTTCACGAGCGACCGTGGTCTTGCCGGCGCCGGTTCCGCCGGCGATTCCGATCGCGTACGGCCGATCCATTGGCTGAGGTGGTGGGTGCCGCCAAGTTGAATCTCCCGAATTCGCCGCCGACAAATATGTATGTTACACTGTCACACCCCATAAGGGTACCGGGGATACCTTTTAGAGCGAATCGATGGTATATTGAGCTATGAATCAACTCCCCGTGCGTGATTTCCTCTCCGGGGATTACGTCGGCGTGAGCGAGTCCGACGAGTTGCTGGGGGCAACTGCTCTCATGCGGAAGTCCGGGGAAACCGCCGCCGTCGTCCTGCGCGGCCAGCGAGCCGCGGGCTTGCTCACTGCCGGGGAGATTCTTGACCACCTCGTCGACGGCGGTGACGTCGAGTCGACGCCGGTGTCGACGGTCATGGATCCCGATCCCCCCGCCGTGACCCCCGAAACGACGATCGGAGAGGCGACGAGAATGCTCGTGGGGACCGGTCAAAGTCACGTCCTGGTCGCCGACGGGGCGGAGATCTTTGGCGTACTGGACGCACGAGACCTCGCGACGGCAAAACAGACGGGGCAAACCGAGACGAAAAGCGGAACCATGCAGTCCGCCTCGATGGCAGACAGCCGGGACACCGCCGTCGAGGACGGGTATGCAAACCAGAGCATCTGTGAGGGGTGTGGCTCGTTCTCCCAGGACCTCCGCAACGTCGACGGGCAGCTCCTGTGTCCCGACTGTCGGACGGTGTAGCGCGGTCCCGCACCCGAGAAACGGACCGACACAGAAACGCATTTGGACCCCGCCACGAACCGTTGCAATACATGGCGATACGGACCCTGGATGACCTGTCCCTGGCGGGGACGTCGGTCGGCGTTCGGGTCGATATCAACAGTCCCCTCACAGCAAACGGGGAGTTGGCCGACGACGCAAGACTCAGAGCGCATGTCGACACCCTTTCGGAGCTACTCGAACACGGTGCCCGCGTGACCGTGATCGCCCACCAGGGACGGCCCGGTGGGCCGGAGTTCGAGTCACTCGAGTCCCACGCGACCCGGTTCGACGAATTGCTCGACGCACCCGTGATGTACACGGATGCGACGTGTTCGTCGGGAGCTCGAAAGGCCATCGACGGGCTCGACCCGGGACAGGCCCTCCTGCTCGAAAACGCGCGGTTTTACAGCGAGGAGTACATGGAATTCGAGCCGGCCCACGCCGCCGAAACCCACCTCGTTTCCCGGCTCGCGCCTCACTTCGACGCGTTCGTCAATGATGCGTTCGCGGCAGCCCATCGGTCCCAGCCCACACTCGTCGGATTCTCGCACGTGCTCGAGGCGTACGCGGGTCGGGTCATGGAGCGGGAAATCGACGTCCTCGGACACATCGATCGGACGCCCACCCCTCGAGCGTACGTCGTCGGGGGGGCCAAAGTTCCGGACGCGATTCGCGTCATCCGCCACGGGATCGAAGCTGGGTTGGCCGACGAGGTGTTGACGGCCGGTCTCGTTGCGAACGTCTTCCTGATGGCTGATGGAATCGATCTCGGCGAGGAGGCCACAGACTATATCCTCGAGAAGGATTTCTGGGAGCAAATCGATCGGGCAGCGGCCCTCCTCGAGGATCACGGGAAACATATCCACCTCCCGGTCGACGTGGCCGTAGAGGGGGAAAACGGTCGAACGGAGGTCGGCGTCGAGGAGCTCCCGAGTCCGAAAGACGGCGACGTCATGGACATCGGAAGCCGAACCGTCAAGCGGTACGCCGACTGTCTGGCGTCGGTCGGCACGGCCATCCTCAATGGTCCAGCCGGGGTCTTCGAAAACCCGAACTTCCAGCTCGGAACGAAGGGCCTGTTCGAAACCGTCGCCGAGACCGAATACAGCGTCGTCGGCGGTGGCGACACCGCACGGGCCATCCGGAAATTCGACATCGAGGGGTTCGACCACGTGAGCACTGGCGGCGGGGCTGCACTCGCCATGCTCACCGGCCAGACTCTCCCGGCGATCGAGGCCCTGGATAGCTGATGGAGTTCGAAATCGTCGAAGCGGAACCGGCGGACATCCCTGACGTACTCGATTGCTGGGTGGACCTCGTCGAGGGACAGCGAGCGTATGGCTCCCACATCGAGGGGGCCAAAAACCGTGCCGTCGCCCGGGACCTCCTGGGGCAGTACGCCGCGGGAAACATGCTCGACATCGCCCGATCGAGGGAGGGCGAGGAACTCCTGGGTTTTGTCATGTACTACCGTGAGGAGGGGGTATACGAGCAGTCCGTCATCCGGGGCGTGATCGAAAACGTGTACGTGAAACCCCAAGCGCGCGGCCACGGCGTCGGATCGGCGTTGCTCTCTCGGGCCGAAACCGAACTCGAAAGCCGGGGCGCAGCCGTCGTGGCGATCAGTGCAATGGCGGAGAACGAAACAGCCATCGAGTGGTACAGGGAGCGGGGGTATACCCCACAGCGGGTGGTCTTGGAACGCCCCCTCGAGACGAGCTGACACCGAGGGGAAGGCGTAAACGGAGTGGCGACCTACTGTCAGTCGTGGCAAGTCTGTTACGTTTCCGGCGGTCCACGGACTCCTGGTCGGAAGACCGGGTGAAAAAGCGGATCTATCGGTCTCTCGACGACGCGCTCGGTGCGGCGATGACGACCCCCTGGTTTGCCCCGCCCGATGGGTACGAGGCGCGTCGATTCGAGATGAACAACGGCGACGTCGCCCTCTTTGCCTGGGGGAACGGGCAGGCCTTCTGGATGGGAAACACGGAGACACCGGAGGTGCTCTGGCGGACCGAGAAGTACGACTTCGGGGATGTCCCCTCGGCAATTGCCGATTGGGCCGAACGCGAGTTGTTGGCCCAACTCCACGAGGAGTCCCCCTGGCTATCTGAATACCCACACCTCTCGTGGTTCTTCCTCCCCGTGTTTCTCTCGAAGGACGGCCGGAAAACTTCTCGCGCGTTCTTCGCCGAGCACGCGGCGGGATTCCCGATCGAGGACGCCGAACCCGCGCTCGAATTTTACGAGTCGTTTCTCGCGAGTGGCGTCCTCGACGACTATCGCCACCTCATGGCGGGGAAGCTCGGTACCTCGGAAGGACTGAATCTGATCCGAATGACTGCAGCGATGGGCGAGTTCAACGCGGCCTTCCTGCTGGATGCGGCCGGATACGACATCGAGCCTGAGGCGCCAGTTTCGACCGGCCACTCACTCGATTTCCGGGTGGAAACTGAGGATGGGGCCCACCTCGCGGAGGTGACCCATCCGGCACCGCCCCATCGGCGGAGTGCAAACTCGGCAGTCGAAGCCGTGAAGCTAACGGCGGCAACCAAGGTCGACGGCCAGCTCGACGCCCACGGCGGCGGGGTGCTCCTGCTCGTGGATTGTACGAGTTTCACCGATAACGAGTGGGAACAGGTCCGAAATCGCGAACCGGCGGTCGGGCATCGCCCGGCAGTCGTCTATCGATTGGGTCCCGAAGGGACGGTCTCGGGATACGGCGACGGACAGGTTCCCCTCGACCTGGGGCTGCTTTCCTGACAGGCTCACTGGACTCGGATCGACGCGCCTGCAGATTTATTGCACATTGGTACCATGGGACACGTATGAACATCGAGATCCGTCGTCCGCGGACCCGACGGTGTCTGCGGTGTGAACGCGAGGAGGTCTGGGACGAGTCCGTCGGCACCTGGCGGGTCGAAGGGGAGGTCGGGAAGACCTACTGTGTCCACGAGTGGAACATCACGGGGGGATTCAATCCGATCGTCGAGTGACCCTCGGAGGGTTAAAGAAACGCGGCGTCTTACCGGAGAGCGTGTCCCGACGTCGCCACGAGCGCCTCGAACGAACGGCGACCGGTCCCGGGAATTCGCTTCGGCACTGGCGCAAGGCAAAATCGCCGTGGATCGTCGCCCGCAACTACGCCGCGATCGTCGTGGCGAGACACTCCCCGAGCCTTCGGCTGAAAAACTGGCTGTTCCGGCGGCTCGGAATGACCGTGGAGAAGGGTGTCCGCTGGGGACTCGAATCGACGCCTGACGTGTTCTTTCCCGAGCTCATCACCATCGAATCCGACGCGATCGTCGGGTACGACGCGACCATTCTCTGTCACGAGTTCCTCCAGGACGAGTTCCGGACCGGGGAGGTCCGGATCGGCCCCGAGACCATGATCGGCGCCGGCGTGATCGTGCTCCCGGGCGTGGAGATCGGGGCGAGAGCCCGCGTTGCGGCAAACTCGCTCGTCACGGAGGACGTGCCACCCGAGACGACCGTCGCCGGGGTTCCGGCCGAGCCGCTGTAACTCACTCCCGAATCAAGGTGGCCCCTCGACTGAGCACGAGATGGTTCGGCAGCAGATAGACCCGACCGTCCCGTTCGATCTTCGTGGTGAAGAGGTCGATTTCCTGCACGACACCCTCTCGCTCCCCGATGGCGACCTGGTCGCCGATCGTGTAGGGCTGTGAGAGCAAAAGATAGAGCCCCGCTCCACCGGCGGCCAGAAGCTGATGCAGCGCCGTCGCGGCGAGGACGATGGCGGCGAGGAGATAGGCACCGAGGAGAATCAGCAGGACCCCGACGGCGACCCCGACCTGGGCGAGCGCGAGAAGGATCGCGACGAAGACGACTGTATACCGAACGATCCGTCCGACGAGGGTCACCTCGGGGAACTTGATCCCCTTGAGTCGCTCGTTTACCGACATCTCCACCTTATCACCGACCAACAAGCCACCCATCACGACGAGTGCCCCGAGAATGTAGGAGGGGATCAGATCTGTACTGCGGGCCAAGAGGACACTCGTTTCCACGATTCCAGCGACGTGCAGGCTGTACACGAGTGCAAACCCGTAGATCAGCCACGACGTGCTCCGGGCGAGAATCGTGACGGTCTCCGTTCCGAAGTTCCGGGCCGTCCGTTCGAGACTCGTCCCCTCGACGGCCTCGTCGACGCCCACACCGCGGAGCAACCGCTTGTTGAATTGTCCGAGAAGGTATCCCCCAAGGAGCCCGACGGAAAGAATGATCGCGGCCCAGAGATAACGGGTCTCGATGGCGAAGTCGACGATCGGATCGGCCATTCAGTACTCCTCCGGGTCGAGTTCGAGGACCAGTTCGCCGCCCTTGAATGCACGCACCATCCCGTCGCTCTCGCTCAAGGCGATGGCGACCGCACCGGTGTCCCGGGTGATTGCTCCCGCGGCCATGTGCCTGGCACCCAATCCCTTGGGGATGTCCACTCCCTCGGCGGAGGGTTCGAGATAGCGATACGCCGAGACGATCTTCCCCGAGTCAGAGACGACGAATGCGCCGTCGAGGCGGGAGAATTCCTTGAGCATCACGTTGACGATGGGGTCACCGATGCGAACGTGGGACTTCTCGAAGGGATTGTACGAGAGCGGGCGGGACTTGTTCATCACGTTGCCCGCATCGCCCACGACGAACAGGGCCCCGACCGGTTTGCCCTTCTGGCCCTTCTTGCCGAGTTCGATGGCCACCTCGAACGCATCCCGAAGCACCTCCGGATCGGCACGCGAGTCCGTGAACAGGTCATAGATGCCGTGAGTGCCCTCCGTGACCCGCACCCGGGAGACCATGTCTCGGCTTTCACCGAGCAATCCCAGCACGGCAAGCACCTCATCACCCGGTTCGACGAGTTCCTGATCGACGGCCCCTTCGAGGGCGAACTGGATGCAGTCTTTGACGTCGTCGAACTCGAGTGGCACCTCGAGGAATTGGGGTGCTTCGATCTCGTTTTTCGTATCGACGACCACCACCGGGAGGTCCTCGATCGCGGCCGCCTCCTCGTACTGTGACCCCGTCGGGGAGAAGAGAAAGAGCGCATCCGGCTCGGCGACGATGTCCTCGAGGAGGTCACACAATTCGGCCATTGAATAAACGGACTCGGTGGATCCTCAAAACGTTTGTGCGGCATCGGAACGGGAAACGAGTTATACGACCCACACACGTAGGACGAACGACTGACATGGGACTTGATACCAGGTGGCTTGGAGAGTGGCGCACCTTCGACGGACGGCCCGCGGGGGAGGGACCCCCCGATTTGACGATCGCTCACGTGAGTGACCTGCACGGGCAGCTCGGACCGGCAAACCAGGTGTTCTACCGAACGAATCGGGGCAGTCCTCCGATCGATTTCCGTGACGGGAGGCGGGCGATTCGATCGGTGCGTGGACTGGCAACCCACGTCGCCAAGCTCGATCAGTTGCGCGAGGCCCACCAGACCCTCGTACTGATGAGCGGAGACACCTTCCACGGGACGGCCGAAACGACCTTCACCGAGGGGGAGATCATGCTCGAGCCCATCAACGAACACCTCGATCCCGACGTGTACGTGCCCGGCAACTGGGATTTCGGCCACGAGGGGGCTCGCGACGGATCCGCCCTCGACCTCTTCGACGCCGTGGAGACCCCGACGCTCGCCACGAACCTCACGGATGCGGAGGGGACCCAGTTGTACGATGGGTACAGGCTCTTCGAACGGGGCGGCAGGACGATGGGAGTAATCGGGATGACAAATCCCTACATCGACCGGATGGCCCCGGCATTTCACGAGGGGAAATACCGATTCGGCACGTCACCAGTCCTACTGGACGAGACGGCGACTGCCGCCCGTGAGGCGGGTGCTGACCTGATCGTCGCAGTCACGGAGATCGGGCTGCCGTGGATGGTCCAGGCCGCCAAGGACTTCGACAGCATCGACGTGGCGCTCAGCGCACACACTCACGAGTACACGTACGAACCGATCCTGATCGATCGGACCGAGACGGTGGTGATCGAATCGGGCATGGGAGAGGCCCTCGGCCGGGTGGACCTTCGCTTCGACGACAGCGGACCGGCGTTCAGACACGTCCTTTACACCTTCGTGGACGACCTCCCCTATACGCCGGCCCCGGACGAGGCGACTGCCGAGACGATCGAAGCACTCAGAGCGCCCTTCTTCGACGACGATTCCACCTTCCAACGGGGATCGACGACCCTCACGCGATCGCTTTCCACGGTGGTCGGCGAGACGAAATTCGACCTGGCCCGCCAGTCCTTCCTCGAGAGCGCCTGGAACACGCTGTTCAACGACGCGCTCAGAGAGAGCTTCGATGCCGACCTCGCGGTCACTCACGGCAATCGCTTCGGACAGGCAATACCGGCCGGCGAGATCACGCTGGAGGACGTGTACACGTTCTATCCCATGACCGCGAAGGTCGCTGCCGGTGACGTCTGGGGCCAACAGCTCGTCTCACACGTCGAGGACTACCTCATCGACAACTTCACCTCGCACGTCTACGACCAGGAAGACGGTCGCGTGCGAGCCTTCTCCTCGAACGTGGAACTCGTGATCGATCCCACGGCAAAACGGGGTCGACGCCTGGTCTCCATGGAAATCGACGGCGAACCGGTCGATCCGGCGGCCACCTATCGTGTCGCCACGTTCCGTCGGCCTGGGGCTCCAGAGCGCGATCTCGGCGGCTGTGGGTTCCCGTTCAGAAACGTGGAGATCCGAGATGCGATTCCGGCCGACATCCTTCTCGAGTTTCTGAAGGACCAGTCGCCGGTCGCATACGAGGTGATGGACCTCGTGAAGACCCCGGAATCAGGTGGATCAGTCCAGAATACGCCCGTTGAGGGTCCCTATCCGTTCATCCAGCCGGGAATCGACTATGCCGGAGGCGATCACTACGTGGAAACAGCCATGATTCCCCGCCGGTATGACCACCCCGCCTCCGGGGAGTGATGGCCGCTACCCGGTCATGACGACCGGCCGTTTTGTGGCCTGGATGACGTCGGTTGCAGTGCTACCGAGCAGCACGTCCGAGACCCCGTTTCGCTTGCGACCGCTCATGACGATCTGATCGGCGTCGATCTCCTCGGCGTGTTCGAGAATGGCTCCAGAGATCGACCCGGTGTCCATCCGCCGGGCAACGGTCGCCCCCGCCCCCTCGAGCCGGTTCGCTGCCTCGATCGCCGCCTCGTTGCCCTCGAAGTTCTCCTCGTCGTCGATATCGGCGTCCTCACGTGGGAGGACGTACAGCATCCTGACCACGAGGTCCTCGGGAGCCATTGGGGAATCGAGCAGGTAATCGACCTGAGCGGTTGCTCGGTCCTGGTCACGGTCGACGGGCATGAGAACGTGATACCGCATGGAATGATATTGTTGCCAGACAATAATGAACGTTCTGTCGATACGTCATTCCCGGCTCGACGCTTCGCAAACCCCTCCACTCAGGACGACAATCCGTGGCCACGGGCGATGGAGTCCGCCTGACCCAACTGCCGGTTCGCGGCTGATGACTCCTTCTTGCAAAGCCAGGTAGCACGCATTCCCCGTCGGATTCGAGCGCTGGAAACGGTCGCACTGGTCGGAATCGGCGGTTTCGCGGGATCGAATCTCCGATACGTCTTCGGACAGGTCTGGCCGGCCCTTCCCGCCACGATCGCCGTCAATACGCTGGGGAGTTTCCTCCTGGGTTTGGTGATTTACGTATCACTTCGTACGGACCACCTCTCGACTGAGACACGGCTTTTGGTGTCCACGGGTTTTCTCTCCTCCTTTACGACCTACAGCACGTTCGCACTACTGGCCGCCCAGAGGCGGCCGACATGGATCGTGCTCACCGTGCTCGGGACCTATGGCCTCGGATTCGCCGGCGTGATCGTGGGACGGGCAGTGGCCGTCCGGATCGAAGCGGGGGAGAACCGATGATTCCGATCGAACCCGGTCAACTGGTGGGAACGGGAGGGGCGCTCGGAGCGCTGCTCCGGCAATACGTCAGCAGCCGCATCGATGGAAGCGAGTACCCCCCGGGACGATCTCGGTCAACGTCCTCGGAAGCTTCCTCCTCGGATTCGTGACCTTCCTCGGGATGGGAAACGACCTCGTCCTCTTTTTCGGAACGGGCGTTGCCGGTTCCTTCACGACGTTTTCTTCGTTTTCAGTCGAAACGGTTCGCCTCTGGGAGACCGGCGACCACTTGGCGGCCGTTGGAAATGCCGTTGGAACCCTTCTCGGAGCACTTTTCGCACTTGGGGTCGCCTGGATACTCGCCCGTGCCCTCGTTTCGTTTCTGTGAAAACAGAGAATCTTTGCCCCATTGCTGCCTGGGTCGAACGGAAGATAGGGGCACGAATCGGGGGAACCCCGAACGGTTAATGGGTCGGCAAGTGTACTTTGGCATGGTGACACAAGTCATGGCAGATCACGAGACCGCCATCGAGCGGTACTACGAGGAGATGTTCACCGAGGGCGACACCGATGTCGCAGAGGAGATCCTCGCGGAGGACGTCACGTATCACGGCCCCCGGAGTGTCACTCCGGGAACACTTGAAAACCTCGGCCAGGTCAAGGCGTTCATCAAGCGGTACCACGCGGCATTTCCGGACATCGAGTACGAGGTCGAGACCATCTTCGGTGACGGCGACGAGTACGCCGTCCGATGGTCCTCCTCGGGCACCCAGACGGAGAAGCTCTTCGGGATCGAGGGCCAGGGCGAGCAGTTCTCCGGAACGGGGTTGAACATGTTTCAGTTCGACGACGGGGAGATCGTCGAGGTCTGGTCCTACTGGGACACCCTGGGCATGGTCAGGGAACTGGGGCTGGTCTCGCCGGTCGGTATGAGCGACGCCTGAAGGGGCTCCGAGGCATGAGTGCTCCAGTAGCGTTTTGCCAGCTCCCACCCCATCGCCAGATATGGAAGACCTCTCCCATCTATTCGTGGACGGACTCCAGACGTATCCCGCAGACGACGAGGTCCGCGTCTCTCCGAACGCGGAACACGACACCGAGGGCTATCGCTCGACCAGGATCGAGACCGGAAGCCACGCCGGAACCCACGTCGACGCCCCGGCCCACATCATCCCGGACGGGAAACAGCTCCGTGAATTCACCGTCGACGAGTTCGTCCTCGATGCGCTGAAAGTCGACTGCCGGGACCTCGAGGCCCGCGAACCCATCCCGGCCGATCGAGTCCCTCCGGACGAGAGCGCAGACTGTGTGCTCTTTCACACGAACTGGGACGAACACTGGGGAACGGAACGATATTTCGACCACCCCTACCTCGACCCCGAGGCCGCCGCGCGCTGTGCCGAACGGGAATTCTCGGTCGGTTCGGATACCCTCAATCCCGATCCAACCCCCCACCTCTCGGCGAGCGCGGACGAACCGGACGGATTCCAGGCCCACAACGCGATTCTCGGTGCCGGCGGGCTGATCTTCGAAAACCTCACCGGGCTGGCGCGAGTCCCGGACCGGTTCGAGTTGCGAGCCCATCCACTCCCGCTCCAGGTCGATGGCGCACCGGTTCGGGCCGTCGGCGTCGAGCACTGAGCCTGCCGAGCGGAAGGTATCCAGCCGTAGCCAGGAGGGGTCAAAAAGGAGAGCCGAATTAGCGCCTGATTTCGAAGCCCTGCACCCCGGTCGGTTCCTCCTCGGAGACGGCCACGTCGCTCACCTCCGCAGCCGGGCTGCCCTCCTGACACCACTCGATCATCGACTCGACAGCGTCCTGATCACCCTCGAAGACGGCTTCGACGCGCCCGTCATCGAGGTTTTTCACCCATCCATCGACGTCCCGTCTCCGGGCCTGATCCCGCGTATTTGCCCGAAAGTACACTCCCTGTACCCGTCCGGAGATGAAAACGTGGGCTCGCGTTCGGTCGGTCATAAATGGACGTACAGGCTGGCGCCTCAAAAATTCCCGAGGCGAGGAACCGGGGCTTTTCGACCGCCACCCGAACCCGTTTGAGACAGCAGCGGAAAGACAAATACATGGTAGTCGAATCATCAAGAGACGAACTCGAACACGGCGAACCGGCACCCGGGTTCGAACTCCCCGGAACCGACGACCGGACATACTCGCTCTCTGACTTCGCGGAATACCAGGCGCTCCTCGTGGTGTTCACCTGCAATCACTGTCCGTACGCGAAGTCGAAATTCGACACTCTGAACGACATCGCCGCCGCGTACGACGAGGTCGCAGTCATCGGGATCAACCCCAACGACGCTGCGGAGTACCCGGAGGACTCTCTCGATCGCATGCGAGACCTCGTCGCGGAGGGAACGATCGCCTACGACGCCTACCTCAGGGATGACACCCAGTCGGTGGCCAGAGCCTATGGCGCGGCCTGTACACCCGACCCGTTCCTCTTCGAGGGGAGCGACGGCGAATTCACGCTCGCGTACCACGGGCGGCTCGACGACGCCCAGAGCCCCGACGCAGATCCGAGCGGCGAACCCGGCTTCGAGATGAGACGGGCGATCGACGCGGTGCTTGCGGGCGAATCGGTCGACGGCGATGAGGTGCCCTCCCGTGGCTGTTCGATCAAGTGGAAGTGAGAAAACCGGCTCGAAAGTCCCGATTCCGAGACGCTCCTCCGTCCCGTCTCGCTCCTCACGGGTCCTCCCTCCCCGTTCGCTTATTCCGAGACGCTCCTCCGTCCCGTCTCGCTCCTCACGGGTCCTCCCTCCCCGTTCGCATTCGAGGTCTCGCTATGCTCGACCTCGCATTGGGCGGGACAGGATTCGAACCGGATGAAATCTCCCTTCGGTCGATTTCCAGGATTCGAATCTCTCCTGCTCGTTCGCTCGCTTCGCTCGCTCACTGCGCGGGACAGGATTCGAACCTGCGGACCCCTATGGGACAGCGTCCTAAGCGCTGCGCCGTTGGCCACTTGGCTACCCGCGCACGCTATAACTTCCACGGGCATCCCAATAAGACTCACGAGAGGATCCCGGGAAAACGTTAACTCACTCCCAGGGGTTCCTTCGCCCATGTATCGCGCCGGCACCGAGCGGGCCGAACAATCGACCCTGGCCGCACTCGACCAAATCGCGGACCGGCTCGAACTGAGTGCCCAAGCCCGCTCGGTAGCCCAGGAACTCTTCCTCTCCCAACTCCCCGTCGAGAAGCGGTCGAAAGACGCCCTTTTGGCCACGAGCATCTACGCCGGCGCGTTGATCGCCGGCGATCAGCGCTCACAGATCGCCGTCGCCGAGGCGGCCGGCGTCTCCCGGCCCACCGTTCAGTCCCGATGGCGGCCACTGCTTGAAAAAGCGGGGTTCGAAACTCCAACCTGGTAGCGTACTGGTGATTGCCCGACCAGAAAACCGCCGACTCACCGGATCGCCGAGGCGTCGTTCTCCCGGCCCGTCCGATCGGGGGTGAGGCTGCCGTGTTCGTCGATCTCGCCCCGCACGATCCGGGTGCTCGAGATGATGTCCCCGTCCTCGGCCAGGAGTCGCTCGACGACGACGATTCGAAGGGGCTCGAGGTCGCGCTCCCGACGAATCTCGTTGATCCGTTCGCCGCCCTCCCTGGTTTCCGGGGTGACGACGAGGGCCTCGTACTGGGGCTCGACGGCGATTCCGGTCGGTTTTTCGAGTCGGCGGACCTCGAAGTCGCGATCGAATTCCGCCGCGATGTCCGCCAGTTCGGCCTCCAGGTCGGCCTTTCGTTCCTCGAACGGTCTGACGTACCGCGGCTCGTGGCGAGTTTTTGGGGCCAGCTCGTCGCTGGTCAATCCGACCGTGAGATCGCCGAGTTCGAACCCACGACGAAAGAGTTTGCGATGACCGTCGTGGATGGGATCGAACGTCCCCCCGAGCGCCACGTCCATATCCCGCGGGAGGATTCGCGTGCGTTTAGAGGTTGGGTTTGTCGCCTCGAACGCTCTCGGCCTATTCCTCCGAGTCTTCCGGGTGTTCCCTGACTTCGATCCGGACCGGCTCCGGGGTCGACTCCGCGTCGTCTCCGCCCCGGAAGTCCATGGTGAAAATCGTGTTGAGTTCCTCTTGCACGCGCCCGACGACGCTTCCAACGAGGTCGCTCGGGGCGATGGATTTGTACTCGTAAGGGTTGTTACCGGCACCCTCGCTCTCGCGCTTCCGCCGCTCGACGATCTCCTCCTCGGTCAGTTCGGCGAGGGCTTCCCGAACGGTACTCGGGTACAGACCGGTCCCCTCGGCGACCTCCTCGCTCGTGCTCCAGGGATCCTGTCGGAGATAGACGTAGATGCGTCCCCTGGTCTCGGTGTCGAGCAGCCAGGAGAGGATGTCGATGACGCGGGAGTCGAGTTCGGTCACCGCGCGGTCCGCCCCGGCTTCGATTCGATCACGCGCACCCGTCCCTGCTTCCGGGCTCGAGTTCCCCTCCGCTCCGTCGTCCGACTCGGTCGGCGTGTCCGCCTCGGACGGGACTGACTCGTCGGTTAGCTCGGTGGAGGATTCAGTTCCCGATTCCTCGCCGCCCGCATCCGATTCCCGCCGTCCGTTCTGCGGTTCGTCCCCGTTCATGTTGTCTTCACGAGGACAAAAGTGACGGGCAGGTTTAAACCCTCGCCCGGAGCGGGCATTTACGTTATCGCCGCGGTTCGATGAGAAGCGCCTCGTTGAGTGCCCGGGCTCCCGACTCCTCGAGGATTCGACGCTGCCTTCTCGCCCCACTTTCGGCCTCGAATATTTCGCTAATGCCGGAAACCCCGAGGCGATCGGCCTCGCGATCGACGATCGTCCCGACCCGAAGGGGCTTCCCATCCGGTCGAATCAACTCGGCCTCCTGACCGTGTCGCATCGCCCGCCACTTGTTCTCATCGAGCAGTTCCCGGCGCACGTCGAGCCCCGACTCGCCGTCTTCGTACCGTGCAGCGAGATCCATCACGAGCGCGTGGGTGTACTCCACGAGGGCGTCGACGTGGCCCACCCGGTCCTGTGCGTCGGGAATCCTGACCTCCACGGTGCCGAGGTCGGTGTGCGGTCGAACGTCGTACCAGAGTTCGCCCGAGTCCCTGATCGAATCCGTCTCCAGCATCCGTGTCTCGAATGCCCGATACGCCTCGAAGCTCTCGAAGGCGGTCGGCATGCCGGTGTTCGGCAGGTTCTCGAAGATCTTCGCCCGCGCAGAACAGAGACCGGTGTCGAATCCGTTCCAGAACGGCGAATTCGCCGAGAGTGCGAGCATCAAGGGCAGGTACTGCCGGATCTCATCGACGATCCAGATGGCCTTATCGGCATCGTCGACGCCGACGTGGACGTGTAATCCCGCGGTCGTGTTACGGTGTTGAGGGTACTGGATCCGGTCGAGTTGTGAGCGGTAGCGGGGCTTTTCGGCGTGTTCCTGAAGCCGCCAGTCAGCCGATGGATGAATCCCCGCGGCGGCGATCCGAAATCCGTATTCGGCGGCATACTCCTGGAGCGTGGTCCGTATCTCCCGTACCGCCATCGGTGCCTCCTCGGGAGAATCGAGTTTTCGCGTGCGGGTCTCGATGACGAACTTGAACAGCTCGTGATCCACGTCGCCGGTTATCGGTTCCGGGGCCTCGTTCTCGTAGACGAGTTCGTCCGACCCGGCCGTCGGGACGCCGTCCTCGTCGACCACGAAATACTCCTCTTCGACCCCAACCGTCCCCAGCTCGTCGAAGACGGCTCCTGGCCCGTTCGGCATCGGTCGAATTAGAGAGCGGTCGACGTAAATAGTTCCTGAAGTCGGCCATCGCTTGCCCGTTGTTGCCCTACCGGGGCGTTGCCACGACGCCGAGGTGGGCTGTGTGGTAGGGATCGAGTTCCGCCGTCTCAAGGATCTCGTACGTCGTTTCGAGTGTCGAGAGCGATTCCTCGAACACGACGGCGGGATCCCGGGTCACGTCTTCACTCCGGGCCTTGATGGCCAACAGAACCGTCCCGTCGGCTGCCAGGAACCGCGCGTTTCGGTTCGCGACGCGTGCCTGCTCCGTGGTCGCCACGTCCTGAATCAGGAGGTCGAGATCGGATTCGACCACGTGCCCGTACGTCTCCGGCCGGCGGGCGTCGGCAAGCAGGGGAAAGAGGTTCGGACGGGCCTCTGCGACCGAGACGAGGTCCCGCATCGGCCGTGGGGCGAACTCGACGGCGTAGGTCGGGCCGGCGAAGTCCGCGACGTGGCTGACGGTCGTGCCAGTCGCCGCTCCCAGATAGAGCGTGCAATCCTCCGCTTCCATCCCCATTTCGAAGTCCAACGCCAGCATCGCTCCGAGTTTCGATCGATGGGGATTCCATCGGCGCCATCCCGCCGCCGTCGGTTCGCCGTACACCGGTTCCCCCTCGGTGGCGAGTCCCACTTCGCCCTGGATCTCTCGGCGCTCGACGCCCTCGGGGAGCGTCATCGTCCTTCACCCCTGGAGCGAATCGTCTCGATCCGATCGTCGAGTTCGGCTGAAAGCTCCGGATGGCGCTCGCCGCGATAGTGATCGATTCGCGCGGCAATGGACAGTTTGCCGGCGAGAGCCCGGGCCGCCGATCCACGCTGTTCCGGGCGGGTGTCCCGAACGTACTCGTGGATGAAGATGATCCCGTGTTTCGGGGACGGTGCGTGCCCCTCGAGATGGGCGAAAAGGGCGTCTTCGGCACCCAGAACCTGCACGGTTCCGCTTGGCTTCTTCGCGAGGGATTCGAGACCCCCTGCGAGGGCGATCAAGCGGGCTGCAAGCTCCGGGCCGGCGAGCATCGAGAGATTCGGCGCCACGACCGGAGCCTGCTCGGCGACGAACGTGCGGAGGCGCTCCCGCCGCTGATGCAGGTCTCGAACGGTCCCCGCGAGATCGACGATTTCGGCCTCGACGGCCGTTTCGGGGCTACGGGCGGCGACCTCGAGGGCGTACTCGATCCCCTCCCTCGATTCGCCGAACTGGCTCCCGGCCCACTCCGTGACCCGTTCGGCGAGTTCGTTTTCGGTCTCCGCCAGGTGATCCACCGCCCGAATGGCGTGGACCAGCTGTCGGTCCGTGGCCCGCTCCATTGCCGCTGCAGCCTCGGCGGCGGCGGCGATGGTCGCCTCATGAAGCGCCTCGTAATAGTCCATTCGACTGTCGACAAACCCCTCCTCGACGGCCAGTTCCGGCCATGGCCCAGGCGCTTTGGCCTCGCCGTCCCGGATGGCCGCCGCTCCGCGTTCGACGTCGGGCTCCGAGAGGTCCCGAAACCAGCCCCGATCACTCATGATGGAGCGTTCCGCGCGGTCCGGGTTAAGTGGGACGGTCGGTGGCGGGCCGAAAGACAACCGTTAAACGGAACGGGCCGGGTAGGGACATGTAGCATATGAGTGAGACCGACCGGGCCCGTCGCTGTGTCTCCTGCGGGATCAATATCTCGGGGACAAATGCGGCGGCCTTCACCTGTCCGGAATGTGGCCATCAGATCTATCGGTGTGCCACCTGTCGAAAGCAGAGTACCCTCTATGAGTGTCCAGAGTGCGGATTCCGGGGGCCCTAGGATGGGAAAAGTGGCCGCCGTCATCAAGGTCATGCCGCAGAGTCCGGACCTCGATCTCGACACGCTCGAGGATCGGCTGAGCAACTCGCTCCCGGAAGGCGCCAAGATCAACGACGTCGACCGCGAGGAGGTCGCCTTCGGCCTCGTCGCACTCTACCCGACCGTGATCGTCCCGGACGACGCCGGCGGAACCGAGGGCGTCGAGGAAGCGTTCAGATCCGTCGAGGGCGTCGAGTCCGTCGCCGTCGAGGAAGTCGGCCGCATCTAGGGAGGCCAGCAAGTTTTTCCCCTGGGCACCCCACTGTGCGAACGCATGCCACATGAGGCTTACGTCCAGTTGGTCTGTTCGGAGTGCCGGAAGGCCTGGGAGGCCACGCCGAGCGAACTCCCCGACGCCGAGCAGAATTTCAGTTGTCCGAACTGTCATGCGACCCGTCGGACCAGCGAGTTCATGCGGACGGATCGCGATCTCGAAAACCTGAAGCAACTCTCCTGAAGCAGCTCCGCACGATTCATCCGATCCGGTTTCCCTTCCACCCCCCGTGTCTCGGGACTTCTCCCACCGCAGGGGGCTTCCCACGCCACGAGAGACGGATATCCCTACCAGTTCCGAATTCGGACCGCTCCCGTGGACGGTCGATCCACCTACACCGATGAACGGGCGCCGCAGGCGTCACACTCCAGCAGTTCTGCGCCGTGCTCTCGCGTGAGATGGGTGTCGGGAAGGCCACATTCCGGACAGATGACGTAGGCCTCCACGTACTCCTCGATCGCATCCGTGACCCGGGTCTCGTTGAACTGACCCGTGAGCCGGGCCCGACCACGGTCGTCGATGTGGGCGCTCGTCCCGAATTCGTCCTGCAGGAACTTGAGCACGTGTTCCTCCGTTCGACCCACGGCAGAGAGGATCTCCTGGAAATTCTCGAAGACCGTGACGTTTCCCTCCTTCCGGAGGTCGGGATCGGGGACCTCGAATCGACTCTCCTTTTCCCGGATGTCCGGCTTCTTCTCGAGGGCGCGCTCGAGTTGCTCCTCGTAGTCCATATCGATACCAGACGGCGGCCCCCTAAAAGCCTTTCAGCAGGCGTCGATCCAGAATTTGGAGGGTACAACCCTTGGTAACTCCCCTCAGAGTAATACTATAACGGTGTAGTCGTTACAGATGGTTGCACATGAAAAAACAGGAGCTCATTCACCTGCATGGACTCCTCGCCGAGGTCGGGAACTTCTACGAGCGCGCTTCCGCAAAAGAACTTCAGCTCGACGAGTACGAATCCAAGGGTGTACGACCGACATCGATCCACAAATCGAAAACTGACCACAAGGCCGCTGTTTTTGCGCTGGCGAAGGGAATTACGGGCACGATGGACTCCGCCGAGGCCACGGAGACCGTCACGCCCCAGGCCGACTGAATCCCGAGCGAACCGATCGGTACGTATCACTCGACCAGCGACGGCTGTGACCGGGCGCCCATCCCGAGGGTCCGATCGACGACCGAGAGCAACGTCTCGGGAAACCGCCCGATGAGGTTCGTGAACCCGGTCAGTCCTCGATTAGTTCTTCGAATTCCGGGAGAACGTCCTCCGAGTCGGTGTCCGTCTCTTCGGATTCGGCATCCGAGTCGACGGATTCCCCATCTGACTCGGCCTCAACATCGTCGGACCCGGCATCCGCCTCCTCGGCCGAGGAATCGGATTCGGCTTCCTCGGACTCCTCCTCGAGTACCTCGACTTCGAGAACCTCGAGCGGGATGTTCTCCAGGCGCTGGCCGATCTCCTTTCGGGCGATGCGTGAGGCATGTTCCTCCCGTTCCACATTGAAGACCGTCATCTCCAGTTCGAGGGCGACCAGGCTCTCGTCGGCCGCGACGAAGGCGGGGTCGAGTTCCTCCCCGCAATGTGGACACGCGCGCGTGCCCATGTCGATCTCCACGTAGTTGAGGTCGGGATTGAGCATCTCTCCGGTCTTCGAGATGGCGATCCGAACGGCCTCGTCCGCTGTCTCTACGTCGTACACCGGAACCGCCGCTTCGACGACGACTCGACAATCCATGGGTATGTTGACCGTTGACGCCCGGCATAAAAATAGATTGGCCCCGATCCGACAGGTTTTCCCTCCCGATCACTAACGTCGGGCGATGAAATCCGGGCACGTCCCCGCCAGTTCGATTCCGGGGGAGATCGACCTGCGAACGACCCTCGAGAGCGGGCAGACGTTCCTCTGGCAGCCCGAAGACGGGAGCCACGGACTCGATGCGGGGTCCGAGGGGGAATGGTTCCAGACAATCGCCGACGGCGAGGTGATCGAAGTCAGCGAGCGGAGAGGCGGCCTCGACTGGCGATCGACCACCGACCCGACCGCCACGCTCAGAGCGCGGCTCGGCCTCGACGCGAACCTGCCCGACATTCGGAACGCGTTTCCAGACGAACCCGTCGTGGAGGCGGCAAAGGATCGGTTCACTGGGCTCCGACTGGTGACCGAACCAGTCGTGCCGACGCTTTTCTCCTTCATCCTCTCGGCCCAGATGCGGATCGACCGAATTCATCGGCTGGTGACGGATCTCCGGGAGCACTACGGGGATCCGATCGAGTGGCGGGACACGACCGTGCATGCCTTTCCGACCCCCGAGCGATTGGCCCGGGCAACCGAGCGCGAATTGCGGGATCTCGGGCTCGGGTATCGCGCGCCGTACGTCAAAGCCACTGCCGAGTTGCTCCGGGATGGGGGCGTTGCGCTCGATTCGGTGCCCTCCATGCCCTACGAAGACGCACGGGACGCGTTGACCGAATTCGTCGGCGTTGGACCGAAGGTCTCGGATTGTGTCCTCCTCTTCGGGATGGGATTCGAGGAACCGGTCCCGCTTGACACCTGGATCCAGTCGGCAATCGCGGAGTACTTCCCCGATGCCCAAAGGGGCTCCTACGGCGAGACCTCGCGGGCGATACGGTCTCGACTCGGTCCTCGACCCGGGTACACGCAGACCTACGTGTTCACCCACCTTCGCACCGGCGGATCTGCGGAGTAGCGCGAAGCGGTTGATGATGGAGCGGGAGATGGGATTGGGGAGGAGAATGAGGATCGGGATGGAGCGGGAG
>JBDGUI010000019.1:0-20997 GCA_042216015.1 Halodesulfurarchaeum sp. | reverse complement strand
GTTCAAATCGCGCCCGGCCCGCTTTTGCGACGAACGAAGGCGAGAAGCAATGCGGGCAGCGATTCGAACGCAGAGAGGTGCTTCGCTCCGATCGGATGTTCTCAATCGCGCCCGAACTCCCCGGTAGCCTCCGGAAGTCTCGAAAAGCAAACCATCAAATCACCCGCCCCCAATTGGGATTGATATGGACAGGCACTCATCTGTCAAGCACCGAAACAAATTCGAACGGAGAGAGGGACCGTGAAAGACACGAACCTCGCCTTCGATCTCGCCACCGTCGCGCTTTTCGCCCTCGCGGGGGTCGTTTTCCTCTTCGGATGGCTGCAATCGGGGACGGAGGTGTTCCTGATCGTCGCCTTGGCGATGATTCTCGCGACAGTCTACACCGGATACAGAGTCCGAAAATTGTACCTGAGATGAGTGAAGTTCCAGTCCCAGAGCGGGGTCACTACCGAGGAGACCGGAGTCCGGCCCCCGAAATCGCAACCCTTCCGACGTTTCACCCTGTATGAATTCGACGATGAACACTCGAATCGGACTCGTCCTCGTTCTGGTGGCCCTCGCCGGTTGTGCGGCACCGGCCCCTGACGCAGGCACACCACCCCAGCCGACCACCGACGTGGGGACCAGGACGAACGTGCCGGCCACGACCGTCACCCAGCCCCCGCCCACCGACCGGGGAATCTCGGGTTCCATCGTCCGGACCGCCGTCGAAGGCGAAACCATCGTCGTCACCGTCGCGGTGACGAATCACGGAACGAACGCGACGAGGGTTCCGATTGCCATCAGATACGTGGAAAACGATAGCTTCGCCAAGGTAGGCACACTGTCGATTGGCCCGGGACAAACAGTATCTCGAGATGTCCCCCTGCCGGTCTATGGTGAGGACCCAGGAAATCTAACCGTTCAGCTCAGAATAGACGGGACCGTCGTTGCCGAGCGAACGGCGAACTGACTGGTTCCCCAGATTGCTTACTGGCCGTCTCTGACGGTGGAAAATCGAGTGACAGTGACCGTTGAAACACGATTCCACATCCGTCGCTTCGAAATGAATCGTCATTGAATTGAACATTCCAGCCAGTAAATTGATTACCCGTCTACCGATGGTACTTGGTATGGGCCATCGACGGAGGGCCGAGAGGATCACGTCGATCATCGAGGCAGTCTCCGATCCGATCATCGTTCTCGATTCCGGTGGGTACGTGACAGAATGGAACGATGCAAGTGAGGAACTCTTCGGGTACTCCGCCCCGGAGGCCCGAGGTGGCCCACTCACCGATCTGCTCTCATTGAAGCGAATCGATCGGCGAAAAATCGACTCCTTCCTTACAGATGCCGAGTCCGATTCACTAGACGGTAGTGCTCAATCGGTGCAGATCACGGCCACACGGGCTTCGGGCGAAGAGAGAAGAGTCACGGTGGAGAAGATCGAGGACGACCCGACGGTCGTTCTCGCGAAACCGGCGAAGGGGGCAGTCGAGCCGTCACCCGAGGCCGGCTCCTTTGACGTCTCGATCTATCGATTGGCAATCGAGCGATCCACCGATCTCATCGCGGCTACCGATCAGAACGAACGGCTCCTCTTTGCAAACGAGCGGTACCGAACCTTTCACGCACTGGAGGATCCCGTCGCCGGTGACTCGCGCTCCGATGTCCTCCCACCGGATGTCTATGCCGAAATCAAACCCGAGGTGGAGCGAGTGCTCGACGGCGAAACCGCACAGTTCGAGATGAATCGAATGGGGCCGGATGGAACGGATCACGTCTTCGACATTCGGTACTTTCCCCTCGAAACCCGAGAGGGAGAGATCAGAGGTGCCGTTACGACGATGCGGGAGATCACCGAGTTGAAACGTCGAGCCCAATCGCTGCGAGAATCCTGGGAGACGTATCGGGACCTGGTCGAGGGAATTCCACACCCACTCATCCTCCACGAGCCGGGCGGGGACATCATCGAGGTGAACGAGGCGGCCTGCCGGTTCTTCGAGTGCAAAGAGCAGGATCTGCTCTCCAAGAACCTCCGGGAATTGCTGGTCACGAATCGGGCCGAACGACCGTTCGATCGGCTCAAGCGGGGCGATTCGGACGAGGAGTTCTTCGAAACCGAATGTCGTACCTCAAGCGGTGCCATCGTCCCGGTGGACGTCGTTGCGACCCGGGTCGAGTATTTCGGCTCCGAATCGATCTTGACCGTCGCTCGGGACATATCCGAGCAAAGGGCCTACGAACGGGAGTTGGAACGGACCAACGCCGGACTCGAAGAGTTCGCGGCAGTGGTCTCCCAGGATCTCAGAAATCCGTTGACGGTCGCCAAGGGGTGGACCGAAATTGCCCGAGAGGGACGGACCTTCGAACCGCTCCAGCAGGTATCGGAATCCCTCGAGCGAATGGACCACGTCATCGATTACACATTGACGCTAGCCCGCAAGGGAGAGGGGTTCGACCGGCTCTCCACCATCGACCTCGAAACCCTCATCACGAACACCTGGCGTGCCGTCGAAACCGGGACTGGGACGTTACAAACAGACGTCGGCCTCTCGATCCGTGGGGATCGAGGCCGACTGAGCCACCTCTTCGAGACGCTCTTCGAGAATTGCACGAATCTCGGCGAATCCGATGGATCCTTTCGGGTCGGGGAGCTAACCGTGAGACAGGGCTTTTACGTCGAACGGGAGGACGTGAGCCTCCCGGACGGCGTCGATTCGGTCGAGTCGGCCCATATCGGCAGTGGGGAGTCCGTCGCCTGTGATCTCGTCGTGGTCCAGCGAATCGCCACGGCACACGGATGGCGGATGCATCTCATCGACGACGAATCGAAGGGGTTTCGGCTCGAATTTTCGGGTGTCGACTCGCCCGAGGAGGAATAGGTCGGCTCACCCGGGGACCTCTGTGACCCCCGTTCGTGGGTCGGGAGCACCGACCACGTGCGCGGACAGCGATTCGAGGAGAGCGAGGCCCTCGGCTGTAAAGATCTGTTCGCAACGGGTGAATCGAGAAGGAATCCCCCGCGTCCACCGAGCGTGAAACCGATCATTCGTCGATTCATAGTGAACCGCCACGGAACAGGACCAGGAACCTGGGGCCGATCACTCCCGCTGGGGCTTGTAATTCGGCGCCTCGTCGGTGATCATCACGTCGTGGGGATGGCTCTCCTGCTGGCCCGCCTGGGAGACCCGGACGAACCGGGCCCCCGATTTGAGTTCGTCCACGCTGTGGGCCCCGGCATATCCCATGCCGGACTGAATCCCACCGACGAGTTGGTGGAGTTCGCTCGAGAGCGTTCCCTTGTAGGGGGTCGCGGCCTCGACCCCCTCCGGGACGAACTCCTCGTCTTCCGGTTCCTCCTTGAGGTATCGGTCCCCGCCGCCGGATTGCATGGCACCGACGCTGCCCATTCCCCGGTACTGTTTGTACTTCTTCCCCTTGATCGTGATGACACGACCGGGGGCCTCCTCGGTCCCGGCGAAGTACGAGCCGAGCATCACGGCGTCGGCCCCCGCCGCGAGGGCCTTGGCCGCATCGCCCGAGTATCGGATCCCGCCGTCGGCGATCACCGGAACGCCGTGGTCGGCGGCGACATCTGCAACCTCGGCCACGGCGGTCACCTGGGGCATTCCCGCACCGCTCACGACCCTCGTGGTGCAGATGCTCCCCGGCCCGATGCCGACCTTGAGCCCGTCGGCGAAGTCGACGATGTCGCGGGCAGCCTCTGCGGTCCCGATATTCCCGACGACGACGTCGGCGTCGACGGTCTCTTTGATCTCACGGGCACTGTCCACGACGTTCAGGTTGTGGGCGTGTGCGGTGTCGATGAAGATGGCGTCGGCGCCGGCCTCGTCGACGGCCGTCGCGCGGTCCATCTCGAAGGGACCGACCGCGACGCCAACGCGGAGCCGTCCCGCCCCGTCTCGAACCGCATCTTGGTGCTCGCGTCGCGCGAGAATGCCCTGCATGGTCACGAGCCCGACGAGGTGGTTCTCGTCGTCGACGATCGGGACTCGTTCGATCTTGTGCTCGTACATCAGTTCGAGCGCCTCGCGAGGGGTCACGTCTTCGAGGGCAGTGATGACCTCATCGGTCATCGCCTCCCGGACTGCATCGTAATCCCCGACCTCGAGATACGGGCGAATGTCGGTGCCGGAGATGATTCCGAGGACCGTGTCGTCGTCGTCGACGACGGGAGCGCCACTCACGCCCTTCGCGTTCATCATCTCGTCGACCTCACTTACGGTCTGATCCGGATCGGCGGTGACGACGTTCTCGCGGCGGATGATCGTCTCGTCTGCGCGCTTGACCCGTTCGACCTCCTCGACGGCCCCCTCGACGTCCATGTTGCGATGGAGGACGCCCAGTCCACCCTCACGGGCCATCCCGATGGCCATCTCGGCCTCCGTGACGGTGTCCATCGCGGCGGACAGAATCGGGATCTCGAGTTCGATATTCGTCGAGACGCGGGTGCTCACGTCGGCCTCGTCGGGTTCGACTCGGCTCTCTGCCGGCCGGAGCAACACGTCATCGAAGGTCAACGCCTCCCGGACCTGTAGCTTCTCGGTGAACGTCCCACTCGGGGGAGAATCCTTCGCCATGTAGTACGCACCTGCCGGGACGACAAAAGGGTTGCGAGAGCGGGAATCCGGTCCGTGGAATGTAACCGCCTCTCACACTATATTTATGTTCCCCTGTCCCCGAATATTGCGTATGGACCCCGCGAGTCCCACTGCCGAGTGCATCGCCGGCGACCAATCAATCGCCACCGGCGAGGTCACATTTTTCGGCAACGATACAGGGAACGCGGGGAAATCGGTCTGGCCCCAGCGAAAGCGGAGGCTTCAACCCGAATACCGCCAGGCCCCACATGGTTACGGGCATCCCGCATAGTCGATGAGCAGCTCCCGACACCCGATTGCGCTTCGCCTCGAGCAGCAGGTCGGCGGCGCGACCAGGCTGCTGGCGACGGTCATGCTCCTTCCGCTCATCGACGGGATCTTCCCGGCGCTCGTCCTCGCCGATGCGCTCTCGAGTCCGGTGGGCATCCTGCAGGTCGGCCTGCTCGTCTTCGGCGGGAGCGCCACGGTCGCCGTGGTGCTCGTCGAGATGGACGCCGACCCGGTCCGACAAACGAAGGAAGTCCTCATGATCGGGCTCCCGCTGATCGCGATCGCGGGGATCGAATCCGCTCTGGCACCGACGATCGCCAGTTTCATCGACATCATCATCTTCGAGCGGTTCGCGGCCCTCGTGATCGTGGCCGTTGCCGCGAAGACCGCCAGTTCGACCATCGGGGAGTACCTCCCCAGTGCGAGTGTCATCATCGGCCTCGGGGTGATCGCGAGTCTGAACCCGAGTTCCTTCGCCTTCGCGCTCACGACGAACACCGAACTCGTGGCCCGAGGCATGGCCGCCGGCGGGGTGGGGGTCACATTCGCCCTCCTGCTGGTTCTCCTTCGCCCCCGTATCGAGGGGATGGTGGACATCGATCGCTTCCGCTTTGGCAGCGCGGTCGCCCTGGGCACGCTCGCACTCTCGTTGATCGACATCGTCCCCGAGTCGGCGCCGCTCCCGGTCTTCGCGATGGCCGCGTTGCTCGCCATCGACCCAACAGAACAGGCCGATCGGACGACGGCAGGACAATCGACGGCGGTCACCAACGGCGGAGGAAACGGCCCCACGGCCGAGGACGAGCCCAGCAAGGACCAGTATGGCTACCCGGGGGAGAGCGAGGACGACCGTGCGCCCTGGGTCTGAGGTACTCTCAGACGCGGCGGGGCCAGTGTGGGGGCGTTCGCCGGTGACTAATGAACCGTAACGCCCTTTAGCCGTACCCGACAATCGGGGGTACGGGGCTGTGGCCAAGCCAGGAATGGCGACTGACTCCAGAGGTTCGCCGACGACGACACTCCAGACTGGTATACCGAGCGTTCGACTGGCTCTCGGGCGCGATGACGACCCTCTGGAGTGCCGAGGCATACCGGGGATATCAGTCGATCGGGGGTTCAAATCCCTCCGGCCCCACTTTCTGACCGACTGAGGCCGCGGAGTTTCATCTCCGCGGCGAGGTGTGAAATGCGGGTCGGTGGGATTTGAAGCAGGGAAGGAAGCGAGCGGAGCGAGCGGACTGACCGTGGTTCAATATCCCTCCGGGCCCATACCCCTTCTTCCAGAAGACAAAATCACAATGCGTGCGTTCGTCCCCTCCATTCACGGGGCACAACAACGATTGGAATCCAAATGGAAACGTTTCAAACTCACAGCGGACCCCAGTCATCGGCGACCGACCGATAGCAATCGAACGCAGTGTACAGAAGCGATTTCGAGACGCTCTCGGTCGCGGAATGGGCCTCACCGGGTTCCGCCGGGCCACACACGACACACTCGGTCCCCGCCTTCGCGAGCCATCCGGCATCCGTCGCATGCGGCTTCTGGACGAATTCGGGGGTTCCGGACTGCGCCTTTGCGGCCGCCGCCCGAACCTGATCGGCGAATTCCCGGCTCTCACACCGCATGGGCGGAAGATCCTGGTCGACCGTCCATTCGACCCCCGGGATCGATTCCACGATCCCCAGATCGGCACGCTTTCCCGGAACCGTCCGCTCGTCGACGGTCACCGAACAGGACTCGGGGATGACGTTCCAGTCGGTTCCGCCGTCGATTTCGGTCACGGCCAGGCTTCCGGCGAGCCGTTCGCCGAAGACCGTTCGAGTCGGCGGATCGAGATCTCGGATCCGATCGACGGCCTCCAGGGCCCGGTAAATCGCGTTGTCGCCGGCTGCCGGTTCGCTCGCATGGGCGGACGTCCCCGTGGCCTCGATCGAACTACCCCGGCGGCCCTTGTGGGCGATCGCGACGTCGAGAACGCCCTCCCGTGAATAGGACGCCGAGCCCTCGCCGACGATCGCGAAGTCGGGTTTGAGCCCGTCTTCGATCGCCGACTGCGCGCCGATTCCGCCCCGCTCCTCGCCGACGAAACTGGCGAAGATCAGTACCGAATCCGGGTCGGCACGCTGGAAAGCCACCATCATCGCGGCAAGCGCCCCCTTCATGTCAGCCGTCCCACGGCCTTGCAGTCGCCCGTTCTCCTCGCTCACGCGGTGCCGACCGTCCGCGATCTGTGACTGGGCGGGGTCGACGACGTCGTGATGACCGACCAGTGCCAGGGAGGGGCCGCCCGATCCTTTTCGGGCCACGACGTTGCCACCATCGTCCCGTGTGACCTCCGCGCTCGTCTCACTGCGGAGCCAATCGACGATCAGCGAGCCGGCCGCCCGTTCGGAATCGGATTCGGGCACGTCGACCAGGGACTTCGTCAACTCGTAAATCGCAGGGTTGCCCATGTCAAAAGCTGGTATGAAATACTCCCGCAGGGCGCTGCAAACTGTTTTCGGTTCGCCAGGCCGACCACCGAGAGACTCCTGCAGGGACGACCCTTCAATTGAAACGGTGGAAAGAGTTGGTGTGCCATCGATCGCCGATCTCCGGGCAAATGACTCCCCCGGGGAAGCCAAGGCCTCGGGGCCCCCGTTGCGGCGTTCGGACGCATTCTTCCTGCTGATGGCGTCTGTCCTCGCCCACCAGCGCGTCCCTGGTGATTTTCCTGGTACCGGATCGCCGAATGGGCCTCCGCTCCTGCGATCTCTCATCGAGATTGCGAACACCGTGCCGGGACCGAACCAACTCATCGTCGTGGGCCGAACGCCGCGCATTCGAGCGACACGCTGGCCAGGTCGCTCCGGTTCGGATTACCGAATTTCGAGCTCCGAGGACTCCCCGTCGGTGGCTTCGCCGCCCTCGTCCCATTCGAGTTCGAATTCGACACTCAACTCGCCCGGTCCCGTCTCCCTCCCCTCGCGCTCGGCTTTGACCTCGAAGGTGAGTCTGGCGGGCGGTTCGAGGGTCCGGGACTCGGTTCCGGCCTTCAGGGTGATCGACTCGCCAGCGTCGAGTTTCTCTGCAACCTGACGGAGGTACGTCGCGATCTCAGCGCGAGTCTGGGTCCGTTCGGACTCGAAGAGCACTGTCTCGGGCATGTTGATCCATTGGAGCCCGGGCGAGATAAACCGTCCGTCGAGGCCCACTCCCGTGAAACTTGGCTCGAGCGTGGGTGCCGTCCTCGTCAATGAACGTTTATGAGGGTTCCCGAAGAACGTAGAGACATGGAACGAGCGGACCATATCCTCATCGCGGGTGGTGGTCGAGTCGGCAGACGCGTCGCAAAGCGCTTCGCGGATCGTGACATCTCCGTCACCGTCATCGAGAGGGATCCCGATGGGATCGTCGACACCGACGGGGACTTCGAGGTGATCACGGGTGATGCGACCCGGCCGTCGGTGCTCGAGGAGGGAATGACGAACGAGACGACAACGATCGGGGCACTCACGGATCGCGAGGACACCAATCTGGCCGTCTGCCTGATCGCACGGCAACTCGATTCGGACGTCAGAACGGTCGCTCGAATCGAAGACGAGTACGGGGACGAGTTCGCCGACTACGTCGACGAGGTCTACTTCCCCGAGCGCGCCAGCATCAAGGCCGCGGTCAATGCCCTCAGTGGCAGCAACATTCGCACGCTCGAGGACGTCACGGGTGACCTCGAAATCCTCGACATTCAGGTCGGGTACGACGCCCCAATCAAGGGGGCCCGCATTTCGGAGGTGGACTTCCCGGCCGGCGTGCAGGTGATCTCCCGGACGAACGGGCACGTCGCCGCCCAGGCCGAGGAGAAACTCGTCGGTGGACGACGATACCTGGTCGCCGCAGATAGCCACCTGGTGAACGACGTCATCGACCTGTTCCGGGGCGAGGACTGACCGGAGTTTTCTCGGAGACGAACCTCAGGCGGCAATCGGTAACCTGAGAACGACCTCGTTTTTCTCCTCGTCGGATTTCACGTCGAAACTCCCCCCGGACTGGTCGATCAGTCGGTCGACGATCCAGAGCCCGAGTCCGCTTCCGTGTTCGAGCTGGGTGGGATCGGATTCGGTCGAGAGTATCGCCATCTCCTCCATGGGAATGCGAGCGCCCGAGTCGTGAATCGAGAGGACCACCCGGTCTGTCCCCCGGTCGATTTCGATGACCGCCCGGGGACGGGTCTCGGTGCTGTGGACGATCGCGTTTTCAAGAAGCTCCACGATCGCCCGATCGATCTGTGGATGGGCGCGTATCGAACAGGCGGGCGAATCGGAGACCGAAACGTCAGCGCCAGGATGGTTCTCGCGGGTCGTCTCGACGGCCTTTTCGATGACCTCCGACAGTGATTGAACCTGTGGCGCCTTCGGATCGGTCACGATGCCGACGAGATATCGCTGTTTCTCGACGGTTTTCATCAGATCCCGTCCCTGCCTCGAGGCCTTCCGGACGTGCCTTGCCGCCTCCTCCGGGGACAGGCGCTCGGCCAACCCGAGTTCGCCCAGGATCACGTTCATCTCGTTCCGGAAGTTGTGCCGGAGGACCCGCATGAAGACTGTCAGGAGTCGCTCCCGTTCGGCGACCTCGGTCGCCGTCTGCACCGTGCGACCGTAGTAGTAACCCGTGATGGTTCCCGGAACGACCCCGTAGGCGGCAAAGATGGCGACGAGATAGATGGAATCTGTAGCCGTGAGTTCGACTCCAGATTGATAGAGGACCGACCCGGCCCCCGCAATCGCCATCCACCCCATCCCCACGACCATCCAGCCGGCCACCCAGGGGCCGATGTCCCGAAGGAAGGTGACGTGTCTCTCGTGAGCGGAGTCCGTCGGCAGGGCCAATATCAACCCGAAGGGAATCATGACACCCCCAGTTAAGAGGATCGGTACGATCACGCCGATCACGAGTGTCCCGAGCGGATGGGACTCTGTCAGATTGAGGAAATGAGCGACGACAAGCACGAGCCCGAGTCCAGTGACGACCAACCCCCACACATTCGACGGCACCCTCTCTAGATCGAAGTCCGCCAGCAGTCGTGCACGCACCGATTCCCAGGGATTCCGGTCTTCACTCACGAGGATTCATTCGGTCGTACGTTATAGAGGCCCCTAACCTCACCGATTCAATATCGCCTCTATTAAATGATGGTGACGAAGGACCCGCCGGTTCAGATTCCGTTTTCGTACCCCTCGAGCCGGTCGAGAAGTGCGGGAAGGTTCATTTCCATTGCCCGCTCGAGCGCCTCCATCCCCGCCTTTTCTCGCCGCTCGGGTGCGGCACGGACGACCAACGGCTGGGTCCCGATCGGGACGAAATCGACGTCGAGCTGGGTCGTCGAAAACCGCAATCCGACTCCGACGTCTGCGCTCCCGTTCGCGACCCGCTGGGCCGGGCTTCGAATGCCGTGGACCGTCCGCTCGAAGCCATCCACGTTTTCCCTGAAGCCGGCCCCGCTCGATCCCCCTTCGACCGCCAGGTCGGCCACAGCATCGTCGAGTGCCAATCGAAGGCCGATGTCCGAGGCCACGTTCACGAACGTCCCGGCTCGCTCGAGATCGGCGAGTCCGTCGATTCCGGCTGGATTTCCAGGGGGGACCACGAGTCCCCACTCCCTGCCGAACCTCGCGAGCGTGTCGCCGTCCACGGCCGCCGCATCGGCCTCTGTGAGGACGGCGAAGTCGGGGATCCCGTCGCGAAGCCGTCGGCGACCCTCCCGACTGCCGTGGGTGAGATATCGTGGCCCGTTCACATGATCGAGCAGCCGGGCAAAGAGCGGGTCTGACTCCCCGATTCCCAACACCGTCGGCGGGGTGGTATCGGCCGAGAACAGGGCGACAGTGACGGACTGCCCCTCCGCGAGAAGTTCGGTCTCCGGCGCCATCTCGATGACGCCATCGGCCTCCGTGAGACTCGTGATCGCGCCGCTCCCTTTATCGACCGGATAGACCAGTATCTCCCCGGACTCGTCTTCGATGACGGCCGCCGGGAGGAGATAGGTCCGCCCCTCGGCGTAGCGTTTCGGGGCCGCCATTCGCCCCTCCAGGGTAGGCACCGACTCCGGCGGGCGACCGGCCGCATCCCTGATCGCCGGTGCGACGAAGGTCCGGAAGATGCTAAGCGCGGAGACCGGGTTGCCCGGTAGCCCGATGTAGGCCGTCTCGGCGACCCTTCCGACGATCGTCGGTCGCCCCGGCTTGACCGCCACGCCGTGGAGGTCGAGTTCGCCGTGATCCTCGACGACCTGGTACAGGACGTCCGCGTCGCTCGCACTCGTCGACCCCGAGGAGAGCACGAGATCACACTGGTTGCCCACCGATTCGAGCGCCTCGAGCATTCGATCGTAGTCGTCGGCGATGTGGGGAACGACCTCCGGCTCGCCACCCGCTGCGCGCACGGAGGCGGCGAGCGCGAACGTGTTGAGATCGTAGATCTGCCCCCGCTCGTCGTCCCGGGGCTTTCCGGGTCGGACGAGTTCGTCCCCGGTGGAGACGATTCCGACCGTCGGTTTGCCGAACACGGGGACGGTCTCCTCACCCAGGGCGGCCAGGAGCCCAACGTCGCGAGTGCTCAGAACGGTCCCGGGTCCGAGCGCCCGATCGCCGGCGGCCACGTCGTCGCCGGCGTGCATGACGTTGTCCCCGGGAGCGACGGCGGTTCTGATGGACACGGTCGTCCCGGACTCGCCCTCGGCCCGGCTCGTCCGTTCGACCGGAACGACCGCGTCGGCGCCCGACGGAAGCGGAGCGCCCGTCGCCACGCTGACGACGCCGCCGTCCTCGACCGACGTCTCCGGCTTCTCGCCGGCCTCGACGACGTCGAGTAGTGCCGCCTCGTACGGATCGCCCTCCGAGGCGTCGAACGTGTCCCGTGCCCGCACGGCATAGCCGTCCATCGTCGAGCGGTCGAAGCCTGGCACGTCGATCCCGGCGTCGATGCGGTCGGCGAGGACCCGTCCGTCGGCATCGAGGAGGTCGACGTATTCGGGTCCCGGCGAGAGCGAGAGCGACTCGATTGCTTCCTGTAACGCTTTCGGCTCGGCCAAATCGCGGAACTGCTTGCGCTCGGTCATGGCCTCGCCTCCCAGAACTCCACGGAAACGGTTTCACCCGCGTCGTACCCCTCGATCGACTCCGGGACCTGTACCCACCCGTCCGCGAGCGAGACACTCGAGAGGATGCTCGATCCGCTCTCGTGGACCGGTGAGGCCGTGACGGATTCGCCCGAGTTCTCGACCGTGACCCGGACACAACTCCGGATGCCCGGTTCGCTCCGGACCTTCCGATCCAGGCGGGCCTGCACGCGTGCGGGCTCGTCCGGACTGGTCCCCGCCACCCAGTTGAGCGCCGGTCTGACGAACTGCCAGGCGTTGACGATGCAGGCGACCGGATACCCCGGAAGCATGATCACGGGTGTCCCATCGACCTGTCCGAGCGCGAGGGGGTGGCCGGGTTTCAGGCCGACCCCGTGGACGAGCAACTCACCCATCTCCTCCACGACGGCCGGCAGGAGATCCCGCTTGCCGATCGAGGACCCGCCAGTCGTCACGATTAGATCGGCATCGAGATTCGTTTCGATCGCGTCGGCGAGCGCGTCCCAGTCGTCAGTGACGACGGACCTGTGGCTCGCCTCTCCACCCCAGCGTTCGAGGAGCGAGGAGACCATGATACCGTTCGTCTCGATCGCCTCGCCCGGGTCAGGAGCTGCCTCGACGAGTTCCTCCCCGGTCGGTATCACGGCAACCGCAGGCCGGTTCCGCACCGCAACCGATTCGATCCCGACCGACCGAAGCAGCGCGAGGTCCGAGGGCCGAAGCCGGTGGCCCGGATCGAAGAGGTGCTGTCCCGCCTCCAGATCCTCCCCCACGTCGCTCACGTTCTGTCCGACGGCCACGGCCTTCGTGATTTCGATCGAATCGCCGACCTCCGTGGCGTATTCGGTCTTGAGGACGGCATCGGCGGGTTCCGGAACCGAACTGCCCGTGTGGACCCAGGTCGCCCGCTCGGGACCGGGTTCCTCGCGCACGGAGAGGACGGCAGGTGAGCGGTCGGCCGCGCCGAAGGTGTCCTCGGCCCTGACTGCATAGCCGTCCATCGCCGCTCTCGGGAAGTCCGGCACGTTCCGCGGCGAGGTGACCGTTTCGGCGAGCACCCGTCCGTCCGCCGCCTCGAGCGGGACCGTCTCGGTCCCCACGGTGGGAACTTCCGCCCGGAGGATCTCGCGTGCCTCATCGACCCGGGTTCGCTCGACGAACCCGGATCCTCTCACAGACTCGGCGTCTCCCATGTTCGAATCACAGGACAGCCGGAACCAAAAACCCGCGTCTCCAGGAACATCAGAATCCCGTGCCGGACCGTAAACGGTTAAGTCGGACGGCGAAAAGGACGACTCACCGTGACGAACACGCAGGTCACTCTCATCCAAATCGACAACTACGGTCCCTGGACGGTCACGCCGTCGCCTCGCCGCGAGGTCGACCTCCAGACCCTCCAGTCGCGACTGTTCGCCGATCTCTCCCAGAAGTTCGGTGAACACGGCGGGTACACGTTTTTTACCCGATTCGACAACATGATCGCCGTGACCAACGGGATGGACGTCTCGGACCACGCACGCATCCAGGAATCGATCGGGAACCGCTATCCAGTCACCATCAGCATGGCGATCGGTCGCGGTTCCACACCCAGCGAGGCGCTGGTCGGGGCCACGGCCCGGTTGCAGGATCGGGGGAGTGCCCAGGACGAGGACCGGACCGAAGAGCTTCTGGGCAGCACGATTTCGTGCGACGAACGGACCGACGAGGACGTCCACATCGCCCATTTCGACGTCATCGACGCAACCGGGAAGTACACCGACGAACTCGACGCCTTCTCCACGTTCATCCACATCGAGCACGGCTATTTTTCGCTCATGCAGCACCTCCATGACGAGTACGGGGGGCTCTCCTTCTTCGTCGGGGGAGACAACGTCATCGCGATCTGTCCGGACCTCGATCGCGAGGACTACCGGGCCATTATCGAACATGTCGAGGCGACAGCCGACGTGACCCTCCAGGTCGGGATCGGATCCGGACCGACGGCCCACGACGCCGGAATGGCCGCAAAGCACGGGCTCGAGACGTGTCGGAAGCAGGGGACACAGATCGAGGGAGTCTGAGAATCGAGCGGGTGCTTCGACCGCGGTGAGTGTGGTTAAATGCCAGCAGACCCGAGACTGGGACATGGCACGCGAGGGTCGACTCCCGGGGGCAACCAAGTCCGACCCAGCCATCGTGCTCCACGTCGATATGGACTGTTTCTATGCCTCCTGCGAGCGCCTGCGCGAACCAGAACTCGAAGGAGAACCGGTGGTCGTCGGGATGGGCTACGAACCGGGCGAGACGATCGGCGCGGTCGCCACCGCGAGTTACGAGGCCCGCGAGTACGGCGTCGAGAGCGCCCAGCCGATCTCCGAGGCCCTCGATAGACTGCCCCGGGCCGAGCACCCACCCGGCGAGACCTCGCCCGACGACGGGGCAGTCGGGCACTATCGCTCCGTCGATCACGACTTCTACAAGTCCGTCGCGAGCGAGGTCAAATCCATCCTCTATGAACTGGCCGATACCGTCAGGGAGGTCAGCATCGACGAGGCCTACCTCGACGTGACCGACCGAACCGCCTGGGACGTCGCCGAGGGCTTTGGCCGACACGTCAAACAACGCATCGAACGGGAGGTCGGCGTGCCGGCGAGCGTGGGGGTCGCCCCGAACATGAGCGCCGCGAAGATCGCCTCGGACCACGACAAGCCGGACGGATTGACCGTCATTCCGCCCGCGGAACTCCGGGATTTCCTCGATCCGCTCCCCATCGAGGATCTCCACGGCGTCGGCCCGAAGAGCGCAGCCACCTTCCACGAGCTGGGGATCCACACCATCGGCGACCTCGCCGAGGCCGATCTCGAAACCATCACCGACCGCTTCGGGGAGCGGGGCCGCGACCTGCACTTTCGGGCACAGGGAGTCGACGATCGCGAGGTCGAATCGCGGGGTCGGCCGAAGAGCCTCTCGCGAGAGACCTCCTTCGGGGACCCGATTTCGGACCCCGAACGGGCCCGGGAGCAGATCGACGCCCTCTCTCGGGCGGTCGCCACGAGGGCCACCGAGAAGGGAGCGCTCTACCGGACCATCGGCATCAAGGTCATCCAGCCGCCCTACGAACTGAACACGCGGGAGCGTTCACTCGGTGGCCCCGTCGACGATCCGGACCTCGTTCGCGAGACGGCAACGCGGCTCTTCCAGGAGTTCGAGGGCGATCGGGTGCGAAAGCTGGGGGTCCGAGTCTCGAACCTGAGCTTCGCCGAAAACGAACAGGCCGGGCTCGGGGACTGGACGGGGGCCTCGAAGACCGAGGAGGAGGGAGAACGCGAGTCGGAGATCAGGGGGCAAGCCCGCTTCGACACCTTCGAGGGCGGCTGACTTTTGCGAACACGAGACCTTCGAGGACGTTGCCTTATGTGGACACGAGACCTTCGAGGGCGGCTGCCGGATCATCCGCCTTCGCGACGCCGCTCGCGAGAAGGACGCCATCCGCACCAAGATCTGCGGCCGCCTCGATGTCCGCGACGGTGCTGATCCCCGCCCCGCAGTACACTTCGACGGACGGATTCACTGCCGCTGCGGCCTCAACGGCCTCCGAGACGACCGACGGATCCGCCTGACTGACGGGTGTCCCTGTGCCGATGAGTTCGGGAGGTTCCACGGCGACTGCGTCCGGTCCGAGCGCACTCACCGCGGCGATCTGGTCGGGATTGTTCGCACAGACGACCGTCGCGAGGTCTGCGCGATCCGCGCGCTCGATGGCCGCGTCTATCTCCGCGAGCGTCAACCGTCGCTCTGAGTGGTTGATGAGCGTCCCAGTCGCGCCGTTTCGAGCCAGACCCTCCGCAAGTGGCTGGCCGGTATGGCTTCCCGGTTCGACTGAACTCGTGTGCTGGGCCCAGGTCTCGACGCCAGTCTCGACGACTGCGGCAATATCTGCTGTCTGTGGAGCCACAGCGATGTCTGTCTCGCTCGCTTCGTCCACCGCAGCCGCTGCGGTGGCAATTTCGACCGGATCGACATCGTAGGCCTTCAGATTGACGAGGACGAACATACCGACGAAACTGGGCGGACGGCGAAAAAGATTGCCGGTTGACTCCGACCCCGATCAGTCCTTCCGCTCGACCATGTCCCCGAGCGTCAACCCGGAATCGCTCCCCCCGGATTCCCACTCCTCGTCGCCTCCAGCCGAGGACGCCGTGAGAGAAATGCCCAGATGGCCCTCGAGTTTCGACTGTACGTCGTCGCTTGGCACCATGTCACCGTGCTCGAGTTTGCGAATGAGACTCACCTTCTCGTTGATCTGGTTAGCCAGTTCGTCCTGGGTGAGATTCTCGCGCTCCCGGGCGTTTCGAATCCGATCATCGTAGTCCTCCGCGAGTTCCTCCATCTCGTCGTAGAGGTCCCGACGACGCCCACTCGAACCGCCACTGGCCCCGGTGTTCGCCGACCGAGAGGAACTCGACCCGCTCGAATTCGTCGAGTACTTCGTCGAGGTACTCGAGGTCTCCTGTGTCGTGACTTCCGTGCCGAACTCCGCACAGTCATCACAGACCTGCAGCTCGGCGCCCTCGATCTTGACCGTGTTCGGGGAGTGGGTCTCGGCGCCGCACATCTCACACTGAACCATGGGCGAGTATTCCCTGTCACCGGCCTTAAATGGTACGACCGGCTCACCGAAGTGCCGTCCATGCCCCGAAAAAGCGCTGAAGGGCAGTGAGATGCCCGACGACCGCGAGGCCCCCGAGCAGGATCGCCACGATCGAGTATCCCGCGACCGTCGGAGAGACCGTCGCGACCACGGCCCCGACGCCGATCGCCGCGAGCCGATCCGCTCGGCCCACTAACCCGCCGTACTCCCGTTCGAGCCCGACAGCCTCGATCTGGGTCCCCAGGTACGAGGTGAGCAGGACGCCAGTTACCGCGAAAAATCCCAGCCCGTATCGACCGATTCCACCCGCCAGGCCCGCGACGATGACGAGGTCCGCGTATCGGTCGAGGACGTGGTCAAGAAGATCACCCGCCCGGGTGTCGATGGCCAGTTCCCGGGCGAGGGCACCATCCAGAAGGTCAAGCCATCCGTTCAGCACGACGAGGACCGCCCCGGCCAGATACCACCACGGGCCCGCCTGGAGGAACGAGAACCCCGCGACGACCGCAACCCCGAACGCGATCGTGGAAACGGCGTTCGGTGTCAGCCCGATCCGCCGTGCGGCGTCAACGAATGGGTCGAGAACGGCGTTCGCGACGGGTCTGAGTCTATCGAGTGTCATAGATAGTCGGTGAAATCGACGGTCCCGGCACTCGGTTCGCGCTCACCCACGATCGCCGATTCGATCGCCCGTGCGGTCTGCTCCGGGGTCTGCTCTGTGGTCTCGATTTCGTACACGGCGTCTGGACCGTGTGCCCCGACTGCCTCGGAGAGTATCACGTCGAGCGCCTCGCTTTCCGCGTTTTCGTGGGCGGATTCCTCGGATTCCCCCCGCTCGAGCAACCGCGATTCGATCGTCGCGGGATGGCAGCGCAGGACGATCACCCGGTCCACCTCGAGGTGATGGGCGAGATGGGATTCCACGAGGACGTCATCCCGACCGGCAAGAAACTCCTCGACTGCCTCGACATCGGCGACGACGGTGTCCCGCCCCTCGTCCTGCTCGGTGTAGAGGCCCTCATTTCGGATGACCTCGTTCAGATGGACGACATCGAGACTGGTTTCGATCCGCTCGGTCGCTGTCGTCTTTCCCGTCCCGGGGGTTCCCGTCACGGCCACTTTCACGACCCGAGCACCTCGTTGAGCGCTCGTACCGCCCGCTCGGTTTCTTCCGCTGTCCCGGCGGTGATCCTGACGAACTCGGGGAGTCCAAAACTCGAGAGGTCACGAATGATGACCCCTCGCTCTCGCATGGCATCCGCGACGGCCGTGGCGTCTCCCACCTCGACCATAACGAAATTCCCGTGGCTCTCGAGGACGGGTGCATCGATCGCGGTCTGCAGGTGCTCGCGGGACCGTTCGACGGTCTCGACGGTCTCCGTTACGTGCTCCCGATCCTCGAGTGCCGCAAGCCCCGCTCGGCAGGCGATCGAACTGACCGAAAACGGCGTGTTGACCCGCGTGTATGCATCCGCCCATGCCTTCGGGACGATGGCGTACCCGAGCCTGAGGCCGGCCAGTCCGTAGGCCTTCGAGAACGTCCGAAGGACGGCCACGTCCGCTCGCTCCTCGGTCAAGGTCCGTGCGCTCTCGGCGTCGGCGAACTCGCCGTAAGCCTCATCGACGATCAGGAGTGTCTCCTCGCCGGTCCGATCCCCGATATCGCGAATGGCATCGAGGGCGAACCGGCGCCCGGTGGGGTTGTGGGGACTCGTGAGGTAGACGATCCGCTCGCCGGCGTAGTGCTCGAGCACCGTCTCTGCCTCGAGAGCGAACCCGTCTGCCTCGCGGATCGTGTACCGGCGGACCGTCCCGTGGTGGAAGCGTGCTGACATCTCGTAGTAGGCGAATCCGGGCTCCGGTACGAGCACGCCGTCACCGGGCTCGAGCATCGCCCGCGCGAGAAAGTCAAGCGCCCCGTCACCTCCGGGCGAGAGCCAGATCTGTGCGGGTTCGACATCCCAATTCTCGGCGATCGCCTCCCTGAGATCGGTGTGGACCGACTTCGGGTAGTGATGGACATCCGGCGCAGTCTCTCGAATTGTCGCGACGGCCTTCGGGCTCGGCCCGAGCGGGTTCTCGTTCGAGGCGAGTTTCACGAGATTCGCGGGATCCATCCCCAGTTCGCGGGCGACCTCCTCGATGCCCTGGCCCGCGACGTACTCCGGGTTCGAAGAGAGGTCCCGTGGTTGCATGCCCGAAGGAAAACGGGGGCGAGTCTTAAGCGTGGTCACCTCGGCTCCTCGACCCGTTCCACGTCGTGTTCGAGGGTTCCGACGCCTTCGATCTCGATTTCGACCCGGTTCCCATCCGAAAGCGGACCGACACCGGCAGGTGTGCCAGTACTGATGACATCCCCCGGCTCCATTGTCATGTGGGTCGTGATCTCCGCAATCAGTTCGGGCACGGAGAAGATGAACTCGGCCCGCGAGGAGTGCTGTTTCACCTCGCCGTCGACCCGAAGTTCGATTGTCGCATTCTCCGGCACGTCACCGGGATCGGCCACGACTGGTCCCATCGGCGCCGCCCCATCGAAGGCCTTCGCCCTGACCCAGTTCTGTTCTCGCTCCTGGTCGTCGCGATTCGACACGTCGTTCACCGCGGTGAATCCGCTCACGTATTCCCAGGCGTCTGCCTCCTCGACGTTCCGGGCCTGCTTCCCGATCACCACGCCGAATTCGGCCTCGTAGTCGACCCGCTCTTTGCCGGCTGGGAGCGTGATCGTATCGCCGTGACCGGCGACGGCGTTCGGGGTCTTGAGGAAGAGCAGCGGGCGATCGGGGATCTCCGAGTCGCGTTCTGCGGCGTGATCGGCGTAGTTCAACCCGATCGCAACGATCTTCGTTGGCTCGGCCGGCGCCAGCACGTCCACGTCTTGGGGGTCGTATACCCGGCCGCCGAACTCGATTCCCGCATCCGTCCACTCGCCAGTCCGGGTCGCCCCCGCTGGATCCCGGAAGCGTACGGTTCGCATGACCTGGGGTTTGACCCCCCGGGGCCTAAGGGTTGCGAGCGGTCGATGAGTCGCCGCCACGTTTTTGCCACATTTCTCCGTTTGTTCACCCATGGAACTCACCTGGCACGGCCACTCGACCTGGGCGGTGACCGTCGGCGAGACGAACCTGCTGATCGACCCGTTCTTCGACAACCCACACACGGAGCTGGGGCCGGCGAGCGTCGAGGAGCCGGACTACCTCCTGCTAACCCACGGCCACGCAGATCACATCGCCCATGTCCCGCAGTTCGAAGGGAGCACCGTCATCGCCACCCCGGAACTCGCGGCCTACGTGGCCGACGAGTACGGCGTGAGCGACACGATCGGAATGAACCTCGGCGGCACCGTCGAGGCGGGAAACGCCTTCGTCACGATGCACCGGGCCGATCACACGAACGGCATCGAAACCGACTACGCCAACTCGGCCGGAATGCCGGCCGGCTTCCTCATCAGCGACGCCGACCCGAGCGAAAAGGGTGCAGACGCGAGGACGTTCTATCACGCCGGCGACACGGCGCTAATGAGCGAGATGCGCGACGTGATCGGCGCCCACCTCGAGCCGGACGCCGCCGCCGTGCCGATCGGGGACCACTTCACGATGGGACCGGCCCAGGCAGCCATCGCCGTCGACTGGCTCGGGGTCAGGCGCGCGTTCCCGATGCACTATGACACCTTCCCGCCGATCGAGCAGGATCCACACGATTTCACAGCGGCCGTCGAGGCCACCAGGAGCGGGGCGAGCGTCGAGATTCTGGAGGGAGACGAGACCGTCGAACTGTAAATCGGACGACTCCCACCCCGGCAGACGAACGTTTTTACCCGGCGCCGGCGTTCCCCCACCCAATGAGCGATTTCAGCCTCGACCTCCGGGATGCCGAGGAGGAACTCGACATCGAGGAAGCCGAAGAAGGGGCCTTCAGCGGCCGGATCATCCTCGGCACCCTCGACGGGACGACGCCCGATGCGGAGTGGATCGCCGAAATCGAGGCGGGCAACGTCCTCATCCTCGCGATCGAGGGGGATATCAACGAGCTTGCAGCCGGGTTCGCTCGGGACATCAAGGAGGGCGGCGGCACGTTGACTCACTTCCGGCGTTTTCTCGTCGTCGGCCCGCCTGGCGTCGTGATCGACACGGATCGGCTGTAGGGGTCGATTCCACGCCAGTACTGCGAAATCTCGGGGCCAGTCGGTTCGTCGCTTGACAAATCATTAACAGCGGTGGAACCGTAGAACGGGTATGACACTCAGGGACGACGGATCCATGACCGAACCCGAAATCGTCGACCGATTCGACGACGGATTCGGCTGGATCGCCCACCCAGGGGAGACGATGCAGCGGGCCAGCCACGCCATCGACTTCGGTGACGGCGTGTGGATCGT
>JBDGUI010000041.1:0-21170 GCA_042216015.1 Halodesulfurarchaeum sp. | reverse complement strand
CCTGGTCCTCGGCTCGAAAGGCCAAGATGATTGGCCGGACTACACCAACGGAGCGCATCCGTTCCTATCCCGGGTTTGTGTATAAAACCGTCGAATCGGTCCCTCGCGGTGCCCGAAACCCTCCGACTGGGGCCGATCGTTCGTCCGATCTCACAAGCAGATCCGCCAGTTCACTCCTCGTCCGTTTCCTCCTCTTCCTCGTCCTCGCCCGGCTCGGTGACGGTGCGCTTCACGTCGACCTGATAGTGCTGGAGGATGTCCCGGCCGAGGATCATCGGGTAATCCATGTGGGCCCGGTCCTCGAGACTCGCCGCGACCGTATGGCGGTCCCCACCGATCCCGACCACGATGTCCACGACTGGACGGGACTTCCCGGCCTTCGTGCTGCCGGATCTGACCGTGGTCATGCTCTTGATCGGCCCGGCACCGATGTCCGCGGCGAGCCGGGTGTCGATGCTCGTGCGAGAGGCCCCGGTGTCCGACTTCGCGACGACCCGCTCGGTGCCGGAGGTCCCGCTCACGAGCACCTCCTCGGTGTAGCCGATGGTGCTCCGGTCCCGGTCCGGTGTCGGTTCGGTTCGCGTCACCCGCTCCGGCATCGAGTCGTCGAGCACGCCACTCAGCTGTTCGAGTTTCGATTCCTCGACCTCGCCGCCGGCAGTTTCGATGGCGAGTTCGGCAATTGCCGCTGCCGGGTTGATCCCGGTCGCCTCGAAGAAGCCACGGAAGCCGGCGGTGGGATTGACCTCGAGGAGATACCACCCATCGACCCCCTCGACGAGATCGACGCCGGCGTAGTCCAGGCCGATCAATTTGGTCGCCTCAAGGGCCATCTCCGCCGCCTCCGACGGTGGCTCCTCGACCGCCTCGAACTCACCGCCGAGGGCCACGTTCGTCCGCCAGTCGTTCTCGGGTGCGTACCGCCGCATGGTGCCGATGATGGTGCCGTCGACGACGTAGATACGGAGATCGGAGTGGCGCTGGTGTTCGTCCTGCTCGATGAGTTCCTGGAGGAAGGCATAGCGGTCCCCGACACGTGGATTGACCGTTTCGTTTCGGCCGATCTTCCAGGTCCCCCCACCGTGGGTCCCGATTGCGGTCTTGTAGACGGTCTCCTCGCCGAATTTCGCCCGGAGTTCGTTCAGCCGATCGACGTCGAGGGCGAGCACCGAGTCAGGAATCCGGACGCTCGACTCGGCCATGGCGGTGGCCGTCGCGAACTTGTGAAACGCCGTGAGGACGTTCTCGGGACGGTTGAGCATCGGTCGGAGTCGCCCGAGACTTTTGCCGAGCCCGAGCAACTCAGCGGGCTGTTCGGTACTCGAAAGCAGGAGGCGATTGACGATCACGTCCACGTCCGGTTCGATCCGGACCGTTCCGTCCTCGATTTCGACGACCAGGTTGTCGCTTCGCAGCCAATGACCCGTGTGTCCGAGGTCGTTGACGATGTTGAGGATTGCCTTCGATTCCTTGCTATTGTGTAGACTGAGAACGCCGACGGAGACCGTCTCGCTCATACCTGACTCTGGGGTGGGAGGGGGATAAACGGCCCCCTCCCGGGACGGAACCGCGATCGACGGGACAACGCCTTAAGCGCCGTGAGGCATTACCCCACGCATGACCGCGGGCCCGTTCACCTACAGCGGCGGGAAGGTCGACCCCAGCGAGTCAGTCACTCTCCGTTACCGGATCAGCGAAACCTACCTCGGCGATCCGATCCGGATCCCGGTCTCGATCGTCAACGGGGGAGAGCCCGGCCCGACCGTGTTCATGACGGCGGCAACCCACGGGGACGAACTCAACGGGATCGAGGTGGTCCGCGAGGTCGCCCTGGACTGGGAGCACTCGGATCTCCACGGCACGCTGATCCTCCTTCCGGTGCTCAACGTGCCGGCCTTCCTCGCCCAGGAGCGGTACCTGCCGATCTACGATCGCGATCTCAACCGCTCGTTTCCGGGCGATAGCGAGGGCACGAGCGCGAAGCGAATGGCCCGGACCATCTTCACCAACTTCATTGCCCCGGCGGACCTCGGGCTCGACTTTCACACCTCCACACGGGGCCGGACGAACATGCTCCACGTCCGGGGAGACATGGGAGACGACGCGGTGGCCAGACTGGCGTACGCCTTTGGGTCTCACGTCGTCATCGACTCGGAGGGTTCGGCGGGGACACTTCGCCGGGAGGCAACCGAGCAGGGTGCCCCCACCATCACGATCGAAATGGGCGAGGCCCATCGATTTCAACGTCCGCTTATCGATCGGGCCCTCGCGGGCGTCGCGAGCGTCTTTGCCGAGTACGGAATCCACCCGAACGAACCCGTCAAGTGGCCCGGGTGGCGCACGGTCATCGGTACGGACGCAAAGACATGGATCCGGGCCGAGAGCGGCGGGCTCGTCGAAATGCACGCGGATCAGGGAGACATCGTCTCCGCCGGCGAACCGATCGCCACGATCTCGAACCCGTTCAAGACCGAACGGACGACGGTCGTATCGCCGTGGACCGGCCTGCTCGTCGGGGTCCTCGAAAATCCGGTGGTGTACCCCGGCAACCCACTCTGCCACCTGGTCGAACTCGAGGAAACGACCCTCGCGGTTGCCAGAGACGACGGAGTCGACCGGGAACCCGGTGGTTCGTGAGCGGGCCGACCCCGGTCGAGGCTGCCATTCGAGCGGTGGTAGTAAGCTCTTTGTGTGCTGGACGGCCATACGGCGTATGACTGAAACGACCAACCGAGGTCCGATCGAGGACTTCGGTCGGTGGCGAACGTTTTCGCCAGGCATGTGGGCCTGGGTCCTCCACAAGGTGACCGGCTGGGTGTTGGCGGGCTATCTCTTCGCCCATATCGCGGTTCTCAGCACGGCCATCCCGGCCACCTCGGATCCCGAGAAAATCGCGGCCGGACGTGACGTCTACACCCACACGATCCAGGGCCTCGAGAACATTTTCCTCGTTCGGGTTCTCGAGATCGGCCTGCTCGCGGCGGCGGTCTTTCACATGGCGAACGGGATTCGGCTCCTCCTCGTCGATCTCGGGATCGGCCTCGACCGGCAGGAGGAGGGATTTTATCTCTCAGTGCTCCTCACGGTGCTCGTTACGCTGGTGAGCATTCCAGTCTTTCTCCCGCCGGAGGTGTTTCCGTAGATGGGCACCGCGAAACGCAGTCGATTCGAATCGGGCTCCATCGCCTGGTTCCTCCAGCGACTGACGGCGGTCGTCCTCCTCTTCACGCTCGCGTTTCACTTCATCTGGCTACACTACGTGAACCACGCCGCCAGGGTGACCCTCTGGGGCTCCGCACTTCGGATGGACCAGCTCGTCTACTTCCTCGTGATGCTCGTCTTTCTGGTGACGGCCACGTTCCACGCCATCAACGGCATCTATAACGCCTTGCTCAATCGGGGACTCTCCGGACGAGTCCGGCAGATCGTCTTCTGGGTGTTCACGATCTTCGGCCTCGTAGTGATCGGGCAGGGAATGCGGATCTCGTTCGCGCTGGCGGGGGTGATCGACTGATGAGCGAATCGAGTGACGGATCCGGTCACCCGCCAGACACGGCGAGTCTCCGGCCGAACGGTCGCGATGAGAGGGGCGGCTCCAGTGGGACCGCAACCGCGGACGGGACTGTCACCCTGAAGGTCTTCAGGTACGATCCGGACGTCGAGGCGAAACAGGAGGCACGCTTCGACACGTTCGACGTTCCGGTTCGGGAGGGGATGACGGTCCTCGACGCGCTCATCGAGGCCCGGGACGAACACGACCCGTCACTCACCTTCAGACACTCCTGTCGACAGGGCGTCTGTGGCTCCGATGCCCTCTTCGTCAATGGCTCCCAGCGTCTCGGGTGCAAGACACAGGTGACCGGTCTCAAACGGCCGATCCGGATCGAACCCCTCCCCCACCAGCCAGTCATCAAGGACCTGGTCGTGGACATGGATGGCTTTTACGAGCGAATGTCCGCCGTCGAGCCCTACTTCGATCCGGACGACCCGCCGCCGGACGAACTGACCGAGCGAAGACAGCGGCCGGCGAACCGCGAGGAAATCAAGTTGGCCAGCCGGTGTATCTGGTGTGGCGCCTGTACCTCCTCCTGCACCATCGCGAGCGACGAGGAGGTGTACCTCGGTCCCGCGGCGATCAACGAGGGTTACCGGTTTTACGCCGACGAACGGGAGGGGGCGGACCGGCGCAAAGAGCGCCTCGAAATCCTGACCGAAAACGACGGTGTCTGGCGCTGCCAGACCCAGTTCTCCTGTACCACGGTCTGCCCCAAGGAGATTCCGATCACCGAACATATCCAGCAGCTCAAACGCGATGCGATCAAGGCCGACCTGAAATTCTGGGACTGATCATGTACACACACGACGTACTCGTCATCGGCGGAGGCGGCGCTGGACTGCGGGCGGCGATCGCGGCCCACGAGTCGGGCGCGGACGTGGCGATCGTCTCGAAACTGCACCCGGTCCGGAGTCATACGGGTGCAGCCGAAGGGGGCGTGAACGCGGCCCTCGACGAGGAGGATTCCTGGGCGGACCACGCCTACGATACGATGAAAGGCTCGGACTTCCTTGCCGACGCGCCCGCCGTGGACGCCTTCGCCCGGGAGATCCGGAGGGAGGTCATTCAACTCGAACACTGGGGGATGCCGTTCTCCCGTGATGAGGATGGCACCGTCTCACAGCGCCCGTTCGGTGGCCTGTCCTTCCCGCGAACCACGTACGCGGGAGCCGAGACGGGACATCACATGTTGCACTCGATGTACGAGCAGGTGATCAAGCGGGGCATCGAGGTGTACGACGAGTGGTACGTGACGCGGCTCGCGGTCACCGGCCAGGAGCAGGTGGCCGATCGGGAGTGTCACGGATTCGTGGCCCTCGACGTCGCGACCGGCGAGGTGGCCGGATTCCGGGCCCGGGACGGCGTCGTTCTCGCCACCGGTGGCGCCGGGCAGGTGTTCGAGCACACGACGAATGCGGTCGCGAATACCGGGGATGGCGTGGCGATGGCGTACCGTGCTGGGGTGCCCATCGAGGACATGGAGATGGTCCAGTTCCACCCGACGACGCTGCCCTCGACGGGCGTGCTCATCACGGAGGGGGTCCGGGGCGAGGGCGGGCGGCTGTTCAATGCGGATGGAGAGCGGTTCATGTTCGAGCGGGGCTACGCCGTCGAGGAGGGCGAACTGGCCTCCCGTGACGTCGTCTCCCGGGCCGAACTCACCGAGATCGCCGAGGGTCGCGGGGTGGACGACGACCACGTCCATCTCGACATGCGCCATCTCGGGGAGGAGCGGATCATGGACCGCCTGGAGAACATCGTGCACCTTGCCCGGGACTTCGAGGGCGTCGACCCGCTGGAGCGACCGATGCCGGTGAAACCGGGCGCCCACTACACGATGGGGGGGATCGAGACCAACGAGTGGGGAGAGACCGTCATCGACGGCCTCTATGCGGCCGGCGAGTGTGCCTGTGTGAGCATGCACGGCGCCAACCGTCTGGGCGGCAACTCGTTGGCCGAAACCCTCGTCTTCGGCGCCCGGGCGGGTCGGGCCGCCTCGGGGGAAGATATCGGCACGCCGGAGATACCCGTTGGCCCGGATCCGTCTACCGAGCGGGAAAACCGCGAGTGGCCCATCGAACCCGGTGAGCGGGGCTCTTCGACCGACGAGGTGACCGAGACCCACGCCGACGAGCCGGAGTCGGTCATCGAGGCGGTCGTTGGGGCAGAGCGCGAGCACATCGAAACGCTCCTCTCGACCGAGGGGGGCGTGAGCCAGGCCGAAATTCGGTCCCGGGTAAAGCAGGCAATGGGCGAACACGTCAACGTGTTCCGCGAACGATCCGGCATCGAAACCGCCCTGCAAGAGATCGAGGCGGCGAGGGAGGACTTCCGGGACCTCCACGTCACTGACACTTCTCGAACCTTCAACACGGAACTCCAGCACGCCTTCGAAACGCGAAACGTGATCGACCTGGCAGAAGCCATCGCGATGGGAGCGCTCGCCCGCGAGGAGTCCAGGGGGGCACACTGGCGCAGGGCCCATCAGGAACGCCGGGACGAGGAGTGGCGCAAGCACACGATGCTCTCCTGGAACGACGGTGACCCGGAGATGTGGTATCGGCCGAACATCCTCGAGAGCGACGTCCAGGATTACGATCCGACCGAACGGACCTACTGACGGTGGGGTGGAACGGTTGGAGCGGAACGCAGGCTCAACGCAATCCCAAAATCGCGAGGAGGTCCACGGTGAAATCACTCCCCTCCACGAGAACGTACCCGAGGTAGATGCCCGCGATCCCGAGGACGCCGGCCACGTTCGGCGGGGCGGGAATCGGTGCCTCGACGGCGGCGAAGACGGTTCCGGTGAGCAACCCGGTGAGCAGTGCGAAAAGCGGGATGGCGAGGTTCATGCCTCGACCCTGGCAGGCACGCGAAAAAAGCCGTTCGGCTTCGAGCGGGTGTCATTCCCGTTGTGGATCCACTCACTCCCCGCGGACCGACCGCATGTGTTCGATTCTCGACTCGACCAGTTCGGCCGTCCCGATGTCGTGGCGGACGTGGAACCCCGCACCCACCTCCGCGAGGGCCGCTTCGGCCCGCGATTCGGCGACCTCGATCGAGTTCCCGAGTCCCAGGACGGCGAACGAGCGGGAGGTGGTCGTGTACAGTCCGTCCTCGCGTTCGTCGACCGAGGCGTAGAACAGTTCGGTTTCCGGGGCCGCGTCGACGTCGACCGAGACTTTCGCCCCCGCCTCCGGATCCACCGGATAGCCGGCCGGCACGGCGTACTTGCACACCGTTGCCTCCCCCGAGAAGGAGAGTTCGGGGAGTGACCGCCCGTCTCGGGCGGCCACGAGGACGTCGAGGAGGTCGGTTTCGAGGACCGGAAGCGTGTTCATTGCCTCCGGGTCGCCGAATCGAACGTTGTACTCCACGACCTTCGGCCCCTCGGCGGTGAGCATGAATTGGCCGTAGAGGATCCCCCGGTAGTCCTCGAGGGCCGCGACGGTTCGCTCGAGCACGTCCACGGCCGCCTCGTAGTCCGCGTCGGTCATGAACGGGAGCACGGGCCCCGTGTCGCTGTACGAGCCCATCCCGCCGGTGTTGGGGCCCTCATCGCCCTCGTAGGCCCGCTTGTGGTCCTGCACAGCGAGCGTGGGCCGCACCTCGCCGTTCGCCACGAAGGCCTGGACGGTGAACTCCTCGCCGACCAGGCGCTCCTCGATGACCCACTCTCCATAGTCGCTCTCGCGCAGGTACGCGACGGCTTCGCCCTTCGAGAGCTGGTCCCCCGTCACTCTGACGCCTTTTCCACCGGTGAGCCCCCGGGGTTTGACCGCGACGTCACCCTCGACCGATTCGAGGTACTCGATCGCCGGTTCGACCGCCTCGAAGGTCGCAAAGTCCGGTCGCGCCTCGATGCCGTGCTCGGCCATGAACTCCCGCTGGTGGGCCTTGTCCGTCTCGAGTCGGGCCTGTTCGGCCGCTGGGCCGAAGGCATAGATTCCAGCCTCCCCGAGCGCGTCGACGACCCCGGCAGCGAGTGCCCCCTCGGGACCGATGACGGCGAGCGTGGCGTCGATGTCGGTCGCGAAGTCGACGATCGCTCCTTGATCGGTTTCCGAACCGGTCCGGATCTCGCTGGCGATCGCCGCGATGCCTGGATTCCGATTGCTGCTGTAGGCGTACAGTTCGCTATCTGAAAGCGCCCGGGCGATCGCGTGTTCCCGGCCCCCACCACCCACGAGGAGCACTCGCTCTTGCATGTCTGGGTGTGCGGTCCACGCTCGTGTAAGTTTTACCGTGTGTTCGGAACCGAATGGGCACGTTCGTGGGGACGTGTGTCCGTGCGGCCTGGCTTCGGGTCAACCCGCTCCGAACTCCGACTGTGTCACCCGGACCACGACGGTATTCAAGACGTCCCTGAGATCATACGTGGGAATCGAACCCTCCCGACGGGTGACGTACATCGGTTCGAGCAGCGTCCCGTCGTCCTCGCCATAGACCTTGAGGTATTCACCCGTCCCCTCGGGTTGAATTTCCCCGTTCCGTACGGCCGTCGCGAGATCCCGGGAGAGCCACTCGGTCTCACTGATGGAGGGATCCCGCAGGAAGACCTCCTCGGTGGTGCGGGCGAGATACCAGGAGAGGTCGTTCAGAAAGGAGATCGCCGCACCGAGGCTCACGGTCTCGATGGCGATTGCGTTCGCGAAGGGCTCTCTCAGCTCGTAGGGGGCCAGGGCCGATCGGGCGGTTTCGTAGGAAAGGAGTGCCTCTCGGACGTCGCGGTCGGGTTGGCCCAGGAGACACACCTCCGTCATCGGTCGCTCGTGTCGACCATCGGCTCCACGGGTATTAATTCCACCTCGGCGGCGGCCTCGATCGCCCACTCCGCGAGCGCGTCCGGTTCGGCCCCCTCGACCCGATCGAGTGACGCCCCCGTTTCCGGGTTGTCGGGGGCGATTCGGTTGCAGCCCGCCTCGATGGTGGCGGTGTCATAGGTGCCGATCTCCCGGGCTCTTTCGATGATCTCCTGTTTGTCGAAGGAGAGAAGTGGACGGTGGATCGGGAGTTCGATTACGCGATCGGTCACGGCGAGGTTTTTCACCGTCTGGCTCGACTTCTGTCCCATCGCCTCCCCGGTGACGATGCCCCGGGCACCGGTTTCGTCGGCGACGGCCGCTGCGACCTGGAACATGAGCCGGCGGACCGAGAGCATTCGAGTCCCCTCGACCCGTGCTTCGAGTTCCCCGAGCGGCTGGCCGATCGGGGCCACCCGGACCGTCCACTCTCTCCCGGGCGCATAGCCCGCGAGCCGTCGGACGGTCTCGATGGCCCGGGACCGGTGGTCGGCCCCACCATACTCGCCCAGGTCGAGATACAGCGGGACGATCGGAGCGCCCCGCTTCATCGCGAGCCACCCGGCGACGGGCGAGTCGATACCGCCGCTCACCAGGACGACGAGTGGATCCTGGGTTCCGACCGGCAGTCCACCCGGTCCCTCGACGCGCTCGCGGTACACGAACGCCTCGGCGTCTCGCACTTCGACCGCGAAGCGGTGGTCCGGTTCGTCAAGGTCGACCCTGGGATCGAACTCGGGCTCGACGGCCCTCCAGATCGCTTCGCCACCGACCCGACCGACGTCCTGGCTCGTGAAGTCGTGCTCGCCGGCTCGCCTCGAATCGACGGCGAAACTCCCTCCGTCGTAGGTCCGGCTTGCCACGTCCGCCAGTGCCTCCGAGATGGCGTCCAACGTCGGATCGACTGCCCGGGCCGGACTGGCGGAAACGACGCCAAACACGTCTGTGGCCGCCGCGGTGGCCGCTTCCGGTTCGTCGGTCCGAACGAACAGTCGACCCCGCTGGTGCTCGACTCGTCCATCGATGGCCAGTGCCGCGAGCATCGCCTCGAGGTTCGTGGCAAGGGTCGCCTCCATCCAGGACTGGACCCGACTGGATTTGACCCCGATGTCCCCGTGGCGAACCACGACGACGTCAGCACCCGGCACGTTCATACCCGGGGAAGGAACCGGTCGCCTAAGCGCTCTTCGGGAATCGATCGGATTTACCGAGCTCGATTAGAACGTGGTGAGTTCGCCACGGATGACCGCCTGAGTCAGATCCTCGACGCCCTCCAACTGCTCGTCGACGATGGATCTGATCTCGGATTCGACCTCGCGCAGTTCGACGTCCGATTCGGTCACCACGTGCAGGTCCGCGACGTGGGGGTCGTCGATGGGGCTCCCGATCTGGCTCAGAAGCCGCACCCTGAGATCCCGAATCCCGGAGACCTCCTCGACGACCTGTGAGGCGATCTCGGTCGAGAGCAGGTTGTAGATCTTGCCGATGTGGTTGACCGGGTTCTTTCCGCTCGTGGCCTCCATCGACATCGAGCGGTTGGGGGTGATGAGGCCGTTTGCCCGGTTCCCCCGACCCACGGAGCCGTCGTCTCCCTGCTCGGCGCTCGTCCCGGTCGTCGTGAGGTAGATCGACCCCTGGCTCGGTTCGTCCGCCGTGTTGACGTGCACCCGGACCTCGCGGTCGGTGTACTCGGTCGCCAGTTCGCTCACGAAGGCCCGGACCGCCTCGATTTCGGCCCGATAGGTCTCCATGTCGGGGACGTAGCTGTCGACCAGCGCTGCGGCCACCGTGAGGTCGACGATGGACCCCTCCCGTTTGCCCATGACCTTGATGTCCTGCCCCAGGGCCGGGTGGGCCCCCTGGAACTCCTCGAGCAACCGGCGCTCGGTGTTGTAGACGAGCTGTTCGGTCTCCGAGAGCGGTGCGTGTCCGACCCCGAAGCTCGTGTCGTTGGCCATCGGGACGGTGCTCCCGTTCTCGGCGAAGACCTCCTGGAGGTCCCCCGAGCCCTCCCCCAGCCGGACGTCGACGATCACGTCGGACTCGAGGTCGAGATTGGGGATGTTTGCCGCGAGATAGTCACGGGCGGCACGGAGGGCGATCGAGTCGACCGGAATCGCCTGGCCCTCGTAGTACTTGGTCGCCCGACCGACGATGAGAATGTAGATCGGCTCGACGACCTCCCCGCCGCCGAAAGCCGGGGCGGCGTCGCCGGCGACGAGCTGGGTCTCGTCGGTGTTGTAGTGGAGGACCTTGCCGAAGCGGTCGACGTACGCCTGGGCCAGCGCCCGCGAGACGGCCTCGGCGATCCCATCACAGATCGAGTCGGGATGCCCGATTCCCTTTCGTTCGACGATCTCGATCTCCTGGTCCTCGACCGCCCCGCGGTCGAGGGACTGCACGCGAATGTTCCGATCGGTCATTGGCGAGAGTACCCAACGACCGCTTCTATAACTTGCGAAAAGTTATTTGCCGTCTCTCATGTCCTTCACGCATCACTCCGGTTCACTCCCGTTCGACTCATCGAGCAGCAATTCGAGGTACGACGTCGAAATTTGTGCCTCCGGATCGAGTCCCAGTCGCTCGAGCGTGGCTGCAACGGCCCGCTGGGCCTGCTCGATGTCCGCTTCGCTCGCCGTCGTCTCGACCTCGACGAACTCGCCCAGCTCCGCGACGGAATCGAGGGAGACCGTGAACCCGTCGAGTTCGAAGCGTTCACGGGTCTTCTCGACGGTCGCGGCGGGCTCGAATCCGAGGGCCTCGAGAGCAGTTTTCAGCTCCGCCGGTGAGCCAATCGCCGTCTCGTACTCCGTGCGTGTCTGAGACTCCCGGTCCAGTCGGGGGCCCTTGAAGGTGAGGACCGCCGTCGTTCCCCCGGTGTCGGTCTCCTCCCGGAGCCGAAGGGCCTCGTCCCGCGAGGCGAGGTCCCGATGGGGTGCGTCGAAATAGACGTCACGCTGCTCCACGGTTTCGCGTTCGCTTGCCCCGGCGGCATCGAGTGCCGGGCGGACGGCCTCGTGTGCCGCCCGGACCTTCAACTCGACCTCGTACATATCACTCGCATGTGAGGGGAACACGGAAAAGTATCCGTTTCGGCGGAGACGAATTCGGTCCCACGGCGACGAAGCGACCGACCCACCGAAGGCGACCGTCCTCAGCCGACCAGCCCGAGCCGGCTCAGCCCACCCATGAGGCCGAAACCGGCCACGAGCACCATGGTGATCACGTAGTAGCGCTTGTGGGCGGTATCGGGCTGGAAGGCCTCGGGGAGGTGCTTTTGCACGATATAGTAGTTCGCGAAGTAGAAGAACACCTGGAGAATCGCCATCAGTGCCGCTGAGAAGACCATGAGGGTGACCGGCAACTGCCCGATGACGAGGATCGGGATGATGCTCGCGGTGCCCATGAGCAGGATGAAACCGAGTCGGAGCCGGTCCCGATCCATCTCCCGCTCGAGCACGAGCGGGAGGGTGTCCGCGTTGACGCGTGCGGCGCCGTCCATGACCGTGACGACCGTCGAGAAGAGCGCGGCGAAGGCGCCGGCGACCACGACGTAGAAGGTCCAGTCACCGAAGCTCTCCTGGAGGATGTTCCCGATGGCGATGGCCATGTTCGCGTTCTTTGGCGGGTTCGGGTAGAAAACCGCCGTGGCGAGCAGAATCATGCTCACGATGAGGACGAAACTGAAGGCGAAGGCGACCCGGAAGTCGCGGATTCCCGTCCGCATCCAGCTCGCGATGTAGTCGTGAAACCGCTCCTCGGTCGGGTCGTAGTTTCGATCCCGGAGCGCGCGTGCCCCCTGTTCTTTGGCCATGCTCCAGCTTCCGATGGTGACGGTGGTGCTCAACCCTGTCGGTGCGTAACCGGCGAGGGCCGCGAAGAGTCCGAGGAACACCGGCGAGGAGAGATCGGGAATCGTGAAGGCAGTCTCAGAAATCACCGATGCCGATGGGGGCGAGACGAAGACGCCGAGAATGATGAACCCACCGAGGACGAAGACGAAGAGTTTCATCAGCATCTCGATCCAGGAGTACCGGGAGACCATCGTCAGCGCGACCGAGAATGCGATCAATCCGATGTACAGTTGAATTGTCGTGATCGAGGGAACGAGTGCCGCGAGGAAGGTCGCCGCGCTGAACCCGACCGAGGCGAGGATGACGGTCCACCCGACGAGGTAGACGAGCATCGTGAAGACCTGGCCCCAGTGGTCGGGGCCCGGGAGGTCACCGTACCCCTCGACGGGGTTTCGTCCGATGCCGTAGTTGTATCGGATACCCAGCTCCCAGCCGCCGTACTTCGCCAGGAAGATGATGGCCACGAGCCAGACGCCGAAGAATCCGTAGAAGCCACCGATGGTCGGGGCGAGCACGACGTGGCTCCCCCCGATTCCCAGCAGGGCCCACATGATCGACGGCCCGAGGTGGTTCTTGATGAATCCGACCCAATCCTCGGCCGGGTACGTGAGGTCGGGTCCCCCCTCGCCCGTCTGGGTGCCCCCATTGTCGACTGTTGCCATTGTGTCTGGCTGTGTTGGGGCAGGGGAACTAAACGTTCCGATGCGGTCGAGACCCGCCAAATCGCCGGCATAGTCGGACCGTGATTCTTAAGGGTCGAACGGAACTCCCTTGGGGTATGAGTGACGAACAGACGGCCGATTCGGCCGACGATTCCGCCGAGAGGGAGACGGCCGGCCTAAAGAACGGGGATTTCGTGAAGGTCGCCTACACCGCCCGGACCGTCGAGGACGGGGACCTCGTCGACACCACCGACGAATCGATCGCGGAGGAGGAGGGCGTGGACACGGAGGGACAGGAGTTCGCCCCGCGAACCATCGTCCTCGGCGAGGGCCATCTCTTCCCCGGCGTCGAGGAGGACATCGTCGGCCGCGATGTCGGCGAGGAGGGGAGTGTCGAAATTCCCGCGGCCGAGGCCTTCGGCGAGTACGACGAAGAAGAGGTCCGCACGGTCAGCGCCGAGAAGATCCCGGAGGACGACCGCTATCCGGGCGCCCACGTTGACGTCGACGGCCAGCACGGTCACGTCGAGACCATCATCGGCGGTCGGGCTCGCGTCGACTTCAACCACCCGCTGGCGGGCCAGGACATCGAGTACGAGTACGAGATCCTCGACACCATCGAGGACCGCGTCGAAATGGCCAGGGGGTTGCTCAACACGTACTTCGACGTCGACCTCGAGATGCACCTCGAGACCGACGAGGTCGAGGAGGAGGTCGAAGTCGAGCCCGACCAGGATGAAGCCGGTGACGACGAGGAGGAAGGCGAGGAAGCCGAAGCCGACGAGCCCGAGACGGAGATCCAGACCACCGAGAAGGAGACCCTCTACATCGAGAGTTCACCGGAACTCCAGTTCAACCAGCAATGGATGATGTCGAAACAGCAGATCCTCGGTGACGTCATCGAGAAGATCGACATCGACCGGGTCATCGTGCAGGAGATCATCGACGGCGCGCCTGCCATGCCCGGAATGGGCGGAATGGGTGGCCTCGGTGACGTGGAGGCCCAACTCGAGGACGCCGACGTCGACACCGAGGAGATCATGGACGAACTCGACGTCGGGGAACTCGAAGAGGAGTAACCGACCGACGGCTTTTCCGTTTCTGTCGAGAGAGTGACCATCGATCGGTGAAACCCCGGCCCTCGGAAGGCGTCCCAGCTGGGGTCCACCATTCGGGGGCTCTGCCAGGCGGTTTCCACTGTTCGAGCGATGTCCCGGCTGATATCCAACTTATGCGATGTCCCGGCTGGTGTCCACCCGCACCCGCTCGCTCAGGTCGAGTTTGATCGTCTCGTTCGGGATTTGGCCCCCGCGATACTTGCGGACGGTGAGCCGGCTATCGATCTCGCTGCCCTTGATCCGCACGTCGAGGTCGAGCACGACGTCTGCCATGTGCTGGGTCGTCGAACGGAGCGGCGGCGTGCTCTCGCCTTCGAGGGCGTGCAGGAAGGCGATCCCGCCCGTGTTGAGCATGTGGTTTCGGATCTCGTTCAACAACTGCTCGTATCGGGCTCGTTCGCCCCGCTCGAGCGTGTCGATCGGATCGACGATGACCGTCATCTCGTCGTAGGCCTCCCGGACGGCCCGTCGAGTGGTGTCGATCGGATCCTCGCCCGAGACCAACCTGATCTCGGGATCCCCCGTCGGGGCCGTGGTGGCGCTGATCGCGTCCGCGACGGCGTCCTCTCGCCGATCGCTCGTGAGATAGAGCGTCGACCGGGGGCGAGTCAACTCGTAGAGCAACAACTCCCCCTGGCTCGCCGCGGGGGCCTGGAACGCGACGACGCTCCCGGCCGGCAGCCCCCCGGCGAGTTCGCGGTCGAGGACCTCGACCCCGGTGGAGAGTCTGTTCGCCATCGATATATCCGAGGGCACCATTCCCATTAAGCGTTCGCCCACGCCTCGACGATTTCGTCGTACGCGTGTCGTGCACGGTCGTTCGAGACCGGCCGGTCGACCGTGGGCACAGCGTGTACGGGACCGGTTCCGAGGGTGTTCCGAACCTCCCGGGAAACGGACTCGGCCCGACTCACTACCACTCCGGTGACGGCGGTGGAAACGGCGCGTGACATGCGCACCGACTTGACGGTGTCCGTGATGGAGGCGGGCGTTTCTCTGGTGACGACGACAGCCTGCTCTGCGTGTCTGAGCGGCGTCACTGCCCGTTCGGAGGCCCCGGCGGCGCCATCGAGAATGACCGGTCGATCCGTCACCACCCTACACAACGCCGCCTCGAGGTCGGTGCCCGGCGTCGCCCCGACGATCGAGACCCCCGGGTAGCGGTCGGATTCCGTGGAGGCTTCCTCGATGGTGGCGCCGGCCGCGAGGGTCGTGAGCCCTCCGTCTCCGACGCCGGCCCTGATGTGCAGGTTCGGCATGTCGACGTCGGCGTCGATCACGACCGGTTCGCGCCGGCGATTCGAGAGCGTCACGGCGAGTCCCAGTGCAGTCGTCGTCTTTCCCGATCCTCCCTTGCCGCCGGTCACCGCGAGCATGGCAGGGGGTGGGCCGGTCCTGTGATATAAACCCTTCCGGAAAGGGGGAAAGGGAAAATGGGGGAGGTTGAGATGGGGGAGTTGGGAGGTGAGGTGGAGGGAGATGGAGAGGAGAGGGGAGCGGGGCAGTCGAGCAGACATGCGAGGGATTCAATACACTGCCACGAGGGATCTTACCTGATGCGTCACGAGCACGTGATCTCCGCCAAACAGTTCTCCCGGGCGGACATCGAGGCGGTGCTTTCCAGGGCCGCCGACTTCGCCGAAAACCAGCGAGACGTGGTGGACGCCCACGAGGGTGCGCTGCTCGCCACGGCCTTCTTCGAACCCAGCACGCGGACGAAGATGAGCTTCGAGGCGGCGATCAAGCGCCTCGGCGGGGACGTCATCGACATGGGTCCCGTCGAGTTCTCGAGCGTGAAGAAGGGCGAAACGCTCGCGGACACCCTCCGGGTGATCGAGGGCTACGCCGACGCCATCGTCCTCCGGCATCCGATGGAGGGGGCAGCGACCATGGCCGCGGAGTTCGTGGACGTTCCGCTTCTCAACGCCGGCGACGGTGCTGGCCAGCACCCGACCCAGACGCTCCTCGATCTGTTCACCATCCGGGAGGAGGTGGGCCTCGACGATCTCACGATCGGAATCATGGGCGATCTCAAGTACGGCCGGACGGTCCACTCCCTCGCCCAGGCGCTGACGAACTTCGAGACCTCCCAGCACTTCATCAGTCCGGAGAGCCTGCGACTCCCCCGGAGCGTCCGCTATGATCTCCACGAGCAAGGCGCCCAGGTCCGAGAGCACGAGGACTTCGAGGAGATCCTGCCGGAACTCGACGTGCTCTACGTGACCCGAATCCAGCGGGAGCGCTTCCCGGACGAGGACGAGTACAAGGCGGTGGCCGGCCAGTACCGACTCGACACGGAGACCGTTCTCGCCACGAACGAGGACCTCACGATATTGCACCCGCTCCCGCGGGTCGAGGAGATCGCCCCGGGAATCGACGACCTGCCGGGAGCGAAGTACTTCGAACAGGCACACAACGGGGTCCCGGTTCGAATGGCCCTCCTCGACATGCTACTATGACCGAGACAGCAACCGAACTTCGCGTGAGCAAGATCGAGAACGGCACCGTCATCGACCACGTCACCGCCGGCGAGGCCCTACGCGTGCTGGGGATTCTCGGCATCGACGGAACGGCGGGGGAGACCGTCAGTCTGGGCATCAACGTCCCGAGTGACCGACTCGGTCGAAAGGACGTGGTGAAGGTCGAGGGCAAGGAACTGAGTCAGGAGGAGGTCGATGTGCTCTCACTGATCGCGCCGGATGCGACGATCAACATCATCCGAGACTACGAGGTGATCGAGAAATCCAGGGTCGAGCGCCCCGAGACGGTCGTGGGGGTCCTTACCTGTCCGAACACGAACTGCATCACCAACGCCGGAGAGCCGGTCGACACCCACTTCTCCGTGCTCGAGACCGGGGTCCAGTGTCGGTACTGTGATACGATCGTCCGCGATACCATCACCGAACACATCGAAACCTGATCGGTCCGGTCTCATCGGTGGCCGGTCGGGGGAGCCCACGGCTGCCCGAAAGCGTATATCCCTCGCTGTCGTACCGATTCGTATGGGACGCACAATCCTCAAGGTCGGCGTGGCACTGATCCTCGTTGCCCTGATCTGGAAGCTCGTACTGGACCGGGAGGAGGGCGAGCAAATCGATCGCATCGACTGAGGAAGCGCTGCGGTTCCCCGGGCAATCGAGCGCAGGCGTGTGCGAGACCGGTTGACTTTAATGAGCCGGGGAAATAGCCCGTGACATGGCATTCGAAGAGGACGACGAGGTACGGCTCACCGACGAGCACAGCGAATACGACGGCGAAATCGGGACGGTCACGCAGGTCGTCGAGACCATGTTCGGCGACGCGAACTACACGGTCTCCTTCGAGGACGGTCAGGAGGCTGGCGTCCCGGAGGACCACCTCGAGCCCGTCGCCGAGGAGGACGGCGTGGAAGACGACGACTGACTGGGATGGGACTCCCCTTCCATTACGTCGACCTCCGGGCGTTCTGCTATGCGACGGAGGAGGAACCCCGCGTGCGTACGGCCCTGCACACCGTTCTTCCGCCGGAGGCGGAGATCGAATCCGCGGTCGGGGAGGGACATCACGGCGATCGGATCGTCGTACTCACGTCCCGCGTCGAGCGGGCCGGCGAGATCGCGACGATTTTCGACCGGCTCGAAGCGGGAATCGGCCTGGGGCGGATCCGGGCCGACCTCGAGGATCGACTCGACGAGAACAACGCCCTCTACGTCGGCCTCGATAAGCAGGCCGCAGCCCGGGGGGATGTCGAACTCGGGGATGGAATCACCCTCCGGGCGAAGGTCGAGGCCTACCCGGCGAAGCGAGAACGGGCACTCGAGAACGCCCGGGAGGCACTGACCTGACATGTACGAGGCCGTCCACGTCGAAGCAGGAGGGGAGACGACCCCCGGTCGGTTCGCCCTGACCGTCTCCAGGGCTGGCTTCGACGGGATGGTCGTACGAAATCGCCAGTCGGCGATGGTCGAGGTCGAAGCCGACCCACTCGCCGAGCGGTACGGTATCGATGTCGTCCGGGGCATCGAAATCGCCGCCCGGGAGAAGGCCAGGGCGAGCGGGACGATCGGGAACCGACGACCGGAGGCCGAGATCCTGCTCCTCAGAGGCCGGGATCCGGAACTGAACCGGTTTGCCGTGGAATCCCCCCGGGTCGACGTGCTCGCGGACCCGATGGGTGGGGAGGGGGACGTCAATCACGTCATCGCCGAGGCAGCAGCGAGAAACGAGGTCGCCCTCGAGGTCGATCTCGGTCCGGTGCTTCGCGAAACCGGTGGCACCCGCGTCCGGGCGATCAAACGCCTCCGAAAACTCCGCGACCTGATCGAGGACGCCGATGCCCCGTTCGTCGTTTCCGGCTCCCCTCGAACCCATCTCGAGGTTCGAGGTCCCCGAGAATTGCTGGCAGTCGGTGCGGAAATCGGGTTCGACCGCGGACAAGTCCGTGACGGTCTGGCGGCGTGGGGCCGGATCGTCGATCGCACCCGTGCGCGCAGAGATCCGTCGAGGGTCGCGCCGGGCGTTCGAATCGAGGACGACCAGGAGGGAGTGGCCCAAGACAGGTCTGAATCGAACTGAACAGCCACCCGAGTGCCGGGTATCGGATCCGTGGGGCTGTATTGGAAGCACAGTGCACTCTGATCCCTGGATTGAATCGGATCCGTGGAGTTACATCCGTCCGCGTGCAAGGGCCCCCGTGCGACACCTTCCGAAACACCTGCGGCCCAGGTATCGGTATCTCGCCGTCGAGATCGAGACCTGGCCCGAGGCCGTACTCGAGACACGGGCCTTCCAGGAGTCGGTCTGGTCGGCCTCGCGGTCGCTGCTCGGCGACGCGGCGAGTGCCGCCGTCGATCTGCAGGTTGTCGAGGCGGCGTTCACCGCGGGTGGGGGGTCGGCGATCGTCCGGGTTCGACGGGACGCCGTCGAACGGGCCCGCAGTGCGCTCGCCTGCCTCATGTCCGTTGACGGAACGCCGGTTCGGATCGGCGTCCGGGGGGTCGGGGGCACCATTCGAGCGGTCGAGGAACACTACCGTGACGGCCCCCCCGAACCGACCGGGTGGGAACCGGTCGAGTACCGGGGAGAACACGGGACGGCGGTGTCCCGGGAGGACCGGGTCGACGTCGATCTCGGGGACGCGTTCGTGGGCACCACGCCACAGGAGCTCTAACCATGCAGGGTCAACAACAGCAAGCGTACGATCGGGGTATCACCATCTTCTCGCCGGACGGTCGACTCTACCAGGTCGAATACGCCCGGGAGGCGGTCAAACGCGGCACCGCGAGCATCGGCGTCCGGGCCAGCGACGGGGTCGCTCTCGTCGTGGACAAGCCCGTTCGGTCCCCGCTGGTCGAGCAGTCCTCGGTGGAAAAACTCCACAAGGCCGACGACCACATCGGAATCGCGAGTGCGGGCCACGTCGCCGACGCCAGACGCCTCATCGATTTCGCCCGCAGGGACGCGCAGGTGAATCGTCTCCGCTACGAGGAACCGATCGGTGTGGAGACACTGACGAAGGACGTGACCGACCACATCCAGCAATTCACCCAGATCGGCGGGGCGCGCCCCTTCGGGGTGGCCCTGCTCATCGGCGGGCTCGAGAATGGGCGACCCCGACTCTTCGAGACCGACCCGAGTGGAACTCCCTACGAGTGGCAAGCCATCGCCATCGGATCGGATCGAGGGGACCTCCAGTCCTTCCTCGAGGAGGAGTACGACCCCGAAATCGAACTCGCGGAGGCCGTCGGACTGGCGCTGCGGGCGCTGGGTTCGGTCTCGGAGGAGGGGATCGCTCCGGAGGGCGTCGGTGCGGCAACCGTCGACGCCGAATCAGAGCAATACCTCGAACTCGCCGAGGAGGAGATCCGGGAGTACCTCGAAGACGCCGACCTTCTCGCCGAATAGCCCGAGCCCGGGCCATCCCGATCGGGACGTGCTACATTTTTCACCCCGCCCGCCGTAGCCCAGTCCATGATATCACTTGACGATGCCGTGACGGCGCGGCTGGAATCCCACGGCGCCCGATTCGAGGTGCTCGTGGATCCGGACGCGGCTCTTGCCATCAAGCGAGGTGAGTTCGACGGGGACATCGAGGACGTCATCGCGGCCCGAGACGTCTTCGAGAACGCCTCGCGGGGGGATCGGCCGGCCGAATCGGACGTCGAGGAGGTCTTCGGGACGACCGATCCCCTCGAGATCATCCCCGAGGTGGTAGAGCACGGCGACATCCAGATCACCGCCGAACAGCGCCGCGAGATGTTAGAGCGCAAGGAACGGGAACTCATCGACCGCATCGCCCGAAACGCGGTCAATCCCCAGATGGACGACGCGCCACACCCGCCCGACCGGATCGAAAACGCCCTCGAGGAGGCGGGCTTCGACGTCGACCCGATGGAACCGGTCGAGGCCCAGGTCGAAGACGCACTGGATGCCCTGCGACCGATCATCCCGATCCGCTTCGACGAGGTGACGATGGCCGTGCAGGTGCCCCCGGAGTACGCCGGGAGCGCACAGGCACAGATTCGCCAGTTCGGCGACCTCGAACGCGAGGAGTGGCAGGCTGATGGCTCGTGGATCGGGGTACTGACCTTCCCGGCCGGACTGCAGAACGACTTCTACGACGTGGTGAACGAACACACGAGCGGCGAAGCCGAGGTTCGAATCATCAGGGACGAGGACGAAATTTCCCGCCGGTGACCACGGCGTGGATCCCGTTGTCGCGGACTGCTTCTCCACATCGCGGTGATTTTCGATGCCGGGGGTCGGATATCTGATGCCCGGGGGGTCGATTCCTGGCGTCGGAGACCGAATCCTTGTATCTGGAACTGGCCGAGAGCTACCCCTTCTTGAATCCGACGAGGAAACCCCCGGTGAACCCGGCCCCCACGGAGAGCGTCGAGAGGATCGTGTTCACCCAGGGCGGCGGCGTTTCCATTGCGGCGGATCGAGTCACGTCGACGATCCCACCGGTCAGCCTGTCCCACTTGACGGTGAGGATCCCGCGGGATTCGAGGAACTTGAACAGCGCGAGTTCGAGACCCACGAGGATGGCGATCACCTTCGCGATCTTCTTGAACGCGAAACCGATGATCCCCCCGATGATGGCCCCGCCGCCGAATTCGAGGCCGAGTTGTGTCGGATCCAGTTCGAGTGCCATGTTCCCATTATCGTCTGCTCCTGGCTAAGTCTCTTGTGTCCGC
>JBDGUI010000027.1:0-22079 GCA_042216015.1 Halodesulfurarchaeum sp. | reverse complement strand
GCCCTGACATTCCATCTGTTCGGGGGCCGCCCTGACATTCCATCTGTTCGGGGGCTGTTCTGAAACCTCGGCCGTCCGGGAGTTTATGTGGTCGCTCCTCCAAGTGGGTCCATGGCCGGGAACGGCATCGAAACGTCGACGGTGGTGAAGGTTCTCCTCGCGGTCGCGGCGGCGGTGATCGCCTTCGTGATCTTCGGCTCGATCCTCCGCATCGTCGGCCGGCTCATCTGGCTGCTCGCAGGGCTCATGGTCCTCGTGGTGCTGGTGCTTCTCGCGCTCCGGCTGTTGGGTGACCTGCTGTAACGTGCCCTCTGCTCGCCCCAGCCGTCCCGGACCGTTTTTCCCATCCGCTCGCCAATGAGCGGTGTGTACAGTCTGAACGTCCCGATCCCGGCCGAAATCAGGGAACTGGCGAGCCAGCTTCGGCCCGCACTCTCCGATTTCGATCGGATCCGCCCTGCCCGCACCCGGACGCTGGTCCTCAAGCGCCTCCCGGCGAACGACCGGCGGGAGTACCTCGAGGCCGCTCGGCGGGCCCGGGAGGCCCTGGCCGGGACGGCCCCCTTCGAGGTTCGGGTCACGGGAACGGGGGTGTTCCACGATCCGCCCCGAGGACCCGCACCGGTCGGTTATCTTGCTGTCGAGGGGCAGGGGTTGCGGGCGATTCACGACCGGCTGGTCGAGACGTCTGGGGCAGTTGATACCCTCGAAGGGCCGGATTACGTGCCACACGTTACCTTGGCTCGCGGTGGGCCCCGGTCCGCCGCCGACCAGCTGCTCGCCCGGGACACAGAGCCCGTCACGTTCACCGTCGAGACCCTGGAGTTCTACGACAGCGCTCACGCCGAGCGGATCGAAGCGATTCCGCTTCCGGCCTAACGGGACTCTCCGGTGGGGGATTCCGCTTTTGCCCGAGGCGATCCCGATCCCGGCCTGAGACCGTCCCGGCGGCCGGTCCGGTCTCAGGGCTCGGGCGGCTCCCCCCCGTAGGCCGTCCGATCCCGAAAGAAATTCAACATCGCGTACTTCAGTTTGCCCGGCTGGATGTCGACCAGCTCCCGGCGCTCCTCCGGGGGGAAGTCCGTGTTGACCGTGTAGTCGGGCATCTCGGTGCGCGAAGCGGCGGTGTAGCGCCGGTCGATCAGGGCCCGGACCCCGATGTCCTCCGGGGAGCGGACCACCCGGCCGATGGCCTGCCGGGTCTTGCGGACCGTCGGAATTTCGACGGCGTAGCGCCAGCCGGCGTTCTCCTCGCGCTGGTCGAAGACCTCGTCGTAGGCCGCCTGGATGGCCTCTTTTCGCTCGTCGAGGCGCGGATACGGCACGCCCACGACCGCGACCGAGCGGGCGTCGTCGCCGTCGAAGCTCACCCCCTCGGCGAGCGTGCCCCAGAGCGAAGTGAACATGGCCCCATCCGATCGCGAGACGAAGTGCTGGCGGTCCTCCTCGACGGGAACGCCGGGCTCGTCGAGGTACGTCGTCGCGTCGACGGCCCCGTCGAGGCGGTCGTGGTATCGCTCGGCCTCCGAGTAACTCGGGAAGAAGACCAGCGTGTTGCCCGGGGTGAACTCGATCGCGTCACGAAGGGTGTCCGAGACGACCTCCTGAATGCCCGGATCGTTCCGCCTGCTGGCGAAAAGGGGTGGGACGTCGACGGCGAACGTCCGGCGATTTTCCTCCGGGAAGGTGAGCCCGAAGGCCAACTCCTCGGGATCGGTCATCCCCAGCACCTCCGCGAGCACGTCGAAGGGTCGAAGCGTGGCGCTCATGAGGACCGTCGAGTGCACCTCCTCGAAGAGGGTCTCTGTGACCTCGCGGGGGATGCAGTTGAACAGCTCGGCCCGACCGTAGACCTCATCGGTCGACTCGTCCCGGCGCACGCCCAGTGTGGGATAGCGGCCGGTCGTCTCGCCCTCCTCGAGGTAGCGGTCGATGAAGTCCGCGGCGAGGAGGGTCTGGGACTCCCGGCGGGTCTCGGCGTCGCCCTCGCGGTAGGCGGTCTCGTACTCCTCGTCGAGGACGACCCCGAGTTTGATCGCGGCCTCGAGGTCCGACTCGATGCCGGGGCCGGTGTACCGGTCGAGGAACGACCGGGTGAGGTCGTCCCGCCCGGTCTCGTTCGTCACCGGGACGTCCTGCCAGTTCGAGCCGACGGCCTCGCGATCCCCGAACTCGAAACTCGACTCGTAGGTCTCGATCAGCCCCTCCCGGAACGGTTCGAAGATGCGGAGGGCCCCCTCCGCCCGCGAATCTTCGACGTCCATCGCCTCGTTTTCGGCCTCCTCGAGCGTGTTCTCGGTGAGCGTGTGGGTCGCGTGGTCCCGGGCAGCGTCCTCGACGTTGTGGGCCTCATCGAAGACTGCGATGACGTTCTCCGGGTCGCGGTCGAGCCACCGGAAGAACTGGGTTCGAATGGCGGGGTCGAGGAGGTGATGGTAGTTGGCGACCACCAGTTCGACGCCGTTCAGCCCTTCCTTGAGCCGTTCGTAGCCACAGGACCCCCGGCTCTCGGCGTAGCTGTAGACCTCCTCGGGCGTTCGGACCCCGTCGAAGAGCCAGGAGACGAAGTCCTCCCCCGGCTGGGTCAGGTTCTCCCGGTAGTGTTCGCAGGTGTGAGAATCCGCGAGTTCGTCGATCGCTTCCTCGACGGCCTCGATCTCCTCGAGGACCGCCTGGCGCTTCTCGGCTGCGTCCTCCGATCCGCCCTGGGCCTCCTCGAGCAGCCAGCGCTCTCTGTCCCGCAACTCGGCGAGTTCCTCCTCGAGCTCGACGACCTCGCGGGTCGTATCCCGGAGTACCTGGCACTCCTCGTAGCCGACGTCCACGTGACACATCGAGGCCTTGCCCTTGAACACCGCCGCCCGGATGGGGGTCTCTGCGTGGATCTCGCGGGCCTCGGCGACGAACTGGCGCATCTGCTGGTGGACGTTGGTCGTGATGACGACGGTCTTGTCGTGCTCGCGGGCGTGGGCAAGCGCGGGGGCGAGGGCCGCGAGGGTCTTCCCGGTCCCGGGGGCTCCCTCGAAGGCGACGTCACGGCCGACCTCGAGGGCGTCCCGGATGGCGTCCATCGCCTCGGCCTGGTGCTCGTAGGGGGCGTGTTTCGGGAAGAACTGGTCGTACTCGGCTGCCACGTGTGTGGATCACTGCCCACGCCGGCATAAACCTCTTCCTCCACGACGGCGGCACCCCGATCGGTTCTTTCGTTCCGCCACGACGGCGGCACCCCGATCGGTTCTTTCGTTCCGCCACGACGGCGGCACCCCGGCCGGTTCCTTCTTTCCTCACGCCGATGGCATCCGGGCCGGTTCACCCCACCCGCGGCGCCTCCCGTCCGGGCGGTCTGGGTCCAAAGCCTGAGGTGGCTGCACGTCGAGACTCGACCATGCTCGTGGTCCTCTCGGACACCCATCGCACGGACCGTCCCGGACTCGACGGCCAACTCGCAGAGGCCGTCTCCCGGGCCCACCGGGTGATCCACGCCGGCGATTTCACCACCGAAGCCGTCCTCGACGGGTTCCAGGCGACGGCCGACTCGCTCCTCGCGGTCGCCGGCAACCGCGACTCCCCGGGGGTGACCGCTCGACTTCCCGAAGCCCGCACGCTCGACCTGCGCGGGTTCACGGTTGCACTCACGCACACGCGGGCAGGCGGGCAGACCGGACTCGCCTACTTCGGTGACGAGCGGGACGCCGATCTGGTCATCTCCGGTCACACCCACCGGCCTCACGTCGTCTCGGGTACGGGTCCGACCCTTCTCAACCCGGGGAGCCATGCCGATCCCCGGGGTGGAGAGCCGACCTTCGCGGAACTCACGGCCACTGAGGGCGCAATCGAGGGAGCCATCCGGACGGTCTCGGGAAGGGAGAAACGGCGATTCCGGGTAAAGGGCCGAAACTGATCCGCAGCACGATGTGGGGGGATTGGGCGGGAGCGGGGCGGAACCGGGCAATGGGGGGAATGAATTGCGGGTTCCGCCCTGTATCCCTCCAGATGCCCAGACAAAAAAGAGCCTCCGAAGGCTCAAACGGGCGTTTGAGTGGCAAATCGATGGTGGGCGTTCGGCCGGCTTCGCCGGCGAGCAGGCCACGGATCGGGTCATCTCGGGACGGCTCGAACTGCCGGATGCGAACCGAAATGGGGTGACGAAACGGCTTTGACCCCGCCGACCGACCTTCCGGTATGATCGAGACAGGCCCGGTGTTTTACGTCATCCTCGGGGCACTGCTGCTCTTTTTCTTCTTCGTCTATCTGATGATCCGCCGGACGGTATTGGGCTTCCAGGAGGGCGTCGAGCGGGGCCGCGACCGGGATTAAACCGCGTCGCGGACCCCCTCGATCGCGGTTTCGATGTCGCTTGCGGAGACGTCCCGGTGGGTCACGAAGCGCGCGGTCTGGGGCCCGAACTCCGAGGCCTGCACCCCGTGGGCGGCGATGCGTTCGAGGAAAGAGGTGGCCGAGAGCCCGAGACCCCCGGTGTCCGCGAGGACGATGTTGGTCTCGGGTTCCGTGATCGAGAGGCCGTCGATCTCGGCGAGTCCCTCGGCGAGCCGGGCGGCGTTCCCGTGATCGAATTCGAGATGCGAGCGGTCCTCGAGGGCCACGATCCCCGGCGCCGCAACCATGCCGGCCTGGCGCATGCCGCCCCCGAACAGCTTTCTGATTCCCAGAGCTTCCTCGATAAACTCGGCCGACCCAGCCAGGATCGAGCCGATGGGCGCCCCGAGCCCCTTCGAGAGACAGAACATGACCGAATCGACGTGGTCGGTGTAGGCGGTCACGCTCTCGTCGTGGGCGACGGCCGCATTGAACACGCGGGCGCCGTCGAGGTGGACCGAGACGCCGAGGTCGTGGGCCGCGGCCGCGGTTTCGGCGAACCGATCGGGGTCGAGGGCGAGCCCGCCCCGGGCGTTGTGCGTGTTTTCGAGCGAGAGCAACCCAGTCGGCGGGCGATGCAAGTTCCCCTCGAGGAAGGCGTCCCGGACCTGCTCGGGGGTGGGGAGACCACGATCGGCGTCGATGGTGCGGAGCTGGAGGCCCGAGTGCTGGGCGAACCCGGCCCGTTCGTAGCGAACGACGTGGCTCTCGCGGTCGGTGATGACCTCCTGGCCCGGCTCGGTATGGACGTGGGCGGCGATCTGGTTTCCCATCGTTCCAGAGGGAACGAACAGGGCTGACTCGGTGCCGACGACCGCTGCGGCGCGTTCCTGAAGGTCCGTGACGGTGGGATCGTCGCCGTGGACGTCGTCGCCGACCTCGGCGCCGGCGGCCGCCTCGCGCATCTCGTCGGTCGGACGGGTGACGGTATCACTTCGCAGGTCGATCATGTGAAAAAGTGAGTTGCCGGGCGATAAACCGGTGACGATCGAAGCCACCTGTCACGACACAAGATCCCGTTGCCCACTGTATAACCAATAGGTATAAACACAGACGAAATTATTACTGAGTATGTCACCGTCAGTAACCGGGACCGAGGAGACCGAAACCCACTCGATCAGCGCAGAGAGCCGAACCGAGACGCACACGGTCGTCGAAGCCCGGGATTTCACGTTCGGTATCGACGAACCGACCGAGATTGGGGGCACGAATGCCGGCCCCACGCCGGTCGAGTACCTCCTCGGGGCACTTGCCGGGTGCCTGAACGTCGTCGGGCACACGGTGGCCGAGGAGCTGGATCTCGAGATTCGGACCATCGGGATCGACATCGAGGGTGACCTCGATCCGCGAAAGTTCCTCGGAGCGGCCGAGGAGCCCCGACCCGGTTATCAGGAGGTTGCGGTGTCACTCGTCGTCGACTCGACGGCGTCCGAGGAGCAACTCGAGACCTGGTTGGAGATAGTCGAGGAGCGGTGCCCGGTTAGCGATAATATCGCGAATTCCACGCCGCTTTCGTTCGCCGTCGACCGCCGGTAGGCCCACTTACCAACCTTTGTGTGGCTCCGGCCCGTAGTCCACGTCGTGCCCGATATCGAGTGCCCCGAGTGCGATCGCCGAATCGCGATGCACGAACTCGAGACCCGGACGATCGCAAGGCGGGAGGAGTTCGAGACGACCTACCGGTGTCCGTACTGTGGCGGTGACTTCCCGGACGTGTCCGGGTTGTTTTAATCCGGGCCTCGCCGGCGATCCACACCAGCGGAAGATTCGCTCCCTCCGGTCGCTCTTCTTCCAGGGTTCGAATCCCGTGGGCCGCTTTCTTCGTCACGTTCGTTCCTCAGAAAAGCGGGCACGACGGGATTCGAACCCGCGACCGTCGGATGTCTTCCCCACACAGCAACGCTGTGCGGGATAGAAGTCCGACGCTCTGTCCGGACTGAGCTACGTGCCCTCGGCCCCGAGTTTGGCTCCCGCCGTCTTATGTGTTACACTCGGCTCCGCGGCCCGATTCACTTCGACCCGAGAACGGAACCGAAAAGACCGCCGGGCCGATAGACACCCCCAATGACTGTCATCGGCATCGTCGGCCTCCCGGGCAGCGGCAAGAGCGAGGCCGCGACGGTGGCCCGCGAACTCGGCCTCCCCGTCGTCACGATGGGAGACATCGTCCGTCAGGAGACCGAGGCCCGCGGTCTCGACCCCGCCGCCGACCACGGCCGGGTGGCCCAGGACCTCCGCGAGGAGGAGGGCCTCGCAGCCATCGCCGACCGCGCGCTGCCGGCGATTCGGGAGGCGCTTGCCGATTCCGACGCGGTGGTGGTGGACGGGATCCGCTCCGGGGCCGAGGTCGAACGCTTCGAGGAGGCCTTCGGCGACGAGTTCACGCTCGTGGCGATCACCGCGCCCGACGAACTCCGGGCCGAGCGCCTCGAGGTGCGAAATCGCGACTCGAGCGCGGAGGCGGGCGGTGAAACCCTCGCCGACCGCGACGAGCGCGAACTCGGGTTCGGGCTCCGCGAGGCGATGGCCGACGCCGACCGGGAGATCGTGAACGCTTCCTCCCTCGAGGCCTACCGCGAGGCGGTGAGCGACCTGCTGGGTGGGGTCATCGACGGGCCTGTGCGTCGGGTCGAGGCGAGGGTCGAAGCACCGGTGAAGGAGACGGAGGTGGCAGAGCGAGTGGCCGAGGCGATTCGAACCCTCTTCCCCGAGAGCGAAGTCGACATCCGCGAGGACCGGGTGGTCGCGACGACCCATGACCTGGGCCACTTCCGCAAGCGGCTCTTCGAGCAGCGGATCCTCGACACCGCGCGGGACGTGTTTTTCGACCGGGCTGGACCCCGCGGCTTCGCCTTCGAGTTGAAAAAGCAGGCCGCACTGGAGGACGTGATCAATTTCTCGGTGGGCGCGCCCGACGAGCTGGGGGCCATCGAGGTCGCGGTGACCGTCCACGAGCCCGGGGTCGAGGAATTCATCGACTATCTCGCGCCGGCGACCGAGGACGGCACGCCACCAGAACCATCCGAGTAGGGGGTCCCTGATCCGGCTCAGGTGAACAGCACGACGGCCCCGAAGAGCGTGATCACGCCGAACACGTCGGCGGTCACGGTCACGACGGGAATCACCACGTCGTCGGGATCGAGCCCGGTCCGGTAGGCGCCGTAGGTCGTGAGGACGGTCGCGAGGATGGCCACGAGAGCGAGCCCACCGCCGCTCACCGTCGCGATCGCGAGGACGCGCCAGAGCGGGAGGACGACCCGCCCGGTCAGGAGGGCGAGGAGCCACGCCCCCGCTCCCACGAGGGGAAAGAGCGTGAGGGCGAGTGCCACGGTTGCGAGGGAATGGCCCCCGAGCTGCTCGTCCGCCGGATGGAAGGAGAGAGTGCCGAGGTGGAACGCCGTCGAGAGCCGGGAGGCGAGCAGACTGCCGAGGTTCCCGGCGGTCCCGATGGTGACCGGCACGAGGATCAAGAGCGATGGGTACCGGTACAGTACCGCCTCGAAGGAGCCGAGGATCAGCCCCGAGCCGACCGCGACCGCGGTGAGCAACATGAGGGTGGGGAGCGTCGCCCGGGAGATCGCGCGGAAGGACCAGTATTCCCTCGGGGGCACGTGCATTCAGATCCCCCCCGCGACGAGCCTGACCGCGAGCAGCAGGAAGGCGATGCCGACGACGTCCCCCGTGGTCGTGACGAGTGGACCGACGAGCGTGTCCGGGTCGATCCCGTGGCGAAAGCCGAGAAACATCGCCCCGATGACGACGATCACGAGGGCGATTCCCGAGAGGAAGGCCGCGATGAGCGCGATCGCGAGGAGCACCCAGAGCGGTGCCGAGGATTGGCCCAGCGCGAGCAGTGCGGCCACGGTGAGCACGGCCGCGAACCCGCTTGCGAGGAGGTTGTTCGAGGTGGCCGCCGCGGTGGCGGCCCGAAGCCGCTGGTCGTCCACCTGAAACTCGGGGCTTACGAGCCCCTTGTGGAGTCCCGAGGCGATCCGGGCGGCGTACGCCCCGAAGACATTTCCACGGGTGGCCAGGAGCGCCGGAACGAGCACGAGCAGCCCCCGGATCCGCTCGAGATCGGCCTCCATCCCGGCCAGCACGAGTCCAGCGAAGAGGCCGCCGGCGGCACTCACGAGCAGCGGCCCCAGTGCCTCGCGGTACGCACGCCGTGCCAGCGAGACGACTGTCATCGTGGGTACGTCGACCGGAGCGGTCAAAAAGGGTCCGTCCGAGCCAGCGTTCGAATTCGATCGCGGGTTCCCGACTCTCGCACGGGTCTATCCCATCGGGCCCATGCCGCCCAGATCGCCGCCGGGGCCGCCGCCCTGCTGCATCTGCTTCATCATCCGCTCCATGTCCGCCTCGCCCATGCCCTGGAACTGCTTCAGGGCACGGGCCATCATCCGGTACTGCTCGAGGAGCTCCCGGACGTCGTCGACCTCGGTGCCGCTTCCCGCCGCGATCCGCTTCATCCGGCTCGCCCCGATCGAGCGGGGGTTCTCGAGTTCGTCCTCGGTCATCGAGTCCATGAGGACCTCGAAGGTGCGCATGCGCTCCTGGGTCATGTCCATGGCCTCGTCGGGCAGCTGGTCCATCATTCCGCCGCCGAGTCCCGGGACCATGTCGAGGACCTGCGAGAGCGGGCCCATACGGTCGAGGGCCTTCATCTGGTGGCGCATGTCCTTCAGGGTGAACTCCCCCTCGAGCATGTCCTCGGGGTCCCAGTCGCCCTCCTCGGCCTCGGTCTCCTCCATGGCGCGCTCGACGCGCTCGGTCAGCTGCTTGAGATCGCCCATCCCCAGCAGCCGGGAGATGAAGCCCGACGGCTCGAAGCGCTCTACGTCCTTGACCGTCTCGCCGGTCCCGAGGAAGGCGATCGTCGAGTCGGTTTCGTTGACCGCCGTCAGGGCCCCACCACCCTTGGCCGTGCCGTCGAGTTTGGCGATGGCGACCCCATCGATGCCGATGGCCTCGTCGAACCGGGTGGCCTGCTCCTTTGCCCCCTGTCCGATGGCCGCGTCGAGCACGAGCAGGTTGCGGTCGGGCTCGACGGCCTCGGCGATCGCCTCGATCTCGTCGATCAGTCCCTCCTCGAGGGCGTGGCGACCGGCCGTGTCGACGATGTGAACGTCGGCCTCGGCGGTCGCCTCGAGCCCGTCTTTCGCGATCCGGACCGGATCGTCGCTTTCCGGGTCGCCGTAGAAGTCGACCTCGGCGCGCTCGGCCATCTCCTTGCCCTGATCGTAGGCGCCGGGACGGAAGGTGTCGGTCTGGATGACCGCCGGTCGGAGCCCCTTCTTCGAGAACCACCACGCCATCTTGGCCGCGGTCGTCGTCTTCCCCGAGCCCTGGAGTCCGGCGAGGAGGATGGTCTGGGATTCGAGTGGGATGTCCGTCGATTCGCCGACCAGGTCGACCAGCTCCTCGTAGACGATCCGAAGGACGTGATCGCGGGCGGTGGTCCCGGCCGGGGGCTCCTCGTCGAGCGCCCGCTCGCGGATGGAATCGGAGAGGTCCATCACCAGCCCGGTGTCCACGTCGGCTTGCAGGAGCGAACGCTGGATCTCCGTGACGACCTCCGAGACGTCCTCCTCGCTGATGCGGGATTTGCCCCGGAGGTCCTCGAGCGTCGACCGCAGCGAACTCCCCAGATCCTCGAGTACCATCGTGTTACCTGTAGTAGGCCGGTCGAGCGGTAAATGTCTAACCGTGTGGCCCGACAGTTCGCCGTCCGATCCGGCCGGGAACCACCGATTTATCCCGTCCGCTCTCGAAGCCCATCCGTGTCACGGACGCCGCTTTACATCACCCGCCCACTCCTTTCCGTGCTGTTGGAGATCGCGGCCGACGCCGAGCCCACCCCGGCAAACGTCTCTCTGGTGGCGAGCGCGGCGGGCGACCTCGAAGCACGTCCGGAGGTGGTCCAGACTTCTGAATTCGATCGGTCCCGGGGTCCGATTCCTCATCCCTTGGTCGACGTCGATCCCGATACCCCCGTCTTCTCCGATTTCTACTTTCCGGACGTGGGAAACGCCCTCGACTTCGTCTTCGGCGTGGATCTCGGCACCCCGGCCGGGCAGTCTCATGGCCGGTTTCTCTCCCACCCGGACGGGAACCCCGAACTCACCGTTCGGGACGATCTGCACGCGACCGTCGTTGTGGCCGTTCCACCCTGGAAGCCCGCGAACGTCTGGGCCTACGACCGGGACAGCACGAAGCGCGACCTTGCCATCGTTGCCGCGGGAACTCCGGACGGAGACTTCGAGGGGTAGCTCGAGCGATTTTTCGACGCGACCCCGACCGATGGGAGACCGCTCATGACTCCGAGAGACGGCTCCTCGCGACGGGGGGAGCGTAGCTTTAAATCAGATGACCGGTCCAGCGTCGCCCGTCCCTCGATAGCGAACCCGGAACGACCGAGGCGGGTGTGTGGCACACCGTTCCGGGACGGATGCGTGCCACCTGTCCGCCCCATTGCCGTGCAACGTTCATTACGCCGCCCGGCCCACGAACCCAGCCCACCCGTTAGGAGTGAGTGAAGATCATCGGCTGCCCTTCCGAGGTCGTCGTGACACAGAGATCCAGTGGCTCGGACAGCTCCAGGCTCGTGGTCTCGCCGGTCACGACGACCAGGTCCGCGAAAGCTTCCTCGCAGACCGGACACGGGATTGCGGTGGTGTTCTGGTAGCGTTTCATCGAATCGGTCTCTCCGCGCGGGGTGAGGTAGCTGACGAGCTCGTCGTAATCCTCGGCCATACTCGGTCCCTCGTGGGCGGGGAGGAAAGCCCTTCGGCCCGAACGGGTTCACTCCTCCAGCAGCGATTCGACGAACCCCTCGGGGTCGAATGGCTCCAGGTCGTCGTAGCCCTGGCCCGTGCCGAGAAAGAGGATCGGGGCGCCGGTGACGCTGGCAATCGAGATGGCCGCGCCGCCGTGGGTGTCTGCGTCGGCCTTCGTGAGCACCGTCCCGTCGATGTTCGCGGCCTCGTTGAACTCCCGGGCTCGATTGACTGCATCCTGGCCTGCGACGGCTTCGTCCACGAAGAGCGTCAGATCCGGCTCGACGACGCGGTCGATCTTCGCGAGCTGGTTCATCAGGCCGTCGCTCGTGTGGAGCCGACCCGCCGTGTCCCCGAGCACGACGTCGATCTCGTGGGCCTTGGCGTATTCGACGGCGTCGTAGATCACCGCGGCCGGGTCACCACCCTGCTCGTGGCTGATGAGCGGCGCGTCGATCCGCTCGGCGTGTTCCTCGATCTGTTCGTTCGCCCCGGCGCGGTAGGTGTCGCCATTCGCGAGCACCGATGAGAACCCGTGTTCTTCGAGAGAGGTCGAAAGCTTGGCGATCGTCGTCGTCTTCCCGACCCCGTTGACGCCGGTGAAGATGATGACGACCGGCCGCTCCGTGGCGGCGACCCGCTCGAGGAAGTCGAACTGCCCGACCGAGACGACGTCGAGGAGGGCGTCGTGGAGCGCCGACTCGATGAGTGCCCCGGTGCTCTCGGTGATCGTCTTCCGTTCGCCGACGAGTTCGGCCTCGATGCCGTCGAGGATTTCCTCGGCGACGCCCATCTCGACGTCGTTTTCGAGCAGCGCCATCTCGAGGTCCCAGAGCGGTCCCTCGAGGTCGTCGGCGTCGAGGATGACCCGTCCCTTCGCCAGGGATTTGGCCCGGTCGGTGAAGGACGCGTTGGCGCTCACCTCCGACTCGGTCGTGGCGGCGGCTTCCGATTCGGTTGCCGCGGTAGAATCGTCGGGGGCCTCCTCGGATTCGGGCTGGATCTCCTCGGCTGGGGTCGCCTTTTCTTCGGCCACGTCGGCTGCGTCCTCGCGGAACTGCCCCAGCTTCTCCTTCAACCCCTCGAACATCCCTTACTCGCCCTGCTGCTGGGCCTGCTGCTGAAGCATCTGCTGTTGGGCCTGCTGGGCCTCCTGCTCCAGCCGCGATTCCTGCTCGTCGAGTTCGGATTCCTCCTCGCGGAGTTCCTCGATTCGCTCGTCGAGGCGCTCCTTTTTCGTTTCGAGGGTCTCACTCGCCTGCTCGCGATTTTCGGTCGCGGCGAAGTTCGCGCCGAGACTGACCACGATCTCCTCTGCGTCCTCGATCGTCGCCCGAACGAAGGCGTCTCCGCCGAGGGGGACGTGCACGGTCTGGCCGCTTTCGAGCACGTCGAGTCCCTCGATGGCCTCGCCGATCTCGTGTTTTTCCGCCTCGAGCGATTCGATCTCCGCCTCGAGTTCTTCTCGTCGCTCCGCGATTGCCTCCATCTCCTGCTGGAGCGCCTGAAGCTGACCGCCGCCTCCTCCTATGCTCATGGTCAAAAACGGGTTTCTTGGAGGGAAGTATCTTCCTACTCGGAACCGCGAACACTCACTCGAGGTAGCCCAGCGCGTCCTCGATGCGACCGAGTTCGGGGCCCGTGGTGTCTTCGCCAACGAGATAGCCCGTCCCCGTGGCGATGAGCCCGGACCCGACGAAGTGGCCGCCGTAATTGACCGTCCCGACGTCCGCCGGTGCCGACAGGGCCACCTCGACGGCGTCGAGCTCCTCGTCGGTGGCCTGTGGATGACACAGAATCCCACGATTGGTCGCGACGGCGGCCGAACCGACGGTTCCGACGCCGCCGAGCCGGCCCCATTCGACTGGAACGTCGAGGGTCTCCTCGACGACCGACGCGGCGGGCTCCGGGAGGTCGGGATGCAGATAGGCGCCGTGATCGTTGGCGAGAATCACGTTTCCAGCGGCGTTGATCCGTCCAGGCAGCGACGCGACCGGAACGTCGGCCACGGATTCCAACTTCTCCCGTTCGTGGGCTGCCGTGCGCTCGCTCACGATGATTCCGTTGCCGTTCGCCACGAGGAGAGCCCCGACGGTATTGGAGCCGTCGATGGTAGTTTCGACGACCGGCACGTCGAACTCCGCTTCGATCGCCGCAAGGGTTTCCTCCTCGAGGTCCGGGCGGACGACGAGGTACCCGTCTGCACCGGTGCCGTAGACCCCGACGTACGACGATCCGTAGAAGGCAGTGCGAAGCACTCTCAGGACTCGGCGTGTTCGGCCTCGACGACCGCGGCCCCTTCTTCCTCGAACCTGGCTGCCCGCACGCGGACCTTACTCGGCGGATTGGCCCGGCCCCGCTCCCAGACGGCCTCGTTGATGGAGGGATCGAGCCGGACGGCGTCCTCGCTGACGCCGAACTGGGTGGCCAGGTGTTCTCGCACGATGGACATGGCCTTGTTCCCCCTGGACGATTTCGACGACGCCTTGACCTTCCGAAGCGGGACTGTGACGATGCGTTCCTCGAAGTCGCTTGCGCTCATGGATTACTCGTCCGTGTCGCTTCGCCGCCAGTGACGGCGCTTTGGATTTCGCTGGGTTTCCTGATCGGTCTTCATGATGACCCAGGCCGGGACGCGGCTGTTCTGGCGCTCGAGTTTCGCCAGCCGCTTTTTCTTGGCCTTCGTCTTCTTGCTCATAGTGGCCTGAGATACTGGCCGTACGCTTTAAAACGTTGTCCGTTTCGCTTGGCCCTTCGCCGTCGGGCACAGCTGGGCCCCGTGGAGCACTTCACAGCCGGGCACGGTGAATCGTCTCGTAGACCGGCCCGTCGGCGGTCAGGTCGCTCTCGGTCAACCGAACCTCCTCGACGGTCATCGTCCCCACGGTGGGATCCTCCGTTCGAACGAGTTCCTGAACGAGTTCCTTGCCCCCGGCGTGGTTCATCCGGGCGAGGGTCACGTGGGGGGTGAAGTCGTGCTCCTCGGGGTCGAACCCGCGGTTCACGAGCCGCTCCTCGATTGACGTCTGGAGTCGCTCGAAGGCGGCTGCCCCCTGGCCGACCCCCAGCCAGACGACGCTTACGTACTCCATCGAGGGAAACACGCCCAGTCCCTCGAAGGTGGCCTCGAACGGGTCCACGTCAGCATCGGCGACCGCCGACTCGAGCGCGGCTTCGATGTCATCGATCCGGTCGGGATCGGTCTCCCCGAGGAATTTCAGGGTGAGATGGGCCTGTTCGGGGTCGGTGAAGGAGAGCCCCGAGGCAGGCTCGAATTTCGCCTGGAGGTCGGCGATCGGCGCTGCGAGCCGGTCGGGCAGGTCGACGCTGACGAACAGCCGCATACGGGCCGTTCGCGGGCCGGTGTTCTTAACCCTCCGTCTCTCATAGCCGCGATCATGACCGAAGACCGCGAGGACGACCGCGAGGAGCGGGCCCACGAGTTCTCCTCGGGCCAGGGGTTCGACGAGCCCTACGAGGGGTTCGACCTCGACCCACCGGAACTCGACGTGGAGGACCCCTCGGCCGTCGACCCGGTGGACTCACGGGCCGTGACCGACCTCCTCGACGACCGCAACATCGCCGGGGACGAGGTCGACGTCGATTCGCTCATCGACGTGGGCATCGAGTACCTGTCGATCAACCGGGACGAACAGGCCGTCGAGACCTTCGAGCGGGCCGCCCGCTACGCCGACAGCGAGACCGTCGAGGCCGAGGCGTGGGTCAACAAGGGTATCGCCCACGGCGAACTCGAGGAGTGGGACGCCGCCATCTCCTCACACCGCGAGGCTCTCCACGTCGAGGAGGGCGGCGAATTCGCCGCCCTCGCTCACACGAACCTCGCCTACGCGCTCTGGGAGCGCGGCGAGGACGAGGCGGCGTTCCAGCACGCCGAGGACGCCGTCCGGGCCGACCAGCGCCTGCCCCAGGCCTGGTACAACCTCGGCTTCATCCAGGTCGAGCGGGGCCAGTACGAGGACGCCCTCGACGCGCTGGACAACGCGATCCGGCTGGGCTTCCAGGAATCCTCGGTCTACGAGGAGAAGGCCCGCGCTCTCGAGGGCCTCGATCGCGACGAGGAGGCCGCCGAGATGCGCGAGACCGCGACCGAAATGCAGGAAAAAGAGGAGGAACGCCTCGTTCAGGGCGAATGATCCTCACGGAGCGTCACACCGACCGCGGCCTTTTGATCACGGTCTGTGATCCGGACGTGCTGGGCGAGACCTTCGAGGAGGGTTCGATCACGCTCTCGGTCACCGAGGACTTCTACGGCGGCGATCGGGTCGAGACCGAGGCCGTGATCGAGGCGCTCTCCCGGGCGAGCATCGCCAACCTCGTGGGGACCGAGACGGTCGAACTCGCCATCGAGGAGGGCTTCGTCGAGGAGGGGAACGTGCTCGAGGTCGAGCAGACTCTCCACGCCCAGTACCTTCGGCTGTAACGGGGCGAAAATCAGCCCCAGCGGGTCGAGAAACCCAGCCCCAGCGACACGCTTCCACCGAGAATCGTTGGGAGCCAGTAGGTCGCTGCCCGGTGGAGCAACACCGCCGCCGTCGCCACGCCACTTCCGGCAGGGGTGGTCGCCACGAGGAGGGCCACGATCGTCGCCTCGATGCTGCCGAATCCGCCGGGGAGTGGGACGAACCCGGCGAGTTTTCCGACCGGGATGACGACCAGCAGCGTCGCCACCGGGACCGGCCCGCCCAGTCCCCACAGCGCGACCGACAGGGCCCCGACCTCGAAGAGCCAGCCGGCACTCGAGTAGGTGAGCACCTGGGCGAGCGTCGTTCGGGAGCCGGCGATCCGACCGAGGTCCTCCCTGAAGGCGAAAAAGCGTGTTCGGGCCGTCTGGAGCAGTTCGTCGAGGCGGTTCGGAAACGAGGCCCTGAGCCGGTCGACGGCATCCGAGACCCGAACCTCGAGGCGCCGGCCGATCGACCGGCGGTATCTGAGGACGAGGGCGGCCGCCACCGCCCCGAGGAGGGCAAGTCCGAGTACCCCGAGTACGACCATGGTCAACTTCCGGTTCGGCGAGAAGACCGTCACCGTCAACAGGGCTCCAGAGACGGCGATTCCCCCGGAGGTGAAGACGTGGGCCGCATCGACCGTCGCGATGGCGGCGAGACCGGTCTCGAAGCGGGTGTCGGTGACCCGGTTGATCACGTAGGCCGTGACCGGTTCGCCACCGGCCTGGCCGAAGGGGGTGATGTTGTTCGCGAACATGGCCGAGCTGTACAGGGCGATCCCCTTCCGGCGGGAAACCGGGACGTCGAGCGAGCCGAGCACCGCCCAGAGCGAGAGCCCCCACGCGGTGATCTGGCCGAGGCCGAAGAGCCCGACCATCGCGAACAGTTCGGGACTGCCCGCAGCGAGTGCCCTCCCGATTCGCTCGATCCCGACGGAGGAGAGCAACAGCCCCATCACGGCGACCGAGCCGAGAAATCCCAGCACCGCGATCTGCTGTCTGTTCATGGCCACCCGTCCCCCGCTGGCTGAGGTGTCTCTCGTGTCCGATCCCACTCCGGCGGTTCCACGCGCTCGGTCGAGGTCGGTCGCCCCCTGTTACCGCTCCATCGGTCGGGAATCGCCTCTTTGGAATCCTGTGCCGGGGACATTTTCACTTCGGGTCGGCGCTGATCATCTGACCTCGAGCCAGGGGACCTCGACCAGCGCGGGGATGTACGTCTCGATGTGATGCTCCCACACCCCCTGCTCACCGAAGGCCTCCCCGTGATCGGCGGTCACGACGACCTCCCCGTCGAGCTCCTCGACCAGCTCGGCCGTCTCCGCGAGTGCCAGCCGGAGGTTGCCCTCGTAGTACCCCCGAAGTGTGTCCTCGATGCCCCCGGTGAGGATGTCGGTGGCGCTGCCGGCGTCGAGTTCCACGAGCATGCCCAGTCGCTGTGCGAGTTCGCTGTTGCCCAGTTTGGGCTCGATCCAGCGTCGGAGCCGCCCGCCAAGGGAATCGGCCGAGTCATCGGGGGCGTTCCCGGCCGCGGGCACGTCGTCGAATCCGGCCTTGATGCGCTTCATCTTGCGGCCGGTCCCCTCCTGAATGAAGGGCGCGTGGGGCTGGAGATAGTGAACGACCAGCCGGCCGTCGTAGCCCGTCTCGAGCTGCTTGCGGGCGGCCTCGGTGACAGCCTGCGGGGTGACCGCGCCGAGGTCCTCGTCCCACTCGTCCTGCCAGAGGTCGACGATGGTGTCGATGTGCTCGGTCGCGGTCCACTCGTAACCCGAGGAGGCCCCCCACTTGAGTTCGTTGAGCGGGATTCCGAGGCTGTTGATGAAGGGGTTCGCCGAGAGGTAGGTCAGCTCGTGCTCGCCGGTGAAGGTGCGGTTCGCCCACTCCGGGGTCGCCGAGCCGGGGCTTCTGACCTTCGTCAATTCGCCGTCGAGGTACTCCCCGTAGACGTCCGCGAAGACGTCGTAGCGGGCCGCATCGAGGACAATGAGGTGGTCCCAGTCCGATCCGAGCACGTCCTGTTCCGGCAGCGAATCTGACTCGTTCATGGCGACGGGGCTTCTTGGGCGGACTTCGCCGGTCGCGTGGTAAAGTATTGTGATCCGTGGATTCGGTCAGAATGACGTCGGCCCCAAGTGAGCCTACCGAACGACACTTGGGCCCCCACCTCCAAACGGTGGGCAATGACGGCCACGGAGCCAGAACCTCTCGACGTCGAGGCCGTCCGCGGGGACTTCCCGATCCTCTCGCGGACGGTCGACGACGACACGCCGCTCGTCTATCTCGACAACGCCGCGACGACCCAGACCCCCGAACCGATCATCGAGGCGATGAACGGGTACTACCGCGAGTACAACGCCAACGTCCACCGCGGCATCCATCAGCTCTCGATGGAGGCCTCGATCGAGTACGAGGAGGCCCACGACCGGGTCGGACGCTTCGTCGGTGCCGAGGGCCGCAAGGAGATCGTCTTCACGAAGAACACGACCGAGGCGATGAACACGGTCGCCCAGGCCTGGGGCCGCGACCATCTCGATCCGGGCTCGGCGGTCGTCCTGACGGAGATGGACCACCACGCCTCCCTCGTCCCGTTCACCCAGGTCGCCGACCGGACCGGCGCCGAGGTCCGCCACATTCCCATCGACGGCCACGGTCGTCTCGACCTCGAGGCGGCCGCCGACCTGATCGACGACGACGTCGAACTCGTCAGCGTGCCACACGTCTCGAACACGCTCGGGACGGTCAACCCGCTCGGTGAGGTCGTCGAGCTGGCCCACGAGCACGACGCCCTCGTGCTGGGCGACGGCGCCCAGGCCGTGCCGAACCGGCCGGTCGACGTGAAATCCCTCGACGTGGACTTCTACGCGTTCTCGGGGCACAAGATGGCCGGGCCGACCGGGATCGGCGTGCTCTACGGGCGGGCTGACCTCCTCGAGGAAATGGACCCCTTCCAGTTCGGCGGCGGGATGATCGAGCGGGTCACCCTCGAGGGGGCGACCTGGGCCGAAGTGCCGTGGAAGTTCGAGGCCGGCACGCCCCCCATCGCGGAGGGGGTCGGACTCGCAGCGGCCGCGGACTACCTCGCTCACCTCGGGATGGAGGCGGTCCAGGCCCACGAGGCGTGGGTGACCCAGTACGCCCACGAGCGCCTCGCAGAGCGCGAGGACGTGACCGTGTACGGCCCCCCGCTGGGTGAAGAACGGGGCTCGCTCCTCTCGTTCACGCTCGACGGTGTTCACCCACACGACCTCTCCTCGATCCTGAACGAGTCCGGCGTGGCGGTCCGGGCCGGCGACCACTGCACCCAGCCGCTGCACGACGCCCTCGGCGTTTCGGCCACCGCCCGCGCCTCCTTTTACGTCTACAACACGACCGCCGAGGTCGACGCGTTGCTCTCGGGGCTCGATGACGCCCGGGACCTCTTCGCCTGACGGGGCAGGCGTCGGCCAGGCTCTGCTCGACGCGTTTGGCCCACCCGCAGGATCCTTGTACCTCCGCTCGCGTAGCTGGCCCATGAGCATGGGCTCGGACATGTACCGCCAGCGGATCCTCGATCACTACAAGAACCCCCGGAACTACGGCGAAATCGCGGACCCGACGTTCAGCCACCGGGGCCACAACCCCTCCTGCGGGGACGAACTCGAGTTCGACGTCGAACTCGCCGAGGACGGCGAGACCGTCGAGTCGGTCGCCTTCCGCGGGGAGGGCTGTGCGATCAGCCAGGCCTCGGCGAGCCTGCTGAGCGAGAAACTGCCGGGAATGACTCTCGAGGAGGTCCAGGATCTCGAACGGGATGACGTGATCGAACTGCTCGGTGGGGAGATCAGTCCGATGCGAATCAAGTGTGCGGTCCTCGCGGAGAAAGTCGTTCAGGACGGCGCGGCGATTTACGGCGGGGATCTCGAGGACCGGACGACGGAACTCGAGGACTGAGAGACACGGTTGGTAGACAGGAGAACGGCCGAACGAACGGAATACCGAAACACTCAGTTTTCCGCCTGATCGTAGGCCTCGGAGCGCGCTTCGAGGTTCTCGCCCAGCGCTCCCGCGAGTCGGAGCATGAAGCCCATGCCCCGCTGGACGTCCGGGTCGCCCATCTTGCGCAGGGCACCGATCATGCCCACCTGTTCCGGGGATTCGCTCGGGTCCGCAGCGGCGTCGCCGAGGGCCGCCATGAGGACCTCGAGGTTGCGCAGCGCCTGCGGTTCGCCGGCGGCGGAGTCGAGCAACTCGCCGGCCTGGCCGGCGGCACCGACGACCGAGGAGACCATGTCGTCGTCCAGGGCCTCCGAGGCCAGCGAGATGGTGTTCGCGGCCTCGGTGAGGTCGTCGAGGGTGCCGTCCTGCTCGAGGACGATCATCTTCTCGAGGGCCGTCTCGAGGTCGCCCGCATTCGCGCCCATCGTGTCAGCCATGCGGACGGTCTCGTCCGTCGCGAGTCCGTCGCCTGCCTCGGCCAGCCGAGAGGCCATGTGCATCATCGAGACGACCATCTCGTCCTCCATGGCCTCCTTGGCGAGCGAGATGACGTTCGCCGCCTCGGCGAGGTCGTCGAGTGTCCCGCTCTGTTCGAGTTCGAGGAGCTTGTCCATCGCGTTCTCGATGGACGAGGTCTCCGCTTCGATGTCCGAAACGTCGTTCATGTTTGACACCTCAGAGCAACCCTCGTGCGGTCAACCAGTACGACTCGTTGTAGGCGAGTTTGGCCCAGTGGATAAACTCGGTCTCGTCGCGGACGACCGGTTCGTTCTGGTAGTCGAATTTGATGTGCGTGCCCTCGTCCATCCCCGCCTCGATGAAGCAGACGGTGTCGCCCTCGAAGTGGGCCGTCGGGGTGTGCCCCCGGATGGCGTCGGCGATGCGGTCGACGACGACGCCCGACGCGTAGTGGGCGACGCTGCCGGCCTTCGAGGTCGGGATGTTGGTGACGTCCCCGATGCCGAAGATGTCGTCGAAGTGGTCGGACTCGAGGGTGTGCTTGTCGACCTCCATCCAGTCCTCGCCCAGGCCGGATTCCTGGATGAACGACGCGGGGCGGAACTCGGGGATGGCGACCAGCAGGTCGTAGTCGAGTTCGTTGCCCTCGAGGGTCTCGATGGTGTTGGTCTCGCTGTCGACGGACTCGGGGTTGAAGAACGTCTCCGAGTTGATGTTCCGCTCCTCGAAGCGCGGGTCCATCCACTCGGCGACCGGGCGCACGCCGTGCAGCCGGTTGATCGGGTAGGTGTACGTGATCTCGACGTCGTCGCGGAGTCCGCGCTTGCGGAGCCACGAGTCGGCCATCATGGTGAACTCGACGGGCGCGGCCGGGCAGACGTGCGGGCTGCCCACGACGGAGAGGACGAGGTGCCCCTCCTCGAAGTTCGCGAGCGCCTCGCGGAGTTCGGCGGCGGCCTCGCCGTCGTAGAAGTAGTGGCCGTTGCCGCCCTCGCCCAGCCCCGGGGTGTTCTCGGGGTCGGGGATGGCGCCGGTCGAGACGACCAGGTAGTCGTAGTCCATCGAGCCGCCGTCGCGGAGGTCGAGGGACTTCGCGTCCCCGTTGACCGCCGTGACGCGGTCGTAGACGATGTCGATGCGCCGGTCGACGAGGTCCGCCAGGGGTCGCCGGGCGTCTTCGGGTTCTTTCTTCCCGAACGGGACGTACAGGAAGATTGGTTTGTAGACGTGGTCCGGGTCGTCCGTGACGATGGTGATCTCCACCTCGTCGGCCGATACCTCTCGGTCCAGTTCGTCGGCGAGGCGGTTGGCAGTGACGGTGCCACCGACCCCGCCGCCGATGATGACGATTCGTTCGCTCATTGTCAGGCCTTCTTGACGTAGATGGCGTAGTGGTCGCCCTCGTCCACGATGTCGAGGAGTTCGTGACCGGCCTCCTCGGCCCACTCGGGGACGTCGTTTTTCGACCCCTCGTCGCCGGTCAAAAGCTCGACGACAGTGCCCTCGTCGACGTCCTTGATCTTGCCGATCAGGTCCATGAGGGGACCCGGGCAGGCCGATCCGCGTGCGTCCACCGTTACGTCCGCTTCGATGTCTGTGTCGCTCATTGTTGTTATACGAAGATGATCTGTTTGTCCTGTGCGCGGTTCAGGAACCCGGAAACGCCGAGGACTTCGTCGAAGACATCGACGTAGTCGTCGATGTCGTTTCCGAGCACGTCCATCGCCATCTCACACGCGTACACGTTGAGGGGGCCGATGGCCTTTGCCTTCTCGAGTTGCTCGGTGAAAAGCGGGCTCTCGTTCTTGGCGGATTGCATCGCTTTTGCGACGCGACCCCCCTTGAAGTCCCGGTTTTCCACGGTTTCGGTCTCGAAGGCGTTGAGGCCGTTCATCGTCACGAACACCTCCACGGGGACGTCAGAGGAGGCAGCGACGCTCGAGATCATGCTCACTGCCTGTACTCGTTCGAACTCCTCGGAGGCGAGGACGACTGCATAGCCGGTCATTCTGTGTCCACCA
>JBDGUI010000012.1:0-22784 GCA_042216015.1 Halodesulfurarchaeum sp. | reverse complement strand
GCTCGTCACCACGGGCATTCTCATGCTCGTCCCCTTGCGCTATCTCGACTTCTTCGCCACCGGTTACACGCTCATGCAGGTCTCCGCCCCATTCGTCGTCGCCATTGGGGCCGTCTTCCTCTCCTGGCTCGCCAGAGCGTGGGAAGCCCGGGACATCGAGCCGAACTACTATCCACCGACTGTGTTGGCCACGGTCGTTGTGGTCGTCGGAATGGGCATGGTGATTTTGCCGGGATTCGTTGGAGGTATCTTTGATAGCCTTCTCGGCATCATCGGCCTCCAGACCGGCGCCGGCCAGGCAACCATCAGCGAGGCCCAACCCTTCATCCAGTCCCGCCGAAGCCAGCTGGGTCTCGGCGCCTGGGAGGCCTTCTTCTTCGAGTACGGCGCCGCGTTCTACGTCGCCCTCATCGGCGGGCTCTGGATGGCGCTCAAACCCCACCTGCTGAGCAATGACAACCGCCGGATCGGATTCGCCGCCGCGTTCCTCCTCGTCACCGGCCTCTTCATCAGCTTCCCCTCGATCGCCGGCGCAATCGGCGGCATCGTCGGCCTGCCGGCCGACCTCTTTGGCCTGCTGTTCGTCTCACTCGCACTCGCCACCTTCCTGGTCTACGGCGAGTACCGGACCGACAAGATCCTCCTCGTGGTCTGGTCGGCGTTCATGCTCTCCGCAGCGCTGACCCAGATCCGCTTCAACTACTACCTCGTCGTCCCGGTCTCGATCCTCGCCGCGTACCTCGTGGGCCGAGTTATCGACGTCGTCGGGATCAGTCTCGACACGCTCTCGCCCAGCAACATCAACTGGAGTCACGTCATGGTCGTCGCCGCGATCGGCCTGCTCCTCTTCGCCCCGCTGCTCGCTCCAATTAGCTTCGCCAATCAGCAGGGCAGACAGGTGCCGATGCGCAGTGCGATCGAAACCGGCGCGAGTGCCGGGCCGGGCGCAGTCACCCAGTGGGATGACACGCTCAACTGGATGCAGCACAACACGCCTGCGGAGGGGAACTACGCCGGAGCAGGCAATCAGGACAAACTCGATTACTACGGCACCTACGGCGTTCCGGCGGACGGCAATTACGACTACCCCGCGGGCAGTTACGGCGTCATGAGCTGGTGGGACTACGGCCACTGGATCACGGTCATCGGCGAGCGGATTCCGGTCGCAAACCCGTTCCAGCAACATTCCACGAACGCGGCGAACTACCTCCTCGCACCGAGTGCGGAGGCCGCGGCCGACGCGCTGAACGCCACCCAAGAGGCAGACGCGAAGACCCGCTACGTCGCCGTCGACTACAAGATGGTCGACACGCAGGCCAAGTTCAGTGCCCCGACGGTCTTCTACAGCGCCAACGAATCCCTCTCCTACAGCGACATGATCGGCGGCCAGATCCTCGGGCCGAACGCCGGGGCGTACCTCAAGCAAGGCTACCGACCGCCGATCACGACGCTCAAGACCCAGCGCTATTACGAGAGCATGGTGGTCCGGCTCTATCGCTTCCACGGCAGTGCGGTCGACGCCACGACCGTCGTGGAGTACAAAAACCAGAACTACCAGCAGTACCAGAACCCGGTGCCGACCTTCAGCGGCACGAAGCAGTTCCGCACGACCCAGGCCGCCCGGGAGTACGTGAACAACCACACCAGCGCCTTCCTCGGGGGCGTGGCTGACTTCCCCCGCGAGGACATCAAGGCCCTCGAGCACTACCGACTGGTCCGACTCTCCAGGGATGCGGGCGTGCCGCGAAACACGCTCGCCAACCTCGCGTTCCGCCAGGGCGAACAGCCCACCTGGGTGAAGCTCTTCGAGCGCGTCCCCGGCGCCACGGTCGAGGGCGAGGCGCCCGCGAACACGACCGTGACCGCCACCGTCGAAATGCAGACTCCAAGCCCGATCGGCCCGAACAACTTCACCTACACCCAGCACGCCCAGACCGGCCCGGACGGCGAGTTCGAGATGACCCTCCCGTACTCGACGACCGGCTACCAGAACTGGGGCCCCGAGGAGGGGTACACCAACGTGAGCGTCCGGGCAGCCGGTCCGTACACGTTCAGCACGCCGACGACCTTCAATCAAACCACGATGAACATCACCCGGTACAACGCCTCGGTCTCCGTCTCCGAGGCGGCCGTGATCGGCGAGGACGAGACCCCAATCCAGGTCACCCTCGAGCGGACGATCCTCGGCTCGCTCGCCAACCGGAACGGAACCGACACGACCCCGTCGAACGGCACGGCTGAAACCAACACGACCGAGCCGGTCGAAAACGACACGGCGACCACCGGCAGCGCGGCCAACGCGACGAACACCACCCAGTCCCTCGAAACTCCGGACGGGGCACTCGAAGCGATGGCCGGGACGACCGTTCGCACTGACGCTCCCGTTGCCCGACCGGCGGAGTGATGTCCGTCCCCGACTGGCTGAAGACGTACCTCAAGGGCTTCGCGATGGGCGCGGCAGACGCCGTCCCGGGCGTTTCGGGAGGGACGATCGCCCTCATCGCGGGCATCTACGACCGGCTGGTGAGCGCGATTGCCGCCCTCGATTTCGAGGGGGGACTCGCCCTCCTTCGTGATCTGCTCCGTCCCCACGACCCGGCGGCCCGCCGATCCGCTGCGGCGCACATCGTCGCGATGGATCTCCACTTTCTCGTCGTGCTCGGCGTGGGCGTCGTCTCGGCCGCCCTCACCGCGGCAAACGTCATCGAGTGGGCCGTCGGCGCCTATGCAGGCCCGACCTACGCCTTTTTCTTCGGGCTGATCGTCGCCTCGGTGATCGTCCTCCGTGACGAATTGAGCCTCGAATCGGCGGCGGGATGGCTCGTCGCCTTCGCGGGCTTCGCCCTCGCCTTCTGGGTCAGCGGGCTCTCGAACGGCGAGATCGGCTCGGGCCCGGTCATCCTCTTCGTGTCGGGGATGATCGGGATCTCCGCGATGGTCCTGCCGGGCATCTCCGGTTCGCTCATTCTCCTCACGCTCGGCCAGTACGAGACGATCATCACGGCAGTCCACGAGCTGACCCAGGCCGGGTTCGCTCTGGCGTTCGACGCCGCGATTGCTCCCTTCCTCACGCTCTTCGTATTCGCCATGGGCGCACTCGTCGGCATCCTCTCATTCGCGAGAGTCGTCGCCTACGCCCTCGAGCACTATCGCGTACACACGATGACCTTCCTCGTGGCGCTCATGGTCGGGGCCCTTCGAGCCCCGGGAGACCGGGTCCTCGAAGCCACGCCAGAGTGGACGCCCCTTGTCACGGCGATGCTGATTGGCTGGGGAATTCTTGGGGCAGCAGCCGTGCTTGGCCTGGATGCAATGACCGAGGAAATCGCGTAGTAAGCTACCCCACCCTACTCACTCACGGCTTCGCCGTTCGCTTCGTTGAGGGTGGGGCTTCCGCGTGGACTCCCGCTCTGACCGGAATCTCCGGCAGGAGGTTCATATCCTCCGTTCGCGTTCAACATCCCGCGATTCAAGCGCACGCCTACGGGTGCGCCTCCGCCGTCCCCAGTTTGGTTACGACGGAGATACCGTAGTCCGATGTTCTTTGCCGCGTTGTAGTCCGCGTGGTTCTCGTATCCGCATTTCAGACACGCGAAGTCCTCGCCGTTGCGGTTGTCCGGGTGGGTGAACCCACAGTATGAGCAACGGCGTGACGTATTCTCCGGGTCCACTTGCTCCACGTCGATGCCGTACTCTGCGGCTTTGTATTCGACGTACTCGTACAACCGCTCAAACGCCCACTTGTGCCCCCACGAAACACCGGGGAGTCGGTCGCGGATGCCGGTCAACGCCTCGAAGGCGATGACCGTACAACCGTTCTCGGTGGCTTCCTCGATTACCCCGTTCGCAATCCGGTGGAGCCTCATCTTGAACCGGCCCGTCTCTTTCCGCCCGACAGACTGGATATTCTCGTGGGCGTGGCGCGACCCACAACGCTGGAGTGACGCCCGCCGATTTTCGTACTCCCGCCGCCAGTGGTCGAACTCGTGACCACTCCAGAACGTGCCTGTCGAAGTGACGGCAAGTTGGTTCACGCCGAGGTCAACGCCGAGGACTGTGCTGTGCCCGGTCGTTGCCTGTTCCGGCGTGTCGGACTCCACCTCCGCCTTTGTGCGAAGATGAAGGAACCACTCGCCGTCCTTGTTGTGGAGTTCTGCCCCCGTCACCTCGTAGTCGTCGTTGTCGAGATACCGGCTGTGGGGTGTGTCGCGGTCGCCGTCAGGTAGGACGTACTCGGTTTCGATACGTCCGTCAACGGTTGCCAGCGACACGGACTCGTCGTGGAAGGTCGCACACCGTTTGTCGTAGACCACGGTTGGGTTCGAGAAGTGTGGTTTGCCAGCGTACTCGCCCTGCTTCCACCGAGCGACGACGCCCTGTACGGCGTCGGCGGCCTTGTTGCGGGCGTTCTGGACGAGGTTCGCGTGCAACCGCGTCTGCTCACGCACCTCGTCGTAGGTTTCTTCCTGCAACTGGGCCTTGCTGGTCGTCTTATATTCGCCCTGCCAAGCGTGGTCTACGACGTAGTTGGCGGCCCACAAAAACTCGTCTACTGTCTCGCGGAGAAGTGCGGCGTCGTCGCTGTCCACGCCGAGTTTGACCGGGACAGTTCGCCGCACCTCCATACGTCAGATGTATGTCTGGTGGTTCATTAACGTTAGTGGGAAAGGGCGGCTACAGTCCGTGGTCTGTTGCGGTGTTGTCGGCTTCCTCTCCGGCCTACTCGCTCGCTCCGCTTACTCCTTGAGGCCGGAGGCTCCGGCTCGAAACCGCTGATCTCGCTAAAAGGGCTGGAAGGCGAGTGAGAAGTAGAGGGACAAATAATCCCCCCTACCGACAAGGGCAGTTGCGGTTGGGTGGGAATCCAAAAGGGTCCGACTGGGTGGTCGGCTCCGCCGACCACCTTATAACGTGACGGCGAAGCCGTCGCGCAGGTTGTGGTCGCCTCGCGGAGCCCTATCGCGACTGAGCGAAGCGAAGGAAGCGATATCCCCGTGAGCGGGCACGAGCGGGAGGGGCTTTCGAGGGTTTTGGTACTCTCGTTACTCTATACGCAAACACAATTCAAACCGCACCGCATCCGTCATTTCGTCTCATTTTCGCCGGACGACTGCTCATCATCAAATTCGAGGTCCTTCGCTTCCGATGAACTGATCGAGGCCACGGAATTCGAACCGAATCCCGAAGAACCCCGGTTGCTCCACTCCACCCTGAAACCGGAACGCTATCCGTCGACGATCACAGAGGCTCGTTTGGACATCAGGTGGTTCGAGACGAACGATTTCACGTTTCACTACGTCGAAACACAGAAGGACGGAGAAACCTGGGAGTGCCGGTGGGATCGCCACCCAAACCAGCACAATGCGAGAACGCATTTCCACAAGCCGCCGGAAGCGAGTGCGGTCGAAGACCTCGACGTTCCCTCACTGCATCCCCTCGAAGTGTATTCAATCGTCCTCACCGCAATCGAGGGTCGAATAGAAGCGTTGTGGAAGACGAGCACTGAAGAACAGTCTTCGCCAAGAGAAACTGTAGGCTCCATTCCGTGACATCCTCCAGAACTGTCGTACGTTTTCACTTCTTCCTTCACGCCATGGATTTCAATATCTAAATGAGAAATCCAATCTACGAGCAGTGAACCACATCGAGAGGGGAGTTTACCCTGATCCTCTCTCTAATCAGGCTCAATGAATGACCTATCGATGTTCCAGTGTCTGAAGAAGCGGTCCAACGGATGCAGGAAGACCAGATCGAATCGGGCGTCAAGAGGACCGAAGCTGACATCGGCAAAATTTGCCACGGCTGGGCAGAGGTCCAGAACGCACAGTGAAACGAACGAACCAAGTTGGGATTCGAGTTCGGTGACGTCGTTCGCAAAACTCACCTCTCCCAAAGCCGGCGAGCCGAAACGGAATCCCACACTCATTTAACCCTGAACGGTCATTCAGTAGGTAGCAACGAACCGACCGCGACCCGACGATTCCACACCCATGAAACGACACATGCTCCTCGTGACGGCCCTGCTCCTCGTGGGCATGGCCGTCGCGCCGACGGTCGTGCTGGCCGCCGAAGACCCTCGCTTCGAGACCCAGGTCCCCGAACCGACAGTTACCCCGGGTGAGACCACCCAGATCGCCGTCGAGTTCACGAACGACGCCAAAGACATCGACGACCGCGTCGAGACCGCGACGAACGTCAAGGCAACCATGAAACAGGGCGGGACCCCGTTCACCGTTCTCTCTGGCACCCACCGCCTGGGTAGAATGCCGGACGGACAGGTCATCACCGACCGGTTCTCCATCCGGGTCCCACAGAACGTCGAGCCGGGCACCTATCGCGTTCCGATCGAGATCGAATACGTCTTCGACGGCGACGAGGAGGAGACGACCACCGTGTACGCGAAAATCGTGGTCGAGGATCGAGCCATGTTCTCGATCGTGGACCTGCACGAGAACCTGACCGTCGGCGAATCGGGCACAGTCACCATGACTCTCGAGAACACCGGCACGGAGACCGTCACCGACGCGACGGTCACCCTGCAATCGGAGACCGAAAACGTCGCCTTCGGGTCGAATTCGAAGACGGTCGCCTTCGTGGGCGAGTGGGACGCCGGCGAGAACCGAACGATTACCGTCGACGCCACCTCGCCCGCCAGTGCCGAGGCGGGCACCTACTCGATTGCGGCGACCGTCGCCTTCGAGAACAGTGACGGCTTCGAGCGCCAGTGGCCGCCGCTTTCAGCCGGCGTGAGCGTCGACCCCGAAACCGACCAGTTCACGCTGGGGAACGTCCAGCACTCCCTCCGGGTTGGACAGGAGGGTGAACTGACAATGACGGTCACAAACGAGGGAGCGGCCGTCACGGACGCCGTCCTCCGCCTGACCGGCGCCGGAACGAACATCCACCCGCTCGCGAGTGAATACGCCCTCGGCGACCTGCAGGCCGGCGAGTCCGTCCCGGTCACCTTCCCCATCGAGATATCGGAGAGTGCCGAGGCGACGCCGCAACAGTTCGGTTTCGCCGTCACCTACGAAAACACCGAGGGTGACGAGCGGACGACCGAACCCCTGAAGATCACCGCCGACCTCGCACCCGACCGGGATCGCTTCGTCGTGACACCTGTCAACGTCTCGATCGCCGCCGGCTCGGGCGACCAGATCGCCGTCCGGGTGAGGAACAACGGCAATTCGACGGTGAAAAACGTCGACGCGAAGATCTTCACCAACGATCCCCTCTCGAGTGCCGACGACGAGGCCTACATCGAGTCACTCGCGCCCGGCGAATCCGCGAAGATCACCTTCGGCGTGGCCGCGGCTGGGTCGGCGAACGTCAAGACCTATCCCCTCTCGCTCGACTTCCAGTACGATTCGGGCGGAGATAGCAAGCTCTCGAAGACCTACCGCGTGCCGCTTTCGGTGACCGAACCCGTCGACACGGGCCCATCACCGTCTTTGATCGGTGGGGCCGTCGTGGTGGTCGCACTCCTGATCGCGGTCGTGCTCTACCGCCGCCGGTAATCGATGGTCGATCACGAACAGATCGTCGAACGCGTCTCGAACCTCATCGCGGACCACCCGCGGGAAGTGATAGCTGCGTTTCTGGTCATCACGCTCGTGATGGCCACGGGCATGGGCAACATCACGACCGAGACGGGCACCCAACAGTTCTCGGAGGGGACCGCCTCCGAGGAAGCGCTCACGGACGTCCAGCGCGAATTCGGCAGACCGTTCGCGCCGGATTCCGGTTCGACACAGGTCATCCAGGAGGCGTCGAACGTCCTCTCGAAGTCCGCGATGCTCCAGATGCTCCGGGCCCAGGAGCGGGTCCTCGATCGACCCGATTTGCGGGTTACGAACACCCGAAGTGCCGCCCAGCAGGTCGCTCGACAACTTGATCCGGGTGCCACGACGCTTGAAGCCCAGATCCGAGCAATCGAGCGGGCGACCCCGACTGAAATCGACGCCGCCGTCAGGCGCGCCGCTATGGCACCGGGTTTCACCGGTGCGTTGAGTCAGGACTTCAATCGCGAATCGGCACGCGCGAGCGCGACCATCGCGGTGATTACTCACGAGATCCCGACGGGCCTTTCGAGTGGAGTGGGAACGAGTGGGACGAGCCCGCTTCAATCAATTCAGACCGAGACCCGACGCGTGATCGAGGCCGGTAACGGTGACTTCCGTGTCTTCGGGACCGGCATCATCTCCGAGGAGTTCGCGAACGTCATCTTCGACTCGCTCATCATCGTGTTACCCGCGGCGATCCTCCTGATCGTCCTGTTCCTGCTCTATGCCTATCGGGATCCGCTGGACCTGATCCTCGGGCTGGGTTCGCTTCTCATGGCCGTCATCTGGACCATCGGCTTCATGGGACTCGCAGGGATCCCGTTCACGCAGATGCTGACGGCGGTCCCGCCGCTCCTGCTCGCGGTCGGGATCGACTTCGGCATCCACGCCGTCAATCGCTACCGCGAGGAGCGCGTCGAGGGACAGTCCGTCCTCGAGTCGATGCACGAGACGGTCGAGCAGTTGTTCGTCGCCTTCTTCATCGTGACGGGCACGACCGTGATCGGCTTCGCCGCGAACGGCACCAGTTCGCTCCCCCCGATTCGTGACTTCGGCCTCATCGCCGCGGTGGGCATCGTCTTCACGTTCCTCATTTTCGGGATTTTCCTCCCGGCGGCGAAGGTACTCTTCGACCGGTTCCGCACGCGCCACTCGATTCCCCACTGGGGCAACAGGCCGATCGGTCAGGAGGGCTCTGTTATCGGCCGATCGCTCTCGGGTGGCGTGATCGTCGCGAAGAAGGCACCGCGCGTGTTTCTCGCCCTCGTCCTCGTCGTCTCGGTGCTGGCCGCAGGCTACGGGGCCGGCGTCTCCACGAGTTTTTCTCAGGACGACTTCCTCCCCCCTGAGGACACCCCCGACTATCTCGACGACCTTCCCGAACCCTTCGCGCCCCACGAATACAGCGTGACGGCGACGCTCAATTACCTGGAGGACACCTTCGCGACCGACGCCCAGAGTTCGATCACGATGTACGTAAAGGGCCAACTCCGGGCGGATTACGCCCTCGAGTCGATCACACGTGCCGGAACCGATCCCCCCAGTGCGTTCGTCGAGGAAGACCGCGTGGCCCAGTCCTCGAGCATCGTCGACGTCATCGACGCCTACCGCGAACGGAACCCGGCATTCGACGCGCTGGTCGCCCGGAACGATATCGACGACGACGGCATCCCGGACGACAACCTCGAGACGATCTACGACCGGCTCTTCGCGTCGCCGTACGCGAGTCAGGCGAGCGCGTATCTGACCGAGGACTACCGAAGCGCCAAGGTGACCTACGACATCGAGAGTGAGGCCACCCAGGCGGGGGCTGCTGCGGACGCGAAGGAACTCGCGGACCGCTATCGACTCTCGGCCACGGCCACCGGCCAGACGGTCGTCTTCCAGGACGTCTCGGACATCATCCTCGACTCGGCGGTGCGGAGCCTCCTCTTCGCCCTGGCCGGGACTGCGATCTTCCTGGTTTTCATCTACCGATTGCTCGAGGGAAGCGGAACGATGGGCATCGTCAACCTCGTCCCGATCCTGGTCACGTTGACGCTCATCCTGGGAACGATGCGCGCCATCAGCATTCCCTTCAACGCCCTCACGGCCACCGTGCTGGCCATCGCGATCGGGCTTGGGACGGATTATTCCGCCCACATGACCCACCGGTTCGTCGACGAGTTCGACGGATCGAACCTCGAGACGGCCATCGAGGAGACCGTGCGGGGGACGGGCGGGGCGCTCACCGGCAGCATGTTGACCACCGTATCGGGGGTTGCCGTTCTCGTGCTCGCGATCACGCCGATCCTGGGGCAGTTCGGGACGATCATGGCCATCGCGATCTTCTATTCCTATCTCACCGCGGTGCTCGTGACCCCCTCGGCCGTGGTCGTCTGGAGCCGGCTGGGTGGGTTCGCGTTGCCGTGAAAAACTCAGCGTTCTCGATCCGGGTCGCCGTTCAGGGCGGCCGCTCGAAGCCGCTTTCCCTCCCCGGAATCGACCGTCAGTGACGGCACAGGCGAGGGCTCGTGCTCCTCGTCCACGGCGACGTAGACGATGTGAGCCTCGCTCGCCGGTTCGCGGTCGCCAGTGCGAAGGTCCTCCCGCGAGGCTTCGACGTGCACCCGAACCGAGGTCTCCCCGGCCTCGTAGACGTAGGCCTCGACGTGGACCGTATCGTCCGTCTGGATCGGCCGTTTGAAATCCACGCTGCCCATGTGGGCCGTGACACACCACTTCCCGGCGAAGGTCACGGCGGACATGCCACCGACCTCGTCCATCCACTTGACGATCGAACCGCCGTGGGCCGTTCCGAGATGGTTGGCGTCGCTGGAGCGGACGACCCATCGATTGGTGATCCGGGTCGAGAGGAGATCTGGCATGGGACTCCGTTTTCGGGGCGGTGAGTTGAGTGTGTCGGCTGCGTCAACCGCCCCAGCGAATCGGGCCTCGTCACGCATTTATGCTCCCATACCATCCTTTCGATCAATGAGTACGGATCCCACCGATTTTCAGGGCGATGGCGAGGGGTCCGTCCGCGTCGTCGGAACCGCCCACGTCTCCGAGGAGAGCGCCGAGGAGGTCCGATCGGTCATCGAGGACGAACGGCCCGATGTCGTCGCCGTCGAACTCGACGAAAATCGGTTCCGCCAGCTCCAGGGCGAGGATCCCGAGGACATCGATCCCAGAGAGCTGCTGCGGGGAAGCGCGGCGTACCAGTTCCTGGCGTACTGGTTGCTGTCCTACGTGCAAAAGCGCCTCGGCGACAGATTCGACGTCGAACCGGGAGCGGACATGAAAGCCGGGATCGACGCGGCCGAGGAAATCGGTGCCGGCGTGGCCCTCGTCGACCGGGACATTCAGGTGACGATCCAGCGGTTCTGGGCCGGGATCGGGCTCCGGGAGAAGCTCCGCCTGCTCTGGGAGCTGGTTCTGGCGTTCGTGGGCTTCGGATCCGAAGGCGAGGAGATCGACCTCGACGAGTTGACCGACACGGACATGGTCTCCGCGATGATGGAGGAGTTCCGACAGTTCAGTCCCACGGCCGCGGAGACCCTGATCGATGAGCGTGATGCCTACATCGCCCACAATCTCCACGAGTTGCGAGCGTCCGGGCTGGACGTGGTGGCCGTCGTCGGGGCCGGTCACCGGGATGGCATTCTCGCCTACCTCGAGCGCCCGGAAACCCTGCCGGGGATGGACACCCTCCAGGGGCGGAAAACGAGGCGGTTCTCGATCGGGAAGGCCGTTGGCTACCTGCTCACGCTCGGCTTCCTGCTCTTTTTCGTCCTGCTTGCCCTCTCCGGAGTCTCCCAGCCGACGCTGTTCGCGGTCTTCCTCGCGTGGTTCCTCTTCAACGGGATCTTCGCCTTCGCGCTCGCGAAACTCGCGGGGGCCCACTGGACGTCGGCGGGGGTCGGCGGCCTCGTCGCGTGGCTCACGAGCATCAATCCCCTGCTCGCCCCCGGCTGGTTTGCGGGGTACATCGAACTCCAGCACACGAAGATCAACGTGAGTGACATCGGCCGGTTGAACGAACTGCTCGACGACCAGGAGACACCCATCCCGGAACTCCTCGGGAACATGCTCGACGTCGGTCTCTTCAGGCTCATCGTCATCGTCGCGCTCACCAACATCGGGAGCATGATCGCCTCGGTGCTCTTTCCCTTCGTCGTCCTGCCCCACCTGGGCGAGGACTTCGAGAGCGTCTCGGCGATCTCCCGGGCGATGATCGAGGGGGCAGCGAACGGGGCCGACATCATCGTCCAACTCTTCCTATGAAATTGCACACGGGGGAACTCCGAGACCTGCTCGTGGCGTGGCTCTCCCTCGGGCTCGCCTTTGCCTTCTTCTTCGAGGGGGTGTCCCCGATGACGCTCGGAGAGTTCCTGTTGAGTCCGGCCTTCGTCGGGGCGATGGTCGTGAGTTTGCTCACCGTTGGGGTCGGCTTCCTGCTACACGAGCTGGCCCACAAGGTCGTGGCGGTTCGATTCGGGCAGTACGCACGCTTCCAGGCCGATTACAGGATGCTCGCCTTCGCGATCGTGGGCGGACTGGCGGGGTTCGTCTTTGCGGCCCCCGGTGCCGTCTATCACCGCGGTCGACTGAGCGACAGACAGCACGGCCTGATCGCGCTCGCCGGCCCAATGACGAACCTGGCTCTGGCTGCCCTGTTCGTTCCGGTCGCCCTGATCGCCCCGCTCCTCGGGAGTCGGGGCGTGACGATCAACCTCTTCCTCGCCGCGTTCAACCTCCTGCCGATCGGGGCGCTCGACGGCGCGACGGTCAAGGACTGGAGTGTCCCGGTCTACGTGGGGACCTTCGTCCCGGCCCTGCTCCTCGCAGTGTGGGTGCTGTTCGGGTAGCGGCCAGGGGAACGGACCGCAGGGCTTTTCGCTGCCCCCCACGCCGATACCTGCATGACCGAAGCGGAGGACGAACTGACCTACGCCGACGCGGGCGTCGACATCGAGGAGAGCGAGGCTGCGGTCGGCGCGCTGGTCGGTGCCATGGGCGACATCGAGGACACCACCGCCTACGCGGGGCTGATCGACATCGGCGACCGCTATCTCGCGATGACCACCGACGGTGTCGGCACGAAACTCCTCGTCGCCGAGGCCCTCGAGGACTACTCGACTATCGGGATCGACTGCATTGCGATGAACGTGAACGACCTCGTCGCAGCCGGGGTCACTCCCATCGCCTTCGTCGATTACCTCGCCGTCGACGAGCCGAGCGAGGCCACGAGTGCGGAGATCGGCGAAGGACTTGCCGACGGCGCGAATCGCGCCGGTGTGAGCCTCGTCGGTGGGGAAACCGCGGTGCTGCCGGAGGTCATCTCGGGTTTCGATCTGGCCGGTGCCGCAGCCGGACTGGCGACCGAGGAGCAATTGCTCGAGGGCGATGCCGAGCCGGGAGACGTCCTCGTCGGGGTTCCCTCGAGTGGCGTGCATTCGAATGGGCTCACGCTGGCGAGGAGGGCAGCCACGGACGAGCACAGCTACGACGATTCACTTCCGGGGACCGATCGATCGATCGGCGAGGCTCTCCTCGAGCCGACCCGGATTTACACCTACCTCCTCGACGCGCTCCATGCCCACGACGTTCACGCGGCCGCCCACGTCACCGGCGGGGGCTGGACGAACCTCTTCCGGATGGGCGAATTCGGCTACGAGATCACCGATCCACATCCGGTCCAGCCAGTCTTCGATTTCGTCCAGTCCGCGGGAAACATCTCGGATCGGGAGATGCATCGGACATTCAACATGGGGACAGGGTTCGTCGTCGCAGTCGACCCGGAGGATGGAGAGTCACTCGTCGAGGAGACGGACGGAACGATCATCGGGAGCGTTACGAAGGGGGCAGCAGTCCGAATTCGGGGACTCGAACTCGAACCGGACGAGTAGGAACTGAGCCGGTGAGTGCGACGGGAGCCGGTTAGCTGACTCGGGCTGCGACGTCGGCCTGTGTGATGATGCCCACCGTCGTCCCGTCCTTCGTGACCATCACCGCCTTGTAGTACTCGAGCAGGCTGCGGATCTCCGAGAGGACCGTATCCGGGGAGACCGTCGGAAAACTCTCGCTCATGATCTCGCGGACGGGTTTGTCCCCGACCTTCTCGCCGGCCAGGATCACGTCCGAATCGCTGATCGAGCCGACCGGGACGCCGTCGTCGATGACGGGCAGTTGAGAGTACCCCTCCTGCTGCATTCGCTCGACGGCGACGGAGACTGGCTCGTCGGGACTGACACTGACGACCGTCTCGTGCATCAAACTCGCTGCCCGGATGACCTCGCTTTCGGCCGCCTCGAGCGCCTCGACGATCCGCCGAAGCGTCGAGAGCCGGGGGTCGACGTCCCCGCCCTCGATTCGGGCGATGAGTGGCTGGGAGACCTCGGCCCGCTCGGCGAGCTCTCGCTGGGTTAGATCGAGGTCCGTTCGGCGCTCCCGCAGGTCCTGGGGAGTCGGAAGGTGCATACGGGTGGATAACCCACAGTTATTATAAAGATTTGTGTTCTTCAGGCGGCTATTCGTCGTCGCTCTCCGCTGACTCCTCGAGGACTTCGATGACCTTGAGCGGGACGTCTCGCAGCGCGCCACCGACCTCGCTCTTGGCGATTCGGGAGGCGTGTTCGTCGCTCTCCGCGTTGAACACGGTCATTTCGAGTTCGAGGCCGACGAGGGCGGTGTCGGCGGCCAGAAACGCGGCATCGAGGGGTTCGCCACAGGCCGGACAGGTGGTGATGCCCGGTTGGACCTCGACGTAGTCGAGATCCGCCTCGTTGAGTCGCTTGCCAGCCTCGCTGACGGCCACGCCGATCGCGTCGTCGGAGTTCTCGACGTCCCGGACCAACCATGCCGCTTCCATCGCGACCACGAAATTTGCCATATGGGATGATCGAGGTGGAGTAAAACGTGATTTGCGGTTTGGGTTCCACGTGTGTCAGAGGAGGGGGAACCAAATCTGGCCGGGATGGGAACGCGCTCCTTTCGGCCACCTTTCTCATAGGTTATCTCGGGCTTTGGGATGAGGTCCTCGCGTGCTACACGTCTCCGGCCGATCTGTCCGTGCAGTGAGCGAAGACGATGCTATCGGGAAAATCGGACGATGGCGTCGGGATTGTTCGTTCGCGTCTGACGATACCTTTATATACTACCACCGTGGACCGACAGGCGACGCAGATGATCGATCGGGCCATCAAACTCGCGACGCTGACCGCCTACCAGACGACCCTCGCCGTCGGGATCGGACTCCTGCCGGTTGCCCTGCTGGCCAGGCAGTTCGGCATCACCCTGCCGGTCCACCGGCTGATCGAGCGAGCGGAGGCGGCCTACGAGGCACAGGCCCAGTGAACCGGGACCGGAGCCCCGAGGGGCCCGGTTCGGAAAGACACCCGGCAGGACCACCCGAAAGAGTGCATTTATCTGTCGTCCGGCGATAGATGGGCCTAATGTTTGACCCCCAGGAAACGGTTCCAACTGCACCCGGAGCCGAGACCCCGAACCTCGACGTCGGTGACCCCTACGAACCCCAACTCGGGCCGGTCCCGGAGAGTCCGGTCAGCGAGGGCGACCTCGAGAACGTGACCAAGACGGGCACGACCATCGTCGGCATCACCACCCCGGACGGGGTCGTGATGGGCTCGGACATGCGAGCCAGCCTCGGCGGACGGGTCGTCTCGAACAAGGACGTCCAGAAGGTCGAGGAAATCCAGCAGAACGCCGCCCTCTCCATGTCGGGCTCGGTCGGTGGAGCCCAGTCCTACATCCGTTCGCTGCGGGCCGAGGCGAGCCTCTACGAGGCGCGGCGGGGCGAGTACATGTCGATCAACGCCCTCGCGACGATGGCCAGTAACCTCCTCCGGGGCGGTCCGTTCTTCATGGTCGTCCCGCTGCTCGCCGGCATGGACGGGGAGGGGGCCCACGTTTACAGCCTGGATCCCTCCGGCAGTTCGCTGGCTGACGACTACGCCGCCCAGGGAAGCGGCATGCCCTACGCACTGGGTGTCCTCGAGCAGGAATACACGGACGACCTCACGATGGCCGAGGCCGTCACCATCGCTGCACAGGCCGTCGATTCGGCCAGCGAACGGGACACGGCCAGTGGAAACGGCATCCACATCACGAAGGTGACCCGGGAGGCCGTCGACATCGTCGGCCACAAGGACATCGAAGAAGTGCTCTAGTCGGCAAAGAATCGGGGGAATCCCCCATTCGATCCCGACGCGGGTTTTTTACCGTCCGTCGGTCTCGAACCAGTCCGAGAAACGGCCGTCGAGGAGGGTTCGGCGCTGCAATTCGAAGTAGTGTTCCTGCATCTCCTCGATTGCGAGCGTCAGGTCCGCGCCGTCCTGGAGGTGTTCCCGCACCCGGTTTCGCTTCCACTCCGCCGGAGTCATGCCATGCTTGACCCGCCGTCGCAAGGGCCACAGATATCGGGCAGCGGTCTCTCCCGAGAGCCCACGCCTCCGGAGTCCGGCCTGTGCCTGTTCGAACAGATCGGCGTAGATGGCGTCCGAATCGGTCGTTTCCTCCCCGGATTCGGTGATGTACGAGAGGTCGGCCTCGAGGCCGGCGCGGCTCGCCTCGTAGAAATTCTCTCGAGCATCGGTCCACGGGAGGTCATAGAGGGGGTGTTCGTGCTGGCGCAACTGTTCGAGAAGCCCGGCAAACGCGGCCTGGAAGGCGATACTGTCCCGGACAGTGGGCTGGGCCGGAATCGGACGAAACTCGATGCGGGCGTTTGCCTCGGTCCGGGAGACCCCCTCGAACACGGGCCTGACCCACCGCCAGAAGGTCCCGTGTTTCATCCGAAAGTGCGCGAATTCGTCGTCGAACCGTCCGGTCTGTTCGACGGCCATGGGAACCAGTACGTCGTCCTCGGCGATGGCCATGATGGCGTCCTCGACGGCTTCGACGTCCTCGGGGAATCGGACTTTCCCGTCCCGGTCGGAGACGTTGAGCATGGACTCGAAGATGTCGATTCGATGCTCCGCATAGCCGTCCTCGAGGATCGCATACGGGTCCATATCGTCGTAGAGGTCGGGCGGCAAAAACGGGGAATTGACTCCCAGCGCCAGAAGGGGGCCGGCGACCCGGAGCGCGTAGTGAAAGTACTCGGGCAGGTCGCCCGCCCGTGGCACCTGGTAGTGTGGCTGGATCGAGGTGATGAGACTCTCGGGCATCACGGTTTCGGCCTCGAGGGAGGCGTGTGGGACATCGATCCGCATCCCCGGTTCGATCACACTGTTTGCCATCGCGTGATATCTGGCGGAATCCGACATGTTCGTCGCAAGCGTCTGGCCCTCCCGTTCGACGCTACTGGTGAGATACTCGCTGGCCGATTCTCCGGCGGGCGGCAGCGTCCAGATGCCGTCGCTGACGAGGTGGACGCCCTCGGCGTCCATGGGCCGAGCGGCGGCATCGAGGCGGGAGATGACACTCGATTCCTGTGACGTGAGTCCGGCGTCGTTGAGCGGGTCCGGAAAGGTCTGCATTTCGGCATTGTGCAGTCCAAGCTCCTTCTCGAAGCCGACGTACTCGAGTAATCGGCGGGGGATGCGGGCGAGGCCACCGTACTCGTCGACCGCGTAGAACTCGTATTCGAGGCCGACGATCGCCTGGGGGTTGTCGAAGGTGCCAGCCTCGACCTCCTCCCTGATGGTCTCTGCGTCCTCGCGGACTCGGTCCTGAAAGGTGTCCGCGTCGACCGCGAGCACGTCGGCGACATCGGTGACAAGATCCGCCCCGGACATGGCTCACCCATTGGAACAAGGGATACAAATACTCGACGGCTTTCACCGCGTGGCGGTCGCCCGTCAAGTGGCCAGGTAACCGTTGCCGATATCCACGCTTTCGGCGTTCAAACCACGCCCATCTCCTCGAGCCGGTCGGGGAGGTACGTGTCGGTCACGAAGTCCAGACCCCGAGAGGCCAGGGCCTGCTGTTCGGCCTTCTTGCCGATGTCGAGCTGAAGTTCGATCTGTTCGGTCCAGAACTCGGTCCCGAATCGCGGGTCGTCGAGTTCGCTCTCGAGGGCGTTCACGTCCGAGTCGCCGAGCGGGTCGGTCGGCAGGTCGTACTCCACGATGTCGACGGGGCGGATCCCCACGAAGTCGGCCTCCGGGGTCGCGAGATACTCCGAGAGGTGGGCGCTCTTGATCGAGCCGTAGGCCACCGAGCCGTAGATCCGGTAGGACCACGGGTCACCGTCAGTGAAGACCGTAACCGGCAGACCGAGATCGTCGTGCAGTCGCTTCGTGATGCGACGGGTCGCTCTGGCCGGCTGACCCTTGAGGTGGACGATGATGGCGTTGTACTCGTCGTCGAACCCGTTCTCGATGAGCCGGTCGCGCATCCCGCCGGTCTCCACGGCCATCACGAAGTCCGCGTCGTGATCGAGGAATTCGATCGTGTCGGGATTGTTCGGGATCTGGTACCCCCCTTCGCCGACGTCCTGCTGGCAGTGAATCTCGCGATCGCCCCGCCGGGTCTGCTCGCGCAGAAAGAGCGGACCCATGAGGGTGGCGCCGGATTCCTCCGGACGCATGTGGAAGTCCTCCCGCTTGACACCCGAGACGATCTCGAGGTCCTCGATCAGGGAGTCCGACTGGTTCTGGTCGGTGAACTGGGCCTCCTCCTCGTCCCAGGACTCGCTGAGGTAGTAGAGTTCCCGCAACGTCGAGGAGCGGTCCTGATCGAGCTGGTCGGCCAGGAACTCGATCGTGTAGACGGCCTTGAGGAGCTTGCGGGCACCCCGGACCGAGTTCGCGCTCCGGGAGCTCTTCCGGTCCCCGTAGACCCAGACCCCGGATTCGTCGTCGAAGACGATGTTCGACTTCGAGCGGGTCGGAACCTCCATGTGGGGGATCTCCCCCAGCTCGAACTGGTCATAGAACTGGGCCGCCAGGTCGATCAACTTTGCTCTGGCCTCTGAATCGCTCATTGTTCCACCGTCAGTTTCGTCTCCTCGATGCCGGAAACCTGGAGGTCGAAGGCCGCATCACCGCTCACTTCGTACTCGAGGGTCGCCTCGTCACCCCCCGCCACGACTGGTTTCCACGTGAGGAAGTATTCGCCGTCCATCTCGACCACCGATCCGTCAGAGAGATCCGTTGGCTCTTCGCTGAGGATCTCCGTGATCTCCAGGTCGGCGTTCGTCGATCCGTGATTCTCGACCTGCAGGCGGACGGTCCCGTCCTCGCGCTCCCGTTCGACGAGCACGTTGTTCATGATTCGCGCCAGGGAGTCACTCACGTCGACGGGTTCGCGCTCGGTGATCGAGGAGACCTTCTCGGCCATCGTCGGGAGGATGTCGGCGATGACGTTCTGCTTCTGTCGACGTTTGCGCATCGTCTCCCGCCTGTTGAGGTGGGATTTGAGGTCTCGTGCGGCCTCCCTGAGGGCGAGCTCGAGTTCGTCCTCGATCTCCGGGACGTTCGCCAGCGCGTCCTTGGACTCGCTCGTGAACGGGACGTTGGTCGAGGCGACGTGGATCATGATCACGACCGGGCCCTGGGGGATGCCACTTCCACCGGGCTGATCGAGGCCGTAATTGCGCCAGTTGATCCCCTTGACCACGTCGGTCATCGCACAGGCCCCGCGCTGGTAGACGAGTGGGACCCGGTTCGCAAAGCGCATGAGATCCGCCGCGGAGCCCTCCTCGAGGTCGCCGCCGTAGGCGATTCCGGCCTCCGCAATGAAGGGATCGCCACTGTGCACGTCGGCGTCGCGGGTCGCGGCCGTGTAGAACTCCGCGTCGAACTCGCTCCTGAGCCCCGCCTCGATCTGCTCGGCGGTGATGGGCGAGAGACAGTTCGACGGTGGTGCCATCACGTCGACGGAGGCCATCCCATCGAGGAGGTTGCTGGCGCCGTCCCGATCGTCGGCGAGGTCTGTAGGTTTTGGGAGCGTGCCCTCGACGCGAGCCATCCCGTCCCAGAGGGCCTCGACGATGTTCTTTCGGGCCGTCTCGCCGAAGGTTTCGTCGTCCATCTCCTCGGTGAGATCGGCGGCCCGATCCACCGCTTTGATCAGTTCCTTCCGGGTGAACTGGTCCCGTTCCACGTCCGCGATCCGCTCGGCGAGTCGCTGTGCCAGGGCGTCAATGGCCGCGTCGTCTTTCCGCGTGGTCGTCACCGCATCGACCGTCCGATAGAGGTGCCCGCGTCGGTCGTTCGTGATGGCGTCCCAGGCACCATCTTGGACCTTCGCCCGAACGGTGCTCCCGAATGTCCGTCCCGACTCCTCGGCGAGTTCGTCGGCGACGTCGTCCACGAGATCGCGGAGTTCCTCGTAGCTCACCGGTGCGGCCGCTCGGACACGCTCGGCGAGCGTATCGCCGAAGCGGCGTTCCAGATCCCGGCCCTTGTTCGTCACCGCCTCGACGACGACCCGGGCCAGGTTCACGTCCTCGTGATCCTGTGGCGGGTGCCAGCGGAACTGCCGACCGAACTCCCGGTCGCCAAAGGCGGCGATGATGTCGTCGGCAGTCTTCTGACCGACGCGGGTGAAGGCCGTCTGGAGGAAGCCCCGGACCGTTCGGGAATCCGTGCTCGCGAGCATCTTGAGCAGCGTGCCGATCTCGACGCCGTGGGGATGCGGGCGGATCTCCTCGGTTTCTGCCGGCAGGGTCGCTCCCTCTGCGCGCTCGGATTTGATGTGGCCGTCGGGTTCCACGAGTTCGATCCTGGCGTGTGGATTGACGACGGCGGTGTGTTTGATGTAATCGTGAAGCTGGGATCTGGCCCGCATGTTCGCCTCCATGTTGAGTTCGATGCGGGTGCCGTGGCTCCGATCCCAGGTGGTCGTCGATTCCTTGCGAATCTCGGGTTCGTTGTCGTCGGTGTCGATGACGAGTTCGAAGTAGCGGGCTTCGTCCTGGCCCTCGGTCCGGCTCGTGATCTTCGCCGGTTTCCCGGAAGTCAACTGCGCGTACAGGACAGCCGCTGAAATGCCGATTCCCTGCTGGCCGCGGCTGTTTTTGACGCTCAATGCGCCGTCGTTTGCGACGACAAAGTTTTCGTCTGCTCCCGTGGCGCCAGGCACGGAAATGTCATAGACGTATTCCGGAGGATCAGTTTGTTCGACTGACTTGACCTTCAGGAGGCTTAAGTCGCCCTTCGTGAACCCGTGGACCGCGTTTACCGCCTCCCAGAGTTCTCTCAATCGATCTGTGGCTCTGCCATCCTCGAGAAGACCCCACTGCTCGAGGTTGTGGGCAAACCGAGGCGCTTCGACGCGTTCGCCAGCTATCGCCTCCTCGATGACCGACTGATATTGCTCGGCATAATCGAAGTTCGAACCAATACCTGCTGCCACGAGCAGGCCAGGGATCGTATCTGGAACCGTCTTGATTGGCGATTCGTCGACGCGGACTGGATCGAGAACCGAAACCGGGATTCGCTTGTATTGTTGCTGGCCTGTCCGGTCGCTCGTCTCGAAAACGTCGAGCAACGACGCGTCTTCGCCATATACCTTCGTCCGATACCTCATGCTCGGTTCCGCCGTATAGCCGGAGTTTTTCCCTTCCTCCACGCTCGCGAGCACGCCCTGCATATTCCAGAGAACCGATAATTGACGGGCTAGCGTTTCACTCGTGGTCGTATGAGAGAGTTCGTTGCTCGGATGTGAGTCGGAACCATCTCCCTCGTAGAGAGCCGCAATAAATCGTTTCTGCAGTGCCGGATCGAGATCAAAGACGAACGTGGGAATCTGTTTTTCTGCCGCCTGGGTACCACACGTCGCTTCGAGGAACATGGCGAGTGGCGAACCAAACGCCTTCACCCGTGTCGAATTCCGCTCTCGTTCCACCGTCGTCGACGAGCCAGTTAGTGTTGCGACAGCCGTTTCGGTCGATTCGATCAGCGTGGACTCGTGTGAACCGAACGTGAATCCCACCTGACGGTCGCCCGTGTGCCCTTCGGAAATGTAGTATCCGAGTAATTTCACGAAGGAGTCGTCCACCGGAACGGTAACCGACATCGTCGTTTCCTCCCCGCCTACGCGGTAGGTTTTGAAGGTACAGTCCGCGGCTTTCCGTTCCCAACCGAGTTCCAGAACTGTCTCCGCCGGCAGATATCCCTTCTCGATGTAGTTCTGTTCGAGGCTGTCTCGGAGTATATCGACGCCCTCGTATCGGTAGTAATAGCGCTTTCTGGAACTGTCGGGATTCGGCTTTTTCCGTATCGTTTCCCCTGATCGAATCTCTGCCAGCGTCTCCTCGTCAAATCCGTAGACGTAGACTCGCCGACCGTCGAGTTGGTCCCGATCGATGTGTTCGAGGAGGTTGATTTCCTCGACCGTTCGGTCAGTCTGGGGAATCTGCTTCGGTGCCAGCACATAATCTCCCGGCTCGAGTTGACCCGCCTCTACCTCCGAAATTTCCCCGTCCGCACCGAGTGAAAAGAGACTGTGATTGCCCGTTACCTCGACAGAACGACCCTTTTCGGTCGTGATCTCGTAGGTCTCGGCCGCGGTTTCGTGGCGGATGGCATGAGTGACCGGTTGCCAGGTCGTTTCCTGAGTTTTTCTGTTGAACGACGGGACTTCGATGTCGTCCGGAATCGGCTGGGTCGCGGCCCCCTCCTGCGGGAGGTACGCATCACAAAGCGTTCCGATCGGGACCGTCTCGACCGTCTCATCGTGTCGAATCTGTAGCTCCTGATCCGGAGTCAGCGACTGCTCTCGTTTGTGAAACCGCGACCCATAGAGCAACTTCCCGAAAACCTTTGGCAGCTCCTCCGCAGTGATCCCCGGCCCGTTGTCCTCGATGATCAGGCGGTAGTGATCGTCGATCTCCCTGATCTCGACGTAGATATCGGGCAGGTAGCCGGCCTCCTCGGCGGCGTCGAGGGAGTTGTCGACCCCCTCCTTCGTGGCAGTAACGAGCGCCCGGGCCTCGCTGTCGAAGCCCAGCATGTGCTTGTTCTTCTCGAAGAATTCGGCGATGGAGATCGATCGCTGGTCGGCCGCGAGCTCGTCAGCGACTGCACCCCCGCGGTCGGCGGTTGGATCGAAGGCCGTCATTCGATTGGGTCGGATTTCCCAGCCTGTAGTCAAAAGGGTCTCGGTCCAACTGGTGGCCGGAGTGAAAGTGAAACAGTGAAAGTGAAACGAAAGCCGGCATGCGCGCGCGTGCACGCGCATAGCCGCCTTTTTAAGGCAGGACGCACTACCTCCATCCACTTCATTCATGGTCGAGGAATCCACCTACGGAGCCGGGCAAATACAGGTTCT
>JBDGUI010000025.1:0-22939 GCA_042216015.1 Halodesulfurarchaeum sp. | reverse complement strand
ACTCTGAGCGATATCGTCATCGAGAGGGGTTCGAGTCGCCGCTTGCTTGCGATTAGAAGTATGCGGACCCGACGGGATTTGAACCACCTGAAAACGCTCGCTCCGCTCGCGTTTTCCGTACTTCAAAACCCGTGTCCGCTTCGCTCCTCACCTTCGATCGTCGCAGAAGCGGACCCGACGGGATTTGAACCCGTGACATCTTGGTCCGGAACCAAGGACTCTGTCCACTGAGCTACGGGCCCTCATCAATTGTTCTACCGTGAACTGGTTTAACCGTTCTGACTGACACGCAATAATACGTCAAAACGGACCCGACGGAAGTCCCGTGAGGGAACGAACGTGACCGAGGGGGACTACGTCGGGGGAGCAAAGTGTTCCGAAGGAACCTGAGCGGACCCGACGGAAGTCCCGTGAGCCGGGCGGCCGAAGGCCGCCGAATGGGCGAACGGCGAAGCCGTGAGCCCCAGAAGCGACCGAGGCGGTCAAGGGATCGTCGGTCAGCATGTCCAAAGAAGGCTGCATGCCCAGCAGATGATTCACACACTCGAGAAGGCCCAAAGGCCCCTTTGACGCTTCGGCGTTTATACCTCCCTCCCTCGCCATGGGAGAGATATGGAGCGTGGAACGATCCTCACTGTCGCGATCGCGGTCGCCGTGATCGCCGGGGCCGGCACCGCCGGTGTCGCAATGGCGTTCACCGAGAATGTATCGCCACAGCAGACAGAGCCAATCGACCGGCCCGCACCGAACAGCACCATCACCGTCTCCGCCACCGGCTCCGAGAGCGCCGAGCCCGACAAGGCCATCCTCCGCTTTGCCGTCCAGCAGACAGCGGACGATCCGAACACCGCCCGTAGCGCCGTAGCCGAGAACGTCTCGAGCGTGAAAGACGCACTGCTCGCGATGGGGCTTTCCAATGAGAACATTCGCACCACCGACTACCGCATCGGCGAGCGCTCCAGAGAGCCGTTCCCGAGCGAGAAGGAGCGGGCTGCAGAACCCGTCTTCTACGCCCGCCAGACGATCGAGGTCCAGCTAACCGACCTCGACCGCGTGGGAGAGACCATCGACACGGCGGTCCAAGCCGGAGCAACGGAAGTCCAGGACGTCCGTTTCACCCTCACCGAGAAGACCCGCAACGACCTTCGAAACCAGGCCCTCGTTGAGGCGATGGAGCAGGCCCACTCCCAGGCGTCCACCCTCGCCACCCAGGCCAACATGACCATCGCTGGTCCGATCGAGATCACCACACAGAGTAGCGGGAGCCCGATCGTCAGCTATGAGACCACCGCTCTCGCAGTCGCTGCGAGCGGAACCGAAATCGACTCCGGGCCTGTCTCTATCAGAACCCACGTGACCGTGACCTACGAAGCCGAAGCCTAAGGGACGCCACGAAACAGTCTCCGGTCGAACCCCCTCGTTTTCCCCAGCTCACCGCGACCAACAGGGGTTAGCGCTTCCCACGCCTATCGGTTGGTATGGTATCACTCACCGACGAGGTGGCCGTGGTTACGGGTGGCAGTTCGGGAATCGGACGACAGCCCGCAGAGACGCTCGCCGATCGGGGAGCGAAGGTCGTCGCCTGGCTCCTGAGCGACGAGGCTTCCTTCGTGACCGACGAGGCATTGGGGATCGATAGGGGCTACCTCAGCCAGTGAGTGGCCATCCGCGATCGATTCGACTAACGGGCTGATGGTCCACGCCCGCAAACCAGCCGGTTATGTATTGGCGTGTGCTGGCGGACTCGATTGGTGTGCCGAACTGCACCGAGCCCAGGGTGATTCGATGACGGACTGGAAGGCGGTCGGCATCGGGTTCGTCGTCGAAGTTATAGTCGGCCTCGTCGGGTTGCTGGTCCCGGGATTCGGCCAACTCGCCGCCGGGCTACTCGGCGGTTTCGTCGCCGGCTACCTGGCGGCCTCAGGCACGTGGAGCGGTGCGTGGCACGGACTGCTGGCGGGGGCCCTCGGCGGGATCCTGGTCTCCATCCTCCTGGCCGGTGTCGTAACGATCGTTGGGTCGATCGGCTTCGGAATCCTCGGGCCGCTGGCCGGTGGAAGCGTGTTCGTCCTGGCCGTCTCGCTTGCGCTCTTCCTGGCCGTCGACAGCGCCATCGGCGGAGCGATCGGCGGCATTCTGGCCTGATCGACTCCTCGCCCGATCAATATTCGGTGCCTTTCCGTCCCCGGGTTCCGTCCTCGAAGGGATGAGCCTCGAGGCTGACGTGACTGATCAGGTCGACGTGGCCCTCGAGATACGCGGGAGCCTCGTGGCCCCCAGTCAACACGAGTTCGAGGTCGTCCGGTTTCGCCTCGACGAGATCGATCACCGATTCGGGATCGATGAGCCCCCGGTTCGCGGCGTAGAGGATCTCGTCGAGAATGAGCATGTGCACGCCGTCATCCGGCCCTCCCTCGGGATCGAGCGGGGCGGTGAGATCGGCTTCGCCCGACGCAGCGAGTAACTCGCGGGCCCGTTCGACCCCGGCCTCGGCCTTCGCCGCGTGTTCGTCCTCGTCCGGGCCGACACCCTGACGGTGCCAGCCGTAGTGGCCGAGGTTCTCGTAGGAATAGCCGGGAAGCGCGGCAATCGCATTGTACTCGCCCCTGGTGTCCTCGACGGTCTGGGTGCCGCCCTTCATGAACTGCAGGAGGTGGACCCGGTAGCCGTGGCCGACCGCCCGGAGACCCATGCCCATCGCGGCGGTGGTCTTGCCCTTGCCGTCCCCCCACCAGACCTGCACGAGCCCGAAGTCCTCGGGTGCACTCGCCTCGATCGGCTGGTCGGTCAGGGCCGGTTCGCCGCCGTCCGCCACCGGCCCCCCGGTGCCGGCGTCTTCGCTCCCTGGTCGTGGCATTGAAACAGAAAACGACGGAGACCGCTTTGGGCGTTCCGATCGTCGAAGCCGGGCGGATACCGGGGAGACGACGGGCCGGGCCTACTGCCGTTTGACCTCGTGACGGCCGAAGCCATACCGGAGGCGGTTGGCCAGCCGCCGGGAGAGCCGCGGCCCCGCACGAGAGGAAAACCGCTCGGCGAGCGCCTGGTAGATGAGGGGGAGTGGAACCTCCTGTTCGAGGGACTCCTGGACCGTCCAGGTGCCCGTCGAGCCGCCGGCGACGTGATCGGCCACGTTCCCGAGATCAGAGCCCTCCTCCCGGAAGGACTCCTCGGCGAGTTCCAGGAGCCACGAACGGACGACCGCGCCGTTGGTCCAGGTCCGGGCGATGGCCTCCAGATCGAGGTCGTAGCGACCCTCGGCGAGCAGTTCGAAGCCCTCGCCGTAGGCCTGCATGAGCGCGTACTCGATGCCGTTGTGGACCATCTTGACGTAGTGGCCGGCCCCGGCGGGGCCCATCAGTTCGTGGCCCTCGGGTCCGGTCGCGACCGCGTCGAAGACCGGTTCGAGTTCGGTGTAGGCCTCCTCGGGGCCACCGACCATGAGCGAGAAACCGACCTCGGCCCCCGCCGGTCCGCCGCTCGTGCCACAGTCGAGGTACCGGGCCTCGATCCGCTCGGCCCGCTCGACCGAATCCTCGAAGTGTGAATTCCCACCGTCCACGACGACGTCCTCGGCCGAGAGGAGTGGATCGAGCTCGGCGAGTGCGGCGTCGACCGGGTCGCCCGCCGGGACCATCAGCCAGATGTGACGGGGCGGATCGAGCACCTTCGGGATCCCCTGGATCGATTCGACGACCTCCGCGCCGGCGCTCGCCGCGTCGGCTCTTGCCCCCTGGTCGATATCGAAGGCCACGACCTCGTGTCCGGCCTCGAGGACCCGGTCGACGACGATCTGTCCCATGCGTCCGAGTCCGATGACCCCCAGTTGCATACCTGAACGTTTCGGGGCCCGACCGTTATGGTTCCGGTTCCACGAGCCATCGATTACCCCGACTCGAATCGGGAGCGGTGATCGGCGAAGAAGGTCCGGACTGACCGGGGTTTGCGCCCGAGGATTTCTTCGACGTCGTCCGTCGTTCGTGAGGCAAACCCCAGCCGGGCGACTGTATATTCCCCGATCATGAACGCGATAAGTCCGGGCGCCACGTCCCGTTTCACCATGCGAGCGGCAAATCTGGGAATGGAGGGGTCGGGATATCGAATCTCCCGGTCGAGCACGTCACTTGCGATCCGGGCGACACGAGAGAAATCGATGGCCACAGGTCCCGTGAGGGTGTGTGCTCGATTCCGATTGGACCCCTCCTTAAGGATGCGTGCGGCGACTTCACCGACGTCCCGCGCGTCGACGATTCCCAGCCGGCCCGAGCCGGCCGGGATGAAAATCTCATCCCGGTCCACGATCTCTGGGCGATGCACGCCGGTCAGGTTCTGGGCGAAATATGCCGCTCGGAGGACAGTGTCCGTCAGGTCGGCGGAACCGAGAGACCGCTCGATGCGGTGGTGGGGAAGAACCGGGAGCTTCTCGGCGCCGAGGACCGACAGGAAGACGACGTGGTCGACTCCGGTTCTCCCCGCTGCAGCGATGAACTCGGTAACCGACCCCACGCGCGTGCCGGGTGGCCAGAGCAGAAACAGGCTATCGACCCCCTCGAGTGTCGCTCCCCACGTCTCCGGTCGCTCGAGGGAGAACTCGACGGCCTCCACGGGGCACTCGAATGACGCTGCGGCCTGGTCCGGATTCCGGGACGCGACGCGGGGGCGGTCCCGTTCGTCGGGGAGAGATGACACCAGTGCCGATCCGACGGTCCCGGTGGCCCCGGTGACGAGGATTCGACCGGCCATACATGGGATGATGGGCGACCCGGTGCTTAAGCTCCCGGACCCGTCACGAGAAACGCCAGAACGGGACTGGCGATTCAACGGCAATCTTTAAAACCGACGGCGCGTGTGAATCGAGTATGTGCGTCGTCGCGGTAGTACGTGAGTAGACTCGCGGGCAGGACTACACGCGTTTCTCGTGTGGTTTCCGTCGAGAAGCGGCGACTCCATGACCACCCATGACACAGGACATCCCCGAGAACTACGAGCCCGAGCGGATCGAATCCGAGTGGGAGAACTACTGGCTCGAGGAGTCGGTGTACGCCTACGAGGACACCGGCGCCACCGACTACGTGATCGACACGCCGCCCCCGTACCCGACCGGCAATCTCCACATCGGCAACGCACTGGGCTGGTGCTACATGGATTTCCTCGCCAGGTATCGCCGGATGCAGGGCGAGGACGTGCTGTTCCCGCAGGGATGGGACTGCCACGGCCTCCCGACGGAGGTGAAAGTCGAGGAGAATCAGGGGATCCACCGGACCGACGTCCCTCGGGAGGAGTTCCGCCAGATGTGCGTGAATCACACGGAGGACCAGATCGACGCAATGCGCACCCAGATGCGTCGACTGGGGTTCTCCCAGGACTGGGACCAGGAGTTCCGCACGATGGACCCGAGCTACTGGGGGAAGACCCAGCGTTCCTTCGTCGAGATGGCCGAGAAGGACTACGTCTACCGGGACGAGCACCCCGTCAACTGGTGTCCCCGCTGCCAGACCGCGATCGCGGACGCCGAGGTCGAAACCGAGGACCGGGAGGGCACCCTCTACACCATCAGATTTCCCGGAATCGACAACGACGACGTCGAAATTGCAACGACCCGTCCGGAACTCCTCGCCGCGACCGGCGCAGTGGCGGTCCATCCCGAGGACGACCGCTACGCAGGGCGAGTCGGTGACACCTTCGAGGTCCCCCCGATCGGCCAGGAGGTCGAACTCCTCGCCGACGATGCGGTCGACCCCGAGTTCGGAACCGGCGCGGTGATGATCTCGACCTTCGGGGACAAACAGGACGTGGACTGGTGGGCCGAGTACGACCTCGACCTCCGGGCGGTGCTCACCGAGGACGGCCACCTCAACGACCTCGCCGGGGAGTACGAGGGCCTCTCGATCGAGGAGGCAACGGAGGAGATCCCCGCCGACCTCGAGGAGGAGGGGCTGCTCGTGGACAGCGAGCCGGTCGAGCAGTCCGTCGGGGTCTGCTGGCGGTGTGACACCCCGATCGAGATCCTCTCGAAGGATCAGTGGTTCGTCGAGGTCCGCCAGGACGAGATCCTCGAGAAGGCCCAGGAGGTCGAGTGGATTCCCGAGCACATGTACGCCCGCCTCGAGGAGTGGACCGAGGGGATGAGCTGGGACTGGGTCATCTCCCGTCAGCGCGTCTTCGCGACGCCGATCCCGGCCTGGCAGTGTGAAGACTGTGGCCACTGGGAGATCGCCGACGTCGAGGAGCTGCCGGTCGAGCCGACCGAACACGAACCGGCAATCGAGACGTGCCCCGAGTGCGGGGCGGGTGAGTGGTCCGGCGAGACCGACGTGATGGACACCTGGATGGACTCCTCCATCTCGGCGATGCACGTCGCCGGCTGGCCGGAGGAGCCCTTCGAGCCCGTGGCGCTCCGCGAGCAGGGCCACGACATCATCCGCACCTGGGCGTTCTACACCATCCTCCGGACCGCGGCACTCGAGGAGGAGAAACCGTGGGACACCGCGCTGATCAACGGCATGGTCTTCGGCCCCGACGGAAACAAGATGTCCAAATCCCGGGGGAACGTCGTCTCGCCCGACGAGGTGCTCGAGGAGGAGAGCGCCGACGCCTTCCGGCAGGCGATGGCCGTCGGCGGACAACCGGGGGCCGACGTCCAGTTCCAGTGGAAAGAGGTCACCGCGGCCTCGCGGTTCCTGACGAAGCTCTGGAACGTCTTCCGCTTTGCCAGCGGCCACCTCGATGCGGATACACCCGAGATCACCGCGCCGGCCTACCGAGACACCGACCGCTGGATTCTCGACCGCCTCGCGACCGTCACCGGGGAGATGACCGACGCGATGGACGATAATCGGTTCGACATCGCCGTCAGGACCCTCCGGGAGTTCGTCTGGGAGGACCTCGCCGACGACTACCTCGAACTGGTAAAGGGCCGACTCTACAACGGCCGGCCGGGCGAGCGTGACGCCGCCCGGGCAGCGCTCTACGAAACGCTCTCGGCAGTCGTCCGATTGCTCGCGCCCTTCAGCCCCTTCCTCGCGGAGGAGATCTGGCACCACCTGCCGGGGACCGAGGGGAGTGTCCACCGGGCCGACTGGCCCGGAACCGAGACACCCGACGGTGACACGACCGTCGGCGAGGACATCGCCGAGGCCGCCCGGACGGTCCGGGCCTGGAAGTCCGAGCAGGGGATCGCGCTGAACGCCGAACTCGAACGCGTCGAACTGTACTTCGAGGAGGAACCACAGCACGGCGTCGACACCTACGACCTGAGCGAGACCGTTGGAGCCCCGATCCGCACGTCGATCGGACGGCCCGACCTCGAGGAGGTCGCCACGGACGTCGACCCGGACGAGGCCCAGATCGGGCCGACCTTCCGGGACGAGGCCGGAAGGGTCATGGCCGCCCTCGAGGGAAGCGATCCGGACACGATCAAGGCCCAGCTGGATTCCGGCGGGCCCGTCGAGGTGTCCATCGATGGCTCGACGGTGACGGTCGACCCGGAGATGGTCTCGGTGAACACCGAGTACCGGACCGAGGCCGGCGAGGAGGTCGCCGTGCTCGAGGCCTCCTTCGGAACGATCGTCGTCGTTCCCTGAGAGCGGCCAGACGTTGCCTGAAGGGACGATCAGTGCAGCCCGACTTTTGCGAGCAGCCACTGTCGCTTTTTCCGCGAGGTTTGCACGAGGGTTACCCCACCCAGAATCAGGACCGCCCCGAGGATCGTCCGAAGCGTGAGCGTCTCGTCGAGGATACTCACCCCCAGGATGACCGTCGCGACAGGTTCGGCGGTACCAAGTATACTCGCGTGGGTCGCTTCGATGCGTCCGAGCCCCTCATAGAGGAGCAAGAGCGGGATTCCGGTGCCCAGCACGCCGATGCCGAGGATGATCCACCAGTGTGTCGCCGTCCGGGGAAGGTGGAATCCCTCCATCCCCCACCGGACGCCGATGGTGAGGGCCGTGACCACGAGGACGTGGGCTGTGAGGTGGGTGGGATCGGTATCAGCCGTGAGCACCCGGCCGGCGACGGTGTAGATGCCGTAGCCCGCCGCGGCCGCGGTGACGAACGCGATACCGAGAAGTGAGACCTGGCTCGCGTCGATCCCGATGACCATAACGACTCCAGCGAGCGCGAGGACCAGCGCCGAGAGTGAAACCGGGGTCAGGCGCTCGTTCAGGATCGGCACGGAGAGTCCGAAGACGAAGATCGGGTAGGTGTAGAAGACGATCGCGGTGAGGCTGGCGGTCATGAAGGCGAGTCCCCGGAAATACGCCAGGGTGAGCAGCCCGTACAGGACGCCGAGAACCACCGTCGCGTAGAGTGGTCGTCCCGAGAGGATCGAGAGATCGTTCCGGGCGAATAACACGGTCCAGACGATCGCGGCCCCGAGCGTGAACCGAAAGAAGAGGAGCGTCGGGCGACTCAGAGCCGCTGCCTCGGCGAATTTCCCGAAGATCGCGAGCGTCCCGAATCCCGTTGCGGCCACGAGGACCATCAGGCCCCCCAGCGTCGCCTCTCGCATTCACCGATCAAATGGCTGCCACCGCCTTAGACGTGATCATTCGGCAACGAACCGGACGGACCCGCAGGCGATCAGGAGTAATCCACGTAGGTCGCCCCGCGAAGCTCCTCGAGCAGGTTGATCGCGGCGTCTGCCCCCTCGCCAACGGAGGAGGCGACCTGCCGGTTCCCACCGATGCAGTCACCCGCCGCGTAGACCTTCTCCATGCCCGCTTGTTGCTCCTCGTCCACGTCGATGTAGTTCCCGTCGGTCGGGAGGCCGAGCATCTCCGCGAGGTCCTGGCCGCCGGCCTGTCCGACGGCGACGAAGAGTCCGTCGAGTGCGACCTCGGCTCCGGCCTCGAAGACTGCGCGTTCGAGTTCGTCATCGCCCTCGACGCGGTCGATCGAATCGGTCACGATCGAGATGCCCTCGCGCTCGAGACGCTTTTTGAGGTGTTCGTCCATCGCGAGGTCGTCGCCATTGGTGTAAAGGGTCACGTCGTCGGTGTAATCGAGCAGGAGCAGGGCCTCCTTGCCGGCGTAATTCTCCGCGCCGACGACCCCGACTGTCTGATCCTGGAAGAAGAAGGCATCACACTCGACGCAGTGGGAGACACCCTGGTTCTCGTAGTCCTCGATGTAGCGGATTCCGGGGGTCTTGTACGAGCCGCCGGTGGCGATGATGAGCCCTTCGGCGGTGTACTCGCCGCTCTCGGTCTCGACGCTGTAGCGCATACCCTCCTGACCGACCCGGATGACCTCCTCCTCGAGGAACGCCGCGCCGAATCGTTCGGCGTGCTCGTGTCCGAGTTCGACGAGTTCCGGACCGGTCGTGCCCTCCGGAAACCCGTAGTAGTTCTCGATCGTCTCCACGTCGCGGGTGGTGCCCCCGCCCTTGTCGAAGACCAGCGTCTCCTGGCCCGCACGAGCGGTGTAGATGGCTGCGCTCGCGCCGGCGGGGCCGCCGCCGATGATAATGACATCTGCCATGTGCGATTCACTCAATACTGGAGTGCTTTCAATCTGGCGATGCAGCGGAGTTGCCCCGAAAACGTCGAATTTTCGGATAATGGGCGATTTCGGAGCGAGTGAGAAATATTCTCCTCCATCGGTTATGCAAGAAGTTCACAACTTCGTTTCCCGAACACGGTCGTCACCTGGGGTGGGTTCCGGAGCGTGCTCGCCCGCTTCGACGACCTGACACACGACTCGCAGTCGACACCGCGTCCGGACTCCGAGAGAAGAACCCAGAAGGCGGTGGGAGAGACGGCCCCGGGTTCGAGCTCCAGATCCGGGCGAAAACGATCCGCTGGAGAATCCGGATTCCAGATCCGGGTGGCCACGATCAGGTGGGCAAATCGGATTCCAGATGCTGGAGGAGGCGAACAGTCGACGAATTCGAATTTCAAATACGGACCCCTGGCGAACAGGCGGGAAGAGATCCGGAACGGGCTCCCACGCTCCCGCGAAACCGTTCCGGGTCGGCGGTCAGGACATGGTCCCCACTGGCCCGGTGTTCGGCAATAAACGTTCGTCCACTTCACGGGACAGGTGATCCCTGCCCAGCGGGGAGAAAACACGGGATAACGCACCCGCTCTTTGCAGGAAAGTGGGTTGCGGGTCGTAAGCCCCCTTCTGTTTCGACCCGACATTCGGCTGAGCGTTCGCGCCGAGCCGGACTACCTTGTGCGCGCGAACTTGCACCGGCGAGGGATGACCGTTCCATCGATGCTCCGCCGTCGGCCCTCGGCGGGTTAGCTTGCCGCCGCTTTCCGGGCGAACCCGGGCTCGCAGCGGTGTCGCACACCTCATCGGTCGAGCGGAGCCGTGTCGTTTCTGTTCCAGGGCCCGACGGTCTCCCGTCCCGGGCGTGTGCCCGATCGCCTGTCCGGCGGTGGGGGGACTTTCCTCATGTCCACGCGGGACACGGGGGTCGGGCGTCCGCTACCCGGCGGAATTTCGACGCGGAGCCCCCTAAGCCGTTCGGTCGGGGTGATTCGAAACGGGTTTTGGTTGTCTCGCGGGGCTCGAGTGCGTATTTGTTACCTTCAATGGTTTTTGAAAACGCATAAGTAAACCACAATACGTTACATACACGCATGAGCGGGGGTTCCCGTCCGCCCGACGGAAGTCCGGCAGGCGATCAGGCCAAAAGCGGTCGGGCCGGTGAGCAGGCACTTTCCAGACGGCAGTTTCTGTCCTCGACCGGAGCGGGCACCATCTGTGCACTGGCCGGCTGTCTCGGGGGAAAAACGAAGGTCTCGGTCCTCTCCGCTGGAAGTCTCGCGTCGGTCTTCGAGTCCACGCTGGGTCCGGCCTTCGAGGCCGAACGCGATTACGGCTATCGCGGGGAGTTCCACGGTTCGAACACGGTCATTCGAATGGCCCTCGATGGACAGAAACGCCCCGACGTGGTCGTGAGTGCGGATGCCTCGCTCCTCCGCGAGCGCTTGCCCGATTCGATCGCCCCCTGGGACGTCGTCTTCGCGACGAACGCGCTGGTGATCGCCTATGCTCCGGCTACCGAGGTCGGCAGACGGCTCGCGGCCGGCGAGCCGTGGTACGAGGTGCTCCGGTCGGCAGATGCCGAGATCGCCCGGTCGGACCCGGACCTCGATCCGCTCGGCTACCGGGCCGTCATGCTGTTCGAACTGGCCGAGGACTACTACGACGAACCGGGACTCGCGAAGGACCTCGCCGCGAACCTCGTCGTCGATCCGAGCGAACCCCATCTCCTCGCCGGGATCGAGTCGAAAAACCGCGCCGCCGCGATCGTGTACAGGAACATGGCCGTCGATCACGACCTCCCGTATGTCGAACTCCCCGACGAACTGGACTTTTCGAACCCAGCAGACGCGGATCACTACGCCGATGTGACCTACACAACCGCGGATGGAACCACCGTCAAGGGGAGGCCGATCCTGTATTCCGCGACCGTCCCGAAGCAGGCGCCCCATCCCGAGGCGGGACGGGCGTTCGTCGAATTCCTGCTCGCGAATCCGGATCTGCTCACCGAGAACGGCCTCGTCGTGCCCGATCGACTGCCGAATCCCCACGGCGCGGTTCCCGCGGAGGTGCTCCCATGAGCTACGCCGAGTCGGTCAGGCAGATTTCGCGGGGGGAGTACGGGTTCGGCGGACGGATGCTCCACGAGAACGGGGTCTTCGCGCTCCTCGGGGGCGTGCTCTTCGTCTATCTCCTCTACCCGTTCGTGTCGTTTTTCACCTGGGGGGACGGACTGGGACTCGGGGCCTTCCTCGAACCGGGCGTGCTCAATGCGGTCAAGTACTCGCTGCTCTCCGCGCCGGTCTCCACGGCCATCGCGACGGTCTTCGGCGTCCCGCTGGCCTATGTGCTGGCCAGGACGACCTTCCCCGGGAAGGTCGTCGTCGACGCGCTGGTCGTCCTGCCCCTCGTGATGCCACCGGTGGTCGGCGGGGTGATGCTCCTCACCGGGTTCGGCCACTTCACTCCACTCGGGGCGGCCGCGGCGTCGCTTGGCATCCCGCTCACGGATAGCTACTTCGGCATCGTGCTGGCCCAGACCTTCGTCGCCTCGCCCTTCGTCGTCATCACGGCCCGATCAGGATTCGCCGCCGTCGATCGGGAAATCGAACAGGCGGCCCGCAGCCTCGGGAAGGGACCGATCGAGACGTTCCGACTCGTCTCCCTGCCGCTCGCCAGAGGAAGCATCCTCGCCGGCGTCGTGCTCACCTTCGCCCGAGCGATGGGCGAGTTCGGGGCCACGATGATGACCGCCTATCACCCGACGACGATGCCGACCCAGATCTGGGTCACCTTCATCTCGGACGGAATAAGCGCGACGACTCCCCTCGTGATCGTGTTGCTGGTCCTGGGTTTCCTCGTCGTGCTCTCACTCCAGCTCGCCGGCAACCGACTCTCCTTTGGCGCGCGATGACCCTGATACTCGACGGCCTCGAACGGCGCTACGAGGATTTCACACTCGGGCCGCTCTCCCTCACCGTCGAACCGGGGGTCACGGCCGTCCTCGGGCCATCGGGAAGCGGCAAGTCCACGCTTCTCTCCCTGGTTGCGGGATTCGAATCCCCCGATTCAGGACGGGTGTGCGTCGACGGCCGGCGCATCGATACCCGACCGCCGGAGGACCGCTCGGTCGGCATGGTCTTCCAGAACTACGCGCTCTTCCCTCACCTCTCGGTTCGGGAGAATCTCGAATTCGGCGCGGGAGAATCGGGGCCCATCGAATCCACGGCGTCGCTCCTCGAGATCGAACATCTCCTGGATCGGAATCCCGAGAGCCTCTCGGGTGGGGAGGCCCAGCGCGTCGGCCTGGCGCGGGCGCTGGTCTCCGAACCGACGGTCCTGCTGCTCGACGAACCGATCTCGAGTCTCGATGCTCCCATTCGTCGCCGGCTGCGGCTCGATCTCCGTGACGTGCTCGCGGACCTGGGCATTCCGGTGGTCTACGTGACCCACGACCAGGCAGAGGCCGCGATCGTCGGCGACCGGCTCGCGATCCTCGAGGACGGCGATGTGGTCCGCGAGGGGCCGACCGAGGCGGTCTTCGAGCGGCCGAAACACGCCTTCGTCGCCGAGTTCCTCGGGATGGAGAACTGCTATCCGGCGTCGGTAGTGGAGGCGAACGGGACCGGGACCGTCCTCGAGGTGGGCGGGACGAAAATCGAGGCCGCGGGGAACCCGCCGGAGGCACCGGTGTCCGTGGCGATTCACCCCGAAGCGATCGAGCTCGATCCCAACGCACGAATGCCGGGTGGCGACCGGAACACGATTTCCTGTTCGGTGTCGCGGATTCGCACCCGCAACACCGGGGCGACGGTCGTGCTCGAGGGACCCGGGATCGACCGGCTCACGGCGTCGGTCGACAGGGATGTGGCGGGTCGACTCGCCGTGGGCGAATCGGTCAGGGCCACCATTTCGCCCGCTGACGTGCACCTCACGCGCCGGGATCGGTGAACGGGTCCACGCGGTCCCTGTCGCGCTCGGCCCGATCGATGGCCGCGTCGAGGTCGAACTCCCGGACCACCGTCCCGTCCTCGATCACGGGTTCCAGCAGTGCCGTGCCGCCGGACGGACCGACACGGTCGATAAGGGTCACGTGATGGCCGCCGTCCGGCGTCCGATAGACCTGCTTTTTCCCCGAGCGTTTCCCGCGCTTTGCCGCCGGTTCGCCCTCCACCTCGACGATGTCGAGGGCGAAGTCGACGGGATCGGCGTTGCTCACGTACCCGCCTACCCCGAAGCCGTCGACGTATTCCCGGAGATTGCGGAGGTCCGCCGGACCCAGCCCGCCGCTCACGAAGATGTCGACGTGATCGTGCCCGCGGGCCTCGAGTTCCCAGCGGGTCTCCCGGACGATGCGTTCGAAATCGCCCCGGCGCGAGGAGGTGGTGTCCAGCCGAACGCTGTCGAGGTCCGCTCCGAGCGTCTCGACGGCCCGGAGCACCTCGTCAACCTCGTCGGAGTACGTATCACAGAGTGCCACCCGCGGGGTGTCCGGCGAGACGGCCTCGTCGTAGGCCCGCCAGGCCGCCTCCTGATTGCCCCGACCGAAGCAGATCAAAAGTGCGTGGGGCATCGTTCCGCTCGCCTCCCGGCCGAGGAGGTCCCCCGCGGCGACGTGTGAGAACCCGTCCATGCCACCGAGCAGGGCCGAACGCTCCACGACGCCGGCCATCGAGGGGTGAACGTGACGGGCTCCGAAGCTCAACACGGGGGTCTCGCCGGCGGCCTCTGCGACCTCCATGGCGTGCGTGGCGATTCCGCTCGCGTGGGAGAGAAAGCCGAGGAGGGAGGTCTCGAAGCGGGCGAACTCGAGGTAATTCCCCTCGATCCGCATGACCGGCCCACCGTCGAAGAGCGTCCCCTCCGGGAGGGCCCAGACGTCGACCGGGTGGCCCTCGAGAAGCGCCACGGCGTCCTCGAGGCCGGCGAGTAGTTCGAACTCCCCGTCGGAGAACTGATCGGCGGTCACCTCCGCGACGACCCGCGGATTCCGACCGGCTGCCTCGAGGGTCTCGACGGTTCGGTCGAAGTAGGCGTCGGTCGCCTCGCCGGAGGCGATTTTCTCCGGCGGGATGATGTCGAAGTCGGTCATCCGAGACGCCTCCCATGGGTGTGCATGGTGGCCTTACCACGGCCCGGGCGAAAAACCCTGCTCTCTGGCCCCACTATCGGACGGAGACGACCGGGACCGGCGAGCGCTTGAAGACCCGATCGGCCACGTTGCCCACGAGGAGTCGATCCCTGAGCGATCCCCCGTGTGCCCCGATCACCACCGTGTCGAAGTTCTTCGCCCGATTCAGGATCGCCCGCGCCGGATGCCCCAGATCGACGACTGTCTCGATCGTCCGGTCGGTCTCCGCTGCGATCTCCTGGGCCGACTCGAAGATCGGCTCGGCGATCTCTTCGGCCTCCTCGTCGATGTCTTCGGCCAGGGCCAGCCCCGTCGCCTCACCCATCAACGGCGACGGCTCGCCGACGACGTGCAGGACGGTGACCTCGGCCTCCGGGTACGAATCGAGCGCGTATCGCAGGGCCTGGGCGGACATCTCCGAGTCGTCCATCGGAACGAGAACGGTAGATATCATGCTGGAACAGACGGTCGGATCGGATAAATAGGCCGTGGGAGCGCTCGGTCGCCGCGGAGGAATCGTCGACCGCTATCCGGTTGGTTGTGAACGTCGTCAAGGTCCCCGATGGTCGGGGCGTTCACGATCGTCACGGTTGCCCCCTCGCGTGTCACGGAGAAGGCGTCGGCAAACGGCCCGGTCCGGATGCGGTATCTGGCTTCACTCCCGTCGACCGCCGTCGCGCCGTGGTGACGGAGGAGTTCGAGGTAGGCCCTGCGGAACTCGCGGGCGTCGGTTGCGGTCGCCCACTCGATCCGCCAGACGTAGCCCGTCTCGTGCGTTGCGGCGGAATTCTCGCGACGATAGGGGAGCAGCTTGTCCCCCCGCCACCCGGTCGTCACTGGATGGGAGTAATTGTACGCGTCGAGTTCGCCCTCGGTCCGGAAAAAGTGACGGTAGGGAATGACGACGTTCGTGACGGAGCCGGTTTCCGACGTGCGGGCGAAGCTCGGGTACCAGAGCATGGCGTACAGGCCGGCCTCGCCGAACTCCGCGTAGTCGACGTTCCCCTTCCCCTGGTCGGGAACCCACCACTCCGCCGTCGAGCGATCCTCGATGTGGACCTCCGTCGAGAGATTCGTCGGGTATCGCGCCGGGTGGATGGTCTGTGAGCTGCTCTCGGGTGGATTCTCGTAGACGGCGTTCACCCCGGCCCACCCGGACGTCTCCCGAATGTCCCGAACGAAGGATGGCCCGTCGCTGTAGGGCTGGTAACGCAGGGCGAACAGCCCGATGTGACGGTCTCCCCCGCCACCGCCACCCCCACCGGATTGCACGGGCATGACGAGGGAGCCCGCATAGGTTTGCTCGTAGAGGTAATCGACGTAGTTCCCGTCCCCCTCGATGATCCCCAGGGCGGCGTTGCGTTCCTCCTCGGTGTCGTAGTTCCACGTCGAAACCTCGAAGTGCTGCTCCTGGACGGCATGGAAGAGTTCCTGGGCGAGGGTGACTTCGTTCATCTCCAGGGTATCCCCGCCGTCAGAGACGATCGTGATGTTGTGTGATCCCGGTACGTAATACCCCATCACGCCCGTCGCCCGGTTCTCCTCCTGTTGGCTGATCGCACTCTCCTGCTCCCCCACGAAAAAGAGGGCCTCGAGCTTGACGTCCTGGTGAAGACGCTGGTTCACGGTGGCCCCGGATCCGCCCGTGGTCCGATTTCGCCACTTCTCCCGATCGATGATCCGGACGTGGACGGATACCTCGAATTCGAGGTGCCGAATCGCCTCGACCCGTGCCTGGGCCCGTCCGACCACGGCCTCGAGTTCGGCGCGGTCCAGACCGTCATCCGGGTCGACCGCGAGGGTCTCGTTGTGCCAGTAGCCGTTCTCCCACCCAAGCCGGTCGGTTTCGGGATCGGGGGGTGGATCGTCGGTCGGGGTGGCGTTGAAGGTTGGCGGGTCGACCGGTGCAGTCGTGGTTCCACCGGCAGGATCCGGCGTCGAATCGGGTGCCGTGGACGCCGCCGGCTGGGCCGGTGCCGGTGCGGAGACACAGCCAGCGCCAGCGAGAAGCAGGGCGACCATCACGACGGCGAAGGCCCGACGCATGTTCCCCTCTGGGCGAGGCGGCCTGAAAATCCTGCCGCCCGGGGCAATCACCGCACGGATCGAATCAACGGTTTTGACCCTCCAGCCCCTATCGATCCCCATGCAGTTCGATCCAGCCACGACGGCACTCGTGGTCGTGGACATGCAAAAGGACTTCTGCCACCCCGACGGGGCGCTCTATGCCGAACCCAGCGAGCGGGCGATCGACCCGATCACCCGGTTGCTCGCCCGGGGCCGGAAAGCGGGGGTTCAGGTCGTGTTCACCCGTGACGTCCACACCGAGGACCAGTTCGAAGACACCCATTACACCGACGAGTTCGAGCGCTGGGGCGAACACGTCATCGAGGGAACCTGGGGTGCCGAACTCGTCGAGGACCTTCGCGTGGAGGAGGAGGATCACGTCCTCGAGAAGCACACCTACGACGCGTTCTACGACACCTCCTTCGAGGAATTCCTCGCGGAGGACGGCCTCGATGATCTGCTTCTCGTCGGCACCCTCGCCAACGTCTGTGTGCTGCACACGGCAGCCAGCGCCGCGCTGCGGGACTTCAAGCCCGTTCTCGTGGCCGATGCCGTGGGCTACGTCGATCCCGACCACCGGGACTACGCCCTCGAGCACGCCGACTGGGTGTTCGGCGAGACGGTCACCAGCGAGGACGTCGAGTTCCGTTGAGAGGGAGGAGAACGGGCTCACTCGATCCTCACGGAAACAGGGTCGCCGACGGCGAACTCGACGTCCGGACAGATGAGTTTCGCACTCGCGTCGTCCCGACCGAGGACGAAGGACAGGCCGGTGATTACTTCGCCGTTCGCACGGACGGTCACGTCGTTCCATTCGACGGTCCCGGATCCGGTGGCGAGTTCGGTCCCAAGGAGGGAAGTCGGTCCCCTGCCTCCATCGCCGTCGACCGAATGCACCCCGCCAGTCTCGTAGTGTGGAATCCCTCCATCGAGGATTCGCTGCCCCGAATCGTCGGCGATTCCGACGAACCGCTCGCCAGACGCGGGATGGACGGGGGTGTCGAGAATCGCGTCGGTGTCACCGACCTCCCGGACCGTGCCGGTTCCGTCCCACGTTACGCTCCCGAACGGAACGTCGAGGGAAACGGGGAGCGAGCCGCTGGCCCGGATCGGATCGCTGCTGTACTCCCGGAATCCCAGGTGGACGTGGTTGTCGACCCACGGGGCGAAGTACCCCGAGCGGACGAGTGTGCCGAATGTCTCGCCCAGATCGATCGTCTCACCCGGTTCGACGATGGGGTCGACGTGGAGGATTCGGGCGAGTTCGGACCCGGTATCGACGACGATGAGGTGATCCTCGTCCGCGGCGTACGAACGGCTCGGCGCCCGGGTCGTTCGCGTCTCGACCACGGTCCCGGCGACCGGGCTCGGGGCCTCATTTGTGCCGGGGTAGAGGTCGATGGCCTGGCCGTCCCGGTGGGCCCGGTAGGGCGAGTTGTACCGGGCCACGCGCGGGAAGGGGGTGAGAGCAGCCGGTCCCAGCGAAACCATGGGCGGATTTGGCGTCGAGTCGGATTCATCCCTTCGGTCCCGGTCGCCACCGGCGCCCAAGTGCGACCGGACAGCCGGCCCGCTCCCGGCACCTTTAGGCCGGTTCCACGGGAAGGGTGCCCATGCGCGTCCTCCGGAACGCGACGCTGCCCGACGGCCGCGAGCGGGACGTCGCGATCGACGGCGAGAAAATCGGAGCCGTTGGATCCGAACTCGACGGTGACACGCTCTGTGACCTGCGTGGCAAGTGGCTCTTCCCGGGCATGATCGACGTCCACGTCCACTTCCGTCAGCCCGGGTTCCCCGAGAAGGAGACCTGGCGGACCGGGAGCCGGGCGGCGGCGGTCGGTGGCGTCACGACCGTCGTCGACCAGCCGAACACCGATCCCCCGACCGTCGACGGGCCCAGTTTCGACCGGAAGGCCGGGATCGCGGCCGACTCGCTCGTCGACTGGGGGCTCAACGGTGGAGTCACGCCGGACTGGCAGCCGGCCGAACTGTTCGACCGGCCGCTGTTCGCCCTTGGCGAGGTCTTCCTCGCCGATTCGACTGGTGACATGGGAATCGGGAGATCGCTCTTCGAAGCCGCCCTCGAACGGGCGAAAGCCGCCGGCGTCGTGACGACGGTCCACGCGGAGAACGCCGAGTACTTCGAGGAACGCGTGACCGATCGAACGGATCCGGGCGCCTGGAGCGAATATCGACCGGCCCAGGCCGAGGTCGTTGCCATCGCCCAGGCCGTCGAGGCCGCGAACGAACTCGACACACCGATCCACATCGCCCATGCGAGCACCCCGGAGGGGATCGACCGGGCCGCCGCGGCCGGAGCGACGACCGAGGTGACACCCCATCACCTCCTCCTCTCGACTGACGACAGTGAGGAGCTGGGGACCTTCGGGCGAATGAACCCGCCCCTCCGGGACGAAACCCGCCGACAGGCCGTCTACGACCGCGTGGGGGACGGAACGGTCGACGTGATCGCGACCGATCACGCCCCCCACACCCGCGAGCAGAAGGACACCGACATCTGGTCGGCCCCGAGCGGAGTCCCGGGTGTCGAGACGGCCCTCCCGCTCCTCCTTCGAGAGGTGCGTGCCGGCCGACTCGACGCCGCGCGGGTGCGGGACCTCACGGCCAGAAACCCGGCCCGGATCTTCGACCTCCCCTCGAAGGGACGGATCCAGCCGGGGGCAGATGCCGACCTCGTGGTGGTCGATCCGGCCGATGCGCGGGAGATTCGGGGCGAGGACCTCCACGGAAAGTCCGACTGGACTCCCTTCGAGGGAATGACAGGGATTTTCCCCGAATTGACGATGGTCCGGGGGTCGGTGGTCTGGGAGAGCCCGGACCCGACGAACGCGGAGGGGTCATTCGGAGACAGGGTGGGCAAAAACGTGCGGTGATCGCCAGTTCCAGCCGGTCAGGGGCCTTCACTCTCGCCGCCGAACGTATGTCCACACTCCGGACAGGTCTGCTCCTCGCGCCGGAGCTCCTCGCTTGCCTCCCGGACCTCCCGCATCACCGAGGAGATCCGCTCCTCGCCCTCGAGTTCCTCGTCGACGGCCAGGTCGACACCCTCGACCTCGAGCAGGAACTTGGCGACCTCCGTCGCCTCGTACATGACCTCGTCGAGTTCGTCGGCCGTGAAGAAGCCGCTCATCGCCCCATAGAGAAAGGTCGCGCCGGCCATCCGGACCTTGTCCTCGAAGGCCGAGCGGGCCTGGTTGACCGCCTGTGGGGTGTAGGTGTCGGTCATGAAGGGGACCAGTTCGGGCAGGTTCTCGCCGATTTTGGTCATCTCGACGCCCGTCTCGGTCCGGAAATCCGCACAGAGTCTGGCGATTGCCCACTCACGAGCCGTGATGTAGGTTCGATCCCGAAGGAACTCGTTGACCCGCTCGTAGGTCGCGCCGTCGACCTTTGTGAACCGCTCGTACGTTCGGACGTCCTCGGGAACCCGCTCGTCGAGTTCGCGGGGCGAGACCGAAAGGAGGGTCCGAACCGAGTCGGGGCCGGCACTGACCCGGCGATCGGGTGGCGTGACGGCCGCCGGATCCTCGTCCATACCGCTTGTATCGAGCGGGTCCGCAAAAGCGTGACGGGGTTTCCCCGGATCTCGAGGGAGTAGTGATCCCCGGGGCTTCGAACGGCCGGGAGCAGTAATCCTTTTGCGCCGGCCGGGCCAGTGTGACCCATGAAGGTGCTGTTCGGGTTGCAGGCCGGTTCTGACTCGCTCGGAGCGCTCGAGCGGACCGTCGAGCGGGTTCGATCGGTCGGGGACGACCTCACGGTCGCCGTCCTCGAACATCCCGACGGGGAGGGCTCCATGGACGAGACCGAGACGGCCGTCCGGGAGGTGGTCGAGGGGACACTCCCCGAGGTTGACGTGAGACGGATCGAGGGGCATCCGGGCAGCCGCGTGGTGGAGATCGCCGAATCCGAGGAATTCGATCGCATCGTGCTGGGCGGCGGCGAGCAGAGCCCGATGGGCAAGATCCGGATCGGCTCCGTCGCCGAGTTCGTCCTGCTCAACTCCCACGTCAGCGTGACCCTGCTCAGATGACCGACAGACGGTATCCCGAGGAGGCAGCCGGCCCGTTCCCGACTCCGCCGATGGGGTGGACCGACGAGGAGGGGAGAACGGTCGAGATCGAGATATACGACGACGAACTGAACGGACTCGTCGAGATGTACGCCGACTTCGACCCCGCAGAGCGGGCCCAGGGGATCCCCCCGGTGGGCGAGGGGGCCATTCGGGAATGGCTCGATCACCTCCTCTGTCAGGACTGTTACAACGTCGTCGCAAGCCACGACGGCGACCTGATCGGCCACGCCACACTGGTCGGGGACGACGAGGGCGCCTACGAACTCGCGATCTTCGTCCATCAGGATTACCAGGACGCCGGAATCGGCACGAAACTCCTGGAGGCCCTGCTGGGGCATGCGGCCGAAAACGGGGTCGAGAGGGTCTGGCTGACCGTCGAGCGGTGGAACAAGCCCGCCACCTACCTCTACCGGAAGGTCGGTTTCGAAGGGACCGGCGCCGAGGACTTCGAGCGGGAGATGAGCATCCGGCTGGCTGAGGGGCGGTAACGCCCGGGCGCGGGATCGGACGTTTCTTACCCGCCGATGCCGACTCACCGATATGCAAGACTGGGTCATCGACGACGAGAACCTCTCGCCCGAGCGGCAATCGCTGCTGCCGGGCAGGGGATTCTTCGTGCCAGAGGACATCCGCGAGGAGCAACGAGAGGAGGAGATCGAAGCGCGCGTCAGTGGCGCGGACGTGCTTGCGGTCGTCGACCCGGACGCCGATGGGCTGGGCTGTGTCGCGATCCTTCGAGACGTCCTCGGGGACGTGGAGTTCGTCCCCGCGAGCCCCCACGAACTCGCAGAGGGCATCGAGCGGGCCGCGGAGTTCGGTGCGGCCGGCGGGGAGGTCTACATCTGCGATCTCGCCCCGGACGACCCGGAGGCGATCGCCGATCCACTCGCGGCGCTTCTCGACCACGCGGAGGCCGTCACGTGGTACGATCACCACCAGTGGACCGCGGAGGCAGAAGCCGCGGTCAGGGAGGCCGGTGTCGACCTCGTCGTCGGTGACAGCGCGACGGAATGCACGGCGGACGTCGCCGCCCGATCCCTGGACGCCGAGGTGTCACCGCAGCTCGTCGAACTGGCCGAGGTCACCAGGGATCACGACCTCTGGATCAAGGAGGACGAACGCTCGGACGACCTCGCCGACCTCTCACACTGGACGGATCCAGCGGAGTACCTCGAGATCGTCGAGGCCCACGGCGTCGACTTCCCCGAGGACGTCCAGGAGTTTCTCGCCGAAAAGCGCGTGGAGAAAGAAGACCGCATCGAGCGGGCCGTCGCCCGCGCGGAGATGTACGAGATCAGGGACTGGACCGTCGGAGTGACCTACGGTCGATGCTCGCAAAACGAGGTCGCCGAGGAACTCCGCGAGCAGGGTGCGGACGCGGCCGTCATCGTCAAGCCCTCGGGCAGTGCCTCGATCCGGGGAACCGAGGGATTCGAACGCGCCCACGAGGTGGCCCGCCAGGTGGGCGGTGGGGGCCATCCAAGGGCGGCCGGTTGCAAGCCCCGGATCTACGACGACATGCTGGACTACGCCCACCACTGGACGACCCGGGGCGCGCCGGCAAAGCAGCTCCTCATGAAGGCTTTCTGGAACCTCCCAGAGGAACCGCCCGCGAACGAATAGTAAGTCGCCCCATCCGAGTGGGCCTACGTGCGCTCCCCGACGAGCCACTTATCGGAGTACATTTCGCCACAGGCACACCGCGCGTAGGCGTGGATCACGTCGCCGTCGGCGTAGAGGCCCCCCGCCTCCTCGTTTTGTTCCTCCGCGAACGCAAAGACGACCTGGACGGAATGCTTCCCACCCGTCCTCGATGGGTCGGTCTCGCCTTCGCCGGGACAGCTCCCCGCGGTGAGGTCGGTCGCGATCCTTCCCTCGGTTCCCATGGCCTCGCCGGCGAAGTCCATCGGATCGATCCCCGAGGCCGACTCGAATGCCGCCCGGCCCGCGTCCGCCGGCACGACGATCCTGACACCCTCACCGGCGGCCTCCGCATAGGCCTGATCGGCGAGGGTATCGGCGTCGGAGAGCACGTCACTGGCGAAAAACGCCGCGACGTGCTGGGGCTGGTCTCCGGCGAGAAACGAGTCGATGGACGTGTTCATACCGGCGATTCGGCAAGCGGGGGGTTAAGCCCGGCGGACTGACCC
>JBDGUI010000009.1:0-24232 GCA_042216015.1 Halodesulfurarchaeum sp. | reverse complement strand
CGAGCGCGGCGGCCAGGCCGCTCCCGCCGCGGCGGCCGACGTTCGTGATCGTCGGCACGCCTGTCGTCTCGCCGACCTCCCGGAGCCGCGCTCGGCTCTCGGCGGACTTGATGAATCCGACCGGGGTGGCGACCACCGCTGCGGGGCGGGTCCCGTTCTGGATCCGGTCAGCAAGTGCGAGGGCGGCCGTCGGCGCGTTGCCAATCACGGCGATCGCGTCGTCGTAGACGCCCTGCTCGGCGAGCGAGATGACCCCGGCACCGGTCCGGGTGAGCCCCTCCCGTTCGGCGAGATCGTCGCCCTCGCCCAGCGCCGTCCGCTTCTCGCAGTCGTGGTTCCGATCGGTGATGCCCGCCCGGGGCATCGTGACGTCCGTGACGATCGGGTTGCCCGCCAGGACCGCTTCGGCGCCGCTGCGGATCGGGTCGTTCCCGAAGCGCATCAGGTACTGGAACTCGGGATCGCCGGTTGCGTGGACCGCCTTCCGGCGGAACCTGTCCTCGAGGGTGTCCCCCGGCACGAGGTCGGAAACGATGTCGAGGCTGGCCTCGGCGATGTCGGATCCGTCCTTCGTCGTCGCCCCGAGGTCCGTCTCGTACGAGTCGGTCATCTGGCCACCTCCGGACCGTCGGACGCGGCTTCGAGGGTCCCGTCGACCTCGAGCTGGAGGTCGCGAAGCCGGTCGATCGTCTCCCGGTCGGCGTCCCAGAGGCCCCGTTCGACGGCCTCGAGGAGCGTCTCGGTCACGTGTTCGAGCGCCCACGGGTTCTCCGCCATGAACCACTCCTGACGGTCCTCGTCGAAGGCGTACTCGGTTGCGATCTGCTTCCAGAGGGTGTCGCTGATGGCGTCGGTCGTCGCCGCCCAGCCGAGCGTGATCTCGACCGTGTTCGCGAGGTCGCCCGCCCCTTTGTAGTCGTGGTCTTCCATGCTGTCGATCCAGTCGGGATTGAGTACTCTGCTGCGCATAGTCTGTCTGAGTTTCTCTTCGTTGGTGTAGATCCGCGGTCGGTCCGGGTCGCTGGCGTCGCCCACGTACGAGGCAGGTTCGCTCCCACGCCGATCGGCGACGGCCCGCTTGAAGCCGCCGTGGAAGGCATACCAGTCCGAGCTGTCGAACTCGTCCTGTTCGTCGGTGTCCTCGAGTTTGACCGTCGCTTCGATTCCCTCGAGGCGGGTTTCCAGGGCGTCGTGGGCCTCCTCCACCTCGCCCGATCCGTCGACGGCATAGCCACCCCAGGTCACGAAGACATCGGCCAGATCCGATTCGTCGCCCCACTCCCCCGTCGTGATGGCCTTGTTCGTCCCCGAGCCGTAACCGCCGGGGCGGGTGGTGAACACCCGCTGGAGCGTCGAATCGCTCCCAGCGCCCCCATCGACCCCACCGCCCTCGGTCCGCTCTTCGAGGTGGTGCTTCCGCACGTAGTTTTGCTCCGGGGGCTCCTCGAGGGCGGCGACCGTCTCGACGGCATCCTGGACGAGCCCGGCGACGCTGGAAAAGGCGTCCCTGAACAGCCCCGAGATGCGGGTCGTGACGTCGATGCGGGGGCGACCGAGTTCCGCGAGCGGGATCGGTTCGACTGACTCCACCCGGCCGGCGTCGGTCCAGACCGGTTCCACGCCGAGCAGGGCGAGGATCTGGGCGATCGTTTCGCCCCGGGTGCGGACGGTCGGCGTGCCCCAGGCCACGACCCCGACCTCCTCGGGGTAGGCCCCCTCTTCGTTGAGGTGGCGCTCGAGGACGCCATCCGCGATCGATTGGCCGACCCGCCAGGCGGCCTTCGAGGGCACCCGCCGCGGATCGAGCGTGTAGAAGTTCCGCCCCGTCGGCAGGAGGTCCGCGCCGCCGCGGGTCGGTGCGCCGCTTTTTCCCGGCGGGACGTAGCTCCCCTCGAGCGCGGCCACGGTGTTTGTCACCTCGCCCCCCGCCGCTTCGATCCGGGGAACGAGATCGTCCGCGATGTACCGGAGCACCGCCCGCAGATCCTCGCCGGCTTCGGGGTCACGATCGGTGCCGAGAACCGGCAGGTCCTCGATCAGCGCCTCGATTTCGCCATCGGTGACCTCGAAGTCCTGCGCTGCGAGCGCTCCCACGAGGGCGACGCTTTCCTCGTAAACCCGCTCGGCCGCCTCCGAATAAAACATCCCGAGGTCCGCATCGTATGTCTCGGGGTCCTCGAGCGTCGGCTCCGGGGGAATCCCCATCGCCCCGGCCACGGACTCGCGGAGGCTGGGCGCACCGGGATTTTCGAACCGAGTCAGGGAGACGAGATACTCCACGAGACGCTCGCCGACGGGGGGCTCGCCGAGGGTGTGCAGCCCCAGCCGGATCTGGGTCGACTTCACGTCTGTGAGGTAGCCGTGGAGTTCTCGGACGAGTTCGGGCGTCCCGACGGCGTCGGGGGCCCCGATTCCCAGGTCGGGGGCCAGATCCTGTTCGGTGACCAGTTCTCGGATTCGCCCGGCGAGCCCCGAGAGATCGGCTTCCCCAGCCCCGTCGCGTCGCCGGTCCCGGTACTCGCGGACGAGTTGCTCGAGATCGGCGAGTTCCTCGTGCACGCCGGCCGCGCGCATCGGCGGCGTGAGGTGATCGACGATTGTCGCGTAGGAGCGTCGGGTGGCCTGGGTCCCCTCGCCCGGATTGTTGATGATGTACGGATAGACGTTCGGCACGTCGTCGATCAGGGCGTCGGCCGCGCTCTCTCCGTCCAGCCCGACCGTCTTGCCGGGCAACCACTCGAGGCTGCCGTGAGTGCCGAGGTGGACGACCGCGTCCGCGCCGAACTCCCGCGTGAGCCAGCCGTAGGCGGCGACGTACTCGTGGGGCGGCTGGAGCGCGGAATCGTGATAGACCTTCTCCGGGTCCGCCTCGAATCCCCGGGGCGGCTGTACGGTGACGACCACGTTCCCCAGCTCGACCCCCGGAATGTCGATCGGCTTCCTGGGCGGCTCGCCCCATTCATCCGCGAGGGCGGCCGCGAAGTCAGGATCAAGTTCCTCGAACCAGTCGCGATACGTCTCCGGCCCGACCCGACCGACGCCCGATGGTCCCCGCTCCAAGTCTGTCCAGCGGGCGTCGCGACCGAGCTGGCGAACGAGCCGTTCGACGATCGCCTGCCCGTCCGCTGGCCGGTCCTCGACCTGGTAGCCACTCGTTTCGAGGGCGTCGAGGACCCGATCGAGACTCGCCGGTGAATCGAGCCCGAACGCGGTTCCGATCCCGTCATCGGAGGGTGGATAGTTGTGCAGGACGACGGCGATTCGCTTTTCAGCGGACGACTGCCGCCCGAGCCCGGCCCAGTTGGCGACGAGGCGGGCGGCGTGATCCACCCGCCCATCGATCGGTTGGTGGCGGAGCGGTGCAGTTCCATCGGCTGCGGTTTCTCCGTCGTCTCTCACCCGCTCTTTCCCGCTGATCGGGTGGGACACCACCACGCCGTCGAGTTCCGGCAGCGCCACCGAGAGCGCGAGTTCGAAGGGCGGGAGCCCCGCGTCGTCGGCCCGATAGGCCGCCCGGGGGCGCATCGAGACCATCGCCTGCACGACCGGGACGTCGAGGGTTTCGAGGAACCCGGTCGCGGTCGGATCAGCCGGCTCGGCCGCGGAGCGACCCCGTTCGTCCATCGTCAGCGAGTACATGAACGTCGTGAGGATCGCGTCGACCCGCGCCCCCGAATCGCCGCTGAACCAGCGTTTGGCCACCCACTCGGCGTCCCGCTCAGTCGGCTCCTCGGCCGTCGGGTTCGTGAACACCGGGAACGCGTCGACTCCCTGTGATTCGAGGGCCCGGACGAGCGCGTCGACGTAGCGGGCGTTCTCGAACGTCCAGTGGGTCTCGTAGAACCAGATGCCGACTGTCGGCCGATCCGGATCGAAGGTTTCCCGGAGCTCCTCGACTGACACACCCGGATGATCCGGGTGGTAGACCCCGGTCGAAGGCAGGTCCACCGGCTCGTCGGCGTCCCAGCTACCGTTCCCGAATTCGTCGGCGAGAAAGCGGGCCATGTTGGCGACGTTGAGGACGCCGCCGCGCTCGAGGTACGCGGCGACCCGGCGCTGGATCGCCCTTTCGACCGTCGAGTCAGGCGTCCCATTCGCCGCGCCTGACCGAGCCACGACGATCGGAACGCCCGCCGCAGCGACCGTTTCGCGGACGGATTCGAAGTCCGGGAGCCGCGATTCCGAACCGTGGAGAAAGAACACGGCCACGTCCTGTTCGGCCAAACGCTCGGCGAACTGCGAGACGGCTGGCGGATCCGCCAGATCCGTGCCCGAGCGCACGAGGAGTTCGATGTCGGAGAGGCGCTCCGCGGCGGCTCGGATCGCGGACACCGGCTGATCGGTCGCCGTGTACAGCCCGATGGAACACATCCTTATTATAGTTGGATTGGGTTACTACAAGTATGGTTGGGTTTGGATCGAAGGTCTCGTTCCCGGCGATCGTGGGGCAGGAGCGACTCAAGCGGGTGTTGCTTGCGGTGGCGGCGAACGACGCGATCGACGGCCTGCTGATCCGGGGCGAGAAGGGGACCGCGAAGTCCACGGCGGTTCGAGGGCTCGTGGACCTCTTGCCGACTCAGCGGGCCGTCGCCGACTGTCCCTACGGCTGTCCGCCGGACGAGCCGGCCCGACAGTGCGAGTCCTGTCAGGCGCGAGACGATCCGCCAGTGGAGGAGCGGCCGGTCCCGCTCGTGACTGTCCCACTCGGTGCTACCCGGGAACGGGTGGTCGGCTCCCTTTCGCTCTCGGACGCACTCGACGGCGAATCGACCTTCGAGCCGGGACTGCTCGCCCAAGCGAATCGGGGCTTTCTCTACGTGGACGAAGTAAACCTCCTCGACGACCACCTGGTCGACGTCCTGCTGGATGCGGCCGCGAGCGGGCTCAACCGCGTCGAACGGGACGGGATGAGCGAGACCCACCCGGCCGATTTCACCCTGATCGGGACGATGAACCCCGAGGAGGGCGATCTCCGCCCCCAGCTCAGGGACCGCTTTGCCCTCCAGGTCGAGGTCGCCGGGAGCGAGGATCTCGAGGAACGAATCGAGATCGTGCAGACCGCACTCGAGGGGAATTCGGAGGGAACCGAGACGGCAGCCGGGGAGGAACTCGACCGACTGCAGGAGCGGATCGAGTTCGCCCGTGGCCGCCTCTCGGAGGTCTCACTTCCCCGAAATCTGGCCGAAACGATCGCTGAAGTGTGCGTGGACGCGGGAGTCGACGGCCACCGGGGCGACATCGCGGCGGCCCGTGCGGCTCGCACCTTCGCGGCACTCGACGGCCGGGATCGAGTGACCGAGCGCGACGTCGAGGACGCCCTCGAATACGCCCTTCCCCACCGGCTCCAGAGCCGCCCCTTCGAGGAGGCCGAACCCCTCGAGGACGTGCTGGAGGAACACTTCGGGGAGCGCTCGGAGGAGCCATCGGCTCCGGAGGAGGACTCAGCGGGCGAGCGGGACGGGAGTGACTCGCCGAGCGATTCCGGCGGGGGCGAAGACGGAGACGGCGAAGCTCCGAGAGAGGACGGGCGTGCCAGCGGGGCAAATGACGAATCAGACGGCCCGGCACCAGACGACCCTTCGGGTCCGGAGTCAGGAACTGACATGGACCAGCCCGGATCCCCGGATCGGTCTCCCGAACCCGGAACCGGCGGTTCGGCTCGGGACGCCCCGGACACCCCGTCGGATATCGGTGGCGACGGGGACGAGCGAGGCCAGGAATCGGGTTTCGATGGGGCTTCGCAGGAAACGGAACATCGAGCGGACGACACCGACGAGGAGCGATCCGCTCGCCCGCCGTCGACCCCAGTCGCCCAGTCCACGTCAGTTGGCGAGAGTGCGGCACCGGAGATGGATGTCGACGGCGTCGCGACGACCGAGTCGTCCGCGGCCGGGCCGGGCCGAGTCGAGGCCGAGCCGGGGGTCGATGAAACCGGGCCCCGAATCCGGACGGAACCGGCCGAGTCGGCAGAGAGCGTCGACGTGGCGGCGTCGGTTCGAGAGAGTGCGAAGCGGGGGAGGACGCCGATCGAACGCCGCGATCTCCGCCAGTCGGTTCGAGCAGGGTCTGCGACAGCGCTCGTGGTCTTTGCGGTCGACGCGAGCGCCTCGATGCGCCCGGCGATGCGGGCCGCGAAGGGAACCGTCCTCGAACTCCTGAAGGAGAGCTACGAGGAGCGGGACGAGGTGGCCTTCGTTGCCTTCGCTGGGGAGGACGCGGAGGTGTTGCTCCCCCCGACCGACAGCGTCTCACTGGCTGCCCGGCATCTCAAGGAACTGCCAACTGGCGACCGCACGCCACTCCCCAGCGGCCTCGAAACCGCCCGGGCAGTCATCGACCGGGCCGAGCCCGCGACGAGCGTCGCCGTCGTCGTGACCGACGGCCGGACCAACGTGGCCGGCGGGAGCCCCACCGAGGCGACACGCGAGGCGGCCCAGTCTCTCGGGGACCGGGCGGACGAGGTGCTGGTCGTGGACGCGAGCGAGTCGGGTGATCGAGCGAGCCTCGTCGGGGACCTCGTGGCCGCCGCAGACGCGACGGCGATCCCGCTCGAGGACCTCTCCACGGAATCGGTTCGCTCGGTCTCTCACTTTGGCAACGAGTAGAACGAGTTCCGTCGCTATTCCTCGGCTCCGTGGTGGTCCTGATCGTGGCTGTGGTCGTGTCCGTGGCCGTGACCGTGTCCATCCCCGTGGCCGTGTTCATCACCGTGGCCATGTTCCTCCACGTGGGTATGGCCTTGCCCGTGCTCGTCTCCGTCATCATGACCATGTTCGTGGCCGGAGTCGTCTCCCCCGCTGTGACCCTGCCCCTCCTCGCCGTGGCTGTGATCGTGACTGTGGTCGTGGTCGTCGCTGACATGGGCGAGCGTGTGTTCGAGCGATTGAACGAAGGCCTTCTCGCCGCCGACTTCGTCCTCGTAGTCCGCCAGGGTGACCTTGTAGATGCAGCGATCGCAGGGCATCGACACCGCGCCCTGGCGGGCCTCCATGACCCGGTGTTCGAGCGCCCGGATCAGCCGATCGTCGACGCCGAGGACCCCGGTCGTTGCGGTCTCGATGTCAGGGTGATCCTCGTCGAACGCCTCGACCTTGTCGTGAATCCGCCGGGTGAGCACCCCGTCGCCGAGCATGTACGGAACGACGATCGCGGCGTCCGGGTCGTGGCGGGCGACTTCGGCGAGGGTCCGGTTCAGTCGCGGTTCCGTGATGCCGATGAAGGTCGGCTCGACCCGGGTGAAGGGGCGCCCCTCCTGGACCAGCCGGGCGAGGCGGTAGGCCTCGGCGTTGGCGTCCGGGTCGCTCGATCCCCGGGCGACGAAGACGACGCTTACGTCGTCGGTCTCGGGGTCGGCGGCCATCTCTCCCACCGCTTCGTCGATGCGATCCGCGACGATCTCGATCAGCTCCGGCCGCGCGCCGAGGTTCGACCCGTACGCGAAGTCGACGTCCGGGTAGACGCGGCGGGCGTGCTGGACGAAGAGCGGGATGTCGTTTTTGACGTGGCCTGCCGCGAAAAGCGAGAGCGGAACGACCGTGACCGAGTCGGCCCCGGGCGCGAGCGTCTCGATCGCCTCGTCGATGAGGGGGTCGGTCAGTTCGATGTAGGCCGGCATGACCCGCTCGCCCAGCTGTTCTTCCAAAGCGGCTGCGACTCGCTTGACCTGTTCGTTCGATTCCTCGCGTCGGGAGCCGTGTCCGGCGAGTATCACCGGCGTGTTCGTGTGCATTGTGACACGGATCGATCGGTATTCGTTGGCAGTCGATCGGGTGGGATGGTCAGTAGTCGTACTTGCGCTCGTAGCCACGGGGGGTGAGTAGTCGATCCCCCCAGACCCGGGTCTCCGCGGTCCCGACGATGATCGTCGAAGTCATGTCGAGCACGTCCGAGCCCCCCAACTCGGGGAGAGTCTCCAGGTCGGTGAGGTGGGTCTGTTCGTTCTCCCGGCCGGCGCCGCGAACGATGCCGACCGGGGTGTCGGGCGGTCGGTGTTCCAGCAGGATCTCGCAGGCCAGCTGGAAGTTCTCTCTCCGACTGGGACTCCAGGGGTTGTAGATCGCGAGGGCAAACCCCTCGGGGGCGACGGCCCGGAGCCGCGATTCGATCTCCTCGATGGTAGTGAGATGGTCGGAGAGGCTGATCGTCACTGCGTCGTTGACCAGCGGCGCGCCGAGCCGGGCCGCACTCGACTGGGCAGCGGGAACGCCGGGAACGACCTCGAATCCCACGGCATCGGGCTCGATTCCCCTGGATTCGAGCACCTCCAGCACCAGCCCGCCGAGTGCGTAGACGTTCGGGTCGCCGCTGCCGATCAGCGCGACGTCGAACCCGTCGAGGGCCCGATCGACGGCCGACTCGGTGCGGGAGACTTCCGTCCCCATCCCCGTCGCGTAGACGTCCTCGGCGCCTTCGATGAGGGCCTCCGGCAGCAGGTCGACGTAAGTCTCGTAGCCGACGATGTGGTCGACTGATTCGAGTGCCTCCCGGGTCCGGAGGGTCATCCCCTCTGGATGGCCCGGGCCGAGGCCGACGGCGAGCAGCCGTCCGGTGGTTTCAGCCGGGTGATTCGTCTCGGTGGACGGCTCGTCTTTCTCAGAGTCGGGGGGTTCGGGAGCTGTCTCGGTCATTGTAAATCGAATGCCTGCATGTCGGTCTCGTCGCCTCGCGGGGTCACCAGAAACGGCCGCCCGCCGCCAGCGGGCCGAAGCACCTGTGAGTCTTCGGTTCCCACGATGGCGAGGGTGCCAGGTGTCTCCGGCGAGAGCTTTTCGGCCGCCTCGCCGAGCGTCGATACTGTCACCGTCTCGCCATCCGCTGCCCGGCCCTGATCCCCACGGCCGACGTCAGCGAGCAGGGCGACCGGGACCGAATCGGCGCGATGTTCCCGGATCGTCTCGAGGGCTCCGTCGAGGGAGCGCCAGCAATTGTACAGGGCGATGACGAATCCGGCCGCGGTCGCGGCCTCGAGTTTCCGGTCGATCTCGGCTTGCTCCCGTCGGCTCGTCGAGAGCGAAATCGTACTGAAATCGTTCGAGAGTGGGGCGCCGAGGGCAGCAGCGCCTGCGAGAGCCGCGGTCACGCCGGGGATCACCTCGATCGGAATCTCACCCTGCGCGTCGGTTTCGGCAAGCGCCACGAGCAAGTCGGACTTGCCGTAGACGGTGGGATCGCCGCCGGAGACGTGAACGACGGTCTCCCCGGCCTCGACCCGTTCGAACGTCTGTCTGGCCTGAGCCTCGAAATCCCGTCGGGAGGAGTTGAGGACCTCGGGCCCATCGGTCGCTCCTGCCCCGGACAGCAAGCCGTCCTGTGCCAGCAACTCCCGATATAGCGGGGCCGCATAGACCGCGTCGGCCGTGCGGATCGCCCCGCGGGCTCGTTCTGTCAGCTGGTCCGGCAGGCCGGGCCCGATCCCGACGATCTTGAGTATCCCCAGCCCTTCTATAACCGACCGCCGGGATCCAGGTCGGGAGACGTGCTCGGCCCGTGGCCACTGAGTCATCGGCCGATCGCCACCGTGACCAATTCCTCGAATCGTTGCTTCGCCGCGAGCAACTCGTGCTCGCGGCCGCCGGCGATCGCGCTCGCCTCCGCGACGCCCGGCCAGTCGATCAGCTCCGGCGCCATCGACTCGCTCGGCCCCGCGAACTGCTCCAGCGTCTCCTTCCCGAAGGCGACGAGCCCGAGGTCGAGGGCGGCTGCCGCGTCCTGGAGGCCGGACTCGTCTGCTTTGACCTCGCCCGTCGCGACGAACTCGACGTCTTCGATCTCGCTGCCGACCGCTTCGAGCGCCTCGAGCCAGGCCAACCGGCAGGTCTCCGCGTCGGTCCCCTCCCGGCATCCCGTCCCCAGGACCAGCTCGCCTGGGCCGGTTCGTCGGAGCACCGTCACGTCCTCTGAAACGAGCACCGCCCGTGGGCCATCCAGCCGCTCGACCGGTCCCAGCTCGTCCCGGAGCACCGCCATGTTCGTCGCGACCGTCGAGTCTGGCGTCTCGATGGTTGCCCCCAGTGCGTCTGCCTGGCCCTCAACGGCCTGTTTGCCGGCGGCCTCGGTCGCCGTCGTCACCGCCGGGACGGCCCCGAGATCCGCCAGCTCCTCGGCAAGTCTGTTTGCGCCGTGATGGCCGCCCACGAGTGGGATCGCCCACGTGAACTCGGTGTCCACTGCCACGACGGCCGGATCGTCCCACTTGTCGGCGAGCAGCGGAGCGATCTTCCGGACGACGATGCCACTCGCCATGAGCGTCACGAGGGCGTCTCGATCCCAGACCGCCTCGAAGACGCCGTCCTCGTAGGGGGTGACCTCCACCGTTCGATCGGGGGCCGAAAGAGCCGTTTCGAGGTCGGCGGCATCGTCTCGGTCGCGTTCGAAGGCCACGATCGCGATCGTCTCGACGCGCTTGGCTCCAGTCACGTTCGATCACCGGATTCTTCGGCCGGCCCGTCCGTCGCGTCGGTTGAATCGTCTCTCGCCCATCTACCGTACAGATGCGAACGCTCGTAGTCCCCCCCGGTAACTGCCTCCCCGATCAGGACGAGCGCACTCGATTCGTAGCCGGCCTCCGCGACCGTCCCGGCGATCTCGCCGATCGTTCCGGTGAGAACGTCCTGGTCCGGCCAGGAGGCGTGATAGACCACGGCGACCGGCGTGTCGGGGTCCTCGCCCGCGTCGAGCAACCGGTCCATCGTCTCCTCGATCGCGTGAGTACCGAGATACACGGCCGTCGTCACGTCGCCCATCCCGACGAACTCCGTCACGTGGTCGTTTTCGGCGTCGAGGGTCCGGCCCTGCGGGCGGGTGATGGCGACGTGATTGGCGATCCCCGAAAGGGTGAGTTGGGAGCCAAGCGCCGCACTCGCGGCGAACGCGGCAGTGACCCCCGGAATCAGGTACGCGGGCACGTCTCGCTCGGCCAGCGCGTCCATCTGCTCCAGTGCGGCGCCGAAAATGGAGGGATCGCCGCTGTGAAGTCGGACGACGCGTTCGCCGTCGTTGGACGCGGACGCCATCAGTTCAACGAGCGTTTCGAGTTCCTTCCCCGCGCTGTCCACGTGGCGGGCATCGGGCGCGTACGTGTCGAGAATCTCGCTGTTGACGAGCGAGCCGGCGTGGACGACCAGATCCGCGCTTTCGAGTGCCTCCCGACCGGCCACCGTGATGAGTTTCGGATTTCCCGGCCCGGCCCCGACGAAGGGGATTCCCTCGCCTGGCTCCCACGGGAGTTTCGTCATCGGTGCACCTCCCCGGCAGTCGACTGTTCGGCGTAGGCGACTGTGAAATAATCCGACCCCCGCAGGGCTGTCGGATCGGTCGTGATCGTCGGTTCGTCCATGAACAGCCGGCGGCCGAAGGTCACGTCGTATCCCGCCTCGGTCAGGTCCGCATGAATTTCGGGCACGTCGGTTACCTTCAGGAGAAGCATCTGGTCGGGAGTCCGGTCTGGAATGCCTGCTTTGGCCTCCCGGATCGCGAGGGTGGACTCGTCGATCCGGGCGTCCATTGCGGTGGTAAAGGCTGTCACAACGCTTACCCCCGGAACGGTCCGGATTTCCACCTCGGGGTACCCCCGCAGAGCATTCTCGAGGTGTCCGAAGGTCGAATAGACGGTCGGGTCGCCGACGGTGGCGAAGGCAACCGTGCCCTCCCGGGCGAGCGGCGCGACCGTTTTCGCCGCGTCGGCCCACGCCGCTTCGAGGGCGGTCTGATCCTCGGTCATCGGAAAATCGAGCTGCTCGATCGAATCCGCATAGGGAGATGCCAGCCGTTCAGCCAGATCGCCCGGGGCAAACACGGCCGTGGCTTCCTCGAGGATCCGGCTCCCTTTCACGGTCACCAGCCCGGGATCGCCCGGTCCGAGACCGACGCCGTAGAGGGTCATATCGCCCCCGCGTTCGGCTGGCCACTGATGACGTAGACGGGGCGGTCGGGAACGATCGCGGTTTCGCCCGCGAGGTCCTCCCCGCGACCGATCGAGATCCGCCGTACCGTGGGATCGAATCGTCGCTCTTCGAAGGCCTCGATGGCCCGCGTGGCGGTCTCGAGTCGAGCCGCGTCGAGCACGACGATCCGCGGATCGAGTTCGTTCACCCGCTCGAGCACGGACACGAAATTCCGGGTGCCGCCGAGGAAGACCGCATCGGCGTCATCCGGGAGTCCGTCCGGAGCTGTGGTGGTCTCGAGGGTGACAGATCCCTCGTATTCGGAGGCCGCGAGATTCGACTCGATCGCGTCGACCCGGTTTGGGTCACGTTCGATGGCCGTCACCTGCGCGCCGGTCTGTGCGGCCTCGATCGTGACGGCCCCGGTTCCGGCACCCACGTCGACGAAGTGATCTTCGGGCCCGAGGTCGAACGTCTGCAGGAGAATCGCCCGGACTTCGGGTTTCGTCGGCCCCGGCGCCGTCGATTCTGGTAGCGAGATCCCTCCCATCGTTTCAGTCAACCGGGGGACCGATTAAAACAATTGCGTTTGGAATAGCACAAATACATCTTCGTAATTGTCCGCTCAAAGTGCCCAGGTCCGCAGTCCATACTGGTCGGCGGTATCCCGGTCGATGTCCCTCCCTTCGTAGACTATCTCTCCCCCGTGGAGGACGGCGAGTCGGTCTGCCACGGACCTCGCGAACCCGACGTGGTGAGTCGAGAGCAAGACCGTCACCCCATCCGCGAGGAGCGATTCGACGAGGTCGACGAAGCGCTTTGCCCCCTCCCCGTCGAGTCCTGCCGTCGGTTCGTCCATGACGACGTAGTCGGGATTCATCGCCAGCACACCGGCCAGAGCGACTCGCTTTTGCTCGCCGTTGCTCATCGTGTGCGGGTGCCGACCGCCAGCGTCGGGGAGCCCGACACGTGCGAGCACGGCATCGACGTCGACCTCCTCGGCGATTCCGACGTTTCGCGGGCCGAAGGAGACATCCTGGCGAACCGTTGGCGCGAGCAGCTGGTCGGTGGGGTTCTGGAAGACGAAACCGACCTGCCGGCGCACCTCGCGCAGTCTCTTTTCCTCCTCGGTCACCGGTTCGCCATCGACGAGCACCCGCCCGGAATCCGGCCGAAGGAGGCCGTTGAACTGTTTGAGGAGCGTCGATTTTCCCGCCCCGTTCGGCCCCAGAAGCGCCGTCACGTCGTCCGAGTGTGCTGTGAAATCGACTCCCCGCAGCACCTCGGTCTCGTGGTACCCGAAACGAACTCCCTCAGCCGCGAGTGTCACACTACTCGCACCCCCACGAGGAAGAGCGCGACCGCGGCCGCGAGACCGTACCCCCGGCTTTCGACCGCGGCAGCGGCGGGCGGCGACCCCGAATAGTTCCGGGCCCGCATCGCCTCGCCGAGGGTTCCGATGCTGTCGAAGGTTCGAACGAACAGCGACGAGGCGAGGAGCGTGGTCGTTCGGAGGGTGGTTCGTCGGCTTCGATATCCCAGTCGGGCAGTAGCGGCGGTCCGCATTCGTTCGGCCTCCGCGAGGACGATGGCGATCCCTCGGTAGATGTAGAGCAACAGTTCAACGAGCACTGCGGGCAGTCCCGCCCGTCTGAGGGTCGCGATTACCGTCGAGATGGGTGTGGAGGCGATCAGGAAGCTCGCCACGACGATCGAGGAAATCGACCGGCTGAGCGTGTCGATCGCCGTGTCGAGTCCACCGTGAGTCACGGACAGTGGCCCCAGCGCGAAGAGGACGTTTCCGGGCCGAGTGACCATAATGACGAACACCCCGGGCGCGAGAAAGACGACCGGAACCGAGAGCCATCGGAGTGGGCGAACCCCGACGGCGTCGATCCCGAGCCCCAGAAAGACGGCGGCCGTCGCCATCTGGGCCAGTCGTGAGGGGGCCGTGATCGTCATCCCGAGGGCGAAAAGAACCAGCGAAACCTGTAACGGCCCCCGTATCGCCGGTGTGGCAGTCTGTTGGACGCCCTCGAGTGTCTCGTGCATGTCAGTCCTGCGGTGCGGCGTTCAGGTAGTAACCGATGATTGCCCCGCCCACGGCCGCCTGGAGGCTGAAGAGTGCGGACTCGATCTCCCCGGACGGGGGCCTCCAGACTGGATCGAACCAGGTCTCGTACTCGGGATTGTGGGTCGAAAGGGCCTCCATGCCGGCCCCATCTGAGCCGCCCCAGGTTCCCAGCCCGGGGGCGACAATCGGGACGAACAAGAGCCCGAGCAGAAGTATCCCGGCGAGCATCCCCAGCCGGTTCATGATGCCACCCCCAGCTTCGCTTCGACGGCCGGCCTGACGGCGACGAGCTGTTTGATCATGGCGGCGGCGATCACCCCCTCGACCAACCCGATCGGGAGCTGGGTCACCGCGAAGATCGCGGCGAAGTTCCCGCTCGCCGCGAGTACCCCGCCGATTCCATCCCCCGCTGGAAACGCGGCCCCGAGTTGGACGGACGTGACGAGGTAGGTCGACCAGTCTGCCAGAACCGTGGCCACGAAGGTGCCGGTGACGACGCCCGAGCGGTCCCTGAAGAGACGATATCCGAGCCAGCCGACGAACGGGCCGATAATCCCCATCGAGGCCACGTTGGCTCCCAGGGTGGTGAGACCCCCGTGGGCGAGCAGAAGGGCCTGATAGAGCAAGACGATGGTCGATAAAACCGCCGTAACGGCCGGGCCGAACAGGACGATGGCGATCCCGGTCCCGGTCGGGTGGGAGGTGCTCCCGGTGACCGAGGGCAACTTGAGCGCCGAGAGCACGAACATGAAGGCCCCGGCGAGTGCCAGCATTGCCATCCGATCGGGCGATTCACGGGCGAACTTCGCCACCCGATAGGTGCCGTAGGCGACGACCGGGAGCGAGAAGAGGGCCCAGAACGCCGCCCAGAGCGGGGGCAAAAACCCCTCTGCGATGTGCATGATAGCTGGGTTTTCTCGACCCCTCATTAAAACAATTATGGTTGCGATAAATAAAATTAGATTTAATAGGGTCGGCCGTGGACCGTTACGGAAGGATGGAACAGTCACGGGACGGACCCAGGCAGGCTCGTGGCCCATCGTCGGCTGATGGGAGGGGCACGAAACCGCCGTCGTCTGGCGATCCGTCGAGCGAAGGAGCGGGGCCGGCAGTTGGAGCCGTTCCCGTTCCAGGGGGAACGATCAGTACGGACACCCCGAAGCCCGCGGTGGGCCGGGCGATGACGCGCCTGAACGGCCAGCTCGTCGAGGGGGTGGGTCACACGAAGACAATCGGTGGGCTCGCTCGGACTGGTTCGGGCGAGAATCCCGCGGAGCTGTGGCCAGGCGAATCCGGATCGATCGCACTCGTCGGCGCAGGGCCGGGCGATCCGGGGCTGTTGACGGTTCGGGCCTGGCGGTTGCTGGGCACCGCGGACGTCGTGCTCTACGACTCGCTGACGAGTGCCGCGATTATCCACTCGCTCGCCGGGGTCGAGTGCATCGACGTGGGCAAACGAACCGAGCCCCGGACCACGCAAGCGGACATTCACGACTTGATGGTTGGCCGGGCCAAGGAGGGGGACTCTGTCGTTCGGCTGAAAGGTGGCGACCCCGTCGTCTTCGGTCGCGGGGGCGAGGAGGCCGAATATCTCGCCCAGCACGACGTGCCGTTCCGAGTGGTACCCGGGATCACGAGCGTGGTCGCGGCGCCTGAACTGGCCGGCATCCCGGTCACTCACCGTGACATCTCCTCGAGTTTCACGGTTATCACCGGCCACGAGGCCGCCGGGAAGACCGAGAGTCACGTCGACTGGGACGCGCTGGCGGAACGGGTCGCGGGTGGGGAGACCCTCATCGTCCTCATGGGCGTCAAGCGCCTCCCGGATTACGTCGCACGGCTCCGGGACCGGGGCGTTCCCGACGACGTGCCCACCGCGATGATCGAGAAGGTCACCTGGGACCAGCAACAGACCGTGACGGGGACCCTCGGGACGATCGTCGACCGGGCCGATTCGACGGGAATCGAGCCCCCGGCGACGACGGTCATCGGCGAGGTGGTTTCGATGCGCGACCGAATTCCGGCGGTCAACTGGGCCGATGGAAGCACCCGGCCGCCCGGAGCGCAATGATCCCGCTCTTCCACGACGTTCGGGGCAAGCGAGTCGTCATCTTCGGCGGGGGGAGGGTCGCCGCCCGGAAGGCCGACCTCTTCGCGCCGGAGGCAGACGTGGTCGTCGTCTCGCGGGAGTTCGACGACCGGTTAGCCGAGATCGATTGTCGGCAAGTCGAGTCGGAAATCGACGCCGACGAAGCTGCTACACGCGTCGGGGACGCGTTTCTCGTGATCCCGGCGACCGACGATGCCGAGCTGAACGCGGCCATCGCCGACGAAGCGCGAGCGGCGGGCGCTCTGGTCAACCGCGTCGACGAGCCCGGGGAGGTGGTCACGCCCAGCGTGATCGCCGGCGAGCACGTGACCGTCGGCATTTCGACCGAGGGGGCCAGTCCGGCGGTGAGCAAGCACCTCCGGCGTCGGCTCGAGTCGGAAATCGAGGCGATCGATCCGATGGTGGCGTTGCAGGCCGACCTCCGGGAAGACGCGACGGAGCTGGGTGAAGCTGCGCGCCGCGAGTTCCTCTGGAACGTCCTCGAGGACGACCGGATCAAGTCGGCACTCGCGGACGGCGACTGGGATCGAGCCAGGCGGCTCGCTGAGGGCCATCGACCATGAAGGGGCTCGTCCTCGCCGGCACCGCTTCCGGGGTCGGCAAGACTGTCGCCTCGCTGGCCGTTATGACCGCGCTGGAGGAGGAGGGGCTGTCGGTTCAGCCGGCCAAGGCCGGCCCGGACTTCATCGATCCGAGCCACCACCGCGAGATCGCCGGAACGCCCTCCCGAACCCTCGACGTCTGGATGCAGGGACCCTACGGGGTCAGGCGAAATTACGCCCGGAGCGAGGGCGACATCGCCGTCGTCGAAGGCGTGATGGGCCTCTACGACGGCGACGCCTCGAGCACCGCCATGGTCGCCGAGACCCTCGGGCTCCCGGTGGTGCTGGTCGTCGACGCCAAGGCAGGCATGGAGAGTGTTGCCGCGACCGCGCTCGGGTTCGAGCGCTACGCGGAGCAGGCCGGTCGGGACATCGACGTGGCCGGCATTCTCGCCCAGCGGGCCCACGGCGGCCGCCACGAACGCGGGATTCGGGAGGCCCTGCCGGATCATCTCACCTACTTCGGCCGGATACCGCCGGACCCGGCCCTCGAGGTCCCGGATCGCCATCTCGGACTCCACATGGGGGAGGAAGCCGCGCTTCCCCGAAACGCGTTGCGGGATGCAGCGGCACACGTTCGGACCGACCGACTGGTGGAGGTGGCTCGGGAACCAGTCGCGGCGCCCCCCGACCCCGACCCGCCGGACTCCGGGGCCTGTGTCGCGGTGGCCCGCGACGGCGCGTTTTCGTTCGTCTACCCGGCTGCGATGGAGCGGCTGCGGGCCGGTGCGAACGTCGTGACGTTCTCCCCCGTGGCCGGCGACCCTATCCCGAATTGCGATGGCATCTACCTTCCGGGCGGCTACCCGGAGCGATTCGCCCCGGAACTGGAAGCCAGTTCGACCCTCGCGGAGATCCGGTCGCGGGCAGAGGCAGGGACGCCCGTCTTCGGGGAGTGCGGGGGCTTGATGGTCCTCTCGCAGTCCCTCGAAACCACCGATGGTGATCGCTACGAGATGGCCGGCGTGCTCCCGGCAGACGTCGAGATGGCCGACCGTCACCAGGCCCTCGACCACGTCGAACTGCGGGCGGACCGGCATACGCCCACTGCCGCTCCCGGCGACCGACTCCGTGGCCACGAGTTCCACTACTCGCAGGCAACCCTCGATAGCGACGCGAAACTCGCCTTCTCGATGGTCAGGGGCGATGGCATCGCCGACGGCCGGGACGGACTAACCGAGTACGAAACGGTGGGAACGTACGCCCACGTCCACCCGGAAAGCGGGGCCTTCGACACCTTTCTCGATTGGGTCGACGGGGACTGAACTGGGGGCCGGGGATCTCGCTCGCTATGGCAGCCGGATTGGTCGGGCCCTGTCCCACCTCGAGGTTTAACTACGAGGAGCGACCAGCTTCGGGCATGTACGCGGTGGTGGGGTGCTCGAACTGCCGGGCCCTCTGGATCGTCGAGGGGCGTCCCGAGACGACCAGTTGTCCCCGATGCCGGACCCGTCACCAGTTCGAGCGGCTCAAGCAGTTCGTCCGGACCGAGGACCGCGAGGAGGCCCGGGAGGTCAGGGCGGCGATGCTCGCCTCGGCCCAGGACCGCGAGGAGGCCTACGAACGGCTGGATTCGATCGGGGAAATGGAGGAGGCCATCGACTCGGTGGGGGTCGGCGACGAGGAGTACCTCACAGAACACGGGCTCGATCCGAAGGCGATCGCAGACGCTGGGAAGGCCAGCGATTCCGGGTCGACGAGCCGCCGGGACCGGATCCTCGACGTGATCGAGACCCTCGAGGAACCGACCGAGGAGGCGATTCTCGAGTACGCGCGCGACCGAGGGGTACCCGCCGATGCCGTCCGAACGGCCCTCGAGAAGCTGGCCAGACGGGGCGAAATCGTCGAGGGTCCGTCGGGGTACCGCCGGCTCTGAGTGAACCGGGACACGTGGAATCCGGGCCCGCGAGGGGAAGGCCAATCGTTTTGGCGTCCGGGCCGTCGGTGGGGATATGGCCGAACCCGCCGACGCGATCTTCGTCGATGGCGAGATCCACGTTCGCCCCGGCTCCGATCGGATCGAGGAGGCCCTCGCCGTCCGCGATGGCACGGTCTGCCGGGTCGCTGACACCTACGAGGTCGAGTTCCTCGAGGGCATCGAGACCCGCCGGGTCGACCTGGCAGGTCGAACTGTCCTCCCCGGGTTTGTCGACGGGCACGCCGATCTCTCGCGGGTCGGGAAACGCCTCGATGAATCCGGGAAGGCGGGGGAAAGGAGCGCACCGGCGGGCATCGAGCAGGCCCGCGATGTCCTGATGGCCGCCCTCGACGATGCACTCGAGCAGGGCGTCACGACCGTCTCCGACGCCGTCCGAAATTCCGAAACTGCCCGGGCCTATCACGAACTGGCGCGGGCCGAGGAACTGCCGATCAGGACGCGGCTGAACTACCGCGAGGACGCGGGGTCGGTGGAGAGCCCGGCTCCCCTCGACGCTGCAACGCGGCTCGGGCTCGGCTCCGACGTCGGGACTGGTCGGCTGTGCCTCGAATCGCTCGGGGTGGATGTGGACGATGGGTCCGCGAATTTCGTGAAGAATTTCCTCAGGCGGTCCACCGAATCGGATTTCCGGGTCAGTGTGACTGTCGACGATCCGGCCGCGCTTAGCCCGCTTCTCTCCGCGCTCGACGGCTCGGACGTAACTCGGCCACGGATCTGGCTCGGCGGAGCGGTGTCCGATGAACAGGTCCCGCGACTCGCGGGGCTCGGGGCCACGGTCGTTGGCAACCCGGGTTCCGGATCGACGACCGGCGGTCGGAACCCAGGCGAGGTAGGGGCTGGCGAAACCCGGGGCCTGCAATTTGGGAGACTGGTGGCGGCGGGAGTCCCCGTGGCGTTCGGGAGCAATGGCCGCCGCCCGATCCCCCTCCGGAGCATCGAACGCGCGACCGGGGCCAGCCCCGAGGACCGCCTCGGGGTGACCGAGGCCGTCAGGGCCGCTACCGGCGGAACTGGCCCACCAGCGACTCCGGAATCAGGCACTGGCACCCTCGACGCCGGCACTTCGGCGGATTTCGTCGCCCTCTCTGCCTCCCCGTGGGAGACGCCGATCGGTCAGCTGGACGTCGAGCTGACCGTCGTCGATGGCACCATCGAATACGACCCGTCCTGAGTCAGAACGAGAGAAGCGAACGGCCGGTCATCGCTGGGGGCCGCTCGATCCCCAGCAGCGCGAGAATCGTGGGGGTGATGTCCGCCAGTGTCCCCCCGTCTCGGATCCGACCGTTCGTGTTCCCGGGACCGATCGAGACGAACGGGACCGGATTGAACGTGTGGGCCGTATGCGGGTGCTCGGGCGTGCCCATGTCCTCTGCGTTCCCGTGGTCGGCGGTCACGAGCAGGTGGCCGGCGGCGGCGTGAACGGCCGCACCGAGCCGCCCCAGTTCCCGATCGACGGTCTCGACGGCCTCGATGGCGGCCTCGTAGTCCCCGGTGTGTCCGACCATGTCCGGATTGGCGTAGTTGAGGACGAGTACATCCGGGTCGCGATCTTCGACGATCTCGATTGCGACGTCGGTGACCTCGACGGCACTCATTTCGGGCTGCTCGTCGTAGGTCGGCACGTCGGGGCTGGCGACGATCTCCCGGATCTCGCCCTCGAACTCGACCTCTCGGCCCCCGTTGAGGAAGTAGGTCACGTGGGGGTACTTCTCGGACTCGGCGATCCGGAGCTGACTGCGTTCCTCGCGCTCGAGGACCGACCCGAGGGTGACCGTGGGCTCGTTGGGCTCGATGAGAACGGGGAGGTCGAAGGTCCGATCGTACTCGGTCATCGTCGCGAGCGCGACGTCCGGCGGGTCGGTCCGTCCGGGCCATTCCGGGTCGATGTCCGCGAGCATTCGGGTCAATTGCCGGGCTCGATCGGCGCGGAAGTTGCAGAAGACGACGCTGTCGCCGTCCTTGAGGGCGGGCCCGCCATCGATCAGCGTCGGCTCGACGAACTCGTCCGTGTCTCCCCGGTCGTAGGAGGCTTCGACGGCGGCGGTTGCCGACGCGGCGCGGTGGGGCGCCTCGCGGTTCACGATCGCGTCGTAGACCTGGTGGGTCCGCTCCCAGTTCGTATCACGGTCCATCGCGTAGTATCGTCCCGAGACGGTCGCGATCTCCCCCGTGCCGATTCGTTCGACGGCGGCTTCGAGGGCCTCGATGTAGCCCAGTCCGTCCGTGGGATCCGTATCCCGGCCGTCCGTGAACGCGTGAGTCACGGCGTCGAGGCCTCGGTCGGCTGCACACTCGATCAGCGCGTGGACGTGTTCCTGATGGGCGTGGACCCCCGCGTCGCTGACGAGCCCGAGCAGGTGCACCCGGCCCCCTCGCTTCTCGGCGGCGCCGAAAACGGTCTCGAGTGCTTCGTTCTCGCAGAACTCGCCCGCCTCGATCTGGCGATCGATTCGGAGGGCGGGCTGGTCGAGCGATCGTCCGGCACCGACGGTGAGATGGCCCACCTCGCTGTTTCCCATCCGTCCCTCCGGCAGCCCGACGGACGGTCCGTCGGTCCGAAGGGTGCCCGTGGCACCCGTCTCCCAGAACCGGTCGAAGGTGGGGGTCGATGCGGCCTCGACGGCGTTCAGTCGGTCGTGGTCGCCGAGTCCCCACCCGTCGAGGATGACGAGGGCCACCTCCATGCGGGGGGCTGGGGGTGGCGGACGTATCTACGTGTCGTTCGCGATTCGTCTCACTGCCGCCAGTACGCATACGCCACCAGGCCAGCTGCGAGCACGAGGATCGGGAGGATCGCGAGTTCGATTGGGAAGTGCACCCCGAGGTTCCAGACGACGACCATGCCCTCGACCCACGCGAACACCAGCCCGAGAAAGAGGACCGTCGGCGTCTCCCCGCCGGGGGTATTCGTGAGCGAGTTCGGGGCGAGTCGAACGAAGGCGATCGTTCCGACCGCAAACGCGAAGAGGCCGAACGTGGCCAGCGGCTTCCCGACGAACGTGTCCGGTCCCCCGGATCCCCAGTGGATCGCCATCTCGTCGGGCAGTTCGGGCCAGACCAGGATGGCCGCGGCGACCGGGATGGCCGCCAGGGCGACGGCGAGAGCGTCGATCTGTCGTTCGGGGAGCATAGGCCCTCTTCGAATGTGGTCCGGGTGACTTTTTCGAAATCTGGCCCCCGATCAAACCGGGACAAATTTTCATTACCTTACAATCATCCCATGACTATAACAAAACCGTCTCAAAAGAATCAACCTGTGACTTTGGGGCAAAATTCAGCACGACGAGTGGAAAATAATCGACCAACTAATATCTATCGAGTCGGTCAGTGTCGGAGCCCTCGTGCCAACTCAATATGATTGTATGAAAATCCCAACGTTCGGTTTACAGGATACACGTTTGGTCTACCTAGTCATTATCGCACTCGGGATCGTATCGACATATTTTCCCATCGCATCGCAATTGTCGAATCTTCGCCTCGCTTCGTTTTTCGGTCTGTTAGAGATCGTCTGGCCGATTGGACTCACGGTGGCGATGCTCTGGCTCTCACACTCGACGGTCAAGGAATACCAGCATGGTAGCAAGTATGCCTTTTACATTCCGTTCTGGGCACTCGTGGGCTGGGGAGTTACTGCCGGATTAACGCTCCTACTCATATTACATCAACAATCGATGCAGGGGGATATCCAGTATCCCCTGGTTGTGATATCCGATATGGCAATAGGTGGTGCGACATTCGGCACCGTCATCGGAGGTCTGTACATCGCCAATCGGGATCGCCAATCACAGTTGCGTACCTTTCAGAAGGCAATCGAACACGCCGGACACTGCGTCTATTTCACCGATCTCGACGGGAATATCGAATACGTAAACCCAGCTTTCGTCGAAACGACCGGATACGATGAAGATGAAGTCATCGGCGAGAACGCTTCAATCCTCAACTCCGGCAAACACGATTCAGAATTTTTCGAGGACATGTGGGAGACGATCAACAACGGGGAGGTCTGGGAAAGCGAAATAATCAACCAGACTAGGTCCGGGGACCTCGTCTACGCAGATCAAACGATTGCGCCCGTGTATGGCGATGATGGGGAAGAAATCGAGCGCTTCGTGGCGATAAACAGCGATATCAGCGATCTCAAGGAGTACGAACAGCGGCTTGAAACCCGGAATGATCAATTGGAATCGCTGAACCGGGTCGTGCGCCACGACATTCGCAACGATATGAACGTCATCCGGGGGTGGGTGGATTTGCTCCGGGACAAATCGGATCGAGCGGAGATCCTCGAGATCACGAAGAAACTTCAGCGGTCCGTCGAGCACGTGATCGAATTGACCAAATCTGCGCGGGAATATGTTGAAGCACTGAGCGAGAACGACGATATCCCAATCGAGGACGTTTCCCTCGGGGAGACGCTCGAGCAGGTGGTGGAATCCCGGCGCCAAACGTTCCCGGATGCAACAATCGAAGTGGATGACGAATTTCCCCAGGTGACTGTCGAGGCAAACGAAATGTTGTCTTCCGTCTTTCGGAATTTGATCAACAACGCGATCCAACACAACGATAAACCGGATCCCAGGGTGCGGATATCGGCGGACGAAGAAAATGGCACGGTAACGATTTCAGTGGTGGATAACGGCCCAGGGATTCCGAAGGCCCTGCAAAACGAGTTATTCACAAAAGGGAAACAGGGACTGGAAAGCAGCGGTTCCGGAATGGGATTGTATCTGGTACGGAGATGGGTCTCTGATTTCAGGGGAGAGATTACCTACGAGGAAAACGAACCAGAAGGGTCCGTGTTCAAGATCCGATTGGAAAAATCGACCTGAGAGCCGAATCCGGGGAAGGGATCCCGTATTCACCTCAAGGGCGGCTGAAAATATCCCATCTATTCAACCAATTGGAGTCTTACAAGTACTTGAGTTCCTCCCTGTCTTGTGTTGCTGAACTCCAGAGACCCACCCGACTGACGGATAACGAGATCGGCAAGTTTCAATCCGAGACCGCTCCCATGTCGCAGCTGGGTTTCAGTTTGATTGTCAGAGATGAGGGCGATTTCTTCGGGTGGAATGCCCTTTCCGTTATCAGTGATTCGAATGATGACGTTTGTTCCCGACTGATCGATTTGAACTGAGACCCTTGGTTGGTCAGCCTCGGTGTGGACGATCCCGTTTTCGATCAATTCTTCGAGAGCCTTTGGCAATTCTGGCACTGCTCGAACTCGAAACGCGATGGTACCCGATACCGTTATGACTGCTTCCGGATGGGTACTTCGGAGACGTTCCACGACGTTTTCGACTACTGTTGCCAGATCGAGAGGCTTCGGTTTCGAGGGATTCACGAGGGTTTCGACCACGTCCCGCTCCTTTGCGGTCATTTCCATGAGATTATGCCCCGTATCAAGGATTTCCTGGGCGTGGTTAGCTATCTGTGTTGACCCCTTCCGCTGAATCGTTTTGGTACGTCCCAAAATCACGTTCATCGCATTTCGGAGGTCATGTCGAAGTACCCGTGATAGCACAGCGATGCCCCTCTCGGGTGGCAATCGTCTGATGTTGCTGATGGCGGGTTCCGTCATACCAGCCGGTGAACAGCCCGGGTAGACAGCCATACGTGGCGAAAATC
>JBDGUI010000037.1:0-24661 GCA_042216015.1 Halodesulfurarchaeum sp. | reverse complement strand
AAACTAATGATCGGAACCCGGGTAGTAGCTCACCCTATATACAAGGGGCTTTTTACACCGCCCCAAGACCGCAAACGCCCGAGCCAACCCCCAATTCCAGTGATGAAACGGCCATATATCGGATCTCAAGTTGTTCGAGGGAGCAAAAAATAGCGGTGTCAGACCCTCACGTGCAATCATTTCTCCAATACCGTCCCCAATGGTAACGTTTCCAGCCGCGGGGCGTCTCGCTGCCGACGTTCTATCGGCGGAATTTCACCAGGGCGAACGCGAACCCGGTGAGCACCCCCCACGAGAGCAGTCCGATTGCGGCGACCATTCGCAGGACCGACGGCCCCATCACGGAGGCCACCGCCCAGACCGTGACACCGGCAAAAGCCAGGACCTGAATTCGCCTCCCGCGGACCGATAGCGGCTTTTCGGTGAGTGTTTCGTACATCCCCCGAGCCCCGAACACGACGGCGATGCCGTAGAGGATCGCCCCGAGTCCGGCCCCGGTCCAGCCGAGGAGGCCCGGTCCTCCGCCCTCGGGAGGCTGTGGCGGGACTGTGGTCCGTGCCGTCGTCACGACGGTCGGCGGCTGAGTCGTCGTCACCGCTGTCGTCGGCTCCGTCGTCGTCGGCTGGGGTTCGATCCGGAGCAGTGCCGTCGCCGGTTTGGCACTCTCGATCCCCATACCGTCCTCGACCCAGAGGGAAACGGGGTAGGAACCGAGCGCCGTGTAGGTGACCGTTCGAAGGGGTCGGTTCGTGCCCGTCGTGTGACCCCCAATCGTGAACCGATAGGTGCTGATCGCCCCGTCCCGGTCGCTGGATCCCGCCGCCGAAATCCGTACCCGTTGGCCCGGCCACGCCGGATTCGGGTCGATCGAGAGGGTCACATTAGGTCGCCAATACCGCTCGCTGACGGGCTCCGTCCGGACCTCGACGAGGTCGACCCAGCCGGTGTGGGTCACGACGGCGTTCCCCTCCCCCTCGGGATTGATCGATCGGTGGTACGGCCCCGATTCGGCACCCCAGTAGTTCCCCGCAGCCGATACCGTCCCCTCGATCGACGTCTGCAGGCCGACCCGGTTGCCATAGATGTCGTTTCGGACGAGTTCGATATGCGTCGCGTTGTCGGTGACCAGGACCCCGATCCCGGGATCGGCGTCGGGGCGCGGTTCCCGCTCCCAGTAGCCAACGGTGTTGAAGACGATCGAGTTCTTCGAGAGGACCCCGGTCTGTGGGCCGGTGAGGACGATCCCGTAAGCGTTCGCGGCGACGACGTTCTCCCGCACGGTGTACCGACCGTCGGTCTGGTGCCCGCTTCGAATCAAAAGGCCCTCCCGGGCGTTGTCGAGGAGTTCGTTCCCCGTCACGGTGACTCCCTCCATCGTCGAGCGCGCCACGATTTCGATCCCCGACGCCCCGTTACTCTGCACGAGGTTTCCGCGGACGATCGTGTTTCTAACCTCCCACGCGGTCATCGAAAGCCCGCTGTATCCGTTCTTTCTGATCCGGTTGTCCGCGACCACGGCATCCTGGAAGGCATCGACGGTCAGTCGGATCCCGTACCGGCCGTTCTCCGCCACGGTGTTGTTCCGGATCGACATGCTCGAGTCCGAGAAGGCCGAGGTCGCCAGTCGAATTCCGCTCTTCTCCTGGCCGCGGATCTCGTTTTCAGTCACCGAGAGGTCGAAGGAGTAAAAGCCATCTCGTCGCGGGTCGTGCACGATGGCCACGCCAGTCCCGCCTCCCACGATCCGATTGTCGGCGATCCGAAGGCCGAAGACGTTCCGTTCGAGGCGAAGGTCGACGGCCGTCCCGGAGACGGAAAACTCGTTCCCGGCGATCGCGAAGACACTCACGTCGGCGGTTTCGACGCTCACGGCCCGGGTGGAGTCGGTCACCCGGTTCGAGCGAATTTCGGCCGCCCTGATTCGCTCTGATTCGAGACGAACGGCATTCACCGCCATCCCATCGAATACATTGGCCCGGAGGGTGAACCGCGTGATCCGGTCCGCCTCGATCCGAACGCCAGTCCCGTCGACACTCGAGAAGGTCGAATGGGTAATCGACCAGTTCGAGGCGGTCTCGACCGGAATGAGGTCGGTGCGGCCGGCCACGATCCCGTTGCCGACGTGCTGGAACCGACTCTCACGAACCGCGAGTTCGGTTCGAGCGTCGGCACGTTTCACACGAATTCCGCTTCCCGAAATCGAGGTGAAAACCGTCTCTGAGATTCGCAGGGTCGAATCGGCGGTCTGAATCGAGATTCCGTTGGTCGCGTGGGCGACCTCGGTGTGGGTGAGCGAGACGATCGGGGACTCCGAGCCGACCGTCCGGATCGACCCCCACGACCCGGGCGTCGAAATGGGTCTGGAGGCGATCAACCTGACTGGGGAGGATTCCGTTCCACTCGTGACGAACTCCCCCGCGACCGACAGCGTGACGCCTTCGGCGAACTCGACGGTCGTCCCCGGCCCGACAGTGAGCGTCGCGTTCGAGGCGACGGTCACGTTTCCGACCAGCCGGTAGGGACCCTCCTCCGCGGTCCAGGTCGTATCGGCGGTTACGTCCGAGTCGACGAACGTCACGGCGCTCTGAGCCCCGGCGGGAGAGACTGCGGCGCCGAACCCGATCGCCCCGAGCAGGGCGAAAATGACGAGGGCCCGGGCCGCGGAAACCGACATGCCCGACCTTCGTTCCGCCAACGCATATAAGTTTCAGCATGCGAGCCGGCCTGTTAAAGCGCCCCACAGCAGCCCCCGTTCAGGCTCGGTCCAGCCGCTCGCCCTGGTAGCTGCCCGCGTAGGTCCCCTCGTGATCGGCGGCAGCGAGAACCAGTTGGGCGACCCGGGCCCCACGTTCGAGCTCGATCTCGTGGTGGACCTGCAACAGCCCCTCGCCTCTGCCGGTGTATCCCGCATCCCAGACCGCCGTGTTCAACATGACACCGTTTCGCATGAGCGAGGATCGGGGGAGCAGAAATCCAACGTGTTCCTCGGGGATCGAGACGGTCTCGGCGTACTGGAGGACGTATCCGCCCGGGTCGAGACGGTAGCCCTCCCGACTCTCGCTCCCGTCCCCGTCCTCGAGTGCCACCGTCTCGAGGGGGTCTCGCTCGCCGATCGTCGTGCCGTCACGAAAAATCGAGCCGGGCTCGACCGGTTCGAGAATGGCGTCGAGTCGAAGGTCGACCCCGTTGGGCTGGACCTGTTCGGCTTCGACGTCGCCCAACTGATCGGCCACGAAGGCTCCACTTCTGAACATGCTCGTAGACGCGGGGGGGCCGGCCATGACCCTTTTCGTTCGTTCCCGGGGGCACCGTGAGACTCTTCGTGAGCGAGTTCCGATCACGAACCGTGACGGTCGACGCGCCACGATCCCGCGGGCGACTCCGCCACGTCGAGCCGGCAGATCTGCTCGGGGTCCTCCGGATCGAGCGGCGAACCTTCGACCGACCGTGGGATCACGCGACGTTCGAGTCGTTTCTCGATTCGCCCGGCTTTCTCGTCCTCGAGGATCCCGGCGGGACCGAACTGGGCGAGGAAATCGCCGGCTACGTCGTGGCCGAATCGGTCGAACTTCGGGGGAACCGATTCGGACACATCAAGGATCTCGCCGTCAGGCCCGAGTTGCAGGGGGCAGGTCGAGGCCGACGGCTTCTCGACGGCGCGATGCGGGTACTGGCCGGCCAAAAGGCTTCCCGTGTGCGACTCGAGGTCAGGCCGAGCAACGAGCGGGCTCGGTCCCTGTACAGCGCGGCGGGCTTCGAGGTGCTCGCCCGCCACCAGGGGTACTATCCCGACGGCGAAGATGCACTCCTGATGGCCAGGGCGCTGCCGGTCGAAGCGACGTCCGACCTGTCCCAGTGACCCCGATCGATCGGATCTGGTGAGGGGCAACCGGGCCACTCCAAGCCACAAGCGTGTAGTCTGTTCACCCCCAATCACACCATCATGGAGATACGGGGGCACTTCACGCCGGAAACCGAGGCGGCGGTGAGAGAGCAATACGGGTCGCTCGCTCCGGTCGCCGAGACCGTCACGAAGGAGATTGCCGAGGCGAACGCCGACACACGGACCGAGTACCGCGACCTGATCGACAGCGAGACCATCGAAACCGCCCAGCAGGCGCTCTTTGCCTCGTTGCTCGAAGTCCAGGTCGGCACGACAGAGGCCTGGGAGTCCTGGCTCGCCGAGCAGGAGGACTTCGACGTCGAACTCGCCGGGACCGAACCAGTCTCGGGGCGTGCGTGGCATCCCGTCTGGCCACGGGAAGTGGTGGTGGCTGTCTCCTTCGAGGATCGAACCGATGCAGCCGTTTCGGCGGTGAAGAGACAGGCATTCGGCCGGCACTACCGGTCGATGCTGGAGGGGAAATGACCGACCCAGTCGAGCGTCCACCGGGGAATCAACGGGGAGAATCCGAAGAGTGGCCGGTTCGGGAGAGCGTGACCGAGTACGAGACGGGGTGGTACGACGGCGGTTACGACCGCGTCGAGCAGCCCGATGGCTCAGAAAAACGGTACTACTGGGCGGCGTTGCCGCCTGCGGTGATCATCGTCGCCATCGAAGGGGACTCGATCCTGTTCGTCGAACAGTACCGGCCGACGATCCGCGAGCACTGTCTCGAACTCCCGGCCGGAATCGTCGAGAACGGTGAGGACTACGACGAGGCCGCCCGACGGGAACTCGAAGAGGAGACCGGGCGGGTCCCCGAAACTACCCGAGTGCTCCAGCGGATCGATGTCGCGACCGGGGTCCTGCGCCACGAGCGGGGAATCGTGCTCGCGACCGATCTCGGCGGGGGGACCCGTCGGCTCGACGACAACGAGTTTCTCTCGATTCGACAGGTCCCCCGGGACGAAGCGATCGAACTGGCACGGGCGGAGCCGGCAAACGACGCGACGCTCGAGGGACTCTTGCTGGCCGAACACGAGGGGCTCCTGTGATTCCGACCGGTAACAGGGGCGGTCAAGGCCAGAGACCGCGGGCCTCGTGGGCCTCCTCGAGCCGTTCGAGGGCGACGATGTAGGCCGCGAGTCGCCACGGCACGTCGTGAGTTTCGTGGGCGCTCCGTACCGCCCGCCAGGCCGCCTGCATGTCGGATTCGAGTTCCCGGTTGACCCGCTCGAGGGACCAGGATCGCCGGTTGATGTCCTGGAGCCACTCGTAATAGCTCACCGTCACGCCGCCCGCGTTGGCCAGGATGTCGGGGATGACTGGGATTTCGCGCCGTTCGAGTGCCCGGTCCGCGGCGGCCGAGGTGGGCCCGTTTGCCCCCTCGACCACCATCTCGGCCCGGACGGAATCGACGGTGTCTGCGGTGAGCGCGTTACTGACCGCCGCCGGAATCAACACGTCGACGTCGAGTCCCAGGAGCGCCTCGTTCTCGATGACGGTGGTTGCCTCCTCGGTCACGGCCTCGGGCACCTCGTCGTGGGACGGGATTTCGTGGGGATCGAGCCCGGAGTCATCGTATGCTGCGCCGTTCACGTCGCTGACCGCGACGACCGTCGCTCCCCAGTCCGAGAGAAGTCTGGCGGCATTCGCGCCCACGCTTCCGTAACCCTGGACCGCGACGGTCGCCCGCTCGATCGGCGTGTCGTAGTGCTCGAGGGCTTCGCGGGTGATGATGGCGACGCTGCGTCCCGGGGCACCCGCTCGCCCCTCGCTCCCGCCGATCACCGGCGGTTTCCCCGTGACGACGCCCGGGACCGTTTCGCCCTGTTGCATGCTGTAGGCGTCCATCACCCAGGCCATCGTCTGGGCGTTGGTCCCCATGTCCGGGGCCGGGATATCCTTCGTCGGGCCGATGACGTCCCGGATCTCCTCGGTGAAGCGGCGGGTCAGCCGCTCGGTCTCCGCCTCGGAGAGGGACTTCGGATCCACGGCCACGCCCCCTTTCCCACCGCCGAAGGGCAGGTCCATGACCGCACACTTCCAGGTCATCCACATCGCGAGGCCGATGGACTCCTCGCGGCTCACCTCCGGGTGATACCGAAGGCCACCCTTGTAGGGGCCTCGAACCGCGTTGTGGTGCACCCGGTAGCCCGTATACATCGAGTGGCTCCCGTCGTCGTGTTCCATCGGAACGGTGACCTCGTGAACGGCATGGGGATGTGACAGCCGCTCGATGATGTACTCGGAGACGTCGATCTCCGCGGCCGCCCGCCGCAGTTGCTTCAGGGCGGTTTCCTGGGGGGAAGGTGTCTCGTGTACAGATTCGTCCTCGGTGTCGACGGTGTCGACGGTATCGGAGGACATCGATCACTCGACGGGCCAGCCCCGGTCGCTGAGCGCGCCGTCACATTCTGGACAGACGCGACTGTTCGGATCGGTGACCTCACACCCACATCGATAGCACTCGAACCTGCCCTGTGGCATACTGCACCCGGTGACTCCCACATAATTAATCATGTCGTTTCCCGAACCCCCGACCCATTCCACCGGCGAACGCCTCCGGGGCCCTCGCGGGGATCAGGTCTCCTCCTCGAGGACCTCGATGCCGCGGTTCGTCACCGCGTCAGGATTGAGACCCACCTCCTCGAGGAAGTTCTCGTACTCCCGCTCGCACTGCTCTGCGGCCTTCTGTCGCTCCGAAGCGCGGTCACAGAGTTCGACGAGGTTCTCGGGAACGTCGTTCTGATACACGATCCAGTGGTTCACGAGGTCGCTCATCCGGCGGATCGGGCTGGTGAAGTGGCCGTAGATCTCGAAGTTGAGGGCGTGGTGGCCGCCGAATGGGTCGTTCATGTACTTCGCGCGGGGCATCACCTTCATCACCGCCCACTGGATCTTCCCGAGCTGGCGGCCAGGGGCCTCCTCGAGGGTCGCGTTCACCGCCTTCCGCGGGTCGTCCCAGGAGTCACCGGGAATCGAGACGCCCTCGAGGTCCTGAATCTCCCGGAGCGCCTCGTCCCACTCGTCCGGCGATGGCTGGGGATGGACGCGGTAGACGGCCTCGAGCCCCCGATCCCACATCAACTCGTGGGTGACCGCCTTGTTCGCCTTGAGCATCGACTCCTCGATGATCGTGTGGGCCCTGTCGCGTCGCGGATTCAAGACGAGCGAACCGTCCTCCTTTCGCTGTTCGTGGAGGCGGTCGGCAACCTCCCAGACCAGTTCGATCTCGTCGTGCAGGTGCGCTCCCGGGTCCTCGAGGCGGTCGACGGCCTCGCTGTAGGTGAGCCGGGCGTCACTCCGAATGACGGACTTGTAGATCTCGATGTCCTCGAAGGAAAGGGTCTCCCGATCGAGGTGCATCTCGACGGTGTGGGCGAGCCGGTCCGCCGCCTCGACCAGCGAGCAGACCGTCTCCGCGAGAATCGGTGGGAGCATGTGGACCGTGTGGCCGGGGAGATACACCGTATTCCCCCGTCTGAGCGCCTCGTCCCACATGGCGGTCCCCGGCCTGACGTAGTGGGTCACGTCCGCGATGTGCACCCAGAGGACGAATTCGTCCTCGCGCTCCTCGATGGAGATGGCGTCGTCGAAGTCCTGGGCGTCGATCGGATCCGTCGTCCAGGTCGTCATCTCCCGGAGGTCACGCCGGGACTCCAGTTCGGACTCGACCTCGGGCTGGACGTCGGTCGTGATCTCCGCGGCCTCCTCCCTCACGGCCTCGGGAAACCCCTCCGGGATCTCGAACTTCTCGAAGAGCTCCTCGCGTTTTGCCGCCAGTCTCTCCGAAAGATCCGGCGTGATCTCGACCGGCCCCTGGCCCTCGGCGGTCCCCGCCGCTGCCTGCTCGTCCGTCGTCATGACCCTCCCTTGGCCGGACCCGCAGTTAGTCCTTTGCCTGGCCGGGATGGGTCACGGGGAGTGTCGAACCCGACGGAGCGGGCGATTTATCTGCAAACCCGTCCGAGCATGCCCATGGACGTGTCCTCCCGCCATCACCTCCGCAGCGACGAAGTCCGGGCCATCGAGGAGACCCTCGCCGATCGGCTCGGGATCGGGATCGACGCCGCGAGCATCGAGCTCGTCGAGTTCGCGGACGAGGACTTCGAGGTCGGCCTCATCGACGGCAAGCCCCATGTCTGGTATCCCGAGGGAGAACCGTTTCTCACCGTCAGGGGTGCAAACGCCTACGAACCGACGAACCACCTCGTGACCGTCGACGCCGGCGCGATCTCCTTCGTGAGCGACGGGGCGGACGTCATGCGTCCGGGCATCACCGAGGCCGACCCGGCCATCGAGGCGGGAGACCTCGTCGTCATCGTCGAGGAGACCCATGGAAAGGCCCTGGCCATCGGCGAGGCCCTCACAGACGGCGATGAGATGACCGGCCCCGAGGGGAAGGTCGTCCGGTCGCTGCACCACGTCGGTGACGAACTGTTCGAATTCGACGTGTGAGTCCGTCGAAACCGATATAACTTCGGTGACACTAATTTGTGGATGTGATCGAGTGCCCATGACGGCAGGGACCGAAGACATCGACGTGCTCGTCGTGGACGATGAGCCGGATTATCCCGAGCTGATGGCTCGACGGCTGGAGGATGCGGATGCTCTTCTTTCGGTCGAGACGGCGTCCTCCGTCGAGGCGGGAATCGAGGCCGTCGAAACGGGCTCTTTTGAATGTGTCGTCGCCGATTATGACTTCCCGGAGCGAAACGGGATCGAATTTCTCCGGTCGGTCCGTGAGGTCGATCCGTCCCTCCCCTTCGTGTTGCTCACGGGGAAGGGCTCTGAGGGGATCGCAAGCGAGGCCATTGGAGCGGGGGTGACAGATTACTTCCGAAAGCGCCAATTCCCGGAGCAGTACCCGGTGCTCGCGAACCGTATCGTCGACGCCGCCATGACCTACCGGGCCGAAAAGGAGCTCGAAAGCCGGCGACGGGAGCTGCAAACATATGAGCGGCTGGTCCACTCGATGCTCGCGCCGGCCTGCATTTACGACGAGGACCACCGCTTCGTCCTGGTCAACGAGTACCTCGCGGAGTGGTATGGGACGAGTCGGGAGGAACTGGAGGGCGAGAAGAGCAACCTGATCCCCCTCATCCGGGAGCAGTACGACGGAGACCCGTACCAGCAATTGCTTGACGGGGACCTCGAAAAGCTCACTGGAACGGTCGAAGCGGCGTTCCCGGATCATGGATACGCCATTTTGGAGTACAACATGAGTCCGCTGCGGGTCGACGGCTCAATCGAGGGCGTGGTCAGCGTGACACGGGATGTGACCGAGCGGGTGGAGCGGGAGCGGGAACTCGAACAGGCATTCGAGGAGTACCAGGAACTGTTCGATGGGATGAACGATACGGCGTGGGTGATCGATACCGACGGGGAGTTCCTGGCCGTCAACGACGCGGCCGTACATGAACTCGGGTACTCGAGGGAGGAATTCGAATCGATGAACCCCCACGACATCGACGAGGGATTGGAGCCGGCGGAGATCGATTCACTCATCGATGACATGCCCGAGGACGAACGCCAGGTCTTCGAGACCGTCCACCGTCGCAAGGACGGATCGACGATTCCCGTCGAGATCAGTTCGAGTCTGATCACCTATGGGGGGACCGAGGCGATCTTGAGCATCGCCCGGGACATCACCGAGCGAAAGGAGCGGGAGGAGCGACTCGAGCAGTTCGCCTCCGTGGTCAGTCACGACCTCAGAAACCCACTCAACGTGGCCCAGGGTCGACTCGAGATGGTCCAGGAGGAGTGTGACTCGGACCATCTCGCGGCCATCGAACAGGCCCACGACCGCATGCAGTCCCTGATCGAAGACCTGCTGGAACTCGCCCGAATGGGCGAGCCAGTTACCGATACCGAACGGGTCGAACTCGCCTCGCTAATCGAGGAATCCTGGCAGGGCGTCGAGACCGAAAGCGCCGAGATTCACATCGAGACCGAACACACCATCGAGGCGGACGAGAGCCGACTCCGACAGGTCTTCGAGAACCTCATTCGAAATGCCATCGAGCACGACGGAGAGGACGTTGAAATCACCGCCGGCGACCTCGAGAACGGGTTCTTCGTCGAGGACGACGGCACCGGCATTCCCGAGGATCGGCGGAGGGCGGTGTTCGAGGCCGGGTACTCGACGGACGAAGACGGAACGGGCTTGGGCCTGAGTATCGTCGAGGGGATCGTCGAGGCCCACGGATGGGACATCACGATCGTCGAGGGGGAATCGGGCGGCGCCCGGTTCGAGATCACGGGCGTCGACTCCATCGAGAACTGATCGTGCCTCGTTCTGTCGGCGGTGATCGGATATCGGTCACTGCGACCCGGAGGGGAAACACTATTGCCCAGCGCGAAGCATCCTCGGGACATGGGATTCATGGATCGCATCCTCGGGGGCAGCGATGGAAGCACCGGGGACTATGTCGAACTGGACCTCGAAGACGTCGCCGCCGAGGCCGAAACAGAGATGGAACTGCACATCGCCGAGATCGATGGTCAGGAAGACGTGATCGCGATCAAGGATGCAGTCTACGACGGCGACCTGGTCGTCGCGGACATCACGCGCCTGCGCACCGATGATTCGACCGTCGATCACGCGATCGACGAGTTGCGGGAGACCGCAAAGGAGGTCGGCGGCGACATCGTGAAGAAGGGGGACGATCAGATCATCATCACCCCGACCGGGGTCGGCATCAGTCGAGAAAAGCTCAACCGATAGATCGGGTTCGTCTCAGACCTCTTCGGGGACGTCGTCCGAATCCTCGACGGTCCGTTTCATGGACTCGCGTCGGGACTTCGCGTCCCGACCGGTGACCTCGAGCAGGAACTCGTTTTTCAGGTCGACCGCCTCCGCCGCCGCGTCGGCCTCCCCGGCCGCGATGACCTCTTCTGCGGGCCGCTCCTCGAAGTGGACGGCGAGCTGGTCCTTCTTCGAGCCGTAATCCGCCACGCCGGCGAGCACCCGGTCGAAAACGGCGTTGTCGGGATCGGAGACGACGTAGAGTTCCACGCCACCCATCTCCTCGGTCCCGTCGACCCGGCCGAAGTACTCCTCGATCGTGGCTTGGAGGTCAGGCACGCGGTCTTCGAGGTACTCCCCACGACGCATTTTGTACTCCTTCATACCACGGCGAAGCGCTTTGACGGGTAAAACGCCTTCGTCACCGCCGCCCGGCGAGGTAGCCTCGATGGCAGTCCGGGCAGATGTCCCCGGCCCGGAGCGAAGAGACCGCGGACTCGCTGAACCCACACTCCGGACACACCAGGGATTCATAGGATCGCTCTCCCTCCTCGTCGACCTCGAGCGGGCCCTCGCTGGCGATTCCGGACGGTCCACGCCTGGTCGACGAAGATTCTGCGGTTTCCCCCTCGGTGTCACCAGGGGACTCGAACTGAAACGCCGGGTCGGCTCTCCCCTCGCTCGACCGATCGGCAGGTTCGCCCCTCGCCTGGGCGTTGCTGGCATCAGCCGGCGATCGTTCTTTCCAGTGATCTCGCTCCGCGGCCGGTTCGGACCCCGAGGAAGCCGTCTCCCCCGTTTCCTCGGCCTCTCCGGTCCCGAACATCGACTCCGGTTCGACGGTGGAGTCCGTTGTGTCCCGTGGTTCCTCCGGGGCCTGTGACTCCGGTCGGCGGGTGGGGGATTCCCTCGAATCCGTCGGAGCCTCATCGACGTCGTCGACCGAATCCATGCCCGTGGAGGGGTTCTCGCCAACCTTCCCAAAGTCGTCCTGCCCGGTCCCCGCTTCGGCCGACGAATCGACAGCGTTTGGGTCGACCGATTCTTCTTCAGCCTGTTCGTCGACCGATCCGTCACTATCCTCGATGATGATGCCGTCGTCAGCGGCATCCCCTGACTCGGGTTCCGATTCGGCCGAACTGCTGCCAGTGCCACTTGGCTCGGTCGCCGGTGTCCCCCGTTCGCCGTCCGCCGCTGCAGTTCCGATTTTTTCCGCGCTCGAGTGGGTCTCCCCGGCGTTCGTCCCGGTCGGTCCGTCCCCGGCCCCAGTCTCGGTCGATCTGTCTCCGGTGTTCGTCTCGATCGGTTCCGCCGTCGATTCGCCTGCCTGGGCCCCGGTTGGGCTCGATTCGTCGGGACGAGAATCGGACGTGGCGCTGTTCGAGCCTTCAGCGGTCTCGATGAGATCCGAGACAGTCGTCTCGGTCGAGTCCCCGGTGGGCGATTCCGCCGTGTCGGCCGCCGGTTCGGGCCCTGAGGAGGGGCCATCTCCCCCACCCTCCTCCGGGGCCGTCGGTTGCTGCTCCAGCGTCTCCCGCACCGAGTCGAGGTGGCGGACCTCCGTGTTCTCCGAGAGTACCGTCTCGGCTCCACATCGCGTGCAGGTGCGGAGCTTCGTCACCGTCACGACCTCCTCGTCCCCCCGTCGCTCCCGCTCGCGCTCGGTCACCGGCTCCCCGTAGGCGTGGCCGAGCAGTGAACACCTGAGCCCCATTGGCGCGTGATTTCCGGCCCATCCGCAAAAGGGTACCGCTCGGGCCGATCACGGGTTCGAGCCAATTGTATAAGAAGGGGGGCGGCATACGGACGACCATGAAACTCCGGGCCGAGCACCGCGACAGGGACGAGACCCAGCGGGCGGTGCTCGAGGCACTCGCCGATCGCCACGAGGAGGGAATGACATTGTTCGAATTGCGCTCGGTCGTGGATACAGACATCGATCAGCTGGAAGTCGCACTGACGGGACTCCAGGAGGCCGGGCTGGTCGCCGTCGAAACCGACGGGGAGCGAACGGTGTTCGTCGTCGCCTCCAAGGCAATCGAACCCGAATCGGGCTCCGAGGAGGCGGCACCCGGCTTTTTCGCGTGGCTGAAAGCGGTGCTGGGATTCTGAGCGATCGAACGGCGATGTGTCGCCGGTTCACCCCCGAAACGCCGCCCGTTCACCGGAAGAGCGCCCCAATGGCTTCCCGAGAGAAGAGCGACGTCGGTTCGTCCATGTGAACGCCGATCTCTCCCGAGAACGCCCTGAGCCCCAGGCGGGCAAGCGGGTCCGGAACCGAATAGCCCCTGCGAAGCCACCTTCCGAGCCGTATCTCGGTGCCGAGTTCCGCGCGCCACGCCCGCTCGTAGGCCTCCGTATCGGGCGCAGTGGGGTCGAGGGTATCGGCCGCGATTTCCGCGGCGCGGAGGCCGTAGAGGATTCCCCCACCCGTAAAGGGCTTGGTCTGTGCGGCGGCGTCTCCGAGGAGGATCGCCCGGTCGGATTGCACGCGATCCGGCGGGCCAATCGGGATGTGACCACCGAAGCGCTGGCCACCCGAAAGCCCGTCCCGTTCCAGCATCCGGTCGAGATGGGTCGCCACGTCGTACTCCGGCGGCGCGGCGAGGCCGTACTCGACGCCAGCCTCCCCACGGGGGATCCGCCATCCAAAAAACCGGGGAACCGTGAGCGAGACGTCGACGAAGTCCCCGTGGTCCGGCCCCGGAAGATGCGCCAGGAGGCCGACGAGGAGCTCATCGGGTTCCGGCAGACCGAGTTCCCGGCGGACCGTCGAGGTCGGTCCGTCGGCTCCCACGACCAGGGCAGCCTCGATGGTCTCCTCGCCGTCGGGTCCCTGTACCGTCAGCGAAACCCTATCCGCCCGCTCCTCGACCGCCGTCACCGTGTGGTGTGGACGGACCTCCGCCCCGGCGTCGGCCGCGAGGTCGGCGAGTAAGCGGTCCAGGCCGACCCTGTCGACGGCGTTCGAGATGGGTTCCTCGCGGTAGAACGGGTAGGTTCGCTCGCGGTCCTCCTCGAGATGAAATCGGGCCCCGCGAATCTCGTTCTGGCGAATCCGTTCCGGGGCGTCCTCGGGCAGGAAATCCCAGAGATCGCGGCTCACGTGACCCGAACAGGCAAGGGGTTCACCGACCGCGCCCCGTTCGAGGGCCACGACCTCGTGGCCCTGTGCTGCAGCCCGACGGGCGAAATGAGCCCCGGGTGGCCCGACCCCGACCACGGCGACGTCGATCATTGAAACACCGTACTGGGTCGCCCGAGTTATCCCTTGTGCCCGACCGCGTTGGTTCTCCCGCCGGCAGTGAGGGGCTTAACTTCCCTCGGTCGCTACAACGTGTGTGACCCGGTCCGATTCCGCCCCCGATCAGCCGCCTCCCGAGTACGAGTCGCCCATCGAGGCGTTCCGCGACGCGATCGAGGCCGTCGAGCGGCCGGTCGTCACCGCGAGCGACATCGCCGACGCCCTCGACTGTACGCAGTCCGCGGCCGACGACATGCTCGAGTCGCTGGTCGAGGCCGACCAGGTGGCTCGGCTCGGCGTCGAGACCGACCCGGTCGTGTTCTTCGCCGAGCAGTGGAAGAAGTCGACCCATCGGGAGCGAGTCGTCCCGTTCCCCGACAGTCACGAGGTGATCGTCGACCGGCCCAAGCAGTTCACGCGGGCCCAGGTCTCCCAGTTCGCTCGACTCGCCGAAACGAACGGACGGGCTGGCTATCGATACGAGATCCGCCGCGAGGACGTCTGGGCGGCGCCCCACGATACCTTCGAGTCCCTTCGTGGCACGGTTCGGGACGTGCTCGGTGAGGAGAACCCGAAGCTGGAGGAGTGGATCGAATCCCAGTGGCGACGCGCCCGGCAGTTCGCGCTTCGGACCCACGAAGAGGGGTACACGGTCCTCGAGGCGGCGAGCGACTCGTTGATGGGCAACATCGCCCGCGAGGAACTCGACGACGAGCATCTCCACGGTCCGATCGACGACGACACGAGCTGGGTGGTCGAGGGGCGCGAGGCCGAAATCAAGCGCATCCTCTATGACGCCGGGTATCCCGTCCTGGACGAGCGAGAGCTGGCAGAGGGCGATCACCTCGACATCTCGCTCTACGTCGAGTTGCGGGACTACCAGGCCGACTGGCTCGAGCGCTTCCTCGAGGCGGGATCGGGGGTCCTGGTCGGCCCGGCGGGGAGCGGGAAGACCGTCGCCGCGATCGGGATCGTGGCCGCACTCGAATCCGAAACACTCGTGCTGGTTCCGACCCGCGAGCTGGCCGGCCAGTGGCGTGAGGAACTCCTCCGGCACACCGACCTCACGTCCGAGCATATCGGCGAGTTCCACGGCGGCGAGAAGGAGATCCGGCCGGTCACCATCGCCACCTACCGGATCGCCAGTATGGAGCGACACCGGGGGCTCTTCGACAGCCGTCGCTGGGGACTCATCGTCTACGACGAGGCCCATCGAGTGCCCTCACCTGTCACCCGCACGACCGCGAACCTGCAAGGCAAACACCGGCTGGGATTGACCGCGTCGCCGCTCCGCGAGGACGACCGCGAGCGTGACATCTACACCCTGATCGGACCCCCGATCGGGACCGACTGGGACGCGCTCTTCGACGCCGGGTTCGTCGAGCAACCCGCCGTCGAGATCAGGTACGTCCCGTGGGAAGACGAGGGGCTAACCGAGCAATACGCCGAATCCAGCCACCACCAGAAACGACAACTGGCGGCGACGAACCCGGCCAAGATCGAGGCGGTAAAAGACGTGCTCGCCGAACGGCCAGACGCAAAGACCCTCCTCTTCGTCGAGTACCTCGACCAGGGCGAAGAATTGGCCAGGGAACTCGACGTGCCCTTCGTGAGTGGCGAAACCCCCCACGCCGAACGGGCGAGGCTGTTCCAGGGGTTCAGACGGGGCGAGCACCGGACCCTGATCGTCTCCCGGGTCGGGGACGAGGGGATCGACCTCCCGGACGCCGAACTCGCGGTGATCGCCTCCGGATTGGGCGGGTCCCGCCGGCAGGGGACCCAGCGGGCGGGTCGGCTGATGCGTCCCTCGGGGAACGCCGAGGTCGTGGTCCTCGCCACGGCGAACTCCAGGGAGGCCGATTTTGCCCTCCAGCAGATGCATCACCTCTCGAGCAAAGGGGTCCCCGTCACCGAACGGACGCTCTCCTCGTGATCAGAGGTTCCCGTAAGGCCCCTCCTTGGCCTCGGTCAGTCGGTCGACCTGGCCCTGGGTGAGCTCGATCGCGGCGGCCCCCAGGTTCTCTTCGAGCTGTTCGACCGTCCGGGCGCCGACGATCGGGGCAGTCACTCCGTCGCGGTGCATGAGCCACGCGAGGGCTGTCTGGGCCGGCGTCGCCCCGACCTCCTCGGCGATCGCGCTCAGCTCGTCGTGGACGTCGAAGTTCGTCTCGGTGAGATAGGACTCAGCAAAGCGGCTCGATTCGGCGGCCCGAGACTCGCCAGTGAGTCCCTCCTCGCGGCTGTACTTCCCGGTGAGAAAGCCCTGTCCGAGCGGACTCCACGGGCAGACGGCGAGGTCGTCGTGGCGAGCCATCTCGAGGTAACCGCCCTCGATCTCCCGGTCGACGAGATTGTATCGCGGCTGAAGGACGGTGAAGGGCTCCCAGCCCCGTTCGCGAGCGATATCGTTTGCCCGGGCGACCTTCCAGGCGTTGGGGCGAAGCGTGGAGGCCCCGAGGTAGTTCACCTTGCCCGACTCCACCAGGCCATTCAGCGTCTTCATCATCTCGCGGGGCGAGGTCGCGTCGTCCCAGCGATGGATGTAGAGGACGTCGATGTAGTTGGTCCCGAGACGCTCGAGCAACGCGTCGATGCGATGACGCAGGTTCTTCCGGTTGGTGCCCCGGCTGTTCGGATCCCCCTCCCGGATCTGCCAGTAGATCTTCGAGGCGATGGTATAGCGCTCGCGTTCACGGTCGGCGAGCCAGTCGCCGATCCAGCGCTCGGCCGTTCCCCCGCCGTAGACGTCGGCGGTATCGATGTATCGGCCGCCGGCCTCCTCATAGGCGTCGAGGAGCTTCTTCCCCCGCCCCTCACCGATTTCGACGTTGCCCTCCTCGGTTTCCTTCCCGAACCGCCAGGTGCCGAACTGGAGTTCGCTCGTCTGGATGCCGGTCGAGCCGAGGTCCACGAATCCGAGATCGATGTCGGCTGCAGGAGTCATGCATTACCCCGGAGGGGCCAGACGCCGAAAAAGGTTGAGACGAGGCACGCTCCGTCTTCTCCCTCTTCGATGTAACCGCCCGTAAACTGACACCGGTGGAAACCCCATTCGCGAGGCGGTGCCCCTGCCGTTCAGCCACTATCGTCACTTCGCTTGGCCAGGCTAACCCCTCCCTCGTTGTCGATCGTCCGTGCTGTCCGTGGTGTCCACGTCCGTGGTGTCCACGATTTCGCCGGCATCCGGCCCATCGACCATCCGGGCGGTGTAGTGGACCTCGACGGTCCGTCCTGGCTCGACCATGCCCGTGATGTCCCGCCGGTTCCCATTGAGCATTGGAGTCATGGCACGCATGGCTGGCACCCGAACATTGGAGATGGAATGAGTGACCGGAGAAGTGTCAAGAGGGCGGGACGAACACGGGAGAATTGACAACACGGATCCGTGGATTGGGCGAAACGCCCCTCGGTGGAGCCGACACTCCGGGAACTGGAAAACACCCCAGAACGGAACGGCACGGTTGAGGCCCGGACGGGAGACGTTGTCCCCGACCCTTACGGCCCGCGACGGCGTTACCCGGATTCTCACCGGGTCTTGCCAGCTCGGGCGTTGCCCGGTTTGGCACCGGGATTTCCGTTCGCGAAGCGAGCGGATTCATCCGGGATCCGGCCGTGCCCGGTGAGCTGGCGTGAGCCGGATTTTCACCGGCGTTGCCGTCGATATTCGCGAAGCCCGCTTACGCGTGCTCCGGTACTTGGCCTTCGGTTCCGACCGCCATGGCGGCCCGACGGCGGGTCGGTGCGGTTCTCCTTCGAGACCTGTGACCTTGCCGCCCTGTTACGGGCGTTTTGGTTGTGGCCTCTACCTCGCCCCGTCTCGATCTTTCGATCCGGGACGTTGGCGTCCAGTGTGCCCCCGTGGCGTTCCAAGGGGGATGTGAACGTATGACGTATGTCATATTAACACTTTCTAAGGGCAATTGACCTATCTGATTTACAGGTGATGGCAACGAATCAATAAACACCGAATTGAAGCGACTAACACCGTTTTCCGATCGAAACAGTAGAATGACTGATACGAATAACCTCACCGATCGATCGTCCCGCCGTCGAGAAAGTGTTCGATCTTGTCCCGGGTCGCATCCGAGATTTTCACGAGTTCCACCACCCGTTCGTCCCCCAGTCGACGGTCCCGCTCGATCTCGACGCGGAGTCCCTGTTCGTCGAAGTGGGCCAGGAGTTCGGCGATCGCGCTCTCACTGCCCCGGACGGTGTGTCGCTCCCCGACGGGCTCGCCCGCCTGTACGGTTCGGATCGTTTCGACCATCGGTTCGAGGATCGCCTCACCGAGTCGATGGGCGCGCTCGCGCACCGTCGCTTCGTCCTCCTCGAACTCCACCGCCTGGAATCCCTCTCGGACCAGTCGTGGGAAGAGAAAGTCCTGCCCATAGTCGAAAGGCAGCGAAAAGGCCATTTCGAGGTCGGACTGGTGCTGGGAAGACGTCGTGTACTTGAGGAGGTCTCGCCCGTCGAGTGATTGCATGACCACGCCCTCCCGGCCACGGGCATCGAGGTCCTCGATCACGTCCCGAATCACCTCGACGGCCGATTCGACGTCCACGACGTCGAACAGTTCGGGCTGGGGGAATCCGAATCGGTCGGCCATCGACCGCCGCTCCTCGACGGGGAGCGGACGACCCGTCTCCCGGTGTCGAACGTCGAAGACCCGCGGCTCGATCGAGTCGACATCGTAGTCGGCCGCCGTGTACGGGTTTTCCGGGCCGATGAATTCCGCATTGATCATGTGTTCTGGATGACTGGCGAAAAACCCCTCGAGGTTCAGTTGTGCTCGGGCGACCCGGGTCGTGTAGGGACAGACGTGGCCCCCGCGCGTGAACGCGAGCGGTTCCCCGACGTGGGCGATCCGAACGTTGTAGCCGTTGAGTTTCTCCTCGATCGCGATCGACCCGTCGAAGAACGTCGGGACCCCGGGATCGAGCACCAGGACCCGTGGGGTACTGGGGTAGCCCCTGATGAGGGTATCTGCAATGCGGACGGTTCCCCGCTCGACTCCCCGGACCGGACGGCTCAGCGACCGGTAGGTCCGTCCCCGATACGATTCGGTGTTCATCGCCTCTCGGATCGCCTCGAGATCCCCCGTATCGACGTCGAACAGGGCGGCCTCGTCCATACCCCGGGTACGGGAGGCGAGGCAAAAAGCGGTCCGCCGGCCCGAGGGGCCCCACCAGTGGCCAGGCAGGCGCCGAAATTGCCGGTTGAACTTTACCCCCGGCTGTCGAAGTGTCACCCATGCCGGAGGAACCTCTCAAACAGCGATTCGTCGTCGATACCTCGGCCTTCCTCACCGGGGAGATCCGTCAGGACGACGAGGATCTCGAGGCGGCGCTCGAGCGATTCATCACCCTCATCGCGAACGCGAAGCTGGAATTGGGCATCTCCTGTTACATGCCCCCGTCGATCCAGGAGGAACTCCTGAGGATGCTCGAGGACCGCTCGTTGAGCCCCGAACTCATCTCACGGCTCAACACCTGGATCATCCGGAAGAACCCCGCCCACTACGAGGTCATGATTCCGGCCGAGGTGGTCTACGAGTTCGTCCAAGAGATGTCCGACCGGGTGGATCGCGGACTCCGGGTCTCCGAGCGTGCGGTGCGCGAGGCTCAGGAGACAGAGGCCGAGGAACTCGGCGACCACGAGTACAAGACCGCCACCGACGAGGTGATCTCCGAACTTCGGGACAAGTACCGACGGACGCTCAGACAGGGGATCCTCGACTCCCGCGAGGACTTCGACCTGCTCGTTTTGGCCCGCGAACTCGAGGCCGGCGTCGTCACCGAGGACGCCGGGATCATCAACTGGGCCGAGGAATTCGGCCTCCGGTACCTCCGTGGCCGGGAGTTTCCGGCATTGCTCGAGGAGTACCTTGCTGCGGCCGAGCGAGCCAAGGGCCAACGAAACGAGGACTAGTCGCCCCGATCCGGAGGCATCGATTCGAAGAGGGATATCGATCCGGGACGGTCCATTCGAAGAGACGGAGCGGTCCGGGAACGATCCGACCGATTCAATCCCCACGTGCCCGGCTCGTCGGCCGTTCACCGGCCCGCGGGCCGTCGAGGTCGACGGCCGGAAGCTTGTCCCGGAGATACTGTCCCGTCGCGGAGACCTCGACCGTTGCGATCGCCTCGGGGGTGCCAGTCGCCACGAGATCGCCGCCGTTCTCGCCGCCCTCGGGCCCGAGGTCGATCACGTGGTCGGCGTTTTTCACCAGGTCGAGTTCGTGCTCGATGACCACGACCGAGTTACCCCGATCGGCGAGGCGGTGGAGCACGTCGATCAGCTTTCGCTCGTCGGCCTTGTGCAGCCCAGTCGTGGGCTCATCGAGGAGATAGAGTGTCTCTCCCGAGTCCCGCTTGCCGAGTTCCTCCGCGAGTTTGACCCGCTGGGCCTCCCCGCCCGAGAGGGTCGTCGAGGGCTGGCCCAGACGCATGTAATCGAGGCCGACATCGGAGAGGAGTTTGAGCCGCCGGCTGATCCGGGAGTCGGATTCGAAAAAGGAAAGCGCCTCCTCGACGGTCATGTCGAGGACGTCCGCGATGGTCTTTCCGCGGAGGGTCACATCGAGGGTCTCGTCGTTGTAGCGATCCCCGCCACACTCCTCGCAGGGCACCTGCACGTCCGAGAGGAAGTTCATTTCGATCGTGACCGTTCCCTGGCCACCGCAGGCCTCGCATCGACCACCCTTCACGTTGAACGAGAACCGACCCCTCTCGTAGCCCCGCTGTTTGGCGAGTTTGGTTTCCGCAAACCGCTCGCGCACGTAGTCGAAAACGCCGGTGTACGTCGCGGGATTGGATCGCGGGGTTCGACCGATGGGCGACTGGTCGATCAGCCGCACCGACTCGATCGCCTCGGTGCCCTCGATGGCGTCGTGCTCGCCGGGGTCGACCGAGGTGTTGTCGTTCATCCGTCGTGCGAGCCCCTTGTAGAGCACGTCGTGCATGAGGGTGGACTTGCCAGATCCCGACACGCCGGTGATGGCGGTGAAGACGCCGAGCGGAATCTCGACGTCGAGGTCCTCGAGATTGTGCTGGCGGGCACCCCTGACCATCAGGACCCCATCCCGCTCGCGACGCGTTTCGGGAACCGGGATCTGCTTTCGCCCCGCGAGGTACTCCCCCGTGATCGAATCGGGTTCGGCCATCAACTCCTCCGGGTCGCCGTGGGCGACGACCTCCCCACCATGCCGGCCCGGCCCGGGGCCCAGGTCGACGATCGAATCCGCTCGCCACATCGTCTCCTCGTCGTGTTCGACGACGATGAGCGTGTTGCCGAGATCCCGCAGTTCCTCGAGCGTGTCGAGCAGGCGGTCGTTGTCCCGCTGATGCAGGCCGATGGAGGGTTCATCGAGCACGTAGAGCACGCCGACCAGCCCGGAGCCGATCTGGGTCGCCAGCCGAATGCGCTGGCTCTCCCCGCCCGAGAGCGTCGAGGCCTCCCGGTCGAGGGTGAGGTAATCGAGGCCGACCTCCTCCATGAACCCGAGCCTGGCGCGGATCTCCTTGAGGATCTCCTCGGCGATCGTTCGATCCCGCTCCGAGAGGGACGCCTCCATCCCCTCGAAGTGTTCCCGGGCGTCCTTGACGCTCATCCGGTTCACCTCGGTGATGGAGGTGTCATCGACGAGCACTGCGCGGCTCTCGGCCTTCAGCCGCGTGCCCTCACACGCCGGGCAGGTGGTGACCGACATGTAGTCCTCGATGTGGTTTCGCACCCGATCGGAGTCCGTTTCGACGTAGCGACGCTCGAGGTTCGGGATGACCCCCTCGAATTGCTCCTGTTTGTGTCGGACCCCGTTTTTCGTCTGCTGCTCGAAGTGGACCTCCTCGCTCGTCCCCCAGAGGAACGCCTCCTGGACCTCCTCGCTCAGGTCCTCGAAGGGGGTATCGACGCTCACGCCGAAGTGCTCGGCCACGTTGTCGAGCAGGTTGCGATAGTACGAGCGGTTGTAACTCCAGGGCTCGAAGACCGACCGGAGGGGCTTTTCGGGATCGACCACGACCAGGTCCTCGCTCACCTCCTTGGTCTCCCCGATCCCTTCACACTCCGGACAGGCACCATGCGGGCTATTGAAGGAGAACGACCGGGTCTCGATCTCCGGGAGGTCGATGCCGCAGTGCGTGCAGGCCAGGTCCTCGGAGAACTCGACGGCGGCCGATGGGTCCGCGTCGTCGGCTGCCAGATCGCCGGTCGACCGGGCCGTCGATCCAACGTCCACCGCTTCGGGCGGGTCCGGAAGGATGACCTTGAGAATCCCGTCGGCTTCCTCGAGGGCGGTCTCGACGGAGTCCGTGATTCGCGACCGGGCGTCCTCGCGGACGGTCACCCGGTCCACGATCACGTCGATCGTGTGATCGTAGTTCTCGTCCAGATCCGGCGTCTCAGTTGCCAAGTCGTACGGGTCTCCGTCGACCTCGCAACGGGCGTATCCCTCGCCAAGCAGTTCCTCGAACAGGTCCTCGAAGGCGCCCTTCTGGTCCCGGACGATCGGCGCGGCGATCTTCGCGCGGGTGCCCTCGGGGAACTCGAAGATCCGGCGGACCATCTGCTGGGGGCTCTGCTCGCCGACCTCGCGGCCACACTCCGGACAGTGCGGGGTGCCGACCCGGGCATAGAGCAGACGGAGGTAGTCGTGGAGTTCGGTGACGGTCCCGACCGTCGACCGGGGGTTGTTCGCGGCGTTTTTCTGGTCGATCGAGATCGCCGGCGAGAGCCCCTCGACCGATTCGACCTGCGGCTTGTCCATCTGCCCGAGGAAGTTCCGGGCGTAGGCGGAGAGGGATTCGATGTACCGTCGCTGGCCCTCGGCGTAGATGGTATCGAAGGCCAGCGAGGACTTCCCCGACCCGGAGAGCCCCGTCACGACGGTGAGGGTCTCCCGCGGAATGGACACGTCGAGGTCCTTGAGGTTGTGTTCGGCCGCCCCGCGGACCTCGATAGTCTCCTCGCTCATCGGAGGCGGATAGCGGATGGTCGGGGGTAGGTCTGTCGGTCGCGGTGCTGGGCCGACCTGAACCCGTCCCGATCTTCGGCCGTCCAGTTGGTCTGGGGAACCGCCCAAATCCCCATTTCCGGGAATGTCCGACAGTGAAATCGGCAGGAGGGTTCATTCCCCCTCGTCCCAAGCTACCGTGTCGAATCCTCGGGATCGCCGACGCGGGCGCGTTCGTACTGGACGAGAAATACCCCCGAGAGAACGGCTAACCCGCCGACGATCGAGATCGGGGAGAGTGATTCTCCCAGCAGCAGTGTCCCCAGGAGGACCGTGAACACCGGTTCGAGCGTGCTCACGATGCTCGTCCGGCTGGCCCCGATGTGCGTGACCGCGGCCAAGAAGGTGAGAATCGGGATCGCCGTGGCGAAGACGGCGATGCCGAGGACCACGCCCCACTGTTCTGGCGTGGCCGGGGCCTGAATTGAACCGGTGAGGATCCCATGGAGGATGAAAGTAACGCTGGCCGCCGGGATGACGTGGGCCGTCAGGACCGTCGCCGGCACCCGATCGAGGATGGTGCCGCTGAGGGTGATGTACCCGGCATAGACCATCGCCGCGAGGAGCACAGTCCCGATCCCGCGGAGGTTCACGGTCGCGGGCTGGCCGTTGACGACCAGGCCGACCCCGAGGACGGCGACCGCCACCGCCGCGACGATGAGTTTCGTCACCCGCTCCGCGAGGAAGACCGCGGCGAGGACCACGACCAGCGCGGGGTAGATGTAGAGCACGATCGCTCCCAGCCCAGCACCGACGAGGTTGACGCCGGTGAGAAAGAGGAAGCTCATCGCGGCGTACCCGCCGGCCCCGAGGAGTACGGCGATCCCGAGATCCCGGCCCGTCAGCCGCTCGAGTCGCCCACGGTAGAGAATTGGAAGCCAGACGAGGGGAGTCGCGAGCGCGAAGCGAAAGGCGAGCAGCGACGGGAGCGACAGCCCGACCAGCTCGGAGAGGCGGCCGAAGATGGCGAGCGTGCCAAAGCCCAGCGCCGAGATCAGCGCAAGACTCACCCCACGGGTCGCCCGTTGCATCACGTGGGGCTCTCCCCTGGGCGGTAAAACGAGTTTTCATTGCCGCGTGCGCCGATCGGGGTTTTCCACCCCATCCCCTCCATGCCTTCCCCTCCTCTTCTCCCAACCCCCTCCGGGATGCCGACCCTCAGGTGGCGGTTCGGGACGGAAGCCCGGCCCCCCACGCCGCGAACACAACCTTTCCATACCTGGGTTGCCAACGAGGGACAATGACCGACGAGACGAGTGAAGAACTCGAGTCGCGGATCGAGTCGTGGCTCTCGGTCCAGATGCCCAGGATCCAGTCCCACGGTGGCACGAGCGCGGTCCGAGAGGTCGACCGCGACCGGGGCGAGGTGGTCGTGGAACTCGGCGGGGCCTGTTCGGGGTGTGGGATCAGCCAGACCACCGAACAGACGCTCGAGACGGAACTCACCCGGCAGTTCGAGGCGATCACCACCGTAAGGGTGGAGTACCTCGGAAACGACGACTGGGCGGTCGACCAGCCCGAGAACTACATGGGGATCGACCGGACCCAGGGCGGCCGCGGGGGGAGCGGGAAAAGCCGGCCGGTGACTGATTTCTTTTGAGGCGAGTAGTCGATTGATATTGGGGCCTGCTGAGACAGACTATTTGATTCCGTCTGGAATTGGTGTGAAAACTGATATTGGATATTCTTTGTTGCTGAATATAGAGCGGTCTATTCAGCAGCAGCAGTCGCAACACCAGTAATCTCGAACCGCGCCCCGCCAGACTCGCTGTC
>JBDGUI010000001.1:11099-25130 GCA_042216015.1 Halodesulfurarchaeum sp. | reverse complement strand
AGCACCAACAACCGCTCGAACGGAAACGACTCCTCCCTGACCGTCTCGACTTCGAACCCGGCCTCCACGGCCTTGGCTTCGACCTCCGCCACACCCGTCAGCGTACTCACGACCACCAACACGAACCCCCCAGGAACCAGCACTCGACCCACCGCCTCGATGAACGGCTCGATCACCTCACGACCGGTTTCTCCACCGGTCAACGCCTGCTCGACCCAGTCGTCCCGCTCTGCGACCTCGACTCTGGGCAGGTAGGGTGGGTTGAACAGAACGACATCGAAGACCCCGTCCCGAAACGGGCCGACCAGATCGGCTCGGACCGCCTGGACACCGCGTTCGCCCGCCTGCCTGCACGCGTGAGGATTGACATCCGCTCCCACGACGTTCGCCCCGATTTCGACCCTCAATTCGCTCGCGACGTATCCGGACCCGGTCCCGACTTCGAGAACCAGGTCACACGCGTCGATTTCGGATCGGGCGGCCTCGAGAAGAAGCCGGGAGTCCTCCGCGGGCCCATACACCTCGGTCTCGATTCCCCGGCGGTCGGCCAAATCAGGCATCGATGCGAGCCGCGGTGGAGGCGATAACAGCGTACTCGGCCGGTTCGAGCGCGTCGGGTCGCTTCTTCGGGATGACGTCGGGGAGCGCGTCGATGACCCTATCCGGGTTCTCGATGCCGGAGATGTGGACCGTGTTCCGGATCGCGTTACGGACCGTCTTCCGGCGCTGGGTGAACAGCGCCTTGACGAGTGTGAGGAACGCCTCGTCCTCGGGAATCTCGTAATCCGGCTCCCGTGGCGTAAGCGAGACGATCGCACTGTCGACTGCCGGTTGGGGATCGAACGCTTCTGGAGGAACCGGCTCGAGGATCTCCACCTCGGCGTAGTGCTGGGCACCGACGGAGAGGCGCCCGTACTCACTCCTCCCTGGCTCGGCGGCTAATCGATCAGCCACCTCCTTTTGAAACATCAACACCGCCGGTTTCCCCTCGCGAAGGAGTCTGAACGTCACTTCCGTCGAGATGCCGTAGGGGAGATTCGAGATACAGACGGAGTAGTCCGGTAACGGAATCTCGAGGGCGTCACCCTCGACGACGGTGAGTTGGCCGGTCTCGATCTCGTCGGCGAATTCGGCCTCCAGATGGGAGACGAGACTCGAATCGCGCTCGATGGCCGTGACGGAATCGGCGACCGCGAGGAGCCGATCGGTCAGCGCCCCCGGCCCCGGCCCGATCTCGAGTGCGTGGGACAAATCGAAGTCCGCCGCGTACCCGGGGATCCGGTCGAGCACGCGGTCGTCGACGAGAAAGTGTTGATCCCGGTCGGTATCGCCACGACCGGCGGTCGCCGCCAGTCGATCCGGATCGCGTGGCGTCATTGCCCGGTGTAAACGGCCACGGAGTTTACCCCTTACGAGGCGGTGAAGATGTCGTACTTGAGATCTTCGTCGCCGGTGATCTCGGCCCGAACCCGGTCGACGACGATTGACTTCGGGTCGTGCAGCCCGGAGACCCGGTTTTCCAGGTCCTCGAAGGAGTCGAATGGCTGGCGCTTTCGCTGGTCGAGAATGGTGTCCCGAAGCTTGTCGCCGATTCCCGGCAGGAGGTTGAGTTGGTGGAGACGTAAGCTCACCGGCTGGGCCTCGTTGAAGAAGTCCACGAACCGGGACTCCTCGGCCTCGATGATCTCCTCGATGACGTAGTCCAATTCGGATTTCGCGCCGTCGGAGAGTCCCTCGTACTCGACCTGGCGCCCCCGGTCGATCCCGTCCTCGAAATCGGGACGGAGCCGAATCCGATCGCCGATCGAGATGTCCGCGTCCTCCGAAAGTGTGAGTTCGTAAAGCGAGAAGTGGTCGGTGCCGACCGCGTAAATCACCGGCGACCGGCGGTACTGTGGCTCGTCGGCGTCACTTCGGCCGTGGGCCAACACGTCCAAGACGACCCCGTATGAGGGGTCCGACTTGCCGGTGTCCTCGGTCATATACCCGCATACGGGAGGTCCTCACTTAAACAATGGTCCCCATTCCCGCGACATCGATGGCCCGCATGCCGCCCGATCAGGCGTACTTCGAGACGATGTCGAGAATCTCGTCGAGTTCATCCCCGTCGAGTGCGTATCGCTCCTGAGCGAATACCGCACGGAGTTCGGTCCGGCTTCGCGGAAGGAGGTTCGCGATCTTGTACGCGACGGGCTCATCGACGGTCTCGAGCGCCTCGAGTTCCTCGACCAACTCCAGTGACTCATCGACGTCGAGGACGGCAAACCGGTTGACGTGGTCGATGGCCCTGGCGAGTTCGTACCGGAGTTCCCTGTCTTCGTCCTCCGCGCGCTCGGCTTCGACACCGGCGAGCAGTTCCTTTGCCTCCGGGACGGTGAGTAACTCCTCTTCGAGGGTCTCCTTGAAGAGGCTCATGTCAGTCCTGCTGCTCGTGGAGGTGGGCCGGGCCGGCAAGTAGCGTCTTTTCCTTGCCGCGGTCGTCGATCTCGACCTTGTACGCCGTACCCTGTTTCCCGACGACCGTGCCGGTGTGACCGTTGAATCGCGGATGGAAGCGACCCTTCGGCACGCTCGGGTCGATCTTGAGGTGGACGGCCTGGCCCGGTTCGAATTCCGCGACGGACCGCTGTGGGGGTGACGTGCCCCGCTCACGTGGCTTGTTGGAGAGTTTCTTCCGGGTTCCTTCGAGGGGTCCATTGGACGACGGCATTGTCTTGGGAGTCCGTACTGCGGTGACGGTTAAAAAACGCACGTTCCGCCCGGATGGATGTCGAACGTCCACAACGTGGACGCAGTCACGAAGAATCGCCCACAGGGACCTCCAGTGCGCTCAGGATTCGACCGTGAAGAGATCGCTCCTTTCGGGGACCGAAAAGACCCCGATTCTGGCCCCGGCGTCGAGCCAGGCATGGCCGTAGGAAAAGGCCGCGAGCGCGTTGACCGAATCCGACACCTCCCGAAAGTGTCTGCCATCCTCGAGGTACGAGCGAGCCATCTCCTCGAACTCGCTTGCGACGGTTCCAAGCGGGGTGTCAGGATCGGGGGTCGGTTCCGCCGCGTCGAGAGCCGAAGCGAGGAGCGCTTCATACCGTTCGGTCTTCTCATCGAGGGATGCGGGCATACGACGTCCCAGGGATGGAACGGGCCTAAACGTGCCGGATGGGTGCGTGTCTCCTGAAACGGGCCTAAACGTGACGGATGGGTGGCTTCCATTCGAACGCCGTCCGGCCGCCCGAATCGTGTAGGAACACAGCACCGATGGCGCAAGGTAAATAGGCGCTTCGGGCACTTTCATTCGGTATGGAAACGCCCCAGACAGACACCAGATCGGTCGGCGACGGATCGGAGGACTCGGGTGCCGGCCACCAGCGCCTCGTCATCGTCGGGTCGGGAATCGCTGCCCTCACGGCCGCCATCTACGCGGGTCGGGCCAACAACGACCCATTGCTCATCGAGGGGGACGAACCGGGAGGACAGCTCACACTCACCACGGAGGTGGACAATTATCCCGGATTCCCCGACGGTATCAACGGCTCAGAACTCATCAATCGCATGCGAACGCAGGCAGAGAAGTTCGGCGCGGATATCGAACACGGGATCGTCGTCTCAGTCGACGATTCGGTCCATCCCTTCGAAATCGGCCTCTCGAACGGTGAGGAGTACACCGCCGACGCCGTGATTGCCGCGAGTGGCGCGAGCGCCCGGACCCTGGGCGTCCCGGGCGAAGACGAGCTGATGGGCTACGGCGTCTCGACCTGTGCGACCTGCGATGGGGCCTTCTTCCGCGATGAGGACATGATCGTTGTCGGTGGCGGCGACGCGGCGATGGAGGAGGCGAACTTTCTCACCAAGTTCGCCGACACCGTCTACATCGTCCATCGCCGCGAGCAGTTCCGGGCCGAGGACTTCTGGATCGACCGGACGATGGAGGCCGTCGAGGCCGGCGACATCGAACTCGTCAGAAACACCGAGGTCACGGAGATTCACGGAACTCCAGAGGACGGGATCGATCACGTTCACGTCGTCTCGCATCCCGAGGGCCATCCCAAAGAGCGGCTGGAGGCCGGCGAGGAGGTCGAAGAGGACACGATGGACGTCGGTGCCGTGTTCCTCGCGATCGGTCACACGCCGAACACGGACTATCTGGAGGATACGGCCGTCGAACTCGACGACGACGGCTATTTGGTGACGAAGGGGGGTCGGGGTGGCAACCAGACCAAGACGGACGTCGAGGGCATCTTCGGCGCGGGAGACGTCGTCGACTTCCACTACCAGCAGGCGGTCACGGCGGCCGGAATGGGTAGTCAGGCCGCACTCGACGTCGACGAGTGGCTGGCCGGGGGCGGACCGGAGTCGGTGACCCAGACGGAACCGGCACCGGCGGACGACTGACGGAGCAACCCGCTTCCGGGTAACCGACCTGTCCGGGGCCCGACGATGACCAGCTTTACAAGGCATCTCGGCCTATCCGACTCATGGCTGACACCACACGTGTCGCAATCGAAACGGAGACCGACGGTGACGAACTCGAACTCCCCGAGGCGATTCTTGACCTCTATCGCGAGGAGCCTGAGGAAACCGACGCCCAGATCGCCGGGGACATGCTCGTCATGGCTTTCGCCGAGCGGGCACACGCGCTGGCCCATCACAACGAAGGCGAGGACCAGGAGGAGATCGAGGCGATCGAAGCCGACATGATGGCGATTTTCGAGGATCGTTTCGGCGTGAGTTACGCAACGGCCACGGGACACTCGCACTGACTCCTTCTGGCAGGATTTCTCACTCGACGGCGTACTGGAGTAATACCCCCTCACCAAGTTTCTCGACCGACTGGAGGGACAGCTTCGGATACGAGTCGGTGAACCCCGACCCGTCCGCCAGCGTTGGAGCGTCCCGCCCCCCGATGACGATCGAGCCCACGTAGACGGACAGTTCGTCGACGAGTTCGGCCTCGAAGAGCGAATAGATGAGTTCGCCCCCGCCCTCCACGAGCAGGGTCTCGATACCCGCTGCCTCCAGCTGTTCGAGCGCTGCTTGCAGGTCCACCCGGTTCGCTCCGGTCTCGACGATCTCCGCCCCGACCGATCTGAGCGTCGAAACGTGCTCGGTCGGAACCGCCTCGCTGACGAGGACGATGGTCTCGGCGGCGTCGTCGAGGACTCGCGCGTCGGGCGGGGTTCGAGCCCGCGAATCCGCGACAATCCGAACGGGATTGACCGGCTCTCCCCGGGCATCGCGAGCAGATTGTTCCGACTGTTCATCGACCGTGAGAGACGGGTCATCGGCCAGGACCGTGCCCACGCCGACCATTATCGCGTCGGTTTCGGCCCGAAGCCGCTCCACGCGGTCGAAATCTTCGGGTCCGCTGATCGCCAGTTGCTCGCGCTCCCGTGAGGCGAGCTTCCCGTCGACGCTCATGGCGGCGTTCACGGCCACGTGCATGTTCGATACTGGCAAGGCAGTCGGGGAAACGCTTTCGCTCCGTGGCGGTCGTCCGTACCCTTTTACCGGAAGCCGGGAGTAATCAGGGACGATGATCGTTCACCGACGCCAGCGAGACCCCATCGGACTCGGACCGGCTGGAGTGGGGGCCGGCCGGGAGATACACGGCGGCTCTGAGCCGGAGGTGCACCGCACATGAGCGGCGCCGCACCGACCCGCGAGGTCGCCTATCGGGTCTTCGCCGACGAGTTCGCCGAATCGACGTACAGTTACGCCGAGAGCGACGACGAGCGGGCCCCACAGTATCTCGTCACCCCGACGGGCGCCAGGATCAACCGGCTCTTCGTCGTTGGCGTCCTCACCGAGACCGAGGAGGTGAGCGACGGCGTGCTCCGCGCCCGGATCGTCGATCCGACGGGGGCATTCGTCCTCTACGCGGGCCAGTATCAGCCCGAGGCGCTGGCGTTCTTCGAACGGGCGGACCCGCCCATCTTCGTCTCACTCACCGGGAAGGCCCGCACCTTCGAACCCGAGGGATCGGACCGAATCCTCACCTCGCTCAGGCCGGAGCGGGTGAGCGAGGTCGACGCCCAGACGCGAGACAGCTGGGTCGTCCAGACCGCCCTGCACACCCTCGAACGGACTGGGCTGCTCGCCCAGGCCCTCGAACTCGACGCCCGCGGAGAGGACTTGTCCATCCGGCTGACCGCCGCTGGCGTCGAGCCGGGACTGGCCGCCGGTATCCCCCGTGCAATCCGTGAGTACGAACCGACCACCGGCTACCTCGAGACGGTCCAGCAGATGGCCCTGGACGCCATTCGAGTCGTCACCGGCGAGATCGACGAAGTTTCCGGAGTCAGTGGAACACCCTCCGAAGGTGGCAAGGGAGCGGTGCTGACGGGGTTCGCCGACGTCTCGCTGGCCCCAAAAACCGACGAATCGACAGGGCCAGTCTCCAGTGAGCGAGAGGAGTCGACCGGAACTGCCGAAACGGAGTCGGAATCGGAGGAGGAGACCGAAGCCGAACCAACCACCGACTCGGAATCGGTAGAGGAGACCGAAGCCGAACCGGCGGAGAAAGGGGATTCGGACAGGGGGACAGAATCCGATCGGGCGACCGAATCCGAATCGACCGACGGTGACGGCACCGGAAAGCCCGCAGCGGAGTCAACCACCGAGGATCAGACGACGGCGGTCACAGAGGATTCGGCGGAATCCGACGAACTCTACGAACTCTCCGAGGAGGAACGCGCCGAAGTCGAGGAGAACTACGACGTCGGCTTCGAGAGCGGGACAGAGATCGGCAATCCCGAGGAGACCCCAGCAATCGAACCCGAAGCCGGTGCTGCCGAATCGGAGGCGAGAAAGAAGGAAGTCACCGATGAGACAGAATCCACCGCCGGCGATGACGTGGAGACTGGTTCCTCGGGCGAACCCGACGGGGAAGCAACCGATACCACCGACGATCTATCCGAGGAGGATCCCGAGGATCTCGTGGTGGATACCCTCAAGGAGCTCGGTGGCGGGGCGGGCGTCCCGCGCTCCGAACTCGTCGAAACTCTCAAGAACCGTCACGATCTGGAGGAGGACGAAATCGAGGACGCCATCGAAGCCGCTCTGCTCGGTGGTCGGTGTTTCGAGTCGGGGGCAACGGACCTCAAGCCGATCTGAATGGCCGCGATCGAGCCCCTGGAGGGCGAACCCGCCGCCGTGGCAGACGGACCGAACGGTCCGATCCTCGTCGTCGCGGACTACCACGCCGGTATCGAGCGAAGCTTCCGCCGGGAGGGGGTTGAAGTCGAGAGCCGGGCCGAGGAGCGCCGCGAACGCCTCGTTGGCCTCATCGAACGGATCGCTCCAGGCCAGGTGCTCTTTCTCGGGGACCTGGGCAACCACATCGGCCAGCCCGACGGGGCCGAACTCGAAGAGCTGCTGGACCTCGAACACGCCCTCCGGAAGCGAGACGTGCTCCTCGTGCCCGGGAACCACGACGGCCTGCTGGGCGATGCACTGGACATCGAGGTGGCCAGCGGGACGGGAGTCAGGATCGGCGACCTGGGTTTCGTCCACGGGCACACCTGGCCGGATCCCGAGGTCCTCGACGTCTCCGTGCTGGCCGTTGGGCACGAGCATCCATGTATCCGCCTGGAAGACGAGGTCGGCGGGAGTCGAATCGAGCGGGCCTGGCTCCGCGGTGACGGCGATCCGACGCCATTCGAGCGCCACCACGACGCAGAGATCGGCGGGCCAGCGGAGGTGGTGGTCTTCCCCTCGTTCAACGAACTGGTCGGTGGAACCTGGGTGAACGTTGCCGGACAGGAGTTTCTCTCCCCGTTCCTCCCCGAGGCCGCCCCGACCGCGCAGGCATACCTCCTCGACGGAACGCGGCTGGGGCAATACGATTCGATCTGAAACTCCCGATCGACTCGATCTGTCCCGGCCCCGCCACCGAAGCCAGGCGTACGGGCGAACAACGGGCTTAACCGGTCGCTCGCGTAACCTCCGACAATGAGCGAGTCGGGGCACGCCGACGCCTTTGCCACCCTCGGGCCAGCTGTCAGGTCGGCCCTCTCCGAACGGGGGTTCTTCACCCCTACCGAGCCCCAGCGCCGGGCGATTCCACCGATCGCCGCCGGCCAACATACCCTCGTGATCGCTCCCACGGGGACCGGCAAGACGGAGACGGCAATGCTCCCGATTTTCGACGAACTGGTCGAGGAACCTCGCGATGGGTTCGGAGCGCTGTATGTCACCCCGCTTCGGGCACTCAATCGTGACATGCGCGACCGGCTCGAGTGGTGGGGGGAGGAACTCGACCTCGACGTGCAGGTTCGCCACGGCGATACGACCCAGTATCAGCGCAAGCAGCAGGCCGAGGACCCACCCGACGTCCTGGTGACGACCCCGGAGACGGTGCAGGCGATGCTCTCCGGGTCGAAACTCCGCGAGGGACTCGAGGACGTCGACTACGTGGTCGTCGACGAGGTACACGAGCTGGCCGCCGCGAAGCGCGGGGCGCAATTGACGGTGGCACTCGAGCGTCTCCGGGAGCTAGCGGGGCCGATCCAGCGGGTCGGACTCTCGGCCACGGTGGGAGATCCAGGGGAGGTCGGAAAGTTTCTGACCGGCGATCGTGGGTGTGAAATCGTCTCGGTCGACGTCGCGAGCAAGATCGATGTCGAGGTCGCCCAGCCCGCGATCACGGAGGCCGACCGCGACCTGGCCTCCGAGGCCATGACCACCCCGGCGGTTGCCAGTCACCTCCGGTACATCACTGAGATCGTGGAATCCCAGGATTCGACCCTCGTGTTCGTCAACACCAGGCAAACCGCCGAGGCGCTTGGATCGCGTTTCAAGGAGATGGGGGCGAACATCGGCGTCCACCACGGCTCGCTCTCGAAGGACGCCCGGATCGACGTGGAGGACCGGTTCAAGGACGGCGACCTCGACGCCCTGCTCTGTACCTCCTCGATGGAACTCGGAATCGATGTCGGCCGGATCGATCACGTCGTCCAGTACTCGAGCCCCCGCGAGGTCGCCCGCCTGCTCCAGCGGGTCGGACGTGCCGGGCATCGCCACGATATGGTCTCCGATGGGACGGTCGTCACCGGCCACCCGGACGACACCCTCGAGGCGCTCGCGATCGCCCGGCGGGCCAAAGCGGGAGCCGTCGAGCCGGCCGCGATCCACCACGGGAGCCTCGACGTGGTCGCAAACCAGATCGTCGGGCTCGTGATGGACGCGGGGGAGATTTCCGCTCGGGGCGCCTACGAGATCCTCACGAACGCGTACCCGTTCCGGGATCTCGACCAGGAGACGTTCAAAGCGGTCGTCCGCGAACTGAACTCGAATTACGTTCTCTGGCTCGACGAGGAGGCAGACCGGATCGAGAAGTCAGGGGGCACCTGGCAGTACTACTACCGGAACCTTTCGATGATTCCCGACGAGGAGACCTACGAGGTCTTCGACATCGCCAGTGGCTCCCAGGTCGGCACCCTGGACGAGCGCTTCGTGGTCAACTTCGCCGAGCCGGGGGCCTCGTTCATCCAGCGCGGGGACATGTGGCGAATCTCGGAGATCGACGAGGAAAAAGAGCGGGTCGAGGTCTCGCCCATCGAGGATCCCACGGGGGAGGTCCCCTCCTGGACCGGCCAGGAGATCCCCGTCCCCTTCGAGGTGGCCCAGGAGGTCGGCGAACTCCGGGAGGCCGCTGCCTCGCAACTCGAAACTGGGGCGTCGACCGAGGCCGTCGCGATGGACCTGGCGAGTCGGTATCCGGCGAGCCCGGAGACCATCGAACGGGCACTGGATCGGATCGAGAACCACGTCGACTCCGGTGCACCGGTCCCGACGGACACGCGACTCCTCATCGAGTCCCAGGGCGGGGAAATCGGGCTCAACGTCTGTGGCGGGCGCAAGGGCAACGAGACCATCGGCCGGTTGCTGGCCGCGCTTCTTGGGCAACGAACGGGCTCGACGGTCGGGCTCGAGGTGGATCCGTATCGGGTCGAACTCGACGTCCCCCGTGGCATCCGGGCCCCGGCCGTTCGGGAAATCCTTGAGACAACCGAACCGCAGCACGTGGGGCCACTCCTCGAACTCAGCCTCGACGGCTCGGAGACCCTGAAGTTCACCCTCGCACAGGTCGCCGCCAAGTTCGGCGCGCTCAAACGGTGGAAGGGTGGTGATGGCGTTTCCCTCAACAGGGTCATGACCGCTCTGGAGGACACGCCGATTTACGACGAGGCGATCAGGGAGGTGTTCCACGAGGAACTCGACGTCGAGCGGACGAAATCGGTGCTCGGAGCGATCCAGGACGGCTCCGTAGAACTCGATTCCATCGGTGAGCGGACGGCGATCGGCACTGGCGGGCGCCAGAGCGGTTCGGAGTTGCTAACCCCTGAGAACGCCGACGCAAGCGTGATCGATACTGTCCGAGACCGGATCCAGGACGACCGGGTCAGGCTGGTCTGTCTGCACTGTCTGGACTACGACCGCGAAATGACGGTCAGTCGCGTTCCGGACCAGCCCCAGTGCCCACACTGCGAGTCGACCCAGATCGCGGCCCTCAGCCCATACGCCGAGGGCGTCGTATCGGCCATCCGGGCCGACGACAAGGACGAGGACCAACAGAAGCGAACCGAGCGGGCCTATCGCAATGCCAGTCTCGTGCAGGGTCACGGAAAGAAGGCCGTCATCGCGCTCTCGGGGCGCGGCGTCGGTCCCGAAAACGCCGCACGAATCATCAACCGGCACCGCGAGACAGAACAGGACTTCTACAGAGACATCCTCGAGCGCGAACGGGAGTACGCCCGGACGAAGGCTTTCTGGTGACGGAAGGACGAAGGCCTTCTACTGTGCCAGGACGAGGGCCTACTGGGAGCGTTCGAACGACACGGTTCGAGGATTTGATTCACTTCCGTGCGAAAGTTTATACCCGAAAACCGGACCAGAACGGCCCATGCACTGAGAATTGCGGCGGGCAGCACTGCGGGTGTGCGAAACACCTGTCCGCCGAATGGGCCGTTTCGCCTGGTAGCCATTATTCCCCGTCAAGGAGGGCCACGATTCGCCTTCGTAGCTCCGCGGGCGTCTCGACCACCTCGTCTGCAGGTGAGTGGTCGGTCTCGGCGTGGGCGTTCGCGGCGTACGCGATCGTATAGGCGCGCGCGTCCGCCGCAGCGGCGACGCCGTTCTCGGAATCCTCGACCACGAGCATCTCGTCAGGGTCGACGTCAAGCCGTCCGGCCACGGTCTCGTAGATCAGGGGCTCGGGCTTGCCCGGGCCATCCAGATCCGCCGCGCTCAGCACCTCGTCGAACCGGTCCCCGAGATCGTGCGCCTCAAAGACGATGTCGATCCAGCGAGGATACGAGGAGGTGGCGAGACCGATCGGTCTGTCACGCTCCTCGATCGCATCGAGGAGATCGTGAAAGCCGGCGAGGAGATCGGCCCGTTCGTAGACGCCCTCGGCCTCCCTGTCGAAGAGGTCGAAGTACTCCTGCTTGCTGACCAGGAGGTCATACTCATCGGCGAGCATTCCGTACTGTTCGTGGACGTTGATGCCCGTGATGTCGTGAGGATCGACGTCGTGTCCGTCGGGCAGCGCGGCGTCGAGAATCTCGCGCTCTGCCTCCACCCAGTACTGCTCCGTGTCGACGATCACCCCGTCCATGTCGAACACGACGGCCCGAATCATGGGTATCCGTGAGGGGGAGAGACGGGAGAGCGTGTCGGTTCGAGTCGAGGGATCAACGGTCCCGTTCGGGCCCATTCTCGGGATGCAAGACGTCCATCGCGTCCGAGAAGTGCGCCGCGGTGATCGTGACGCTCTCGCCCGTCTCGCTGTCGTCCGCGACGGCGCTCCTGATCGCCCGCATCGACGCCTCCCGGACGAGGGCTTCGAGGTCCGCGCCCGTGTAGCCGTTCGTGTCAGCAGCCAGAGAGTCCAGAGCCACGTCGTCAGCGAGAGGTTTCGCCTCCGTCTTGACCTGGAGAATTTCCCGGCGAGCGACGTCGTCGGGTTCAGGGACGTAGACGTGGCGCTCGAGCCGGCCCGGTCGCAGGAGTGCCGGATCGATCGCCTCGAACCGATTCGTGGCCGCAAGCACGACGAGGTTCGGGTCGGCTGCGGCCGCGTCGAGTTCGGTGAGGAGCTGGGAGACCACGCGTTCGGTCACCTCCTGGGTGTCTCCGCGCTTGCCAGCGATCGCATCGAGTTCGTCGAGGAAGACGACGGTCGGGGCGGCCTGACGGGCGCGCTCGAAGAGTTCGCGAACGGCCCGTTCGGATTCGCCGACGTAGCGGTCGTAGAGTTCCGGACCGGCGACGCGTACGAAGTTGACGCCGCTCTCGCTCGCGACGGCCCGAGCGAGCATCGTCTTTCCCGTTCCCGGTGGGCCATGGAGGAGTATCCCGGAGGGCGGATCGGTGTCGGTCTCAAGGAACAGCTCCCGGTGGGTGCGGGGCCACTCCACGGCCTCCCGCAGGGTCTGTTTCACCGAGTCGAGTCCGCCGATGTCCTCGAAGGACGTCTCGGGCAGTTCGGCGACGAACTCCCGCATTGCGGACGGTTCGACGGTCGACAGCGCCCCTTCGAGATCCGATCGTTCGACCGAAAGGTCCGGGGCGTCCCCGTCCCGATGCCGGGAGAGTGCGTCCATCGCGGCCTCGACCACCAGTGCCTGGAGGTCGGCGCCCACGAAACCGGGGGTCCGATCGGCGAGGTCGGCGAGGTCGACATCCTCGCCCAGCGGCATCCCACGGGTGTGAATCCGGAGAATCTCCTCGCGCCCGTCCCGGTCTGGGACGCCGATCTCGACCTCGCGGTCGAACCGTCCCGGTCGGCGAAGTGCCGGATCGATCGCGTCGATCCGATTGGTCGCTCCGATGACCACCATTTCACCCCGGGCCTCCAGTCCGTCGAGTTCGGCGAGCAACTGGGCGACGATCCGGTTCTCCATGTCCCCACCACCATCCCGCTTGCCGGCGATCGCGTCGAGTTCGTCGAAGAAGACCACGCTCGGTGACTCGATGCGGGCCTCCTCGAAGACCTCCCGAATCCGTTGCTCGGACTCGCCCTTGTACTTCTGGACGATCTCCGGGCCAGACACCGAAATGAAGTGGGCGTTTGCCTCGTTGGCGACGGCCCGCGCGATCCGGGTCTTCCCCGTTCCCGGCGGGCCATAGAGGAGAATGCCCTTCGGGGGGTCGATGCCCAGTCGTCTGAAGAGTCCCGGATCGGCGAGTGGCACCTCGACCAGTTCCCGCACGGCCTCGAGTTCGTCGTCGAGCCCGCCGATGTCCTCGTAGGTGACCCCGACCCCCGTCGAGGTCGTCGCCGTCTCCCCCACCTCGATCGCCGTCTCCTCGGTGATCCGGACCGGCTCATCCGGGGTCGTCTCGGTCACCCGAAACTCGCCGAGCGCGAGTGAGTCGATCTTGACCTGCTGGCCCGATCGAACCGATCGATTCAGCAGGCGGGTTTCCAGTGCGTCTTCGACCGCGTCTCGATCGCGTCCGAGTTCGGCAGTCGGGACGAGGGTGACTCGATCGGCATCTGCGAGTTCGACGGGGCGAACCGTGACGGGGTCCCCGATCGCTGCCTCGGCGTTCGCCCTGAGTTCCCCGTCTGCCCGGATCTCGTTTCGACCGAGCGTGTCCCTGCCGGGCCAGACCCGGGCGACCGTCGCAGCTTCCCCCTCGATCCGAACCGTCTCGCCGCTGAGAATGCCAAGATCCCTCATGAGTTCCCGGGAGAGCCTGATGACTCCCTGGCCCGCGTCCCGGGATCGGGATTCCCGCAAAATTGCCTCGCGCGCCGCGTTCGGGCTCATGGGCTGACTTCGAGCCGACGGCCAAAAGCGTGGCGGGGGAATGCATATACTCCCGGCGACTCGATATACCCCCATGGTGAAGGAAACGGAAAGGGACGGCTCGACCTGGTACGTCTGTGAGATGTGTGGAATGATGTTCGACGACCGGGAAGAAGCGAGTCAGCACGAGGAAAACTGTGACGCCGAGGACCCGACGTACCTTCAGTAATCACCAAGACCGACGTACTTCCAGTGATCACCAAGACCGACGTAC
>JBDGUI010000001.1:0-10999 GCA_042216015.1 Halodesulfurarchaeum sp. | reverse complement strand
CCTTCAGTAATCACCAAGACCGACGTACTTCCAGTGATCACCAAGACCGACGTACTTCCAGTGATCACCAAGACCGACGTACCTTCAGTAATCAACCATTTCTGAGTTCGTACATCTCCTCGCCCAGTTCGTCCTCCTCGAAGACGAAGACGCGGCCGTCCACCCGATCAGTATCGGCGGTCACCTCCACGGCGAGGCCGTCGACGCGTGCGGTGACTCCCTCGAAGAGTTCGGTCTCCTCGCCCGATTCGAGAAAGACGCGACCGACCCCACTTGACTCGAGAATGTCGTCCTCGGTCTTTCGCTCGTTCACGTAGGTCATGATGCCCTCGGACCCCGACTCGTCGGTCACCAGCACCTGCACGTCCTTCCCCGGTCGACATCGGAGAGTCCCCGTGATGACCTCCGGGATGCCATTGTAGAACACCCGACGGTTGTCCCGGTACTGCACGTAAATGCCGTCCTCGTCCAGATTCACCTCGAGCGGTTCGGGGGCCACGTCGCCGCGAGCGGTCATGGCTGGAGTTTCCCGTCGGGCGCCAAAAGCCCCGCGTTCTGCGGGACCGGCAACCGTAAGTGACCCCTCGATGAACTGCGGGGCATGGACGGACGCGCACGGGCCCCGGCGGCCGGGACGGTGCTCAACGCACTTGCCACGGGGTACGGGTCGGCCTTCGCCATCGACCGCCACGTGACCGCCGAGGTCACCCTGGGTGGGGAAACGGTCCGGGGCGAAATCGCCGACCACCCGAATGCGGACACGAGTCTCGTCGAACGGGCCGTCGAACTGGTGCTCGAGCGATTCGGAACAGGCGGGGGAGCGACGGTCAGGACCGAGAGCGAGGTCCCACTCGCCTCCGGACTCAAGAGTTCGAGCGCGGCCGCGAACGCAGCCGTGCTTGGGACCCTCTCGGCCATCCGGGAGACGGACAGCGTGAGTCGCGAAGAGGCGGCAAGAATCGGCGTTCGGGCCGCACGGGACGCGGGCGTAACCGTCACCGGTGCCTTCGACGACGCCAGTGCGAGCATGCTCGGGGGCCTCACGATCACGGACAATACCGAAGATGCGCTGATCGAGCGCGAGAACGTCGACTGGGAGGTGGCCGTGTGGATGCCGCCCGAACAGGAGTTCAGCGCTGAAGCGAACGTCGAGCGCTGCGAGCGAATCGCCCCGATCGCCGAAGCCGTCAGGGAACTGGCCATGGAGGGTCGCTACGAGACGGCGATGACGATCAACGGCTTTGCGTACGCGGCGGCCCTCGAGCGCCCGAGCGAGCCGATGATCGAGGCCCTGCCCGCTGCCGCGGGCGTTTCCCTCTCCGGGACCGGACCGAGCTACGTGGCCGTCGGGGATCCGCCGGGGATCGATTCGGTAACGCGACGGTGGGAAAAGCGAAAGGGAAAGACCGTCCGGACCCGAACACAGACAGACGGGGCGATCGTGGAATGAGCGAACCATCGCGAACGAGGCGGGGCGAAACGCCGACCGAGGAGATGTCACTCGATGACCTCCGCGAGGAGATCCGGATGATCGACCACGACATCGTCGAACTGATCGCCAGGCGGACCTACGTCGCGGACACGATCGCCGAGGTGAAAGCCGAGGAGGGGCTCCCGACGACGGATGAGACCCAGGAACGGGCGGTCATGGAGCGAGCGGGGGAGAACGCCGAGCAGTTCGACGTGGACGCCAACCTGGTGAAGGCGATTTTCCGGCTGCTCATCGAGTTGAACAAGGTCGAACAGCGCGAGAAGCGGTAACGAGCGGACAGCGGCCTCACCCGTCTCAGGAGCGATACGACGAGACGACCTCCTCGAGTGAACCCTGTCCCTCCGGGGTGTGAGGCGCCGTGAGCGCCGAGACGCTGATCTCCCCCTCGACGACCGCTCGACGGTCGGTATCCGGGTCATCCGACAGACTCCCGGTTTCCATCCGCTGCCACATCCGATCCTTGAGCACTACCCGCTTCCCGTCACGCTCGGCGGTCATGTCGTACGCACGTGACGGACGGGTAACCCGCATCCCCTCCGGTTCGATGTCTGGATCCGGGGCGTTGAGGTTGAGGTAATCCGCGTCCTCGAAGACATCACTTTCGAGCGAGCGTTCGACGACGTGGCGGGTCGCTCGGGCGGCGTGCTCGTAATCGGCCCGTTTTAGCGTTCGTTTCCACTTCTCGTCGGGCAGGTACAGGGACGTGGCGATGGCCGGAACGTCGAAGAAGGCGGCCTCGACGGCGGCACTCACCGTCCCGGAGCGACCGAGGACGTACATGCCGAGGTTCGCGCCCTTGTTGATCCCGGCGACAACAACATCGGGATAGGGCGCCAACGAACCGATTCCGGCGACGACACAATCGACCGGCGTCCCCTCGATGGCGTAGCCCAGGTCCGTCTCCCGAACGCTAACCTCGCGCGAGCTGGCTCGACCGACGGCACTCTGGTTGTCAGCCGGCGCGACGACCGTCACGTCCCCGACTGTCGACAGTTCCCCGGCGAGGGCGCGAATCCCGGGGCTCTCGATGCCGTCGTCGTTCGTCACGAGGATGTCGGGGGACCCGGACATAGGAGAGCCGAGGAGTGGCCACCGCAAAAGCGCACCGCTGTCGGCGACACGATCAGGCCACGTCCACGATCGTCTCCTCGTCGACGACGATGTTGTACGCGTCCTGATCGTCGTTGTAAAGGGCCAGGCCCCCGGTAAACTGGAGCAAATCGCCGTAGTCGGCGTCCAACAGGTCACGGTTCAATTCGGTCTCGTTGACCAGCACCGCGAAGTGGCCGACGGATTCGCTGCCGTCGCTCACCCTGAAGAGCGGGTGGCCGGCCTCCGAGAGGTCCCGGGAGAGTTTCGCGGCCACCAGATCGATTCGACTGCCGACGTGAGTTTCCATTTCAGCCATCATCGCCACGTTCGAACGATCCAGTGCCAGATCGTAGCGGCGTCGCCCGTCCGTTCGAAGTATGGCGTGGGAGTATTTGATGGCGGTATTCGTGACCGACGCCGGACGATCAGCTTCCGTTGCCAGCGCCGACTGAAAGGTAGGCACCTCGATGTCGGGTCGTCGGTCGAACGACCAGCACGTATCAGTGGGTCGGTTGCCCGGCCAGAGGCGGACCGTGGGGCCATAGACCGTCGCACCGCGATCCTCGAGTTCGCGCTCGACGGTTCGAAGCTGGATGCTCGTGTTCCGATCGGCCGGGGCCGTCAGGACGAGCGAGCCCGACTCCTCGAGGAAATCGAGATATCGGGCTGCCGTCTCGACGGGCCGCTCGAGTTCGGAGAGGACGTTGTTGAAGAGGACGAGGTCGAAGGTCCCGGCCGGGTCGAACGCCTCTGCGGTGTCGCGATGGATCGTCGTCGAGACGTTTTGCGGGCCGTCCCCGAGGAGTTCGTAAAGCACGTCGGCTCCGGCCGACGGCTCGACCGCGTGGTAGTCGAGAATCGGAAGTTCGTTCGGATCGCGGTCGACGGAGAAGAAATCCGCGAAAGCCAGGGCCGGACCCCCGACCCCAGCCCCGACGTCGAGGACCCGGGCCCGACTCGGAAGGAGGCCGTCACTGGAGAGTGTCCCAAGCACGTACCGGGTGCTCGCGTAGTATCCCCCGAGGTGATAGATCGCGTAGGCGAGCGCGACGTCCCGGTCGTATGTTACCGGCCGGCCGTCGAAGTAATCGGCCTTCAGGCGGTCGATTCGTTCGCGGATTTCGGCGCCAGTCTCTCCCCGGTACCAGTTCGGGCCGTACTCCTCCCGAAGCAGGTCAATGAGGCGATCCTCGTATTGGTCGGGAAGTTTCTCGACGGTGTCCGCCTGGCGACGAAACGGGCCCGTGGCGGCCGGGCGAAACGCTCCATCCGGCCCCTCGGCGAGGCCGAGTTCCATCGACTGTTCGCGAAGAACCTGCCGGACGACCCGGGGGTCGGGCTGGTCGGGGACGTACTCGCTGATCTCGACGGGATCTATGGGGCGGACCTGCCGGAGGTACTTCGCCGCGTCCCGGATCGCGGCTCGGTCAACCGGCATCGTCGTAGAGGGACGCGAATTCGCCTCGGTCGGCCTCGAGGAGTCGATCGAGCGCCCGGTTGAGCGCCACAGCTCCGTCGAATCGGTCCTGGATGTCGGCGTAGACGCTGGGCGATCCAGACGTGACCCGCTCCCTGAGTGCCTCCATCTCCTCGTAAACCGGCGTTTCGAGCCCCTCGGGGACCGGATCGGCCGCGAGCCCGAACGCGAGAACGGCCGCGTGAACTCGGCCCTGAACGGTTTCCATCGCGTCGTCGTGGACGGCGGCTTCGACGGGAACGAGGTCGTTTCCGGCGGCCACGAGCATCCCGGTGATGGCGTCGACGGTCGGGCCCGGTCTCCCGACCGACTTCGCAACCCGACCCGGGGCGTGCTCGGGCGCGAAGAGCGGGTGGAAGCTCACCCGTTCGAGATCCGGTGCCACCTCTTCCATCGCCTCGAGTGGCTCCCTCATCGACCCCGTGAAGTCGACGATCGCTCGCTCGGCTCGATCGGCCTGATCGGCGATGACCCTTTCGGCGACCCGCATCGGAACCGCCACGGCGACCACGTCGTGGGAGTCATCGCCATCGAGAGCCGTGATCCCCGCGTTCGTCACGTTCCCGGCTGCCCGTTCGGCAACCGCCCGATCGGCGTCGGCGAAGGCGACCGGCCCGTCCCAGAGCGACCCGAACCACCGGCCCACCGCGCCGGACCCCACGATCAAGACGTCCATTTGTCCCAATTTGCCTGCGCCCGGACAAAAGGATTCGCACTGGGTCACCCGGGAGCCATCCGGGCCATCACCGGCCCCGGTGCAGGTCTCGACGGAATCGACCGCGGACGCGCTAGAGTTCGAGCGTTTCCGGGTACTCCGTGAGGTTCTCGTGCCCGTCCTCGGTGACGACAATGAGATCCTCGATTCGAACGCCCCCGACCTCCGGATCGTAGAGCCCGGGTTCGATCGTGATGACGTGTCCGGGCTCGAGTTCGCCGCCGTCCGGGCTCACCTGGGGATGTTCGTGCACCTCGAGCCCGACGCCGTGACCAGTGCCGTGGATGAATCCCGTGTCGGTCGATTCGTCCGAGCGGAGCGTCGCGTATCCGGCGTCCTCAAAGACGTCACAGACCGCATCGTGTACGAACGCTCCCGTCACACCCGGTTCGACAGCCTCCATCGCGGCGGCCTTCGCCTCTCGGGTCAGGTCGTGGAACTCCCGGATTCGTGAATCGGGCTCCCCCCGAACGAAGGTACGAGTCATGTCTGCGTGATACTTCGTCGTCTTCGACCGGGGAAATATGTCGACGATGACCGGTTCGCTGGCGGAAATCGGGCCGGACCCCCGGTCGTGTGGTTTTGCCCCGGCCGGGCCGCTCGCGACGATCGTCTCGTCGAGGGCAAAGCCCAGATCGAGGAGCGTACGCTCGATCTTCGTCCGGACCCGCTCGCTCGAAAGAACCTCCCCGTCGAGATGGAGGGTCCCTCCATCCCCCACAGTGGCCTCAGCGAGCATCTCCGCCGCCGCGGCCATTGCCGACTCGTTTGCCGCCTGTGCCTCGCGGATGTGATCGATTTCAGTCGCTGTCTTCGTTGCCCGGATCGTCTCGAGTGTGTCCTCGCGATCTGCGGTCACCGCGATTCCCTGTTCCCGAAGCGAGTCGGCGGAGAAAAGGGGAAAGCGGCGATCCGTCGTGACCGATTCCACCCCGAATTCGGCGAGAAACTCGGCATAGACCAACCCTTTTGCCGTGTCCCGACCGTGTTCTGCTGCCTTCTCGCGGTAGCCGTACTCGGCGAGTTTTCTGACGACATCCGCTCGGCTTTCTGACTGGGCCCGCCCGAACTCGAGTGCGGTGGTGAGAATCACGGTTTGCCCGGGTGTGAAGAGCGTCAGGAAGGGATCGGGAGCGTCGAACCCGGAGAGGTAGTACTGGTTCGCGTTGGTCGAATCCGCGTGGAGGAGATAGCCATCGAAATCCCCCTCCTCGAGCAGTGTCTCCATTCGAGAGAGGTCCCTTGCCATGGTGGCCCAGTCTCGGGCGGCTCCCAAATCCCTGTCGGCTCCGAATGGCTGGGTTGGACGGGGTTCCTGTCGGCTCCTGAACCGTGATGTGTTGGTCCGCGTTACTGTCGGCTCCTGAACCGTGATGTGTTGGTCCGCGTTACTGTCGGCTTCGGAACCGTGATGTGACGGGACCCCGAGGGTCCAGTATGCACGCGACGGTATCCCGCTCGACCGTCTCCGGAACGGTCGTCGCGCCCCCATCGAAGAGCTACACCCACCGCGCGATTTTTGCCAGTGCGTACGGGGATGGGGGTCTCATCAGGCGGCCACTGGTGAGCGCGGACACGCGAGCCAGCATGCGAGCCGTGGAGGCCTTCGGCGCGACAGTCGATCGAGGTGCGGGGACACTCACGGTGAATGGGTTCGGCGACCGGCCGACGGTCCCGGCCGACGTCGTCGACTGTGCGAACAGCGGCACGACAATTCGACTCGCCATGGGCGTGGCGGGATTGGTCGACGGAACGACGGTCCTCACGGGAGACGGGTCGCTCCGCTCCCGCCCCCAGGGACCGATGCTATCGGCGATCGAGCAGCTCGGGGGGCGTGCGAGGAGCACCCGCGAGAACGATCAGGCGCCGCTCGTGGTCGAGGGATGGCGGGGCGGCGGAGGGGTCGAGATCCCCGGTGACGTCTCCTCGCAGTTCATCTCCTCCCTATTGATGGCCGGGGCGCGAACGCCCGAGGGAATCGATATCGATCTCACCTCGCCGTTGAAGTCCGGACCGTACGTGGAGATCACCGTCGAACTCCTCGGGGACTTCGAGGTGGAGGTCGAGCGAACCGATTCCGGCTTCAGAGTGCCAGGTGGCCAGCAGTACCGGGCTCCAGCAGACGGGTACATCGTCCCCGGAGATTTCTCCGCCGCGTCGTACCTCCTCGCCGCCGGGGCGGTCACAGAGGGGCCGGTCACCGTCGAGGGACTCTATCCTGGTCCGCAGGGAGACAGCGCGATCATCCCGATCCTGGACCGGATGGGTGCGGACATCGAGTGGGAGCAGGAGGCTGGGAGAGTGACGGTCGCGGGAGGATCACTTTCGGGCGTGACCATAGACGTGGGCGACACCCCCGATCTCCTCCCAACGGTGGCAGTTCTCGGGGCCGTCGCCGACGGGACGATGACGATCGAGAACTGCGAGCACGTCCGGTACAAGGAGACCGACCGGGTAAGTGCCATGGCCGAGTCCCTCGAGTCGATGGGCGCAACCCTCACCGAAGAGCGGGACCGACTGACGATCGAGGGGGGCGACACCGAACTCGAGGGGGCATCCCTCGAGGGGAGGGGTGACCACCGCATCGTTATGTCACTCGCGGTTGCGGGACTGGTCGCGAGGGGGGAGACGACCGTGAGCGACGCCGAGGACGTCGACGTCTCCTTCCCCGGCTTCTTCGAGACGCTGTTGGAGCTCGGGGCGACGGTCTCGCTCGACTGACTCATTCCAAAGGCTCAATGAGGGGGGTCCCGACGGGAGTTGTATGAACGGCAATCGCTTCGGAAGACTCCTCCAGATCGCGACCTACGGGGAGAGTCACGGACCGTCGATGGGTGTGGTCGTCTCGGGCTGTCCGGCCGGGCTCGAACTCGACCGAGAGGCCATCCAGCGCGAACTCGATCGGCGCAAGCCCGGCCAGTCCCAGATCACGACGAGCAGAGACGAACCCGATCACGTCGAGATCCAGAGCGGGATACAGGACGGGTACACGACGGGCACGCCGATCGGGCTCACGATCCAGAACAGGGACGCCCGCTCCGGGAAGTACGAGCCGTACATCACCGCTCCGCGACCGAGTCACGGCGATTTCACGTACTCGGCGAAGTTCGGCACCCGCAACTGGGGCGGGGGGGGACGGTCCTCGGCCAGGGAAACGGCAAACTGGGTCGCCGCCGGCGCGATCGCCAAGCAGCTCCTCGCGACGGCGGGAATCGAGGTCCGGGCCCACGTCAGCCAGATCGGCGAGGTCGAATCCCCGCCGGTCACGTTCGAGGAGATGGGCGAACGCACCGAGGACACGGACGTGCGGTGTGCCCACCCCGAAACGGCCGAAGCGATGCAGGAGGTTGCCGAGGAATACCAGCGGCGGGGCAATTCTATCGGCGGGGCCGTGGAATTCGAGATCCAGGGGGTCCCCCGGGGTCTGGGAGCCCCGCGCTTCGACGCCGTGGAGGCCCGACTGGGACAGGCCATGCTGGCAGTACCGGCGACGACCGCCTTCGAGATCGGCCTGGGCCGAGAGGCGGCTGCGGTGTCGGGGCTCGACCGAAACGACGAGTGGGAATTCGACGAGGACGGGGATCCCACGCCTGCCGAAAACGATCACGGCGGCGTACAGGGCGGGATCACCACCGGCGAACCGATCTACGGGGAGGTGACCCTCCACGCCCCCACGTCGATCCCCAGCGAGCAGACGACCGTGGACTGGGAGACAGACGAGGAGAAGACCGTGCAAGTCACCGGCCGACACGACCCGGTGCTCCCGCCGCGGGCGGTGCCGGTCGTCGAGGCGATCGCCGCGATCACGATCGCGGATTTCATGCTGCTCTCGGGACGGATCAACCCGGATCGGGTGGACGGAGAGCCGGGAGAATACGACACCGACTATCATCCGAGTTCCCCGCAGTAACGGGAGGAGGCCGAGTCCCGAACGTGGAATCATGCCTCGATCGAACCACATGCGAGCAGTTTTTGGGAACCGGCCCTCGAGGAATTGTCATGCCCCGTGAGCTGGCGTCCCGAGGGTGTGACCGATGACGACCGTCGTCCTGCTTCCCGATCCGCCAATCGAGGGAGTCGCATGCAGAAGTCTCGTCGAGAAGACCGCCCTGACACCGGGTGACGGGCTGGCCCTCTATCGGGCCCTTCTCGCGGACACCATGGTGACTCTCGAGCGGAGCACCATCGACATCCTGGTGAATTACCCGACCCAGGACGACCTTCCCGAGGACGTCACGGACGTCGACCCGGAGGCCGAACTCCGGCAGATCGCCGCGCGGGCAATGGAGCCGGACCGGTTCGAGGAGGTGCGCTTCGAGCCGCAGGTCGGAAGCGACTTCTCGGCCAAGGCGGGCAACGCCATTACCCACCTGGTCCGGGACGAGGACCTCCAGTCCGCAGCGGTGCTCAGGCCGTGTGTTCCGCGCCTCGCTCGGTCGGTGATCGACGAGGCCGCACTGAAACTCCGCCGGGCCGACGTGGTGATCGGCCCGGCGAGCCGCGGTGACGTCTATTTCGTTGGCTTTTCGGATTTGATCGACTTCGAGAGCGTCTTCGAGACGCGGCCGGTCGAGGGGATCACCAGACGGGCAGTCGAGGCGGGACTCGAGGTCGACTTTCAGCGATCCCGAGAGCTGTTGTGGGAGCCGGCGGACCTCGCAAGCGTCCTCTCGCGGCTCAACGCCGAGACGCTGGCCGGGAAACCCGTGCCCGAGCACACGTGGGAGACGATCCAGGAGCGCGAGATCGCGATGGTTGCCGGCGAATTCACGAGCCGGGACGCGGGAGGGACCGACAGTTCTTAACCCGTCCGCCCGAATGTATCGGTCGTGGTGAGGTAGCGAAGCGGCCCAACGCGCCTGCCTTGAGAGCAGGTGGCTATTGTAGCCTCAGGGGTTCAAATCCCCTCCTCACCGTTTTCCGAGCGGCCTGCGAGGAAAACGTGAGAGGGATATGAATCCTGCAAGACACAGCCCGCGCTGGGCTGAAGGCCCGAGCAGGAATGTCTTGCTCTGGTTCAAATCCCCTCCTCACCGCTTCTCACACACCAGGCGCGTGTGCTCGGGCACCGCGCCGTCATCGTCTGAACGGGGAGGAGGGATTTGAGCGCAGAGGGCGAGTGAAGCGTAGCTGAGCGAACCCCGCTCGGTTCAAAATCTTTCGTCCCCCCGCCCCCTCTTTTGACACCCGCAATCCCACGAACTCGTCCTCGAAACCCATTCGCCGAAAACCGCGAAAACATCGCCGTCCGTTCCGGTCAACCGTCTCGATATCCGATCAGGCCGCCTCGCCGAACGTCCCCAGCCGGTAGACCGCAACCGCGCCGAGAACGAGCAGTGCGAGGAGAATCAACCAGGCTCGAGTGTTCGGACCGACGAGCGGTGCCGCCGTGATTTTCGCTCCCTCCGGAACCGCGGCCTGCGTCAGTGCGTGGCCGGAGGTGTCGCCCTTCGTGTAGGCGATCATCGCGCTCATCGATCCTCCGATCACGTTGAGTATCCCCATGATCGGCAGGGCAATCACGAAGAGCCCGCCGATCACGATCATTCCAGTCCGTTCGACAGCCGTGAGGTGTTCCTGTGTCATTGTTCGTCCTCCGTTATCCAAGTAGGGCCTTTGCAACCGGGTTCTTTGCCCAGTCCATCTGTTCGAGGTACTGATCGACGCCCCAGATCCGACCGGCGCCGAAGACGCCGACCGTGACGAAGAGGACCAGCCCCATGAGGTCGCTACTTACCATGCCGTGGCTCCAGGCCGCGTTCACGAAGTAGAAGAAGATCATCAGGAAGCCGCCGAAGAACGCGGCGAGTCTGGTGAACGCCCCGAGGAGGATGCCGAGGCCGATGAGGAATTCCGCCCACGGGATCATGAAGTTCGTGAAGGCGATTCCGGCCGAGTTGTTGAACAGTGCCATGAACCCCTCGAGGATGGTCCCCTGGGAGGCGTACTTGAGGAACCAGCCCGCACTGAAGGGGGATCCCAGGACATAGGTCTCCCAGACCTTCGTCAGGCCGGCATGGAGGATCCAGTAGCCGGTGATCACTCGAAGCAGGAATAGCCAGTACGCCGCCCACGTGCCGTTCAGATCCAGGGAAAGATCGCCCCTGGCAAACGTGCCTGTATTGTTTGGGTCATTGTCGGATCGCTGCATTTGGCTTTAGGATGTCCTAAAAGTAAAGGAAACGGCTTTAGGATGTCCTAAAAGTAAAGGAAACCGCCGGTT
>JBDGUI010000017.1:8356-27101 GCA_042216015.1 Halodesulfurarchaeum sp. | reverse complement strand
AAAAGCGGGCCGGGCGCGATTTGAACACGCGACCGTCTGATTAAGAGTCAGACGCTCTGCCGGACTGAGCTACCGGCCCTCACCAACCCTTGGAACGTCCCCCGACAAATACGTTCTGACTCGAAGCCGTCGACGGCCGTGAAGCGTCGTGGGGGTTAAGTTCGATGGCCCGGAATACTGATTCGATGAGTACACGCGGCACAATCTCCTCGATGTCTTCGTATGTCATTCTCGGGTGTGGGAGCGTCGGCCATTCGGTGGCCGAGGAACTGGTCGAACGGGGGAAGGAGGTACTCATTCTCGACAAGGACCAATCGCGTGTCGAGGCCCTCCGAGATCAGGACCTCGACGCCCGTCAGGCCGATATCAGTAATCCGGAGATCGGGGAGGAGGTCGAGGGCTATGACGTCGCACTGATCCTGGCATCGGATATCGAGGCCAACAAATCCGCCGTCGAACACATTCGCACCCGGCACGAGGAACAATTTATCGTCGCACGCGCGAGCGATCCGGTCACGAGCGACGAACTCTCGGAACTGGGGGCGGACGTGGTCATCAACCCCTCCTCGGTCATCTCCGATGCGGCCCTCCGGGCGCTCGAATCGGGCGAACTCGAGTATAAAGCGCGGAATCTGGCCGACGTGTTGACTGGGGCGAAGGGGAAGGTCGCAATTCTCACCCACGACAATCCTGACCCCGACTCGATCGCGAGTGCCGCCGCCCTCGAGGCGATCGCCGAACACCTCGACGTCGAGGCCGACATTCTCTACTTCGGTGACATCGGCCACCAGGAGAACCGCGCCTTCGTCAATCTCTTAGACATCGAGCTGACACATCACGACGCCGTCGACATCGAGGAGTACGACACGTTTGCGATGGTCGATCAGGCAAAGGCCGGGACGGTCTCCATCGACGCCACCATCGACATCTACATCGACCACTTCGAGGCCGAGGGAGAGGTCGACGCGGACTTCACGGACGTCCGTCCCAACGTCAGTGCCACCTCGACGATCTTGACCAAGTACCTGCAGGAATTCGACATGACCGTCAGCGAAACCGTCGCGACGGCCCTGCTCTATGGCATCCGGGCAGAGACCTACGATTTCCGTCGGGACACAACACCCGCGGACCTCACTGCGGCGGCCTATCTCTACCCGTTTGCGAATCACGACACGCTCGAGCAGGTCGAGTCACCGAACATGAGTCCGGAGACACTCGACGTGCTCGCGGAGGCAATCGCGAACCGGGAAGTCCAGGGGAGTCATCTCGTGTCAAATGCGGGGTTCATCAACTCCCGGGACGCCCTGGCACAGGCGGCCCAACAGCTCCTCAATCTCGAGGGAGTCACCACGACTGCCGTCTTCGGGATCATCGATGATACCATCTACCTGGCGGCTCGTTCGAAGGATATCCGACTCAACATCGGATCGGTTCTCCAGGAGGAATTCGCCGATATCGGGGAGGCAGCGGGTCACTCCACGCAGGCGAGTGCGGAGGTTTCACTCGGGATTTTCACCGGGATCGAGACGACCCAGGAGAACCGTGAGACACTCCTCTCCCTCACCGGCGAGGCCGTGACCCGGACGCTCTTCGAGGCGATGGGCGTCGAACAGGAGAACAGTTCGAACGGGAGCTAGTCAGGCCAGCGCTTCGTCCTCCGCGTCCTCGTCTCGGAGCCGCTCGATCACGTCGCTGATGAGGATGACGTCCCCGACCGAGCGGACCCATCTATAGGGAATGATGACGCCCTTCGAACCGGTCTCCGTGTTGCCGAAGAGGGTTGGATTGAGCGTCGAGACCGCAAGCCCGTTCACCACTTCGGTATCGAGGTCCAGTCTGAGATCTTCGACTTCCCCCACGAAGACGCCGTTGTTCGAGTAGACCTCCCGCCCCACGATGCTCGTGATTTCCTGCGGTTCCACGTCCATACCCAAGGGGAGTGACCGGACCCCCTTAACTGTTTAACCGACGGATCGCCGGTCAGGAAAGCAGCGGCTCGATATCGACGTGGTCGTGCAGCAATTCGCGCATGGTTTCGATGGTTCGTGCATCTCGGACCCGTCCCCCGCGAATGAGCTGTTCGGCACGTTCGACTGTCGCGAGCGTGTCCGTCTGGACGGACAGCACCGGGACGTTTCGCTCGCTTGCGGTTCCGAGTACCGCTCCCGGTGGCTCGAATCCCCCGGTTAGAATCAACGCGTTGACTCCAGGTGCTTCGAGTGCGGCACGCTGGATATCCGCCCGGTCGCCGCCAGTGACGACAGCGGCGTCCTTGGTTCGTCGGAAGTGCGACAGGGCCGCTTCTCCCCCCATTGCACCCACGAGAACCCGTTCGATGAACACCTCCTCATCCGTTCCGGTGAGGACGCTTCCCCCGAGTTCGTCCGAGAGATCGGCCACGGTCACGCCTGCCAGTTCCCGATTGTGGGGGATGACGCCGAGCACGGGGATGTCCCGTGCCTCGAGGAATGGAACGATGTCCGATTCGACGAGATCGAACATGGCGTCGGTCACGCCGTTGAAGACGATCCCGGCGATGCAGTCCTCGAGTTGCTCGGCCACACCGAGCAGTCGATCGATGTCGTTGACGGACTCGAGCCGCTCGAGCAGAAGCACATCCGCGTCGAATCCGAAGGCAAGGTCGTCGTCAGCGAGGTCGACGATGCTGCCGGTCGAGACGTGATCCCCGCCCTCCACGACCATGAGGTCCCGATCCTCAGTGAGGGTTTCGAAGGCATCGTCGATTCGATCGTGGAGTTCCGAAACGTCTTCGCGTCCACGGATGGCACCTTCGACGAAGGTCGTCGAATAGACGATCGGTTCCATCTCGTGCATTTCGGCCTCGAATCCGAGCACCTCCCGGGCGAGCATGGGATCTGTGTCCAGGGTCTTGCCCACGTTTGACTGTAGGCGTGTGCCCTTCGGTTTCATGTACCCGACCGATTGGCCCCGTTCCTGTGCGAGTCGACCGAGAGCCAAGCCGACGGCGGTCTTTCCCGTGCTGTTCTGGCTCGATGTGAGCAGTAGGGTCTTCATAGTTTGTCTGGGTCGACGGTGAGTCGCGTGTCCACGGCCCGTACGCCATCCGGGCTTACGACGAGTGGGTTGATGTCAAGCTCGAGAATCGCCGGGAAGTCGGTGACCAGTTGGGAGAGTCGCTGTACGCTTTCGACAAGGGCGTCCTCGTCGACCGGTTCCCGGCCCCGTGCTCCCCGCAGCAATGGGGCGGAATCAATCTCTCCGATCATCGTTCTGGCTTCTCGTTCACTCACTGGCGCAACGCGAACGGTGGTATCTTCGAGCACCTCGACGAATATCCCGCCGAGACCGAACAGGAGCAGCGGCCCGAACTGTGGATCCCGGTTCATTCCGAGAATCGTCTCCGTGCCGGTTTCGACGTCGACCATCTCCTGGACCTGCACGCCGAGAATGTCGGCGTCAGGTTGATAATTTCGTGCGCGGGTCAGAAGGTCCTCGAATGCATCTGGTACCTTCTCGTCGCTTACGCCGACCTTGACCCCTCCGATATCGGATTTGTGGAGGATGTCCGGACTGACGATTTTCATCACGACGTCGCCATCGATTTTGCCTGCAACCTCCTTGGCCGCCTCGGGCGTCTCCACGATTGTTCCGGGAGGCGTCTCGATTCCGTACGCGTCGAGTATTCCCATCGCCTCCACGCCGATCCGATTCGATCGTTTCGCGGCGGATTCGAGGATTTCCGAAACGGCCTCCCGGTCGACGTCATAGTGTGTCGGCGCCTCGTACTCGAGTCGGGTGATGTCGCGATGGGTGAGTAACGCATCGAGGCTGCTCACGGCCCGGGCCGGATCGAAGTAATTGGGTATTCCGTGTTCCCGAAGCGTTTTTGCTGGATTCTCGGTCCGTGCTCCTCCCATGAGGGCCGTGGCGACGGGCGTCTCGTACTTGTCCTGTAATTTCGTGATGTCCTCCGCCAATACGTCGTAATCGAGGACGGCGATCGGTGAGGCGATGACGATGGCCGCCCCGACGTTCTCGTCCCCGAGGACGATGTCGATTGCGCGTTCGAACCGATCGTTGTCCGCGTCTCCGATCACGTCGACGGGATTGTAGATGTTCGCCCCATCCGGGAGGTTTTCAGAGAGTGCCTCCATGGTCTCGGTCTCGAAGGAGGCCATCTCGAAGTCGGACTCGCCGATCGCGTCCGTTGCCATGACTCCTGGCCCCCCCGCGTTCGAAATGACGGCAATTCCGTCCGCTGTGGGGATCGGCTGTCCGTCGAGGATCTGTGCGTAATCGAAGAGGGTCTGGACGTTTTCAGCCCGGAGGACGCCGGCCTGATCCAGGCCCGCCTCGTATGCCCGTTCGCTTCCCGCAATCGTGCCAGTATGGGACGAGGCCGCCTGTGCACCGGCTTCTGTTCTCCCGGATTTCACGAGGACGATCGGTGTTTCCCTCGTCACCTCCCGAGCCGTATCGATGAACTCACGACCGTCGGTGATTCCCTCGAGGTAGCCGAGAATGACCGACGTCTCAGGATCGTCGCTCCAGAAGTCGATGAAATCAGTTTCATCGAGGACGGCCTTGTTTCCCAGGGAGACGACATCCTTGAATCCGATTCCTTCTTCGATTGCCCAGTCCACGACGGCGGTGATGAACGCGCCGGATTGACTCATGAAGGACAGGCCTCCCGGCAGTGGATCGGCCGGCCCGAAGGTGGCATTCAATCGATTGGACGTGCTCATCAACCCGAGGCTATTCGGCCCGACGAGGTTCATTCCGTACGCTGCTGCAATCTCGGTCAACTCCCGCTCTCGGGTTGCTCCTTCGCTTCCGGCTTCCCCGAACCCGGCCGTAATCACGACGACGTTCTCGATCCCCCGATCACCGAGCTGCCTCGTCGCCTCGACTGCTATTTCCGGCGGGACGACCACGATGCCGAGATCGAATGCTCCGGTCAGTTCGGAGACGTCAGTTACGGCCTCCTTTCCCAGGACGGTCTCCCGTTTCGGATTGACTGGAACGACCTCCCCCTCGAATGATTCGAGGTTCTCCATGATCGCCCGTCCGATGGATCCGACCCGGTCGGTCCCGCCGACGACGGCGACCCGTTCCGGGTCGAACAACCCGTTCGCACCTGGCATCCGATTGCTCCTTGCTGGCCAACTGGCTTAAACCCAACCGGGTCGGTGTCGCTCCTCAGATTTTGCCACGGCTATTTTGGCACACCTCTGTGCATTGAATGGCTCATTTCGATCAAAAACACATCAATCCCGACCCCCCGATTTGATATAGCGAAATATGGTTTATATGTCGTTCATTCGTCGAGCAACGAGTAGATATTCGATTCGTAGACCGCTCGGACGCGGTCACCCCAATTGTGGGTATAGGTGTCGATCACGTCAGTCGCGACGTCCCCTCGGAGGTACTTTACGATTCCTCGATCGCCGGTTCGGTCACGGAGGTGCGTGGTGAAGAAGTGTCGGAAATAGTGCGGTGTCACGTTCTCTCCAGCCCCCGCTCCGGATTCGTACCAACCCCAATCGCTGGTATGGGTCGTGACCAGATGGTGAACGTCGTTTCCCGTCAACCGAGTACCCCAGTTGCGTGTCGTGTTCGTGAAAAGCGGTTCCGCCGGTGACGGCGTATCGGGTCGAATGGTGATCCAGCGAATGAGGACGGATCGGAGTTCGTTGTCCACGGGAATGACCGTCTCTCGCTTTCGTTTGTTCGACATCGCTCGTGTTTCACCGTTGAACGTTTTCCCCCGGCTCGGTTCGTTCGACACGTAGATCGTGTTTTCGCGTCCCTTGATCTGGGGTCGAATCGGGCCAGTCGGGATCGGCGGATCCGAGACGTTTATGTCCCGCAAATCAAGGTTACAGGCCTCTCCAGCCCGAATTCCCGTCTTAAGCAGGGTTACGATGACTGCTTTGGCCAACGGGTGAGTCACTGACCCGACGAACTCTCGCATTTCCGGCACGGAGATGTCCCGTCGACTCGGATCCGTTGTGATCTGTTCGTCGAGTTCTTCCATGACGAGCGTCATGGGATTCCGATCGAAAGTCCCCACCTCGTTCATGTATGCGTAGAATCGATGGAGGTATGCAGCATAACTCGCAACTGTGCTTTCGGCCTTCTCGTCTCGAATCGTCGAAATCCAGGCGAGACAATCCCGGTGGGTGACGGAGTGCAACGTCGTTTGCTCGTCGAGTGAGGCCTCGAACTGATGTAAGACGCGGTCGTAGGCGTCTATCGTCCGCTCGGAGCGACCGTGATGGGTCATGTCCTCGAGAAAATACTCGATTGGCTCTGCCGTGTTCGTCATTGGTCTTCGATGGCGTAGGTTCCATTACGGGGTTTGTGCGTGATCAACCCCTCCTCCTGGAGTTCGATAATTGCCTCCTCGACCCGAGTTTCGAGGTCAGTTGCAATTTCGTCGTAGAGCTCCTCCCAGGACAGTTCTCCCTGTGATTCGAGTCGCTGCAACACCGTTTGCCGGACGTCACCCCCAGGGTTTGCCCTTCGAGAGTCGGGTTCCTCGGGTGTGGAATCGCCGAACCCTCTCCGGCCGGCCTGGACCATTGTTCTGATGAATTCGGATTGACTCATGTCGAGGGCCTCGGCGTGGCTTTCCCACTCGGCCTTCTGAAAGGATGGCACGTAGGTGGTTATCGCGACGCGTTCGTGAGCTTCGTCCATCTCGGTCATACCGAGGGATTCGTGGACGACCGCCTTAAAAGTTGCAGCTATAGAAATAAACTATCTTATTTAGAAAATTGAGGTCCCTATCATCGGCTTTTTGCCTTATTATTTGAATATTTGAGGTACTAAATTACATGTATATTGTAGCTATCTAAATATAATAATCGTCAGAAGGTCATCGGCTCGCATGTTATACTATCTCAATATCACTGAATGGTTCGGGTGGGTTGAGTCCCAGAATTTCGAAGGAGTGCCATCGATTCTTTTGCTGGATCAATATTGGTTGGAGCTGGTCCCGAGATTGATGGAGGATCACAAAGGTATGTGAGTGGGTGTGAGTGAATGAGTGTGTATGTGAGTAAAGGCGAGTGGCCGAGTTGGCAGTTCTTCAGACTATTCCTGCATTCTTCAGACTATTCTCGTACCGATCGTGTGATTCTTTCTTGTGTGGTTGTCTCGGTTTCGTCATTCGGTCTGTTGGTTCGGTTCATCCGTTGTCCGTATCATGGCAAAACGGGAAGAGACAGTGCTACTCCACAGATGGGTGGATACATTCTCTTCATGGAGGGGGTGATGGGTGACCCTGAATTCGATCGGTTCATGAAGTAACCAATAGGGGTGTCGGCTAGTACCTGTGAATTGATTTATTCGCCTTGTTTGCTCAATAGATGAGATATATATCATATGTTGCGATACAAATGCTGGATGGTTCGCTTCGACCGATCACCTGACGGGACCCTCTTGGTTTTTCGATGATTGCTCCACAGAGTGGTGGACGAAGAGGTGGGGTGGGGGTCCATCCGTTAGTTTTCGATTAGATGGCCATTTTCGATTGAATGGAGGGCACCCGACCTGGAGAATGGATGGAACGCCACTATTGGGACTCGAACCCAAATATATAGGAAGTGGCCATATGATGGATGAAGGGAAGACAAATTCGACCGAAATTGGGCTGTACTCTCCGACGACAGCGACGACCTCGTGATTTCTGTTCCGTCTATATAGATATCGATTCATTTACGGGAAGTAAGGATTCATCTCATGTATGGAGCAACGGAAGGTCCAGCTTACGGGGGGTTCGACGTTCACCGTCTCGATTCCCAAGGAGTGGGCCAGGGATAATGACATCAATGCGGGCGATGAGATCGTGTTTCACCCGGACAACGATTCGCTGCTCTTGACTCCAGCCTCCTCGAACGAGACGACCCGGGGGCACCTCGACATCTCCGACCGGGAGGGCGATGCGTTGATGCGAGGCGTCATGACGATGTACGTGAGCGGATTCGATGAGATCGAACTCTCAGCGGGCCAGATCTCGCCCGCACAGCGACGGGTCATTCGGGAGGCGACCCAGAGTCTCGTTGGCCTGGAGGTACTCGAGGAAACGGTCGATAGCGTCTTGATCCAGGATCTGCTCGACTCCGCTGAACTCTCGGTGCATAGCGCGGTAGAACGAATGCACCTGATTGCCCGTTCGATGCTCGAGGACAGCGTTGAGGCGCTGAAAAATCACGACATGGAACTCGCGACGGACGTCATCACCCGGGATGATGACGTCGATCGACTCTGGTACGTCGTTTCCCGCATTTTTCGAGGCACGCTTCGCTCCCCACAGATGGCCCGAGAAATTGGGCTCTCCCGGGAGAACTGCTTCGACTATCACTCGAGCGCTCGGCAACTCGAGCGAATCGCCGACCACGCGGCGAAGATCAGCCAGTTGACCCACGAACTCGATGCCACCGTCCCTGATTCAGTCGTCGACTCGCTCGAAACACTGTGCGAGGCCGCGACCGAGATCATCGAAACTGCGTTCGAGGCACTCTTCGAGACGGACCCGACGGTTGCCACCCGGCTCGCGAACGAGGCGAGGGCCGGTGTCAGCGACATCGACGATCAGGCTCGCGTGATTGACGATCAACTCCGCGAACTCGATCCAACTCGGGCGCGACATCTCGGATTGATCGTGGACTCCCTCTCACGGAGCGCCGACTACGGTGGAAACATCGCCGAGACGGCCCTCCAGAAGGCTGCGCCCACCCCCGACGCGTGACGAATCCGTTCGTTTATCCCTCCTGACTGCCAAGTCGCCGCCGATGCGCGACGGATTTCCGGACTACGTGGACGTCGATTACACCGCAGGCGAGGGGGAAAGCGCCGCGAGTTATCCCGACATCGAGGCGAAAATCGAGAAGGGAATCGAGGTCGTCCGCGAGGGGCTGGAGACGTACGAGAACCCCGCTGTGATGTGGACGGGGGGCAAGGACTCGACGCTGACGCTCTATCTCGTTCGCGAGGTGGCAACCGAGCTGGGCTATGACATGCCTCCGGCCGTCTTCATCGATCACTACCAGCACTTCGACGAGTTGCTGGATTTCGTCGAGCACTGGGCGGAAACGTGGGACCTCGAGGTCATCTGGGCCCGGAACGAGGATGTCGGCGAGGTGGTCAGAGACCGCGATCTGGAACCCGGTGACGACATCTCGATCGGCGAACTTTCAGAGCACAATCGCCATCACGTCCGACATATTCTCGAGTACGACGAGGACACCTTCCCCTTCCTGCTCGACACGTACGTTGGCAACCACCTCTTGAAGACCGTCGCCCTCAACGACGCGCTCGAGGAACACGAAATCGACGGTGTCATCTCCGGGGTCCGCTGGGACGAACAGGAGGCCCGTGCAGATGAGACCTTTTTCAGCCCACGTCACGATCCCGACATCTATCCACCCCACGACCGCGTCCAACCGATCCTGCAGTTCGACGAAGGCGACGTGTGGGAGGCCTTCTGGAACTACGTCGTCCCCGAGACCGTTTCAGGCTATCCCAACGAGGGGTACGTTCCACAGGCGTTCGACGACCTTCCGGAGGGTGTCGAACGGGAGGACATCCCGGTTTCACCGAAGTACTTCGAGGGATTCCGTTCGCTCGGAAGTCAGGTTAGCACGGAAAAATCCGATCAGGTCCCGGCGTGGCTACAGGATCTCGAGGGCACGACCGAGCGAGCTGGTCGTGCCCAGGACAAGGAGGATCTGATGGAGCGATTGCGCGATCTCGGCTACATGTAACGTCGGGCGGATTCGCTCGGGGAAGAACCGTTTTTCAGTTCCAGGGCGCAAACCCGGGATCGACCTGGCGCTCACGTCGTGAGATCCCATCGATTTTCTCGACGTCCTCTGCGAGTTCGAGGTCGAGACTCCGCCAGTTGTCGGCGATGTGCGCTCTCGAGGTTGCCTTGGGAATCGCGGTCACTCCCTTCTCGGCCAGCCAGGCAAGACTGACCTGTGCTTCGCTCACGCCATGTCTGTCGGCCACGGCCGAGATCTCGGGGACGTCGAAGACCTGACCTCGAGCCAGCGGGGAGTAGGCGACGATCTCTGTGTCCATATCGGCCATCGCTTCGCGGAGATCCCGCCGGGGCAAAAGTGGATGCATTTCGACCTGATTCGCGAAGGGGTCCTCGCCGAGAGCCTCCTGGGCGGTTTCGAGGTGTCTCGGCTCGAAGTTGCTCACGCCGATGTGTTCGGTCAGACCCTCCTCCCGGAGTTCCACGAAGGCGGAGAGGGTCTCCTCGGGATCGTAGGTGTCCGCGGGCCAGTGAACGTAGAGGAGGTCGACAGCATCGACGCCGAGTTTGTCGAGACTCTCTCGAGTCGTCCGGTGGACATCTTCCGGGGCGAGACTGTCGATCCAGACCTTCGTCGCCAGGAACACGTCGTCTCGATCGACGTCCGCGGCGGCGATCCCGCGACCGACGTCCGCCTCGTTGCCGTAGGCCTGGGCGGTGTCGACGTGCCGATAGCCCATCTCGAGGGCCGTTTTGACCGCGTTTTCACAGGCGTCCGGATCGGTGTTTTCCCACGTGCCGATACCCAATCGTGGCATGCCGCCAGTCGTCGTTGGCGCCTCAGTAGGCATATTTGAGTGTTCGATTCGCTAGCGGAAAAACGGTTGTGACCACGGAAAACGAGGTCAGTACTTCGGGTCGGCCCCGGTGATCTCGTAGACGCGATCGTAAATCTCGTCCCGTCGTTCCTTCCAGGCCGCGAATCCGTCCGGGCTCTCCGGGTACGCTTCGTAGATGTCTTTGAGGTCCTGGGCCTGCTGGTGGACCCGATAGAGCCCAAAGAGCGTGCTCCAGTGGCCAAACGTCCGGTAAAGCGTGTCCAGTTTCAACCCGAGTGACATGCCGGCCGCTCCCTTTCCGAGGGCGTCGATCAGTGCCTGTCCGGGCAGTGCGGTCACGATACCGGTCAACTCGTCCACGGAGTGCGTGCCAGCCCAGACGTTATAGAGGTCGATCGCCGCAAACCGTTTTCCGAAGTCGGTCATGACTCTCCGGTTGTAGTCCCAGAGGGCCTCCTCGCTGACGCGACCCTCCTCGATGGCCTCGATCGCGACCGTTGCGGCCCAGTGGCCGGCCTTCGCTGCCCCGGGAATGCCACCGCCGGTGGCCGGATTGACGTGGGCCGCTGCGTCTCCGACCGCGGCGTAGCCAGGTGCGACTGCGGAATCGTACGGTCGGCGGGTCGGCAGGGCGGCCCCAAGCTTGTCGACGACTTCGGCGTTTTCGAACTCTTCGCGGGTTCTGACGTCAGATTTGAGGTGATCGACGAGTTTCATCGGCGGCTTGTTCATCTGGAAGCCGAGGCCGGCGTTGATCGTCGTTTCGGTGCGAGGGAAGTACCAGAGGTAACCGAGTTCTGCGGTCGGCATGAAGACGATGGAATCGTCGTACTCGACCGGCTCCTCGACATCGATTATCTCGCGGTAGGCCGAACAGTACTGCTGGTAGTGGACGTTGGTGTCGAAGGTGCTCTCGGTGAAGTCCACCTCGTCCTGGAGGATCGACATCGCCCCGGCGGCGTCGATCGTGATCGATCCCTCGAACGTTTTCGTGGTGCCGTTCTTTTTACTCCTGACACCGACGACCTGCCCGTCTTCCTGTATCACGTCCTGGACGACGTGTCCGTACCTGATGTCGACCCCGAGTCGCTCGGCTTCCTCGAGGAGAACCTCCCCGTATCGCCGTCGATCGACGACCGCCCCGGCCTCCTCGAACGGGATTTGGAGTGTTTCTCCGGTCTGGGGGTTCTCGAAACGGGCGTACTGGATGTTCTCGTTCGTGAACGCCTCCTCTTTGAGGTACTCGCGATCGATGACGTCAGGGAAGGTGGACTTGCCCTTGATCGCGTCGCCACAGGCGATGTGGCCGGCCTCGGATTCGGGTTTGCGCTCGAGGAGGACGACCTCGAGATCCGCATCCGCAATCGTCGCAGCGGCGAAGGAACCAGCAGTTCCCCCACCGACCACGACAACGTCGTAGGACTCCGTGGGCATTTGTATCCCTTTCTCCGCGGCCGGTTCCTAAAAAACTCGCGGGACTGGTCCCACTCGCCCCTTTCTGGAGGGGGTGACGTTCGTCGCTTGCCACATCTCAATCCGAGACGTCGTACTTGTACGTCGCCGTCTCCGGATCGATACCGAAGTCCTCCGGCCGTTCCTTCGAGTCGGTCGACTCGTCATCGTCGCTGCCGAATCGCCGTCTGAGTCGCCGGGGGACGTGAAAGTCCTCGACGTCGATCACCGCCGGTGCCGCGTCCGGATGTGTCTCCCGGATCGCTTCCTGACGGTTCTCGAGCGCTGCCGGAAGCGTCTCCGAATCAACGGGCTCGAATCCGAACTGCTCGAGATAGGAGGGGGCCGGGGAGAGTGCGTATACCGTCTCGAAACCCTCCTCCCGGGCGGTCTCGATGAGGCGCTCGAGGATGTGGGCGCCCACGCCGTTTCCCCGGAAGTCCCTCAAGACGCCCAGATTCGTCACCTCACAGACCTCGCCCTCTTCGGTTCGGTGGACGCGCAGTCGGCCGAATCCCATCTTCTCGCCCGTGGGTTCCTCGATGGCAAGAACGTAGTCTCGGGACCGGAACGCGGCGTCCTCGAAGCCGAATTCCTCGAGGCGGTCGAGGAGCCACACTTCCTCGCGGTTTTTCGCGTCCCGAACGTACATGCACTGTGAATCGACCCCACGAGCAATATGGTTTGTGGGCCAGGTCCTACAGCGATTGTTTGATCCGGTCGAAGAACCCGTCGTTCACGTCGACCTCTTCCCCGCCAGCCTCCGCAAATTCCTCGAGGGCCGACTTTTGCTCCTCGGTGAGGTCTTCCGGAGTCACGACCTGGAGGTGGACGTACAGATCCCCCCGCCCCCGTCCTCTGAGGTGCGGGATTCCCTCATCGCGCAGGCGAAGGGTCTCGCCACTTTGGGTTCCCTGCGGGATGTCGACCTCGAGTGTTCCATCGAACGTTTCGACCGTGATCGTATCACCGAAGACTGCCTGCGGGAAGGAGATGGGAATCTGTGTGTGCAGATCGTCGCCGTCGCGTTCGAAGTCGGGATGGTCCTCGACGGTAACCTCGATGAGCAGATCGCCCTTCGGGGCGCCGCGATCCCCTGGCGCGCCCTCGCCGTCCATCCGGAGGGTCTGGCCGTCACGAATGCCTGCTGGAATGTCGACAGAGAGCGTCGCCCGCTGTCTGTCCGTCCCGTCTCCGCCACAGTTCGAACACACCTCCTCGTAGATCTCTCCGCTCCCCTCACATCGGGGACAGGTGCGGGTCTGCTGGATTCGGCCAAGTGCGGTCCGACGAACTTCCCGAACCTCCCCGCGTCCGTTGCATTCGGGGCAGGGCCGGGCCTCTGCTCCGGCCGGGTGTCCGCTCCCGTCACAGACCGAACAGGTTTCCGGTCGAGTGACCGTCACCTGCTTTTTGGCCCCCTTTGCCGCCTCCTCGAGGTCGATTCGCAATGATGTGCGCAGGTCCCTTCCGCTCGACGGCCGCTGCCGCGACCGTGTTTGGCCACGACCGCCCCCGCCAAAGAACTGGTCGAAAATGTCTCCGATGTCTCCCATCCCCCCGAATGGGTCTCCACCAGCGCGTCGCTGCCCAGCCCGGGCTCCACCACGACCCCCGGTGTCGGTGGCCCCCTGTTTGTCGGCCTGCATGAACCGTTCGTGGCCGAGCTGGTCGTACATTCGGCGCTTCTCCTCGTCGGTGAGGACTTCCTTTGCCTTCTGGAGCTTCTTGAAGTGTTCCTCTGCGTTCTCGTCGTCGCTGACGTCCGGGTGACTCTTCGCGGCCTTCTGGCGGTAGGCTCGCTTGATCTCCTCCTCGCTCGCGTCGCGAGACACGCCGAGCAACGAATAGAAATCCTCACTCATCTGCTCGAATCCGGGTAGCGCAGTCACGCACTTGTTCTTGTTGCATCAGTGCAATAGCCGTGGATTCTCGCCGATCGTCCCTACGAGTCGTCTTCGTCGTCGACGTCTTCGAAGTCGGCGTCGACGTACTCCTCGCCCGCGTCGCCGCCGGGAGCGCCGCCACCTCCGGCGGCCCCGGCCGGTCCGGGACCGGCGCCAGCCGCACCGGCGGCGCCTGCAGCCCCCTCGGCCTGCTGGTAGGCTTGCTTGCCGATCTCCTGAAGCGCGTCCGTGAGCCCCTCGGTCGCCTCGCGGAGTTCCTCGACGGTCGCGTCATCGTCCTCGAGTACCTCCTCGACCGTCTCGATCTCGACCTGGATGTCCGACTCGAGGTCCTCGTCTATCATCTCCTCGTTCTCCTCGAGCAGGGTTTCCGCTCGCCGCACTGCACTCTCGGCCTCGTTCCGGGCCTCGATGCGTTCGCGCCGCTTCCGGTCCTCCTCGGCGTGGGCTTCGGCCTCCTCTTTCATCTCCTCGATCTCCTCGTCGGAGAGGCCAACGCCCCCCTCGATGGTGATCTCCTCCTTCTCGCCCGAGCCCTGGTCCTCGGCGGAGACGTTGACGATCCCGTTGGAGTCGATCGAGAAGGTGACCTCGATCTGCGGAGTTCCGGCCGGAGCCGGTGGGATGCCGGTCAACATGAACTCGCCGAGCAGTTCGTTCTCCTCGGCGATCTCGCGCTCGCCCTGGAAGACCCGGATCTGGACCGAGGTCTGGTTGGGCGCGGCGGTCGTGAAGATCTTCGACTCCTCCGTGGGTATGGTGGTGTTCTTCTCGATGAGCCGTTCGAACAGCCCACCTTTGACCTCCACCCCGAGTGAGAGCGGCGTGACATCCAGAAGCACGATGTCCTCGACCTCACCGGCGAGAACGCCACCCTGGATCGCCGCGCCGAGTGCGACGGCCTCGTCCGGGTTGACGTTCTTCTTTGGCTCCTGTCCGGTGAGTTCTTGAACTTTCTCCTGGACCTGCGGCATTCGGGTCGAACCGCCGACGAGAATCACCTCATCGATGTCGCTCTTCGAGAGGCCGGCATCCTCGAGGGCCTGGTCGGTCGGATCGACGGTCCGTTCGAGGAGATCCTGCGTGAGGGATTCGAACTTCGCTCGCGTGAGATCCTCTTCGAGGTGGATCGGTCCGTCGTCGGTGGCCGTGATGAAGGGGAGGTTGATCGTCGTCTCCTTCCGGGAGGTGAGTTCGATCTTTGCCTCCTCGGCGGCGTCCTTCAGCCGCTGGAGGGCCTGTCGGTCCTCCCTGAGGTCGATCCCGTGTTCGTTCTCGAAGTTGTTCGCCAGCCAGTCGATGATGGCCTCGTCCCAGTCGTCACCGCCGAGGGTATTGTCGCCGTTGGTGGCCACGACCTCGTAGATCCCGCCGCCAAGTTCGAGAATCGAGACGTCGAACGTGCCTCCCCCGAGGTCGAAGACGAGGACCGTCTGATCGGATTCGTCGTCGAGGCCATAGGCCATGCTGGCCGCCGTCGGCTCGTTGACGATCCGTTCGACTTCGAGCCCGGCGATTTCGCCGGCGTCCTTGGTCGCCTGTCGCTGTTTGTCGTTGAAGTACGCCGGGACGGTGATGACCGCCTTCTCGACGTCCTGATCGAGGTACTCCTCGGCGTCGCGCTTGATCTTTTGCAGGATCATCGCGGAGATTTGCTCAGGGGTGTACTCCTCGCCTTCGAGTTCCACGGTGTAGTCCTCGCCCATGTGGCGCTTGATGGACTGGACCGTGTTCTCGGGGTTCTGGACGGCCTGGTTTTTCGCTGCCTTGCCGACGAGTTTCTCCCCATCGTCGAACGCGACGACCGAGGGGGTGGTTCGGTCGCCTTCGCCGTTGACGATGATTTCCGGGTCGCCGCCCTCCATGATTGCAAAGGCGCTGTTCGTGGTCCCGAGGTCGATTCCGAGAATTTTCTCAGTGGCCATCTTGGGTGATTGTATACCCTCTTTGCCCTTTAAGCCTTGCTAGTGCGAATCGTCCCCGAAACACAGGACCCCGTCGCTATCGTGTGATTTTTGAAAACGGGAATATCACCCGGCCACAGGATATAAGCGGACCGCAATAACACCACCTGCCGGTCTCGGATTATCGCTCCGCTTCCCGCTCGGCCTCCGACCCGTTATCCGCCACATTCGAGACGGGCGGGTCCTCAGTTTCTCCGTTCTCGCTCCCCGAATCCATGGAATCCGTTTCCGAACCGGTCGATTCGGCGGGGGGCTCCTCGGCGACTGTCACCTGAGCGGGGCGGAGAATCTTGCCGGCCATCTCGTATCCCGGCCGATACACCGAATCGATGGTGTCTCCCGGCTGTTCACTCTCGACACGCATCATCACCTCGTGACGGTTCGCGTCGACCTCCGTCCCCGGTTCGGGATCGATCCGCTCGACGCCCTCCTCCTCGAAGACGTGGTCGAACTGCTTCCTGGTGAGTTCGACCCCCTCCCGCAGCGAGTCGACGTCGTCGGATTCCTCCGTGAGCGCGCGACCGAGGTTGTCCCGCACCTCGAGCAGTCGCTCGATCAGATCCTCGGTGGCCCGCTCTCGAATTTCGTCCTGTCTGCGCTTTGCTCGCTCCTTGTAATTCCTGAAATCCGCTCGCGTGTGTTCGAGTCGCTCCTCGACGGCTTCGAGTTCGTCCTCGAGGGCTTCGAGCTCCGCTTCCACCTCCTCGAGTCGATCGAACCGGTCGCCGACGGCAGCGGCCAGCTCCTCATCGAGAGCGGCGAGTTCCGCGAGCAGGCTCGTCTCCTCGGATTCGTCCGTGTCCGGCGGCTCTCCGGTTGACTCCTCCGTATCGCTCATGGGGGAGAGAAACCACTGGCGCCGTTTAAGCGTATAGAATTTGGGTTGTGGAGATCGGACGGGGAGACCGGCTACTCGCCGGGTGTGTTCTCTCCTGCCGGTTCCACGCTCGCGTCCACGGTGAACGAAGTGACGTTCCCGTAGTCGACGTCGTACGTGAGTCCGATCTCGACCGTCTCGTGAGGTTCGAGCGTGACGTTTCTCACCCTGACCAGCGAGCGCTCGTTTACCTCGCTCCTCACGTAGACCATTCCGGACTGGCGCGTGTTGCCCGGGTTCGAGACGGTCACGGTTACGGTCAGGTTGCCAGTCGGCCCGGGGCCGAAGTGCCGATCGACGACCCGAAGCTGAAAGTCGGGGTCCGAATCCGCGAGACAGCCCGCGGTCAGCCCGAGAGCGACCGTCCCCGCAGCGCGCAAAACGCTTCGTCGATGCATCGTCGGCTCATTCGGCCACGTCGCCGAAATAGGTTTCCTCATCGAAACTCCCGGCGACGACCCTTCGGAATCATCGACTGGAGCGTGCCGTAGGTGAACAGACCGACTCCGATCGGCTCGGGACCACCCGCGATGTCGTGTGTCGCGATCAGGTAGCCCCAATCGCCGTCCCACGTGAGTTCCTGTTCCTCGCCAGCGAGGAATCGCTTCGCCTCTGTCCGGTCGAGATGGATGACGCAGTCACTCGCCTCCGCTCCGAACCGTCGGGCTCCGTCGGTGGTGGGCTTCCAGAACTCCTGGCGGGTTCGCAAGATGGGGAGGCCGAGCGCTTCGATGGCGACCGGCCCGGATAGCTCGTGACTGAGCGCCCAGATGCGTCCCGCTCCCTTCTCGAAGAACGTGACCCCGTCGAACGTGCCCTCGGGAACGCCGAACCGGTCGACCCAGTAGTCGATGACGGCCGCGCGGGTCGGTCGGTTTCTCACCGTTCGAGTGGCCGCCGTCGCGGGGAGGCGCTCGAACGCGTCGCTCCTGTTTTCGGCCGCGGGATCCGTCGTCATCGGGCCACCGCCAGCTTGGCGACGTAAAACCCACCGGCGTCGGTCCGGTGGGGGTAGTATCGCTTCGTTCTCGACACCGTGGGGTCGAAGTCCGTTCCGTTCCACGATTCGATCCCCGGTTCGGCCGGAAGCGGACTCTCGAAGTCCACGATTGTCGCGTCGGTCTCCGAGACTGCTGCCGCGACGACCCCCTCGTTCTCCTCGGGGGCGAAGGTGCACGTCGAGTAGACCACAGTGCCGCCGGGACGGGTTGCCCTGATCGCCCGCACGAGAATGTCCCGCTGGACCGTCGAGAGATCCCGGCTCGCTCCCGGTCCGGCGTTAGCGAGGGCGTCCGGATTCTTTCTGAGCGTTCCCTCACACGTGCAGGGAGCGTCGACCAGCGCCCGATCGACCGAATCGATCCCGAGTGGCTCGAAGGAGTAATTCCGGGCGTCCTGGTTGGTGACCGCCATCGAGGTGACCCCGAGCCGGTCGGCGTTCGACCGCATCGCGGAGATCCGGCCGAGATTGTCGTCGTTCGCGATGACCAGCCCCCGATCGTCCATCTGTGCGGCGAGCTGGGTGGCCTTGCCGCCCGGCGCGGCGGCGGCCGCCCAGACCGTCTCCCCTGGCTCGGGGTCCAGGACGAGCGGGGGAATCGCCGAGACCGCCTCCTGGCCGTGGATCCAGCCGTGGACGTGGGGCCACGTGTTCCCCGGCTTGTCAGTTCCAAGTTCGAGGACGGTCTCGTGGACCGGTCGTCGGGTGCCGCGGATGCCGGCCTCCTCGAGGGCTGTGATCACACGGTCGGGATCGGCACGGATCGTGTTCACCCGCACCGTCGTCGGGAGTGGTCGTTTGAGGGAGGCGAGGAACGCGTCGAACTCCGGGATGATGGACTCGTACCGCCGGAGGGATTCCATTCGGTTCTGTTTCGCCTGGTGCGCGCTAAGGTGTTACGGAGTGGCTCTCCTGTCTGGGCCGGGCCCGATCTTTTGTCTGGGCCGGGTCCGAT
>JBDGUI010000017.1:0-8256 GCA_042216015.1 Halodesulfurarchaeum sp. | reverse complement strand
AGGGGTCCCGGGCCAAAGTTGAACCGCATCGCCCTCCAAGCAGGGGTATGGGATCCGTTGTTACGACCCGGGACGTCGAGCTTGACCGACCCGTCATGATCGAGGGGCTTCCCGGCGTGGGACTCGTCGGCAAGATCGCGACGGACCACGTGATCGACGAACTCGACATGGACGCTATCGGGTACGTCGACTGTGAGGGACTGCCGAAAATCGCCGTCTACGGCGAACACGGTCGCGAGGTCGAAACCCCGGTCAGGATCTACGCTGACACCGAATCGGACCTTCTGGCCCTCCAGAGTGACGTCCCCGTCTCGAGGCAGGCCGCCCCCGGCTTTGCCGAGATCCTCGTGGACTGGCTCGAATCGGTGGACGCGCTCCCGCTGTTCCTGAGTGGGCTTCCGCTCGAGGAGCCGGAACCGGACGTGTCCCCCACCGTGTACGGGGTCGCCACGGGAGAGAGCGCCAGCGAACTCGACGCCCACGACATCGAGGCCCCGACCGAACGCGGCGTCATCGGCGGGCCGACCGGTGCGCTGGTCAATCGGGCGAGTCACTGTTCACTCGACTCGTGTGGCCTGATCGTCGAGAGTGATCCACAGTTCCCCGATCCCGCCGCCGCCCGACAACTCATCGCGAACGCGATCGAACCGATCGCCGACATCTCGGTTTCGACCGACGACCTCGTCGAACGGGCAGAGGAGATCCGGTCCCAGAAGGAGAAACTCGCAAAGCGGATGCAACAGGCCGGCGAGGAGGAGAGCTCACAGGCCCAACCGCTCCGGATGTATCAGTAACCCGGGCAGTGACGCGATCGCAATTTCCGTAGATTTAACAGGCGACTCGCCGCCAGGAGAGTCATGGTGGAGTTTGCAGCCCGCGTCGAGTCGATCTCGATCAGCGGCATCCGGGAGGTCTTCGAGGCGGCCGGGAGCGACGCGATCAACCTCGGACTTGGCCAGCCGGACTTCCCGACGCCGGAACACGTGCGGGAGGCCGCCGTCGACGCGATTCGAGCCGGCGAGGCGGACGCGTACACCTCGAATTTCGGCACCGAGTCGCTCCGCGAGGCGATCCGTGAGAAACACGCCCGCGACAACGGCCTCGAACTCGGGAGTGAGCAGATCATCGCCACGGCCGGGGGAAGCGAGGCGCTCCATCTCGCACTCGAGGCCCACCTCGATCCGGGTGGGGAGGTCCTCCATCCAGATCCGGGATTCGTCTCTTACTCGGCACTGACGAAGCTAGCCGGTGGAACGCCGGTTCCGGTCCCGTTGCGGGAGGATCTCACGCTCCCGCCGGCCGCCGTCGAGGAGCGAATCACCGAGGGAACCGACGCGATCATCGTCAACAGTCCGGCGAACCCGACGGGTGCCGTCCAGCCGGTCGAGGATATGCGGGAGTTCGCCCGAATTGCGGACGAACACGACGTCCTCCTGATTTCCGATGAGGTCTACGAACACATCGTCTTCGAGGGCACCCATCGTTCCCCGATGGAGTTCGCCGAATCGGACAACGTGGTCCTCGTCAACGCCGCCTCGAAGGCCTACTCGATGACGGGCTGGCGGCTCGGGTGGGTCGCCGGGAGCGAGCGGCGGATCGAGCGAATGCTCCGGGTGCATCAGTACATCCAGGCCTGTGCGAGTGCACCCGCCCAACACGCGGCTGAAGCCGCACTTCGAGGTCCGCAGGACCAGGTCGAAGAGATGGTCGAGGCCTTCCGGACCCGACGGGACGTCCTCCTCGATGGGCTCAGGGACATGGGGCTCTCGGTCCCCGAGCCACGGGGTGCGTTCTACGCGATGCCGAAGGTTCCCGAGGGCTGGGTCGAGGAGGTCCTCGACCGGGGCGTCGTGGTCGTTCCCGGGGACGCCTTCGGCGAGGCGGGTGCCGGATACGCCAGGATCTCCTATGCGGCGGATCTGGAGACGATCCACGACGCACTCGAGATCATGCGTGAGGCGACGAGAGCTGTCGACTGATCGGTCTCACCTGACCGCCGGCTCGGCGAGCACACGAATCGTTCCCACCCCCACGACCGCAAGGACGACCGCCGCCGCAAACATCGACGCGTAGCTTCCGGTCGCCTCGATCACCCATCCAACGATGGGTGGGCCCATGAAGGTTCCCAGCCAGCCCACGGCACTCACCACCGAAACCGCCGTCCCACCGACGTTTCGTGGCACGTAGCGCTGCACGAGGGTGTAGAGTAATCCGAACTGCAGTTGGATCACAAACCCGGCCAGTACGAGTCCCCCGGCCATCAGCATGAGTCCCTCGCCGAGGCCGAGAGCGGCCGCGACGAGCCCCGATCCGACGAGTGAGATGCCGATCACCGGGAGCGAGCGGCCGCCAAAGCCCCGTTCGGAGAGCATTCCGCCTCCCGGCCGGGCGAGGACGCCGATCGCCGGGAACAGGGCCGTCAGCAATCCTCCGAGGGCGAGGTCGATCTCGTAGGTCGAGGTGAGATAGGTCGGCATCCAGCTGTTGTAGATCATGTAAATCATGTACGAGAGAAACGAGATCAATGCGACACCCCAGACCCCGCGATTCGCGAGGGCTCGTCTCAACTCGGTTCGAGTCGCCCCCGCATCCCGGGTCGAGGTCGACTCGATACGACGATCGATGAGCCAGAATGCGACCCCGAAGCCGGATCCAACGATCGCATAGATGGCGAAGGTGGCGGTCCAGTCGAGTGCTGAAGCCACGAGTGGACCCGTAAACTGACCGAGCGCGTAGCCAGCGGGATAGCCGGTTACGAACGCGCCGACAGCCGTGGCTTCCCGCGTTGACGGAACGGCCCTCGTGATCATGGCCGTCTGCGCGATCCAGATCGTCACCAGCCCGAAACCGCCGAGAACCCGGGTTGAAAGCAGCGCGAGATAGGCCCCTCTCGCGGCGAACGTCGAATTGGCGACGCCAACGACGAGCAACAGGACCACCGAGAGCTGGACTGCGAGGCCGTTGTCGACCCGATCGAGTGCCATGCCGACCGGAATACCCGCCACCACGGCAGCGATCTGTGGTGCCGTGATGAGCCAGGCTGCGGCGGTCTCCTGGATGCCAAAGGCGTCCATCGTGAGCGGGAGCACGCTTGCGGGGGTGATCGCCCACGCGCCGATGAACAGCCAGAGGAGCCAGCCCGTCACGACCAATCCGACCGGTCCCACGGCCCGCGTCCCGGTCAGTGCTTCGAGGCGACGTCGCCAGTGCATACAGATCCGTCGGTGGGTTTTCGTGCTGGTCGCTTAATGCTGCTGTCTCGTCCGGTCAGGTCGCCGTGCTCACGATCTTGATGACGTCGCCCTCCTGGAGTTCGTATTCCTCGCCGACCTCCCGGTTCGAGCGGGCGTCCACCGCGTGGAGGTAGCCATCGCCGATGTCGGAGTGCACCGCGTAGGCGAGATCGCGCGGTGTGGATCCCCCGGGAACGAGGAACGCGTCGGGGAGGACGTTCCCGTGCGCATCGGTCCAGTGGGTGGCATCCTGGACTGGAAAGACGGTCAGATGGTCGAGCAAGCCGTAGACGGCCGTGTTCAAGGCGGTCTGGACGCCCGTGCCGTCCCAGTCCTCCATCGTCTCTTCGAGGCTCTCCAGCGTGGATGCGATTCCGTCCTCGAGTGATTCGGTGACAGCGAAGGATTCGTCTCCCGGGTCGTATTCGATCGTCCCCCGTTCGACCCCTCGACGGAGCGCGAGTTCGCCCGCCGCCGTCGCGGGCACGACCGGCCGGTCCAGGTTCAGGAGCGCCTCGACGTTCGCTGCCGGGGCCACGTCGATCTTGTTCGCGATGACGACGATTGGCTTTGTCCGGGCCCGGATTTCGACGGCCAGGGCCTCTCGCTGTTCGTCATCCCACTTGGCCGGATCTTCCGGGTAGTCGAGGGTTCGAAGGCTAGCTGTGACGTCGGCCGTCGTCGCGCCAAAGCCCGTGAGCATTTCGGTCAGGGCCTCGTCGATGTCAAATCCGGGTGAGCGGGCCTGTCGCTCGATCGACTCCCAGTTCCGATCGACGATGGAGGCAAGCCACAGGTCCATCTCCCGCTCGACGAAGTTCACGTCCTCGAGGGGGTCGTGGCTCCCGACCTCGACCGGTTCGCCCTCGGCGTTCGTTCCGCCGGAGGCATCGACGACGTTGAGGATGGCGTCGGCGTGGGTCAACTCGTCGAGGAACTGGTTGCCGAGCCCCCGTCCCTCGTGGGCGCCCGGGACGAGCCCGGCCACGTCGAGGAGTTCAATTGGGACGTATCGCTTCCCGTCGTGGCAGGTCTCATTTCCACATCGCTCCTCGAGATCGAGGCAGGGACACTCGGTCCGAACGTGGGAGATGCCGCGGTTCGCGTCGATCGTGGTAAAGGGGTAATTGGCCACGTCGACCTCGGCCATGGTGGCTGCGGTGTAGAACGTGGACTTGCCGGCGTTGGGTTTCCCGGCAAGGGCCAGCGAGAGCATACTGTCCGGTACCGGGAGGGCTCGAAATTACCTTTCGGTCCGGCCACAGCCCGTCATTCAGGTTCCCTCGTGGTCGCTCCGTCGAGTTGCATCGCGCCGGTGGCCCGGATCGTTCCCTCGACGTCGGCGTCCCGGCTGAGCGTGACGTCGGCACCGGAAACGTCCCCGAGAACGTTCGCCCCGGTTTCGACGGTGACGTCGCCGTTTCGGGTCGTCACGTCGCCATGGACGGTGGTTCCCGACCCAACCGAAATGTCCCCACGCGCACGGAGGCTCCCGAAGACGTCATTGTCCTCGCCCACGACGATCTCCTCGGCCCGAATGTTCCCGTGCAATCGACAGTCATCACCCACTTCGGCGGGTGTCGAGACCCGCCAGACGTCATCGTCGACGGTCGCGTTGTGCGGGATTCGAACGGGATCGAGATCCGGATCGGCCCGCAACTCCTCGATGAGCGACTCGGCCTCCTCGGCCTCCCCGAGTCGGAGGAGGTGGGTGAGATAGATCATGAAGAAGACGACCGTGGGCAGTGGATTGCGGATGACGATCCAGCCGTTGGCCTCGAACCCCTCCTCGATGTCAACGTCGTCGCCGATGTCGAGGTCGCCGCCCACCACGAGACGACCGGTCACGGAGACCCGCTCGCCCAGATAGGCGTCCTCGCCCACCAGGACGTTCCCGTCCACCGAGCACCACATGTCGAGTCGGCAGTCCCCCTCCATCTCGATGTCGCCCTCGAAGGAGACCCGCTCGCCGGCGACGAGACTCCGACCACGCAATCCGAATTCGATGGTACTTCTCCCACCGATGAGCACGTCCCCGTCCGTGACGAGGTCGTGTTCCTGCACCTCCGTGCCGTCGGGGATCGTGAGCCGGTCGATCGGGTCGGTCGCGAGCACACCCTGCCCGAGTATTCCCACGGGCATAAAGGCCCCGAGGCGGCGACTCGACCCGGTTGCTTAAGCCATCGTGCGGTAAACGAATCGGTATGACCGTGCTCTCCTTCGACGAAGACGGGGTCGATGTCGTCTACGAATCCACCGAGTTTCGAATGGAGCGGGCCCTCATCGAGGAGGCGACCGGCGAGACCTTCGAATCGGTGACCGACCACGAAGTGCTCAAACTCATCGAACCGGACCCGGATCTCACCGGCGAGCCGCGACGGATCGGCGACGTCCTTCGGAAGCAAAACAGTACGAATTAACTACTCCCCCCTGCAAACCCCGGTATGGATCTCACCGTCGACCAGTTCACGCACGACTCGTGGCTCTCGATCGTCGGGATGGGCATCGGGTACGTCGGCATCTTGGCCCTCGTACTGGTCGTCCTCTTTGTCATCCCCTTCCTGATCGTCTGGCTGTAGGGCCGACGGAGCATCGTGTCCGCTCAGTCAGCTGGGCGGTCGGCATCGATCACCGTCCCAGCAGGAAGGTTCGGATCCGGTTTGCGACCAAGCGTGAGCAGTCGCTCGGTGAGGGTGAGTTCCTCGGGACCCGGTGTCGGCTTCTCGATCTCCTCGAACTCGATCTGGATTCCCCCGTCATCGCTGGCGATTCGCACGGCACCCAGCTGATAGGACGGGTAGAATACGGAGGGGAGAATCCCGATGATCCCGTCCCGCCGGTGGAGTCGCTTGAGCCACGTCCCGGTGTTGACGATCACGCGGTCCGCCACGCGTTCGAGTTTCGCCCGATGGGTGTGTCCGTAGCAATAGACCGCCGTCTCCGGCCGCTCGGCGAAGATCTCCCGGGCCCGGTCCTCGTAGGGCCTGCTCGGGTCGACGGTCAACTCGGTCTCGAAGAGCCCGAACCGGTTGATGGTCTTGCGAACGTCCCGACGAAGGAAGTAGAGCGGGATCCCCACGAGCAGGAGCATCCCGACCACCACCACATCGATCGCGAGGAAGAACCAGAGGGCGGTCCCGGCGGTCCCGAACTGGCCGAGAAAGGCGGTCCCCAGGTCGATGGGGGCCGACCAGATATCGAGCAGGTCCAGTCCGGCGAGCACGGCGAGGACCGCACTGATGTTGAAGAGGAGCAGGAAGGGGATCAGAGCATACCGGAGAAGCGGATTCATCTCGCGATAGAAGTATTTCGAGATCAGCCAGACCGGAATCCGCTCGGTCGGCGTGACCGCCTGTATGTCCTTGAGCCAGTTGTACCGGCCCCGATCGGACAGCTTTCCAGCCCGGCTCGTGAACAGCGTGTTGAAGTAATAGCCTACCGGCGTCGCATTGGGGCTTCCCCACTCACTGATGTGGTTGTTCGGATCCTGTTGGCTCCCGTGTTCGAAGTAGATGGCCCGATCGCAGATTTCCCGCACGATCGAGGGGTCCTGCACGAGGTCGACGTTGTACGTCTCGAAGCGATCGACGTACTCGTCGTGGGCCGCGAGTTCGTGGTCGTGATTCCCGGGGAGCAGCGTGATGTCGATGGTTTCGCCGGTGGTCTCCAACTGGTCGAACAGTTCGGGATAGGTCCCCACGAGGTGATCGAACTTCTCGAGGCCCTCGAGGCCGGTTAGCTCCCAGAGGCCGAAGGCGTCCCCGTTGATCACGAGTTCGGCGTTCTCCTCGGTCCGCTCCAGACGTTCGAGGAACTCGAGCAACTCGTCGAGAAAATCCACCTGCTCGAGTTGTTCGTCCCCGCCGATGTGCAGGTCGCTAATCACGTAGTAGACCCGATCGTCGTCGGATCGGCCCATCGTCTGATTCGTCTCGGCGAGATGGGTTGAGGCTGTCGGTGCGGGAAATCGTGACAAAAGCGACTCGACCTGGTCAGGCGAAGGTCTTCGAGACGTCGTCGTCCTCCTCTTCGGCCTCGAGTTTCTCCCGGGCCTCCCGGAAGTCCTTGGTCGTGATCGTCTCCCGGTCGTCACGGATCGCGAACATGCCGGCCTCGGTGCAGATGGCTCGGATGTCCGCACCAGACATTCCCTCCGTCTCGCGGGCGAGTTGTTCGTAATCCAGGCCCTCCTCGACGGACATGTTCCGGGTGTGGATCTCGAAGATCTTCTCTCGACCCTCCTCGTCCGGGAGCGGCACCTCGATCAGGCGGTCGAAGCGTCCGGGCCGGAGGATCGCCCGGTCGAGCATGTCGAAGCGGTTCGTCGCCGCGATGATCCGCACGTCCCCGCGATCCTCGAAGCCGTCCATCTCTGAGAGGAGTTGCATCATCGTGCGCTGGACCTCGGCGTCCCCGGAGGTCTTCGAGTCGGTCCGCTTGGAGGCGATCGCGTCGATCTCGTCGATGAACAGCACCGCAGGCTCGTGATCCCGGGCGACCTGGAAGAGGTCACGGACGAGTTTCGCTCCCTCCCCGATGAACTTGTGGACGAGTTCCGAGCCGGCCATCTTGATGAACGAGGCGTCGGTCTGGCGGGCCACGGCTTTGGCCATCAGGGTCTTCCCCGTTCCCGGCGGGCCGTGGAGGAGCACCCCGCTCGGGGGTTCGATTCCGACGGTGTCGAAGAGGTCGGGGTTCTGGAGCGGAAGTTCGACGGTCTCGCGCACCTCGTTGAGTTCCTCGGTGAGCCCACCGATGTCCTCATAGCCGACCTCCGGGCTCTCCTCGACCTGCATCACCTTCGCGCGCACGTCGGCCTCGTCGTCGAGCCGCTTCACGATGGAGAGGGAGTTGTTGACGGCGACGCGGGCGCTCGGCTCGAGTTCCTCGCGCATCTCCTCGGTGACCTCGGTGAGAGCCTCCTGGTTGTTTCCATGCTGTTTGATCACGACCCCGTCGTCGGTGAGTTCCTGGACGGTCGCGACGAACAGCGGGGACTGCTTGAGCTTCTTGTTCTCGTGGG
>JBDGUI010000023.1:0-31775 GCA_042216015.1 Halodesulfurarchaeum sp. | reverse complement strand
AGCGACACTCCTCACGGAGATCGCTCCACGAGTAGTTCGCGTCAGCAGACAGTACCTGCAGGTCTTCCGCGTTCCGGCGGAAGACCTGCATCCCGATGTGGCCGTCCCACGCCTTCTGCGTCGTGTAGTGAACGTCCTTGATCGCTAGCGAGTTCACGTCGATCAAGATCGTCGTCTTCATCGACTGGAACGAGTAATTCGCGCGGTCGCGGTAGTGGTAGCTGGTTTGATCGCGCTGGAAGCCACTCGCGTCAATTGCGGCTTCACCACTCCAGCCCGCCTGCTCCGCCGAAGCGCGGAGCAGGCGGCGGAGTTCACGCATCCGATACTCTTGTTCCCACCGGCACAACGAGCTGTAGTTCGGTGCCTCGTCAAGGTCGAATACAGCAAGAACACCTGCCATCTCGTTGAGGTAGTCTTCAGTTTCCCGGAGGCTCTTCTCCAGTTCGACGCGGAACAGAATTAACGCGATCTGTGTCCACTTGGCGTACCCGCCCGCGCCATCCGGCGCGGCGGGTACATCCGGATCGTCAACGTGCAGTTTGGCAAGGTCTCGACACATTCGCGCTAGCCGTCTGAGCGATGCCATATCGCCAGACGGCGTCCATTTCCCGGTTAATCTGACGGAAGATAACCGTGAGAGCGTCTGAAACTGTCGTCATTCGGCAGCAAAACAAGGCACCCAAGGTTGGTGCTGCAGTGGTGATAACCCACATCGTTTTGCAGCCGCCCCGAGAGCCGTTCATCAATGACTGACACTCGGATCGCTGTCGTGGGTGCAGGGCTCGCTGGCCTCGAGACTGCGAGACGACTGGCGAACGAGGGGCTCTCGGTGCAGGTATTCGAGGCGGGCCCGACGGTCGGGGGCCGGGTCAGAACGAAGAACGTCGACGGCTTCACCCTCGATCGGGGATTTCAGGTCCTGTTCACGGCCTATCCCGAGGTCACCCGTGCACTTTCCCTCCCGGACCTCGAATTGAAGCGGTTTCCATCCGGGGCGGTCGTGTGCCGTTCGAATCATCGAAGCGTCATCGTGGACCCGCTCCGCGATCCGTACCGGGCGGTCGAAACGGCGCTCTCGCGGGATCTGACGATGAGGGACAAATTCCGGATCCTTGCACTCAGACGGGCGATCACGGGTCGTTCCCGGCAGGAAATTTTTTCTGGCCCGGACGAACCGATCGATTCGTATCTGCGGGCACAGGGGTTCTCGGATCGGTTCCTCGGGTCCTTCGCGGGACCGCTGTATGGCGGAATCACTCTCGATCGATCATTGAAGACCTCGAGTCGGATCTTTCGGTTCACCTTCCGAATGCTCTCGGAGGGGGCGGCGGCGCTCCCGGCGGCCGGGATGCAAGCCATTCCCGAACAACTGGTCGCTCACGCCCGAAGGAACGGTGCGAGGATCGAAACGGACACGTCCGTCGAGTCGATCGACGGGACCGGACCGGTGACCGTCGACCTCGGCGGGGAATCCGTCACTGCCGATTCGGTGATCGTCGCCGCCGGGCCGGAAGCGAGCAGGCGTCTCACGGGCGTCGAATCGATACCAACCGCCGGCAAATCGGTTCGAACGCAGTACTTCGCGGTCTCCGTGGACAACCCGATCGCGGACCGGACCCGAATCCATCTCAACGCCGAGGGCAGCGTTCCGAATATCGTGGCGAGTCTCTCGGCCGTGGCGCCTTCCTTCACACCGGATGGGCGGGCGCTTCTCGCGGCGAGTACGCCGGGTGAGCCCGACCTGGATCCGGAAACGCAGGCCGAGCGGACTCGCAAAACGATCGCGTCATGGTATCCAGCGGCATCCTTTGACGGACTCCGTCTGCTCGAAACGGTCGATGTTCCGTTCGCCCAGTATGCCCAACCCCCTGGAACACACGACTCGCTGCCGTCGGTGACAGCGCCCCAGGGGTCGGTCTACCTCGCTGGGGACATTACGACCGATTCCTCGATCAACGGCGCGCTTTTGAGCGGAAGACGCGCCTCGAGGGCCATCCTCGACTCAGAGGTGGGGCGCTAACTCCTCGAGGGGTGGGAATACCAGCCGTTTCTCGTCGGTCGTGACGATGGGGCGACACGGTCCCAGATCGGTCACCAGTGGCGTCATCAGGTCCGCGGTGGACCGGCCATTGACGGTCGTCCCCACGGCCACGCGGCTGAAGGCCGGCAATACCAACACTGGTCGTCCCTCGTACTGATCGGGGCAGTCGAGATAACAGGGTCGCCTGGCCCCCTCGATCGTGATCGCGGGGTGGTCGTGGCCGACCACGTACCGCGATCCCTCGCTCTCGGGGAGGGCGTGCCCGTGATGGACGAGCGTCTCCTCCCCGATCCGGCAATCCGTCACGGGCTCAATCGACGTCACCCGGGAGAGCACCGTGTCGTGATTTCCGGCGACGCCGACGAATTCTGCACCCGATCTCTCGACCAGCCCAACGAGTTCCGTCACGGTTTCGGCGACAGCACGAGGGACCGATTCGAAGTCATGGACGAGGTCGCCGGCGATCACGACCCGCTCGGGTCCGTGCTCGTCGATGAGCGCGTCGAGTCGGTCGAGAAAATCAGCGTGGCTGCCGATCGGGTGGTCGACTCTGGAGTTCCTGACCCGCCCCAGATGGACGTCTGCGAGGATCAGCGTTTCGGTCCCGGGGAACAGGACTGCTCGATCCTCGAAGTGTGCGTCTTCGAACGATGCCACACGTGACCCTCGGTGTCCGTGGCAAAAAGGTGTCCCCTCTCGAGCGGATCGGTGCTGTGCCATCTCGACCGGTGCAGTTTTCATCGCCGCCTTCGAGCCCCAAATCATGGTCGAGGTTCTCGATGACAAACGCGAGGCGACTCGATACCGGATCCTGGTCGAGATCGCCGATCGACAGCCGGCGGTGAGCCAGGGGGAAATCGCGGAGGTCGTCGGGGTAACCAGCCAGGCCGTCTCGGAGTACATCCGTGAACTGGTCGAGGACGGCCTCGTGGTGAAGCATGGTCGCTCGCGCTATCAGGTGACGAACGAGGGGGTCGACTGGCTCCTGGGGCACACCACCGACATCCGTCGGTTCACCGAGCGGGTGGCAGACGACGTGCTCGGTGGTGTTCAGGAGGACGCGGCCATCGCCACCGCCGAGATCGAGGCGGGTGAGCCTGTCACCCTCGAGATGCGCGATGGCATGCTCCATGCCACCCCCGGGGACGAAGGACCGGCAACGGGGACCGCGACGACCGACGCGGAGGCGGGCGAGGAGGTCGGAGTCTCGGGGTTCGAGGGTGTCATCGATTTCTCCCCGGGATCGGTCACGGTCTATCAGGTCCCGCCGGTGCGAAGCGGTGGGAGCCGGAGTGTCGACAGCGAGGAGTTGGAACGGGCCTGTGTCGACGCCGCCCTGGTGCTTGCAGCCGGCGTGGAGGCGGTCATCGCTCTCGATCGCATTGGACGGGAACCCGACGGCCGATTCGCCGTCGGATCGGTCGCTGCACGGGCTGCAGAACGGGGTGTCGACGTGACAGTCGTCGCGACGGCCGACGAAGTGGGACGGGTCACTGATCCCCTCCGAGAGGCCGGAACGGCCTACACGGTGCGGGATTGAACCACGTGGCAACCCTACCCGATATACCGCAGGTCTTCACCACTCCCCGGACTCTGGGCTTCTTCCATGTCCTGGAGGCGACTGATGACCTCCTCCATTTCGTCGGCCCGTTCGTCGAGTGCCTCGACCGGTATATCGAATCCCAGTCGCTCCTGAAGCACGTCGAGGACGGCCCGGGCACTTTTCGGGTCCACAAGGTAACCACTCGTTTCACCCATCAGACAGGCGGCATCGAGTTCCCGTCGTGCACCAAGTCCCAACAGGAGCCCGCTCGTCCCGACGATTCCGCCGGTGGGTTCCTCGGATCGGAACTCCACGCCCGCTGCCTCGAGGTCGTCGATGAGCGAGTCTTTGGAGACGGCACCGAGCACGCTGTACTCCTCGATCAGTTCACCGGTCGGGATTCCACCGAGCGAGTAGACCGTCTCGGCACCCAGTCGTTCGGCCTCGTCGAGAAATGTCGCGGCGAGACGGTAGTGACCCTCGTTGCTTCCCGACTGGTGATCGCCGGTTAGCACCACCAGATCCCGGCCGTCAGTTGGGACGGCGTAAATCTCCGCGTGGGCCAGGCTCGCAGCCCCAGTCTCGTCGACCCCGACCTGCGGGGGAAAGTGTTCCGAGTAGACGCGGGAGAGAAGCGTGCTCTCCGTCTCCTCGATCAGGTGTTCGGCGACGAGTTTGCCGACGTGACCCACGCCGGGCAACCCCTCCACGAAAACCGGCTCCTCGAGGTCGGCGTCTTCGACCTGCTCCACCTCGATCTCGTTCATGTCCCTAGGCTTGGCGACGCTCCTTAAGAGCGCGTCGGTACTCGCCATAGGGGTCTCCCGGATCAAATTTCGCGGGGGCGCTGTTTACCGCCTTTTCTCCACACGCGGGACAGGAATCCGCAAGCGTGTATACCGGTCGCTCGTGATTCGATTCCCACGCCGAACAAACGCGAATGTCGGATTTCACGGGCCTATTCGTCGTCGGTCCGCCGCTCGCGGTGGAATTCGCCCGTGCCACCGGCGGCCTCGATCGCCTCCATCGCGCGGTGGGCGGCGGCCTCGAGTTCCGATTCGGCCGTCTTGTACGTCGGTGCCTGAATCCGGATTCTGTACTCTGGTGCCCCAACGTAGGTGACCTCGAGGTCCACCTCCTCCGGAATTTCGCCGTTTCCCTCCGCGGCTTTGAGGGCCTCCCGTACGTCGTCGACTCCGTCTGAGTGTGGCGACTGGATGTCGACGTAGCCGGTGACGGTGACGTAGGGAACGGAGACGTTGTCGCGGGCCGTCTCCACGATCGAGGTCAAATCCTCGTCGGGGAGGTCGACGTCCTCGAGTGCCGGTCGGCCGTGGATCGCGGCCTGTTCGAAGCCGTCATAGAGGCTGCCGAACTCCTCGAGGAGTTCGTCGGCCACCTCCCGAAACCGATCGTCGGCCATGTCCTCGCCGAACGCGAGCGTGAGCCACTTATCTGCCTTTTGCTCGTTTTTCCATCGCTGGATGGTCTCCGAACGCTGATGATCGTTGACGTCCTTGATCGAGAGGTCGATCTGCTGTGAGGAGCGGTCGACGTCGAGAACCTTCGCGACGACGGTCTGGTCCTCCTTTACGTGATCGGAGATGTTCTTGATCCAGCCGGAGGCGACCTCGCTGATATGGGCCAACCCTCGTTTCCCTTCGTACTCCTCGAGGTCCACGAAGACGCCGAAGTCCTCGATCTCCTCGACCTTGCCGACGACGAGTTCCCCGGGGTCGGGCCAGCCCTCGTACTTCATCGCTCTTCGACGACCTCGAGTACCTCGGCGTCGAGTTCCGCCATGCCACCGGTCGGCGTGGCGAGCGTCGTGCCACAGACGGCACAGGTGACCTCCGAGGACGCCTTCTCGAAGACGGTCTGTTCGTTCTCACAGTCCGGACACTCGACGCGGAGGAAGCTTCCTGGCATGCTTTACTCCGTGAGTTCGAGTTTGCCGGCCCGCCACCCCTCCCGGAGGTGGGCCTTTCCACACTCGCTGCACCGGTATTTGAGGTCGGTCTTCTTCGTGGGTTTGTCTCCACCGGGCACCTTCGAGAACTTGCCGGCGTTCCCGATGGTGGACTTGCCCCGCTTCTCCTGGCGGTCCGCCCACTTCATTCCGGTCTCGCGACCGCGGCGGACTTTCTCGACCTCGTGCTGGGTGTGTGTATCACAGTGCGGACAGTACGTATTGATCCGGCGTGGCATCTCCATGGAAATCAGCCCTGTTGAAGTGGGGTTGGTGAGGGGGAGTTAAAACGCGTTTGGTTCGCCGTCCGGCCAGCGGGCCCGGAATCCCGCGCCCTCACCGTCACGAGGAGAGCTTCGAAACGTTTACTCCCCGGTCCGTCGAAGCGGCCCGTATGAAGCGGCTCATTATCCACGGCGACCCGGGCGTGCGCAAGGACGGCATCGTCGAGGTCGACGGCGAGGAGTACACGCTGTTCCAGGTCACCCGGAACGGTGACTGGCACGGGCCGGACCGGGTCCAGCTGTGGTGTATCGCCGGCCAGCCCGACGAGCAGGATGACTTCGAGAAACGGAACTACATCCCGCACTTCCTCGACGTGGAGACCGTGGACGCCGAGGACGTCGAGGTCAAAAAGCGAGCGGGCGATCTGGCGGTTTAGGCGTCTCCATTTTACGGATTCGTCGCCGCTTCTCTCGACGGGTCGGTCCGGCTTTTTATCGCTCCACACCGATCGCTCCATTCGAGGGCCCTACCCGATTGGATCACCACACCCGCACGAATCAATCCGTTCGATGGGTCGATCCATCCGATTCGTCCGGTTCGCCCGATGGATCAATTCACCCGATGGATCGATTCGCCCGATGGATCGATTCACCCGATAGATGGTCACGTGGGTGTCCGAATAGGCGACCGATATCCCGGATTCGGTCGTGATATTAGGGAGTTCGTACCGCTCACGCTCGATCGGGCCGACGTAGATGTACGTCACGTTGTACCGTTCGAGGAGCAGTCTCCGAGATCTGGGATCACTCGTCTCGAAGATGATCTCGACGTCTCGCACCCGGTCCCAGTACGGCTCTGGCCCCCGATAGCCGACCTCGTGCACCCAGCCGGCGACTGTCGGAATCCCCGTCATGCTCGATGGAGCGTTGACCCATCGATAGATCTCCGTTCCCGGGGCCGAGACCATGTTGGGCTGACCGCTTCGGTTGGCGAGCCACCTGATCGCCGATGCCTCCTCTGGATGCTCCTCGTGGATATAGGCATGTGCATCGAGGGTGGGGCCCGTCGTTCCGCTTCCGATCGCCCAGATCGTTCCGAGGACGGGGTAAATCGAGAGTGAGACGATCAGGACGAGGAACAGCACCGTCGCGAGTCGCGTTCGTTTCGTCGTAGTCACCTCATCCGCGTTCGACTCCCGCTCATCTCGAGATCCCACGGGGGGGAGTTTCTGCTCGACGGTCCGTCTCGCTCCGGCGAGAGCTGGCCCTGGGCCGTTCGGCCCGACCAGCCAGGCACCCATGACCCCTCCAGCAACGGACAGGAGCGCCCAGGCCTGCGCGGAGATCTTGAAGACGGTATTCATTCGGCCCGGTCCCGCCCTCTCGATGACGTACACGAATTCGACGAGGAGCAAGAGGCCGAGTGCACCCACCAGCAGGACGAGTTCGAACGAGACGTCCTCGCGGGTTCGAAGCAGGTACCAGCCACCGAGCAGGGGCGGGAGGAACAGTCCCACAGCCGGCGCCCGAACGAACGTGGACCCGACGAGCAGAACGGCCACAATCACGCCGAGTTTCCACGACCGACGATGTCGCGATTTGCCGGCGAGATAGGCCGCACTGATGGCGAGGAATGCTCCGTACACGAGGAGGAGGCCACCCAGACCGCTTCGCGGCGTCGGCAGGAGGCCAATCGATCGGCCACTTGCGGCCCCGAGAAGAAACGGGTACACGGAGAGGGCCCCTAGAACGGTCACCACGAGTGCGAGCCCCGTGCCCATCGCGATGCGGGCGGTTTCGGATGCAAGTGGGCGGTTCCCGATGGACGCCTCGATCCGGTCTCGGATCGCATTTGGGAGGAGAGTCCAGGGAGCCCCAGGGGCGAATACGAGGGCCAATGCCGTCATCCCGAAGAGTGCGGGGGCACTCCACGTGTTCGTCACGATCAGTAACCCGATGAGGGGAGCGATGGCCAGGAGTCGGAGGAGCCGGCCGCTGCGGTCGGTTGCCGGTCGCTTCCAGATGGCGAAGGAGAGTCCCACGCCCAGCAGGAGAAACACCGGACTCATCATGTGTCCGTGGAGGTCACCGTTGAGAAATGCGAAGAACGGAAATTCGGTGATGAGTTGCCAGTCACCGGCCACGTCTCCGTCGATCACCCGGCTCGCATACCAGTAATTGAAATGCATCGGGCCGGTCGCGAGGCCCACGACCTTGATTCCAAGGAGATCGGCGACCCATCCCCCCATCCGTCGTGGAAGAATCCACACGAGCAGTCGTGCCGGTGTCGAGAGGTTGCTCGCGAGTCCGACGAAGAACGCTCCCAGCGCACCTCCCAGCCAGTAAGGCCGATCGAGCTCCGACGAGAGGGCTCCGGCGAGCCCCCAGGCAGCCGTGACGTACGCAGCGTAGTAGCCGGCCAGGGCGGTGTTATACGCGTACCTGGGCGCGGTGTCTGTGAGCGTGGCGAATGTCGCCGCCAGCATGTGGCCGCCATAGTAATACCTCACCGGCTTACCGGCGAACCACATGTCCTCCGGCGGCAGGACATCCGTTCGGAGCAGTGACGCCAGCAGGCCGAAATCGAGGAATTTCTCGCCACCACCGGGGAACGCGCCCGGGCGAAACAATCGGATGAGGATCAAGAAGAGATACGCGAGCGTGAACACGACGATTGCACTCCGAAATCGGCGAGTGTCGATCGAGACACCCCGGCGAACCGAGAGAGCGGATAGCCCGCCCAGAGCGATAACCGCCCCCACTGCGGACACCAACCCAAACCTGACCTGACCGAGCCAGTAGACGGTAAACGCCACGACCGCAAAGGAGAGCGGGATCGCGAGTCCCGCGCCCCGATCGGCGACCGACGAGAACAGGAGGCTCGCGAACGGGAGCGCCAGTGCTCCGAGCCCCAGGAAGAGCCCGAGCCAGAGGACGATCAGGACGAGTTCCACAGGAGTGCTTTCTTCCGGATTCCCCTATACACCTTGTGGACCGGATCGGCGAATGGGTTCCCCACCTCACTGATTGACGGGTCCGGCGAATTGTCCTCGACTGTTGTCCCGACGAACTCGGTATCGAATGCTTTTACTCGATGTGTGGAAGAGTTCCGGGAAATGACGCGGAGCGTCGGGATCGTCGTTCCGGCCTATCGACCGGATGTGTCCGTCCTCGTGGACTATCTCGAGGCGCTCGAGCGGGAACTCGAGCCAGCGACGCTCCGGGTCGAACTCGATTCGCCGACGACCGCCACCCTCGACGCGCTGGATGAAACCTCGGCCACGATCAATGCGGTCACGACCCGACGGGGGAAGGGAGCCGCCGTGACGGCGGGATTCGAAGCCCTCTCCACCGATGTCTTCGCCTTCGCCGACGCGGACGGCAGCACCCCGGCGGAATCGATCCGGTCGGTCATCGAGCCCGTTCGAGATGGGGGGACCGACGTGGCGGTCGGATCACGACGCCATGCAGAGGCCGAGGTGCGCTCCCACCAGACCGTCCTCAGACAACACCTCGGGGACGCATTCGCCTGGATCGCTCGCCGCTTCCTCGCCGTCGATCTGGGGGATTACCAGTGTGGTGCCAAAGCCATGACCCGGGAGACCTGGGAGACCATCCGCGAGCACCTCTACGAACCCGGTTTCGCGTGGGACGTCGAGGTGATCGCGATGGCCGACGCGTTCGGTTTCGATATCGAGGAAGTGCCGATCATCTGGGTGGACCATCCCGAATCGACGGTCACGACCACGCGGGCGATTCCGGAACTACTGGGGGCCCTATTCTCCGCTCGCAAACGAGCCAGAACGTTGCGTCGAGCGGGAGTCGACGTGACCGAGTCCGCCGGTGAAGGCTCTGCCGAAGAACCGTCGTTCCCGCGGGACGATCGCCCACTCGTGGAGCGCTCGCGATGATCGGGCTCGACGACCTCGCTGTCGGGATTCAGGTCCGGCTTCGGGCCATTGTCTCGGGAGCCCGGATCGGGCAGTTCGTCTCGGTCGGTATCAGCGGAGCGACCCTCGAGACGATCATCGTGTTTGTGCTGACAGGGATCATCACGATTCCGCCGCTTCCGGCAAAGGCAGTCGGGGCGGAGGCCTCGATCACGCTCATGTTCCTGCTGAACGATCGGTGGACGTTTTCGGGCGAGGGCGGGACGGGGCTTTCGGCGATGGGCCACAGATATCTCAAGTCACATATCGTCAGGATCGGCGGACTGGCCGTGGCCTTCCTCACGCTCTACGTGCTGACGTCCTGGACCGGGATCGAACTCGTGATCTTGGGGACGAACTTCTGGCCGACGATCGCCAATATCATCGGGATCGGGGCCGGCATGACGATCAATTACGTCGCGGAGAGCCTCTTCACCTGGCGTGTCCACCGGTAGGTGCCCGATTTTTCGTTCGCGGGTAGCGGGACCACCAACATTCGCCCAAAACGGACAGCGATCGACCACAGTGAATGGAGGATCGCTGACCCGACCGGCTCAGTGCCCTTCCTCGACGATGACCACTTCGCCCTCCTCGACCTCGACCGTGATCAACGTCTTGACGTCGTGATCGGTCTCGTCGAGTTCGTTCGGTCCGGCCTTCTTGATGACGGCAACCGTATCGACGACATCCGCACCGATGTGCTTGAGGGCTCCGATGATCGCCCTGAGTGTGCCGCCGGTCGAGAGCACGTCGTCGAGGACCAGGACGCGGTCGCCCTCCTCGACATCGTTGATGTACATCTCCTCCTCGGAATATCCCGTCTGCTGGGTCAACGCGACCTCGCCGTCGAGACCGTACTGCCGTTTTCTGATGACGACGAGGGGAATGTCCGTCATGAGGGAGACCGCCGTCGAGATGTGGATGCCCATCGCCGCGGGGGTGACGATCTTATCGACATCCTCGAGCTGAGCCTTCCGAATGATCTTGATCACGATCTCTCGGAGCAGTCCCGGTTCAAGCATCGGAACGCCGTCGCTGATCGGGTGGACGAAGTACTGGTAGTCCCCCTTCTCGATGATCGGCGCGGAGAGAAGTGACCGTTCGAGCTGATCCATGTCGTGTGTACCCGCGGTCGCGAATAAAATGTGGCGGTTCTCGACGCCCCTCTCCCGGGTGATTGCGCCGCAGCAACACACTCGGACGCGGTTTAAACGGTGATATGGGGCACCTGAGGGGCTCTATAGCTAAATTGGCAACTGTGCCCGCAGAGCGGAAATGGTTTTGTTCCCCATTCGCAAGAGAAGGGTAAGACGATGCTCGAACGATGGAACCGATTGTCGTTGCGGGCGAGGAGGGGGTGAGTGATGCCACCATCATCCACGGACGTACTGGTTCCGGCCGGGGAATCCGAGACGTTCAGAAACACCGTCGCCCACGCCGTTCGAGAGGCTCTGGACAGAGCCGAGGAACGGGGGACGAGGACGACGGTCCATTTCGTCTATCCGATTCGCTGGCGACCGATCGAGGGGGCCATGGCGGTTCCGGAGGACGCCCAGGAACTCCTCGATCGCATCGAGGTCTGGGCGGGGGAGGATCTCGAGGACGTTCCGGAGGCCGATCGAATACGGATCGTCACTGACACCGTCGGCAGCGATCGATATCTCTTCTCGCCGGACGATTACGCCACGGTTGTGCGCCAGTATGCAGAGTCCCACGACCTCGAGCGCCTGATTCTCGATCCGGAATACGCACCGGGCGTCTCCGCGCCGATGATCGAACCGCTGAAGAACGCGCTTGCCGTCGAAGGGCTGGCGGTCGAGGAGGCGCCGGTGACTCGGCCGACCCAGCGCTCACCCCTTCCCAGGCGATCGACGATGGCGAAGGCAGGACTCGTCTACGGCGGGTCATTCGTGTTCTACCTGCTGGTCTCCGGCAATGCGAGCGTCTACAACCTGATCACGGGGGCGATTTCGGCCGCTCTCGTTGCCGGGATCTTCACCGGCATCACCGTCACCGGTCGGCAGTCGATCTCGACGCTTCTCTTCCGATTCGGACGTCTGCTTCTCTACGGAATGTACCTGCTCTGGGAGATCGCCAAGGCGAACCTCAGCGTCGCCTACATCACCCTTCACCCCGATCTCCCGATCGATCCGGGGATGCAGCGATATCGGGCAGCGGTCTGGGGGGACGTATCCGTCACGACGCTGGCGAATAGCATCACGCTCACGCCGGGGACGCTCACGGTCGACGTCCGCCGGGACAGCCTCTACATCCACTCGCTGACCAAGTCGGCCAGAGACGGACTCGCCGGGGGCGGCCTGGAGCGCGGCGTGCGATTCGTGTATTATGGCCGCAAAGGGCGCTCGCTTCCTTCGCCCGCCGAACGAGACGCACTCGAGGACATCATTCCGGAGATCGAACGACTCGGGTTGCAGGAGGCCGTGCGGAGACTGACCGAACAGGACCGAATTGCCGTCCCGGAGGCCTCAGAGCGGGATCAGCGATGATCGGGCTCGACGACGTCCTCCTCGGGGCGGCCGTCCTGATCGTGACATTCGCACTCGTTCTTCTCTTTCGCGTGGCCGTCGGGCCAACGATGGAAGATCGAGTTATCGCCATGAACGCGGTCGGCACGAACACGGTCGTCGTGCTGGCGCTCCTCGCTGCGGCCCTCGACCGACCGACGTTTCTGGACATCGCCATCGTCTACGCGTTGCTCAATTTCCTGACGAGCATCGCCATCTCCAAGTTCATCGTCGAACGAGGTGGTGTCCTGTGACGCCACTCGAGCTGTTGATCGTGGCGCTCGTCGGTGCTGGCGTGTTCTTCACGTTCGTCGCAACCGTCGGGATCATTCGGCTGCCGGACCTCTACTCCCGTGCTCACGCCACTTCCAAGAGCGACACGCTCGGCACGGTGCTCTCGCTTACCGGCGTCGCACTGGTGTTCGGACTGGAGATCCACACGATCAAGACGGTCTTTCTCGTGTTATTCATGTTCCTCACGAATCCGACGGCCGCCCACGCGATCACCCGGGCGGCCTACGACCAGGGAATCGAACCGTGGACGACGGAGGAGGGTGAGTGACCGTGCAGTTTGCCCTCTTCCTCGCGTTGCTCGTCTTCGTCGTGCTGACCGCCATCGTCTCGGTCGGATTGCGCGACGTGCTGAGCGCGATCATCGCCCTTGCGGGGTTCAGCTTCGGCGCGGCGGTGGTCTACGTGCTCCTCAGGGCACCGGACGTGGCACTCACCGAGGCCGCGGTCGGGGCCGGTGTGACGACGATTCTCTTTCTCGTCACCATCGTCAAGACGGTCCGACCACCCGGCGACGACGACTTCGAGCGCATTCGCTGGGGGCCGCTCGCCCTCGTCACCGTGTTCTTCGGTGGCATGGCGTTGACGCTCCCGTCGATTCCGCCAGTCGGGTCCCCCGATTCGCCGATCGTCGCCGGCGAAGTGACCAGGTACTACCTCGAGATGGCCACGGCCCAGACCGGGGTGGAAAACGTCGTCACCGCCGTGCTTGCCGCTTACCGTGGATTCGACACGCTCGGCGAGGCGACGGTCGTGATCGCGGCCGGGACGGCGGTCGCGCTGGTCCTCAGACGGGAGGTGTACGTATGAGCGAATCGCGTGCGCCGACCTACGTCGAGAGCACGATCATCATGACGACGGTGCGAGTGATCAGCCCGTTCGTTTTCACCTACGGCCTCTACATCATGTTCCACGGTTCGGCGTCGGCCGGCGGCGGTTTCCAGGGTGGCGTAATTCTCGCGGCGAGTCTGATCCTCGTCGCGTTTGCCTTCGGCATCGAGCCGACTCGGGAGTGGCTCGCCGACCGGCCCGCCAGGGTGTTGATCGTCGCCGGCGGGGCCACCTTCGTCTCGATTGGCCTGATACCGTTGGCACTCGGCGGCGTGTTCCTCGAATACGACATGTACACGTTTCACCACGGACCCAAGTACGCGATCGAACTCGTGGAACTCGGAATCGGGGCCATCGTCTTCGGCGTCATCCTCTCGCTGTTCATGAGTCTGTCTGCCGGCTACGAATGGTCGGAGGAGACGGGGGGTGAGCAGGCGTGATCGACCTGTTGGCCAGCCACTACATCCACGTCGCCGCGATGGTCGTGCTCTCGGTGGGGCTGTACGGGGTGATCGCGAGCCCGAACCTCGTGAAGAAAGTCGTGGGACTCAACGTCTTCCAGGTGGGGATCTTTCTGTTCTTCATCGGGAGCGGATTCGTCGAAGGCGGTGAGCCGCCGATCGGGACCCATGGGCCCGGACCGTACGTGAGCCCCCTCCCGCAGGTGTTGATCCTGACCGCGATCGTCGTCGGGGTGAGTCTCACGGCCGTTGCGCTCGCACTCATCGTGCGAATATACGACGGCTACGGCTCCCTCGACGAGTCGGTCATTCGGGAGGTGCGGACCGATGACTGACGCACTCGTGCTCCTGATCGTCTCGCCCATCGTCTTCGGGATTCTCCCGGTGGCGATCGGTCTGTTTCGGAGTGGAAGCGGCCGGTTCACCGCATCCGCGATGGCGCTCCTCCAGGTGGCGCTGTCGCTCGTCGTCCTCGGGAAGGTGCTCGAATCGGGTCGGTTCTCCTACGAGGTCGCCGGATACGTGCCTCCATTCGGCATCGAACTGGTGGGCGACGGCGTCTCCGCCCCGCTGCTCGTGCTCGTCGCCGGGACGACCCTGGCCATCGTCGTCTATTCGCTCCACGCCGGCCCCAGATCCGACACCTTCTATGGTGAACTCGCCTTTCTCACCGCCGGCCTGTCCGGACTTATCGCCACGGGCGACGTGTTCAATCTCTACGTGTTCCTCGAGATCACCGGTCTCGCGACCTACGCACTGGTCGCGAGCGATCCGTCGCCGGAGGCGGCATACGCGAGTCTGAAGTATCTCGTCGTGGGGACCATCGGTGCGTCGTTTTACCTGCTGGGCGTGGGCTACCTGCTGGTGGCCACCGGGACGCTCAACATGGCCGATCTGGCGGTCGAAATTCCGGCGGTCGGGTACACCTCGCCGCTGATCCTCGCCGGGTTCGCCCTGATCGTCGTGGGGTTGAGCGTCAAGATTGCGCTGTTCCCACTCCACACCTGGCAGCCGGACGCCTACGCCGAGTCGCCCCATGCCGTCAGCGCGCACATCGCCGCGCTCGTCTCGACGGCCGCTGCCTACGCCCTCTTTCGAATCCTGTACGGAGTGTTCACCGTAAACTTCTTCGAGGCGGTCCCCATTGCCCGGACTGGGCTTCTGCTTGTCGCCGGGACGAGCGTGATCGCCGGTGCGGTGCTCGCGGTGATGCAGCGGGATCTGAAGCGGATGCTGGCGTATTCCTCGGTCTCGCATTTCGGGCTCGTCGTGGTCGGGTTGGCCATCGGCAATCACACCGCCGTCACCGGCGCGCTGGTTCATCTGGTCGGTCACGGCGTGATGAAGGCCGGCCTCTTCGTCGCTGTCGGCGTATTCGCTGCGGGGGCGGGCGTGCGCACGATCGACGACCTCGAGGGAATCGCCAGTCGGTTGCCCATCACGAGTGCCGCCTTCGCGGTGCTCGCGTTCTCCATGGTCGGGGTTCCCCCGGCAGTCGGGTTCCCCGGGAAGTGGAACATTCTGATGGGAGCGATCTACGCGGATCAATGGCTCCTCGCCGCGATCGTCGTGGCGAGTTCGTTGCTCACACTGGGATACTTCGGGCGTCTGCTCGAGCGCATGTACTTCACGGGCGTCGAGCACACCGAACCGGTTTCGACTGACGGGGGCAAAAGGCAGGGAGTCGAGGTCACGAGCCGGGCGATCGTGGTCCTCGCTGCCCTCCTCGCCCTCGCACTCGGCATCTGGGCGGCCGACCTGATTTCGATTTTCGAGCCGGTCCTGGAGGTGTACTTCGCATGACCGACGTTGGTTCGCTCCTTCCCCTGGTGGCCGTCGGCATCCCGATTCTCGGCGTCTTCGGGATCGTCGCGACGCGCCAGTCGCCGAACCTTCGCGAATCGATCACGATCGCCACCGCGCTGCTCACCCTGGTGACCGTCGCCGCCATGGTTCCGTCCGTCTTGGCCGGTGACGTGCCGACGACCGCTCTCGGCACGTTCGTGCCGGGTGTCCCCTTCGTGCTTCGGGCTGACGCGCTCGGGATGATCTTCGGCCTGCTCGCGAGTTTCCTCTGGGTGATCACGAGTTTCTACAGCATCGGGTATATGCGGGGGCTCGAGGAGCACTCCCAGACGCGCTACTATGCGGCCTTCGCCGGGAGCATCGCCTCGGCCGTCGGCGTCGCCTTCGCGGCGAACCTGATCGTCCTCTACGTGTTCTACGAGCTGTTGACCGTCGCGACGTATCCCCTGGTCACGCACGATGAAACCGAGGAGGCCCGGATCGCGGGTCGCAAGTACCTGGCGTACACGTTCGGTGGTGGCGTCGCAGCCCTCGCCGGGACCGCACTGATCTACGTGGCTGCGGGAACGGTGACCTTCTCTCGGGGCGGCATAGCAGAACTCGTCGGGACCGATCCCCTGATCGGACAGGTCGCATTCGCGCTTCTGGCCGTCGGCTTCGGCGTGAAGGCGGCAGTCATGCCGATTCACTCCTGGCTCCCCGACGCGATGGTCGCCCCGACGCCGGTTTCCGGGCTGCTCCACGCGGTCGCGGTCGTCAAGAGCGGCGTCTTCGCGATCGCCAGGGTCGTGATCGACGTCTACGGCCCGGAGCGAATGGCCGAACTCGGGCTCGGTCTCCCGCTCGCCGTCGCGGCCGGATTCACGATCATCGTGGCGAGCGTGATCGCCCTGCGCCAGGACAACCTCAAGCGGCGGCTCGCGTACTCGACCATCAGCCAGCTCTCCTACATCGTCCTCGGGCTCGGCTTGCTTTCCCCCGCGGCGCTCGTCGGCGGGTTGCTCCACATCCCTGCCCACGGGTTCATGAAACTCACGCTGTTCTTCGCCGCCGGGGCGATCCACGTCGAGACCCACACCGACGACATCAGCGACATGGCCGGGATCGGGCGGCGCATGCCCCTCACGATGGCGGCCTTCGCTCTCGCGAGCGTCGGAATGGCCGGGTTGCCACTCGTCGCCGGGTTCGTCAGCAAATGGTACCTCCTCGTTGGCAGCCTCGACGCCGGTCAGCCGGTGTTCGTCGTCGTGTTGCTCGCTTCCGGCCTGCTGAACATCGCCTACTTCTGGCCGATCGTCTACCAGGCGTTTTTCCAGTCTCCCGACGATGCCGACGAGAAGCCACTCGTGGAGTTCAAGCTCGGCGGTTCGACGAGTCGGGCCGACGGCGGTTCGACGCAGGAGAAGGCGGGTGATCATCACGGCGGTCCGCCACCCGGCGGCTGGGAGAAGCGTGGGTTTGGTGAAGAGAGTTCCTGGTTCATGCTCGGTCCCATCGTGGTCGCCGTCGCCGGTGCGGTCGTGCTCGGAATCGATCCGGCCGGGGCGATCTTCCTCGAACTCATCCAGCAGGTCGTGACCGGCGCGACGGGGGTGGTGATCTGATGGACGTTCCGCTAATCGTTCCGGCCTTCGTGGTCCTCGCGGTCGCGGTTCTCATGCCGTTGCTCCCGCGGCGAGCGGGACACGGTCTCGGGTTCCTTGCGACCGGAGGTGCGTCGGTCTGGTCGCTGCTCGCGCCGGCTGGCGTTCACATTCCGATGCAGTTCCTCGGCTTCGATGCCGTCTTGCTCCAGGTCGATACGCTCTCGCGGTTGATGGGCGTGATCTTCGGGTTGATCGGGGCCGCCGCCGTGCTTTACTCCTTCTCGACGGGAGCCAGCAACCGACAGACCGGCTTCGCGCTCGGCTACGTCGGCACCAGTCTCGGTGCGGTCTTCGCCGGGGACTGGTTGACGATGGTGTTCTTCTGGGAGCTCATGGCGGTGACCAGCACCCTCCTGGTCTGGGACTACGGCGGCGAAGCCGTCAGAGCGGGCTTTCGGTACGCGATTTACCACGGGATCAGCGGGAGTTTGCTCATGGCCGCGATCGTCTGGCACTACATGGAGGTGGGGTCGTTCCTCTTCAGCGCGAGTCATGGGCTCTCGCCGGGTATCCCGACGGCACTCGCCGCCGTCGGCATCGGGATCAACGTCGGGTTCGTGGGGCTGCACACCTGGCTGCCCGACACGTATCCCCGTCCTCACGTCGCGGCGAGCGTGTTCCTCTCGGTGTACACGACCAAGACCGGCGTCTACGGGCTCGCACGCGTGTTTCCCGATGGGAACCTCGCTGTCGCCTACATGGGTGCCGCGATGGCGATGATTGGGGTCATCTACGCGTTGCTCCAGAACGACATGCGTCGGCTGCTTTCCTACCACATTCAGTCCCAGGTCGGCTACATGGTAGCAGGCGTCGGAATCGGCACGGCGCTCGCGACCGCCGGCGCGTTCGCCCACGTCTTCAATCACATCCTCTACAAGGCGCTCCTGTTCATGACCGCGGGCGTGGTCGTCGCGAAAACGGGCGAGGAGAACCTCAAGTATCTGGGGGCTCTCAAGGAGCATCTCCCGATCACGGCCCTCGCGTTTACCGTCGCGGCGCTGTCGATCAGCGGATTCCCCGGGTTCAACGGCTTCGTCAGCAAGGGGCTAATCGGTGCCGCCGCCCACCACGAGCACCTCATGGGGATCTATTACCTGCTTCTCGCCGCGGGCGTGGGGACGTTCATGTCCTTCATCAAGTTCGGCTACTACGCCTTCTTCCGCCACGCCGATCGGGAGTACGAGGTGGAACGGGCCACTGTCGGTCAGGCCGTATCCATGCTGGGTGTCGCCTCGCTGCTGGTCCTCTTTGGGGTGTACCCCGACCTGCTTTACTCGATTCTGCCGGGAGCCACCCACGGGTTCGCGACGTTCTCCCTGAGCCACATCGCGGAGGGGTTGATCCTCGCGGCACTCGGGGTGATCGGGTTCGTGATCGTCAAGAAGCCGCTCTCACACGTCGGGCGGGTGCCGGACGTGGATGCCATCTACAATCCCGCGGTGTTCTACGGAACGCGCGGTCTGGTGCGCGGGACGACTACCCTCTTTGCGGGCGTTGATCGCGTCGTTTCCTCGTGGTCCTACGCGATAGCAGAAACGCTCTCCTCACCCTATCGCCTGTTGACGGACCTCCGGACCGCGATTTGGCCGAACGGACCGGATGTCACGCGGGGCAGTCTCAGGGCGACGATCGCGGCGAGTATTGGAATTCTCGTGGTCGTCTTGAGCGGGCTACTCTTCGGCCTCCTCGTCTGAGGCGATCCGAGCGGCGAGTTCGTCGGCGATTTCGAGTCCGAGTGCGGATTTATCGCCCTCGAAGGAGCGGGTACCGTCCGGGAAGACGAAAGAGGCACTCGTGTCGGTTCCGCCCATCGCCGTCGTCTCGTTCGCCACGACGAAGGCCATCGAGACTCGGTCGCGAAGCTCCCTGGCGGCGGCGAGTAGCCGGTCAGAATTGCTCTCCAGCTTGAACCCGACGATGGGCAGGTCGGGAGCCATGTCCCGCACCGCATCCACGAGTTTCGGTGTCGGTTCGAGTTCGAGCGTTCGTTTCTCGCCGGAGTTGAGTTTCTCTCCGGCGGGTTCGACCGTGTAATCCGAGACGGCCGCCGCGGAGACGAACGCGTCACTGTCGGGGGCGCATTCGAGCGTCGCCTCCATCATCTCGCTGGCGGTCCGAACCCGAACCACGTCGGCGTACGGAACCCGGTCTCCATCGTGAACCAGCGTCACGTTTCCGCCGTTCACGTAGATCCCTCGAGCGACGGCTCGGCCCGTTCGTCCACTCGCCCGGTTCGTGAGGACGCGAACGGGATCGATCGGCTCCGCGGTTGCGCCGCTGGTGACCACGACGCGGGTCCCGGCGAGTGGCGAGGGTGGTGTTGCCCTGGCGGTCTCGAGGGCGATCGTGTCAGCGTCGGCAATCTTCGCCTTCCCCTCCTCGACCCGGGGTGGAACCACGGTGACGCCCCAGCGCTCGAGCGTGTCGATGTTTTCGCCCACGCCCGGGTGATCGAACATCCCCTCGTGCATGGCCGGTGCGACGACCAGCGGAAGGCCCGTCCCGAGAGCCGACGTGACCACCGTCGTTACGGGAGTGTCGTCGATCCCGTTCGCGATTTTGCCGATCGTGTTGGCCGTCGCCGGGGCCACCAGACAGACGTCAGCCCATCCATCAGCACCGCAGAGTTCCACGTGCTCGACGTCACCCGTGAGTTCCGTGACGACCGGGGCGTCAGTGGCGTACGTCACGGCGTCCGGATGGACGATTCCGCGGGCCGATTCGGTCATGACCGCACGGACGGTCGCTCCGCGTCGGCGAAGCTCGTGGGCCAGTTCGACGACTTTCACGGCCGCGACGCTCCCGGTCACACAGAGCGCCACGTTCGTCCCGTCGAGCATGATACGCCGAATTTGGGGGCGACCGGGATAAAACTGCGCGATGCTGGCCCCACGACGGGCCCAGTCGGCACGCTCATTGGTCGCCGAACCGGACCAGCCACGCGTGACCCGAATCGAGACCAGCCGAACCGTGAAATTCCCGCCTGTCGTCGTGTTCGAGGAGGTGAGTGATTTCGAGGCCTATCCCGCCCACACGCCACACCTCGAGTCCGTCTCCAGGGCCGGCGACGGCGATGTCGGGACAGAATACGAGCTTCGAGTCGCGGCGCTGGGACTGTCAGCCGACGTTCGAACCCGACTCACCGCCGTCGACCCGCCACGGGAGATCTCGTGGACGCTCCTCGGGGATCTCACGGCAACCGGATCCATCGAGATTACGGCGATCGAAAACCGGGCTGGGTCCCGTATCGACGTGTGGATCGACTACGACCCGGAATCGCTCGATTCGAACGCCATCTCCCTCCCGTTCGGTCTGTCGGTCGAATGGGTCCGATCGAAGGCCGAGGCCCTTGCCAAGCGCGAAATGGAACGAGTGCTCGACGGACTCCTCGCCGATCTCGAAGCATCGGGAGATGGAAGCAGGTGAGTCGACAGAGCAACTCGGAGCAACCTACCGATCCCGTTCGATGACGTAGTGGGTGAACTCATCGAGGGAAGCTTTCACCTCCGGATCGAGATCCAGGCCCTCGAGATGGGACCTGGCGTCCGCTGCCAGTTCCTCGGCGGTTTCGCGGGCGTGGGCGACGCTGTTCGTCTCCTGGAGGAGATCGAGGACCGCCGTGATCTCCTCGTCGGTCACCTCGTCCGCGTCGAGCGTCGCTTCGAGTTGCTCCCGATCCGCCGGACTGGCGTTTCTGAGGGCGTGGATAACGAGGAGCGTCCGTTTGCCCTCGCGGATGTCGTTTCCGAAGGCCTTTCCGAACTCGCCGGCCTGGTCGAGTGAATTTTTCACGTCGAGGATGTCGTCGCCGATCTGGAACGCGATCGAGAGTGATTCGGCGTAGGCCGCAAATGCCTCCTCCACAGCCTCGCCTCGGTCGGTGACGAGGGCCGCGAGTCGGCCGGCGATCCGACCGAGACAGCCCGTCTTGCACGCGCTCATCTCGAGGTACTGCTCCTCGGTGATCTCGACGCTCGGGGTGTTGTGCCAGACGATGTCGGTCCCCTGGCCGAGGTGCGTGCGATTGAGTTCGAAGGTCAGCATCTCGTAGATCGAAAGCTGCTGGGACGGCTCGAGGTCCGCCGGATTCTGGGAGATGATCTTCAGGGGGACGAAGTAGAGGGCGTTTCCAGCGTTCAGTGCGATGTCGGTTCCATACCGGAGGTGAATCGCCTCCTCGCCGCGACGGAGAGTGGCGTCGTCCTCCACGTCGTCGACGATGATCGTTCCGGTGTGAAGGATTTCGGGGATCGTGGCGTACGAAAGATACTGGTTGGGGTCCACCTCCAGTGCCCGGACGAGTTCGAGAAAGAGAACCGGCCGCCAGCGCTTTCCCCCGCGGTCAAGCAGGTCCCAGACCGGTTCGAAGAGGGCGCGTTCGATCGCCTCCGTGTCGTATTCGAAACGGGGCGCTCCGAACAACTCGGCCAGCTTCTCGTCGGTGATCGTCCGTGGCAGGAGCTTCGCGATCTCTCGATCCACGTCCGTCCGCCACGCAGTCAACGCATCCCGCATGTCTCTCAGGTGGCCGGCTGTGACCAAAAAACTTGAGTTCGGCGTTTCTATAGTAGGGCCCCCATCCCGATCGATTCACAATGCTTTTTTGAGTGGACCAAAAGTCGGGAATATGACCGTCGAAGAGGATCTCCGTGCGGAATTCGTCGCGGCATTCGAGGACGCCGAGTATCCCGTCATGGGGCAGATGGATCTCGTCCCGGCCCTGCCGAAGGGTCCCCGAACCACCTTCGAGGCCGGCGATCGTTCCTTCTCCGTTATGGAATTGGCCTCGAAACTCGGCAGCCACGCGAACTTTCCCTACGAAGACGTCGACTCCCTGGTGGACGATATCATGGGGGCACTCCGGGAAGAGGGGGAACTGGAGGGCTGAGAGGTCATGGGACGACTTCGGACCGAGAAACGTGGCTGGCTCCTTAGCCAAGCCCCGTCGTCGACTGTTCCAGGACCCCAACTTCGACCGGGGTCCCCCACGTGAGTCGAAGCGCCGTGTCCGGGGGCATCGTCTCGACCTCGCGATCGTCGACGACGAGCGAGATCGGGACGGTATCACGGACGACCGCAATTTCCACCGGCGGGGAGAGTACCCATCGAGGGTGGGTCGTCCGGAATTGGCCCACCGGCACGACGGCCATCCCCTCGACGGCAGGGTCGAGAATCGGCCCGTCGACGGCGGTCCCGTACCCCGGTGTTCCCCCTGGCCCCGAGACCACGATGCCGTCGGCACGGACCGTGTCCACGACGGTTCCGTCACCGGTGGTGGTCCGGAACTCGGAGATCCGGGCGGGTTCGGCCGTCACGGCCATGACGTCCATCAGGGCCCGGGAGGCGCTCTCGCCAAGCGACACGTCGATCGTCGGGATCGCGATCGACTCCACCTCACCGCTCGCGAGCGATTCCAGACCTGCCCCCAGTGCCCGCTCCTCCACGCCAGGGACGCCGGTGTCGACCCCGACCGGGACGACTGGTATCCCGATGCCGGACCGAACGATCGAGAGCAGTGCCTCCTCTCCCACGGGGAGCACCCATTCGAGGTCGGAAACTCGCTTCGAAACGTCCGCGACCGTCTCCATCCGGACGAGTTCGATACCGTCTGTTTCCCGGACGTGCGCTCCCCGATCGATCCGTCCCACTGGATCGAACAGGCCAACTTTCATCGAACGCCCTCCCGATTCATTGCTCGTGGTTTGAACGGGGTCGGCAAAAGGCTGCGGGGTGTAGGACTGCTCGCACGATCACTCCACCTCCTCGAGGCGTGATGCCGGGCAAACGTCCTCGAGAACACACGACTCACAGTCCGGCGAGCGGGCGGTACAGACCGCTCGGCCGTGGGAGATCAGCCAGTGGGTGAACAACTTCCAGTCGTCTTCCGGAACGAGTTCGAGGAGGTCCCGCTCGATCTTTTCCGGGTCCTCAGCGTCGGTCAGGCCGAGCCGTCTCGAGAGCCGCTTCACGTGGGTGTCGACGGCGATTCCCGAGGCGGTATCGTGGCCGTGTTGCAGGACGACGTTCGCCGTTTTCCGTCCGACGCCGGGCAATTCGGTCAGTTCTTCCATCGTGTCCGGCACGTGTCCGTCGTGACTCTCGAGAAGCCGTTCGCCGATCCCGATCAGAGAGGACGCCTTGCTGTTCGGGTACGTGCAGGAACCGATAACGTCGGCCACGGTCTCCTCATCGGCAGTTGCAAAATCTCGGGGAGATTGATATCGGGTGAAGAGTTCATCGGTGATCTGATTCACCCGTTCGTCGGTACACTGAGCGGAGAGCACCACGGCGACCAACAGTTCGAATCGGTTCGAATACTCGAGCGAAATCGTCGCGTTTGGATAGGCCTCCTCCAGTCGCTCGATGACGACGGCGGTCTGTTCGTGTCGATCCTCCCGCGGCGTGCCCATACGGGGCGGTGGGCAGGGGGGAACTTGAGCCGTTCGACACCGGCCACCCGTGCGAATTTTCCGAAATCGGTGGGGAATAGGTTGGGAATGCTTAATGGGTCGGCCGGAAAAGTGCCGCCATGGGCCTGCGAACCGTCCTGTCGGGATCGTCCGTCACGGAACTGACCGAACCGGTCGATCCCCGATTCGAACTGGCGGCACTCGCCGGGAAGGACGAGTCCCGCCCACTCGTCTTCGAGTCCGTGGCGGGATACCCGGCGGTCCGTGCCGTGACGAACGTGGTCTCCTCTCGGGAACGCATTGGGGAGGCACTGGGAGTCGGGTCGAGTGAAGTCGTCTCCGCGCTGCGGCAGGCGACGACCGATCCCCGCCCGCTCGCCGATTCGACCGAGGCTGCCTTCGAGCACGTCGCCGATTCACCGACCGTCGCGGATTACGTTCCGATCCCGACCTACTATGCCGAACACGAGCGCCAGTACATCGCCTCCGGCATCGTGATCGCCAGGGACCCGGACACCGGCGTGCACAACCTCTCCTTCCATCGGCTGATGTACGACGGTGGCTCCGAGTTCGTCATGCGGCTGGTCGAACGGCACCTCCACGACATTCGGGAGCGAACCGAGGGCCCACTCGACGTCGCCATCGTGGTCGGGGTTCACCCGGCCGTCGAACTTGCGGCGGCGACGTCGGGCAGTCCCGACATGAGCGAGCTGGAGGTCGCCAACGCGTTGCGGGAGGGTGACCTGGAGACGACGACCGTGAACGGCGGCATTATCGTTCCCGCGGCGGCCGAACTGGTGATGACCGGCCGGATCCTCGAGGAAACTCGCGAGGAGGGACCGTTCGTGGATCTCTCTCGGACCTGGGACACCATTCGCCAGCAGCCCGTCGTGGAGATCACGGCGCTTCACCTTCGACCGGACCCCATCGTCAGGGTCGTCGTCCCGGGAAGGCGGGAACACGCACACCTGATGGGCCTCCCCCAGGAACCGCGAATCAATCGCATCGTCCAGAACACGGTCCCGACCGTTCGGGAGGTGGTGCTCACTCCGGGTGGGTGTTCGTGGCTGCACGGCGCCGTCTCCATCGAGAAGCGGACCGAGGGCGACGCGAAGAACGCCGGGATGGCCGCACTCGCCGCTCACCCGTCCATGAAGCGGGTGGTGGTCGTCGATAGGGACATCGACCCCACCGATCCGGATTCCGTGGAGTGGGCGGTTGCGACACGGGTTCAGCCCGATCGGGACGTCACGACGATCGAGAACGCGAAGGGATCCTCGCTCGATCCGTCACAGCATTTCGAGACCGGAACACTCACGAAGTGGATCGTGGACGCCACGATCCCGGAACACCGGGACCCAGCCGATTTCAGGGAGGCAACGGTGCCGGGTGTCGAAGACGTTTCACTCGAGGACTACAGGTAAGATACCCACAGAACGAACAATGTCAATGGATCTCACTGCCGAGGAAGAAGCGCTTCTCGAATCCGACGTTCCGGCCGAACGGAAGTCGATGGAATTGCTCCTCAGGCTCGGGGACATCTATGGCGCCGAGGAGTTCGTCGAGATCGGCTCGGCGCAGGCCTCCGGGATCTCCTACAAATCGATTGGGGACCCGGGCGTCGAGTTTCTCGAGGGGTTCGCCGAGGAGGGTGCCACAGTCCAGGTGCAAACCTTCGCGAACCCGGCCGGGATGGACCTCGACCGCTGGCAGGAGATGGGAGTCGACGAGGCGTTCGCCGAAAAACAGCGACGGATCGTCGCCGCTCTCTCCGAGATGGGTGTGACCGTCTCGTTCACGTGTACGCCGTATCTCGCCGGCAACCTTCCCGGTCCGAACGAGCACATCGCGTGGGCCGAATCATCCGCAGTCTCGTTTGCGAACAGCGTCATCGGCGCCCGGACGAACCGGGAGGGCGGCCCATCGGCGCTCGCGGCGGCGATCACCGGCCGGACCCCGAAATACGGGCTCCACCTCGAGGAAAACCGCGAGCCGACACACCTGATCGAGGTCGATGCCCCACTCGAGACCCAGGCGGACTTCGCCGCACTGGGATCCTGGACCGGTCGGATCGTCGAGGACGGGAACCCGTACTTCGCCGGCGTCGAAAGAGCGACAACGGATCAGCTGAAGTCCCTCGGGGCCGCGATGGCCGCGACCGGCGCGGTCGCCCTGCACTTCGTGGAGGGGGTGACGACGGAGAGTGATCCACCCGAGAACGCCGAAACCCTCGAATTCGGGGCGGACGAACTCGAGCGGGAGTACAGTGACCTCTCCGACACCGGGGACACCGATCTCATCGTGTTCGGCTGCCCCCATTCCTCGGTTGACGAGATCGGGACCGTGGCAGACCGGCTCGAGGGCGAGTCCCTGGATCGGGATCTCTGGGTCTGCACCAGTCACTCGGTGAAGTCCCAGGCCGATCGGATGGGCTACACCGAGACGATCGAGGAGGCGGGTGGGATGGTGCTCAGTGACACCTGCAACGTGGTCGCCCCGATCGAGGAGCTTGGCTACGAGTCGACCGCCACGGACTCCGCGAAGGCGGCCAGTTACCTCCCCGGATTCGGCGACCAGACCGTGCGCTTCGACGACAAGCTCTCGCTGCTCGAGGAGGCGATCGAGGAATGACCGACACCGAGGACCCGGTCACGGTGAACGGGCGACCCATCGCCGGTGACGTCGGCGAGGGGGAGGTGCTGGTCTCCCCGGAGCCGATCAGCTTCTACGGAGCGGTGGAGACGAAGACCGGCGAATTCATCGAGGAAGACCATCACCTGACCGGGGAGAACGTCGCCGGAAAGGTACTCGTTTTCCCGAGGGGGAAAGGCTCGACGGTCGGCTCGTACGTCATCTACGGGCTGGCACAGGAGGGGACCGCACCGGCCGCGATAATCAACCATGAGACCGAGACCATCGTCGCGACCGGGGCCATTCTCGGCGAGGTTCCCTGTGTCGACTGCATCGAAGACGCCGTTTCCCGATTCTCGGATGGCGACCGGGTGCGGGTCGACGCGACCGAGGGGACGATCACCCGACTCGACGATGAGTGAGCCAGCTAGCACATCCGAACGGGAACGCTTCGTGGTAGGGCTCTCGGGTGCTTCGGGAATTCCGATCGGGATCGAAACGATACGGGCACTGAGCGAGCACTTCGCCGTGCATACGGTTCTCACGGACGGTGCGCGAGCGGTGATGAGCCACGAAACGGATTCGGAAGCGGCAACGGTGGAAACCGTCGAGACGGCCTCCGAACGCGTCTATGATGGCTCCGAACTGGCAGCGCCGCTCTCCTCCGGAACCGTCGAGACGGTCGGGATGGTCGTCGTTCCGGGGTCGATGAAGTCCGTCGCGGCGATCGCGAACGGGTATGCGGAAAACCTGCTCGTTCGGGCAGCAGACGTCACGCTCAAGGAGGACCGACAACTGGTGGTGGTTCCCCGAGAATCCCCGCTCAACGAGGCGCATCTCGAGAACCTTCTTGCGCTCCGGCGGCGTGGCGTCGCGGTCGTTCCACCGGTTCTTGGCTTTTACTACGATCCACAGGGAATCGGGGACGTGATCGACCGGATCGTCGGGACCGTCCTCGATCGATTCGATCTGGAACACGACCGATATGCTGGGTGGGATCCGGACTCGTCCGGCGCGTGAATCCCGATCATCGAAACGGGCAGGGATTCGGGCATGCGTGACGTTTATGCGCCGTCCGCACCCCTCCCCGAGCATGAAGGCCACCGCCCGGGCACATCCCATCCAGGGACTCGTCAAGTACCACGGGCTCCGCGACGAGGCGCTTCGGTTCCCGTATCACGACAGTATCAGCGTCGCGACGGCCCCGGCAGAGACGGTGACCACGGTCTCCTTCGACACGGATCTCGATTCCTCGCGATACGTGCTCGACGGCGAGGAACTCACTGGCGAGGGCGCCTCCCGGGTCGAGCGGGTTCTCGACCGAGTTCGAGCGATCGCCGAGGACCCGGCTCTCGACGGCCCGGTCGAACTGGTCAGCGAGAACACGATGCCGACGAACGTGGGCCTCGGATCCTCGTCCTCGGGCTTTGCCGCCGCCGCGATGGCAGCCGTCGACGCCGCCGGACTCGACCTCTCGCGTCCCGAAATCTCGACGATTGCCCGGTTGGGTTCCGCTTCGGCCGCCCGGTCGGTGACCGGTGGCTTCTCCGATCTCCGGGCCGGCACGACCGACGAAGATTGCCGGTCGGAGCGGATTCCCTCGCCCCTCGAGGAGGACCTCGCCATCGTGATCGGAATCGTCCCGGCCTACAAGGAGACGGGATGGGCTCACGAGGAGGCGACCGAAAGCCACCTCTGGCAGTCACGACTGGCCCACGTTCACGACCAGCTGGCCGCGATGCGACAGGCGCTTCGGGAGGGTGACTTCGAGACGGCATTCGACGTCGCCGAGCAGGACACCCTGAGTCTCGCCGCGACGACGATGACCGGGCCCGAGGCCTGGATCTACTGGAAGCCGCGGACACTGGAGATCTTCGAGGCGGTTCGAACACTTCGTGAGGACGGGGTTCCGGCATACTTCTCGACTGATACGGGGGCGACGGTGTACGTCAACACGACCAGCGCGTACGTCGACCGTGTCGAGCGGGCGGTCAGGGAGGTCGGCGTCGAAACGCGGACGTGGTCGGTCGGCGGGCCTGCCACCGTGCTTTCGGAAGCGGAAGCGCTCTTTTGAGATCTACCGGTTGTCCTCCTTGCTGGCGGCGTGGCCCACTGGCCAAACGACCTTTTGCCCCGGAGTGCATATCTCCCACCGATGTCGTCTCCGAACGCGGCTTCCCCGGACACCGAGGGCGTGCGGGCGACACTCGTCACCGAGCGTGATGGTGATCTGGTCGAGTGCACGGCGTGTGCCCATCGGTGCGTCCTCGATCCGGGCCAACGGGGGATCTGTCGGGTCCGACAGAACGTCGAGGGGGAGTTGCGGTTGCTCACCTACGGGAAGGTTTACGACACGCCCGTTGGCCCCGCTGGAACGATCGATCCCGTCGAGAAGAAGCCACTCTACCACTACGAGCCCGGATCGGACGTGCTGAGTTTCGGCGGGGCGTCCTGTAATTTCGCCTGTCAGTTCTGCCAGAACAACCATCTGGCGTTCAGTCCACCAGAGGAACTCGAACTCCGGGAGGTCTCACCCGAGGAAGCCGTGGAGAGCGCGATCGAACAGGGCGCGGACGGAATCGCCTGGACCTACAACGAGCCGACGATCTATGCCGAATACGTCAGGGACGGCGCAAACGTCGCACAGGACGCTGGCCTTTATACGAGTCTCGTCTCGAATGGGTACTTCACCGAGGAGTTCCTCGAAGAGGTCGGGACCCATATCGATGCCATCAACATCGACGTCAAGGGATTCCGCGAGGACCCCCATCGCAAGTACATGGGGAGCCAGTTGCAGCCGACCCTCGATTCGGTCGAACGGGTCGCCGAGCGCGATATCCACCTGGAGGTCACCTACCTCGTCATTCCGGATCTCAATGACGACCCCGAAGAACTCCGGGAGTTCGCCGACTGGGTGGCTGGGATCGATCCATCGATTCCGGTGCACTTCTCCCGGTTCCATCCCGACCACGAGATGCGGGATCGCCCACCGACCCCGATGGAGACACTCGAGCGGGCCCACGAGATCGCCGTCCAGGCGGGTCTGGAGTTCGTCTACGTTGGAAACATTCGCGATCAACGGTTCAACTCGACGGTCTGTCCCGACTGCGGACAGACCTGGATTCGGCGTGCAGGTTTCGATTCGACTCCGGTCGTCGATCTCGAGGATTCCTGTCCCTGCGGGCGGGAGATCGAGGTGGTCACGTGAATGGCGATCGATTTTCGCATTCGGGTAGCCTGAAGGACCCGGACCTCCAAGTCAGTCCATGAGCGATTTGGATCCCGAAGGGGGAGGAGCGACGAAACCGACTGCCGAACTGCAGGAGTCAGTCGTCACTTTCCTTCCGGATCTCGCGGAACTGACTCCAGGCCGGACCGGAAACCTCAGTGTTCGCGCGGACGAGATGGTGGCGATCACGCCCTCCGGAGTTCCGTACGAGGAGATCGAACCGGGTGCTATTCCAGTTCTCTCCGTCGACGGCGACCGAATCGCTGGTTCGCTCGAGCCGAGTTCGGAGACCCCGATGCATCTCGGAATCTATCGATCCCTTGAGGTCGGTGCGATCGTCCACGTCCACTCCCCCTGGGCGACGACGCTCGCCGTCCTGGGGGAGGAACTCCCACCGGTTCACTATATGCTCGCGGCAGCGGGCGGAGCCGTTCCCCTCGCACCGTATGCACCCTTCGGGACGACGGAACTCGCGGAAAACGCCGTCAGTGCGATGGAAGAGGCTGGAACAACGGCCTGCTTGCTGGCGAATCACGGATTGATCGCCGGGGGCTCCGATGTGGCGGACGCTCTCGAAACCGCCATCGCGGTCGAATCGACGGCCCGTGTGTACGTTCAGGCCAGTTCGGTCGGTGACCCGGTGGAGGTGTCCACGGACGAGTTCCAGGATGCAGTCGCTCGATTCGAGTCCTACGGCCAGTCCGATACGGCCACTCGAAATGGAACAGATCCCCAGTGAGGGGGCGTTTCGCGCATCTGGCCAGCCGAACCGGGCACATTGATACGCCGGGCCGGGGTATCCAGGGGTATGCGGACGATCTCCTGGGACGCCGACCGAGACTGCATCGAGATGGTCGATCAGACGGCGCTTCCCGAGGACATCCGGAGGGTTCGGGTCGAAACGGTCTCGGAACTCGTCGAGAGCATCGAGGTGCTCCGGGTCAGGGGCGCGCCGGCACTGGGTGCGGCCGGGGCGTATGGCGTTGCCCTCTCGGCCCATCGGCGCACCGGGACGGATCGGGAATCCCTGCTCGCGGCCGTCGAACGGGACGCCGAACGGATCGCGACGGCCAGACCGACGGCCGTCAATCTCGAACGGGGCGTCGAGGAGGCACTTGCGGCGGCACGGGAGGGAAAGGTCCCCACAGAGATTCGTGGGCTGGCACTCGAGGCGGCCGAAGCGCTCGCCGATCGGGACGTCGAGCGAAATCGGGCGATCGGGCAACACGGGGCCGCATTGCTCGGGCCCGAGGACACGGTCATGACCCACTGTAACGCTGGCGCACTGGCGACGGTCGACTGGGGAACCGCGCTCGGGGTCGTGTACTCCGCTCGCGAGGCCGGCAAGGAGATCGACGTCGTCGCGAACGAGACGCGACCACTCAACCAGGGATCACGGATCACGACGACGGAACTCATGGAGCGGGACGTCCCAACGACCCTGATCCCGGACAACGCGAGTGGGCTCCTCATGCAGGAGGGAGAAATCGACGCGGTCGTCGTGGGAGCGGATCGTGTCGTCCTCGATGGCGGCTCCACCTTCGGTGAGCAGGGCGTGGTGTTCAACAAGATCGGGACGTACAAGCACGCGGTGCTTGCGGATCGCCACGACATTCCGTTCGTCGTTGCCGCCCCGAATTCCACCGTCGACACCGATCGGAACGCCGACGATGTCGAAATAGAGGAGCGAGATCCGACCGAACTCCGGGAGATTTACGGCACGCAGAATGCACCGGCGGACGTTCCGGTTCGAAACCCCGCCTTCGATAGGACCCCGATGACTCTCGTCGACCATCTCGTGACCGAATCGGGCGTTCACGACCAGCCCCTCGACAGATCATCGTTCGAAGAGGATCGGGCCTGAGAATCGGGTCGTCGGCGAAAGGCTGCCGCCGTACCCCTGGATTTGGTAAGGTGTAACACATTTTCAACGTACCTTTTTGGTGATAGATCTCATATATTTTCTTGTGGGTGGGTAACGTGATGAAAGGCAATGTCCGACTTTCACTGGACCAATCGGCGGCACAATCCGAATTGGTCGAAGCAAACCGGTCAACCCACTGTTCGGAACCGGATAAACTGGCCACGCGGCTCGCGCCGGACGCGGACAGGTATCTCAAGGTAACCGACAGTCTCTGTCCGGCCTGCGTGGCCGACGGGGATCACGAGTCGATGGTCGTCCCGATGGTCGTCTACGAGGAGGAGGGGGAGATTCGCTTGGCCAAGGAATGCGAGG
>JBDGUI010000035.1:0-32323 GCA_042216015.1 Halodesulfurarchaeum sp. | reverse complement strand
GCGTGGGCGACCGTCCAGTCGGGGACGAGCCCCGAGACGGGCGTCGAGTTGACGAACGAGTTGCTCCAGAGCGGCGGGCTCACCGGCTCGGTCTGGGTCGTCACGATCGTCGTGGCCGCACTCGCGCTGGGGGGAATCCTCCAGGAGACCGGGGTCCTGGCGGCGATCGCCTATCACGCCGGCGAGGCCGTCGGAAGCGTCGCCGGACTCACCGCCGGCACGGCGATCGGGACCTTCTCGATGAACGTCCTCGCGGCCGAACAGTACATGTCCATCGTCGTGCCGGGCATGACCCTCGGGAACCTCTATGAGGAGTACGGCCTCGAGAGCCGGAACCTCTCCAGGGCCGTCGAGGCCTCCGGGACCACCACCTCGGCCTTCGTCCCCTGGAGTTCGGGCGGGGTGTACATGGCCTCCGTTCTCGGGGTGCCCGTCGTGCAGTACGCCCCGTACTACTTCTTCGGGTTCGTCTCCCCGCTCGTGCTCATTTTCATGGGCGCGACCGGCTGGAAGATGTTTTACCGCCCGGGCTCCGAGCGCGGCGATCCGCGACGGCAATCGAGTCCCGAACCGACGACGGATTGACCGTCTCGAGTTCTTCACAGCCCGGTCGACGTGGATTCGCATCGCGCCGCAACGTAGCCGTCACTTCGCCCTCCCGGCAGCATCTCCCGTCTCTCCCGCCTCCGTTCCGAGGAGAAAGCCGCCGAAGACGAGGGCCCACGTAAGCACCGGATAGACGATCATCCGTTCGGTGCCTCCGTAGCCGAAGGGGCCGAAGACCGCGGTCACGCCGCTCCCGCCCAGCACGAACGCGACCAGGAATCCGAGCCCGATGGCCCCGGCCAGAACCGAGAGTTTGCGGATGGTTCCACCGGTCTTTCGGCCACTTCCGATCGCCTCCAGGTTGAAGAACAGGAAAGCAATCAGGGCGAAGAACCCGTGAAGGGGCCCGCTGCCGAGCGGAACGAGGCCGACCCCCGCGGCCCCGACGCTCGCGATGGCATAGGTGAGAAGAAGCCAACGGTTCCCGTGGATCCGGTGGAAGGAGACGCCGGCGAGCAGGTTGAGGACGCCCACGACCAGGAGCGAGGCGTTGAAGAACAGCGCGGTCTCGGGGTGGACCCCCAGGTCGCTAATCGCGGCCGTCCGGTAGGAATAGTCCGGGACCATCGCGGTGGCGAGCACCAGGACCGCCAAAAACGTTCCTGCGACCGCGACCAGCAGCAGTCCGGCCCGCCGACGGGGTGACTTCCCCTGAGACTCAGCCCTGTTGCGGAGCGGATCCCCTGACTGTCGGTTCATCGAACTGTATTTCTCGATACGAACGGCGGACTACTAGAAACCGCCGCCCGAAATCCTGCCAAATGACCGTTGACGCGACATGGGGACTGAGAAAGACGCGCGCTCTCGAATTCCGGCCCCACGAACGGTTGGAACAGACAAAAACCGTTACAACCATTTATAGACGCTTTAAAACGTTCTAATCGCTCGGTTTCGATCCTCGCAGAGAAATACTCACCCCACCTATGGAGGGACGTGATGAGACGAACACTAGCCATCCTGGTCGTGGGCCTGCTGGTCGCGGTCCTCGCCATCGGCGCGATCGCACCGGCTGTGAGCGCCCACGGTGAGGCGACCGAACAGACCCCCTACGCGGAAACGTACAGCACGGAGAACACGACCGACGCCTACGCGGCCGCCATGGTCGAGTGGATGACCGCCCGAATGGGGCCCGAGGGCGTCGCGGCCTTCGAAGCGGAGACCGGCACCACCATCGAGGTGGTCGCCCACGCGATGGCCGAGCAGATGATCGCCCGGACCGGAACCTGGAACGAATCCGCTGGCACTCCCCAGTACAGTCCCGGATGGGGCGGGGGATACCAGGTCCCGGGTGGATACATGGGCCCGGGGATGCATCACGGACCCCACATGGGTCCCGCCTGGGGCTACAGTCCCAGTGCCGGTGACGGATACGGCATGTTTGGCGGCCAACCCGGCACGTATGGCGGCCAGGGGTACAGTCCGGGACAGGGACCCGGTATGTTCGGGGGAGGAGGCTTCTTCGGCGGCTGGGGCCCCGGTAACTGGTTCGGCGGCGGTCCCGGCGGCTACGGTGGCCACGGAATGGGCGGTGGCATGGGCGGAATGGGCGGCGGCTGGTAACAGCGTCCGCATTTGGTAACGGAGCAAGCGGCGGCTTGTACGTAGGAAGCCCCAGCCGGCAGCCACGAGACACAGAAACGACTCCGACAGCCACGAGAGACCGAAACGACTGCTTTTCGATGCACACGACGAGTCCTCGAGCGCACTCAGTCGAAGCGCTCGGGGGTGATTCCCGACAGCCGCATCGCGTTCCCGGTGACCCCCAGACTCATCCCCATGTCGCCGACGACGACCGCCAGGGCCACGCTCACGAGCCCCAGCGGGACGCCGAGGGCGAGCAGGGCTTTGACCCCCAGACTCGCCCAGACGTTCTGTCTGATGACGCCGTTTGCCGTCCGGGAGAGAGCATAGAGATACGGGATGCGACCGATCTCGTCGCCCATCAGGGCGATATCCGCCGTCTCGAGGGCGGTGTCCGTCCCCGCGGCACCCATCGCGATGCCCACCTCGGCGGTGGCGAGCGCGGGAGCGTCGTTGATGCCGTCCCCGACCATCGCCACGGCTTCCCCCGAGGACTGGAGTGACTCGACGGCCTCGACCTTCTGCTCGGGGAGGAGTTCGGCCCGGAACTCGTCCACACCGACCTGCTCGGCGATGGCACGGGCGGTGGCCTCGTTGTCGCCGGTCAGCATCACCACCCGGTCGATCCCCAGGTCGCACAATCGATCCACGGCGCGAGCGGCGTTTGGGCGCACTTCGTCCGCGACCGCGATGGCCCCGAGCAGTTCGTCACCGTGACCGACGAGGATCACCGTCTTGCCGTCGCGTTCGAGGTCGCCGATTGCGTCCACGAAGCCCTGGGTGCCGGTCTCCTCCGACCGCTGTGCGTCCGCGAGTGGACCTCCATCGGGCAGGACCGGCCCGGAGAGGTCGAATCCATGGTCCTCGAAGAGCGCGGGCTTGCCAACCATGGCCGTTTTGCCGTCGATCTCGCCCCGGATTCCCCGTCCCGCCAGGTTCTCGAAAGTCGTTGGCTCCGGCGGTGCGAGGCGGGCCGATTCGGCTCTCTCGAGGACCGCCGCGCCGATGGGGTGTGTGCTCCGCCGCTCGAGTGCGGCGGCCAGGCCCAGGACCGTCGACTCGTCGGTCCCGCCCATCGGAAGGATGTCCGTCACGGCGAGGTTCCCCGCCGTCAGCGTCCCGGTCTTGTCGAAGGCGACGGTGTCGACCCGGCCCATCGCCTCGAGGTGGGAGCCGCCCTTCACGAGCACGCCGTTCTTGGCCGCGCTCGTGACGGCCGAGACGACCGAGACCGGCGTCGAGATGACGAAGGCACAGGGACAGGCGATCACCAGGAGCGTGAGCCCCCTGATGAACCACGTCCGCCAGTCGCCGGCGAAGGTGATGGTATAGCCCGCCACGTCGACCGGAATCGGCGTGACGATCAACAGTGGCGGAAGGGTCGCGGTCAACAGGGCCAGCACGACCACCGTCGGCGTGTAATACCCCGCAAATCTGTCGACGAACCGTTCGGTTTCGGTCCGTTCGGCCTGGGCGCCCTGGACCATCTCGATGATTCGAGCGAGGGTCGAATCGCTCGAAAGCGAGGTGACCTCGAGTTCGAGATAGCCGGACTCGTTGATCGCCCCGGCAAAGACCTCGTCACCGGGACCCTTCTCGACCGGAACGCTCTCGCCGGTGATCGGGGACTCATCGACCGCGCTCTCGCCCGCGGTCACCCGGCCATCGAGCGGGATCTTCTCCCCGGGGCGGACCGCGACGGTCTCGCCCAGCGACACGTCCTCGGCCTGGACCGTCATTGTCTCCCCCTCCCGGATCACGGTCGCCTCGTCCGGAGAGAGTGCGAGCAATTCTCGTAGCGAGTCGCGGGCCCGGTCCATCGCGTAGTCCTCGAGCAGTTCGGCGATGCTGAAGAGGACTGCCAGGGTGGCCGCCTCGACGAAAAACCCGATGGCCGTCGCCGCGAGAATCGCGACCCCCATCAACAGGTCGATGTCGAGGCTGTCGTTCCTGGCGGAGTAGTAGCCACCCCGGACGACCGGCGCCCCGCTCGTCGCGATCGCCACGAGAAAGAACACCGCGGCCACCGAAATCGGGACGCCGAGCACCTGACCCACGGTCGGGTTCAGGCCGGAGAGCACGAACTCCACGAGGAGCCCGGCCACGAGGAAAACGGCCCCGACCCAGGTCTTCTTGGCCCGCTGACTCGTCCAGACCTCGTTTGGCGGGGCGACCTCGACGTCGGTGTCCGCCCCCGATCCGTCCCGGTGACTCCCCGCGCTGCCACCGGCCCCGTCGGAGTCGGCTGCCGAAACGGCGCTAACCTCGTAGCCGGCGCCCTCGATCGCTTCGATGACCGCCGATTCGGTCGTCCGCTCTGGATCGAAGGTGACACTCGCCGTGCCGGTCGTCGGCTGGAGGGTGCTGTCGATGACGCCCTCGACCCGGTCGAGGCTCGTCTCCACCTTCTTCACACAGGTCGGACAGTCCATCTCCGGAACGCCGAGGCTGGTCGAGGCCTCGCCATCCCGCGCTGCATCGTTCGGCCCGCCCGGTTCGCGATCGTCGGTCACGTCGAACACTGGGCGCGGAATCGGAATAGGGGGTCGGTTGGAATATTCCAATCGGCGCGGGGTCGACCGTGCAAATGAGGCGGATCCAAACCCCGCTCCACGGCGCAGGGACTGGTCCTACAGCGCGGAGGTCGGCTCGTCCACGCCTCGTTCGTCGACGTGCTGGCCCATCACGTGGGCCTCGGCCCGGCGCAGTCGGTAGGCGAGGGTGGAACGGGGAACGTCGAGAACGTCGGCCAGTTCCCCGACGTCGACCTCGCGGGGCGTCTCGTAGTAGCCGTGATTGACGGCCGCCCGAAGCGCTTCCCGCTGTTTGGCAGGCAATCCGTCGATGAGATCCGGGCCCGTGGTCGTGTCCTCCCCGGCATCGGTCATTCGGCGCATCTCGAGGTCGGCACAGTCCCCGAGGGTCGCCTCGAGGGTATCGACGAAGGTCCGGACGTCGCCCTCGCCGGAGTGAATGATGCGCCAGGTGTACTCGCGGCCGCGATTCAGCGTCTCGAAGAGGAGCCCGTCGCCGAGGGTGTCGAGGGCGATGTGGGGAACAGAAACACAGGTCATCGTGCGCTCCCAGTAGGAGTAGAGCACGAGTTCCTCGTCGGTGTGTTCGAGCACCTCGGTGGTCTGGGCGGCCCTGCAGTCGTCGGTCGCGAGGCAATCCGCGTAGTAATCGGCGGTCCGGACGGTCTCCTCGATGGCGTCGAGGGCCTCGGGCGACCCGGTCGCGTGGTCGACCCGCCAGAGGCTCTCCGGGGTCGCATGGAGGGACAGCGAGCGGATCCTGGCCTCCGGGTGGGTCGCGAGCGTGTCCGCGACCGCGTTGCAGCCTCGCCCGTAGGACAGAGCGAAGACGAGTTCGCGCATACAGGAGATAAGGGGCCAGTAGGGTTTAACGGATCGCCTCGTGGGCCGACTCGCCCCAGATCGCGGTGGCCGGCTGCCCGTTCGACACCGCGCTGCCTGCTCCCAGTACCTTTCGGCCCCAGCCGGGCCAACGTTTAAATCAGATTCCGGGACCAGTCCGGCACGATGCGATGACCGTCCACCGCCACGCGCTCGCGGGTGTGCGACGTGCCGCGTGGCGATTCCAACCGTTGGCCCGCAACTAGTTGCGCCCACGCCACGTCGCCTGTTCGCCCAGACGACCTCGCTGCCACCAGCCCCGCTCAAACCGGCTCGCCGAAGGCGTAGAAGGTGTTGTGGCCGGTGATCTCGACGGTCACCCGGTCGCCCAGCTCGATGCCCTCGCTGAGCTCGTCCGGGACCACGATCCGGTGGTAGGCGTCGTCGTAGGCCTGGAGCGAGCTGCCGGTCCCCGGCTCTGCCACGAGCACCTCCCGTCGGGCTCCGAGGAGATTCTCGTGGACCTGTCCGAGGATGGCCTCCTTGCGCTCGGAGAGGTCCCGCGAGCGTTCCTTCTTCGTGGTCCCACCCAGCCCCTTCATCTGGGCGGCGTCGGTCCCCGGCCGCTTCGAGAAGCGAGTGACGTTGATCGTCTCGGGTTCGACGGCCTCGAGGAGGTCCACACTCGCCCGGTAATCGGCCTCTCGCTCCGTGGGGAAGCCCACGACGAAGTCCGTCGCCAGGGTCCACTCCTCGAGGGTCCGATCGAAGGTGTCGACGATCTCCCGGAACTCGGCGACCGAGTGCTGTCGACGCATGTCCCGGAGCACGTCGTCCGAGCCCGACTGCACCGGCAGGTGGATGAAGTTGTAGAGTTCCGGACACTCGGCCATCAGGCCCGCGATCTCCTCGCGGATCGGGTGGATCCCCCAGGGGTTCGCCATCCCGAGCCGGACCCGAAAGTCGCCCTCAAGATCACAGATCCCCCGGAGGAGATCCGGGAGCCAGTGTTCGCCGTGGTCGAGCCCGTAGACGCCGGTGTCCTGGCCGGTGATCCGGATCTCGCGAGCCCCGGCCTCGAGGAGTTCGCGGGCGCGGTCGAGATTCTCCTCGACCGGCGGCGAGTCGATCCGCCCCGTCGCGGCCTTCGTGATGCAGTACGAGCAGTCGCTCATGCAGCCCCTGGCGAGTGGCAGGATCCCGATTACGCCGTCGAGGACCGGTTCGGTGTCCGGCGTGATCGTTGGGCACTCGCCGTTTGCCACCGCGTCCGGAACCTCGTCCCAGCCGACGACCCTGGTATCCACGTCGGCTTCGGCGAACGCGGACCCCTGCGCGAGAGCCATGCAGCCGGTGACGATCAGTTCGGCTTCGCTCTGGAGTTCCCTGGCCCGGCGGAGCATGTTGTCCTCGGTCGTCTCGATGACCGTGCAGGTGTTGAGGATGACCGCATCGGCGGCAGCCGGCGATTCGACGGGGCGGTGGCCGCCGTCACGGAGCCGCCGCTCGATGGCGCGGCTCTCGCCCCGGTTCGCCGTACAGCCGTAGGTCTCGATGTAGTACCGGGCCATTCGGTCGGCGAGGATAGCGGCCTCGGGGCAAAAAGGGGCCCGGTCGCCGACCCACCGGCAGACAAGTGCCGTCAGAGGGTCGAAGCGGGCCATTCCCTGCCGATTCCCAGCTTTCGAAAACGGGAGATCCCCTTTAGTTCGCCGGATTTTTATCCTTAGGCGGGACTAAATTAGGGAGAGCGAAATGGAGACGACACTCGCTGAGGTCGGGACCGGAGACGCCTTCCACATCGATCACGTGGAGAACGACCAGCTCCGGGCAAAGCTCCGGCGGCTGGGATTCCTGGACGGTCGCGTGGAGTGTCGGACGCGGCTAACCAGGGGGCCCGTCGTGGTATCGCGACGGGGCACCGATCTCGCCCTGGGAGCCTCGGTCGCGGATGGGATCGCCATCACGGAGGTCGAATCGCCGTGAGCGAGGCGATCGAGTCCCCGGACGGCGCCGGGGACGAGACGGTCGCTCTCGTCGGGGCACCGAACGTGGGAAAGAGCGTCGTGTTCAACGCCCTGGCCGACGACTACGTCGACATCTCGAATTACCCGGGAACGACCGTCGAGACCACCCTCGCACGGATGAACGGCTATAAGATCACGGACACCCCAGGAGTCTACGGTATCTCCTCCTTCGACGAGGAGGAGCGGATCACCCGGGAGATCGTCCTCGAGGCCGATCGAGCGATCAACGTGGTCGACGCCACCCACCTGGATCGGGACCTCTTCTTGACCCTCCAGTTGCTCGACATGGGCGTTCCGACCGTCGTCTGTCTCAACATGATGGATGAGGCCGAAGCGTCGGGCATGGACGTCGACCCGGACGCCCTCGAGGCGGCCCTCGGGGTTCCAGTCGTCCCGACGGTCGCGGTGGACCACGACGGGATCGACGAACTTCAAAAACGGCTTTCCGAGGCCGATTCGCCCGACGAACCGGCAATCGCGTCGTACTTCGCCGACCTGCCGACGGACATCGAGGCGTCCAGACGGGAAAAGACGCTCCTCGTCGAGGCCGACGAGCCGACGGCGGCGGCCGTCGCCGACCGGACAGAATCCCTCGCAGACGGCGGAATGCCGGCGTTCGTCACCGCCGAGCGGCGCGATGCGGTCTACAGCGACCGACGCGAGCGAGTCGACGCGATCGTGGATCGAGTCCTGACCGTCGGCGAGCGCGAGGGCACCTGGCCCCAGCGGCTCAGCGACCTGATGATGCAACCGCTCACCGGGACGCCGATCGCGCTCGCGCTCATGGGGGCCATCTACTACCTCATCGGCGACCTCGTCGCCCAGCGGCTCGTCGATCTGCTCGAGGGGGTCGTCTTCGGCGAGTTCTACAACCCGATCGTCACGGCGGCCGTCAAGAACGTCCTGCCATCGGCGGGCTGGGCCGATCCGCTCGTCTTCGTCCTCGTGAACGAGAACCTGGGGCTGCTCACCATCACCGTGCAATACATCGTCGGCGTGCTCCTCCCCCTGATCGTCTCCTTCTACCTCGTCATCGGAGCCCTCGAGGATTCGGGCGTCCTGCCCCGACTGGCCGTCCTGACGGACCGCGGCCTCTCCCGAATGGGGCTCAACGGCCGCGCGATCGTGCCGATGATCGTCGGGGTCGGGTGTGTCACCATGGCGGTCATCACGACCAGGATGGTCGGCTCCCGCCGCGAGCGGCTAATCGCCACCGGGCTGCTCGGCCTGGCGATCCCGTGTTCGGCCCAGCTCGGCGTCATCATGGGACTGCTCGCCGGCCTGGGACTGGTGTGGTGGTTCGGCTACCTCGGCGTGTTGCTGCTCGTGCTGGGCGTGGCCGGCGTCGTGCTCGATCGGGTCCTCCCCGGCGAGAGCGAGGGGCTGGTCACCGAGCTCCCACGCATGCGGATGCCACGCCCGACGAACATCGTCCGGAAGACGTCCAATCGGACGAAGATGTTCTTCCGCGAGGCCGTCCCGCTGTTCGGCGCGACGGCGATCGTCGTCTCGCTGGCCGATTACACCGGCGTGCTCGACCTCGTCGAGCGGGGACTCAGGCCGCTCACCGAACTCGTCGGGATGCCACCGGACTTCGCCCAGGTGCTCATCCTCGGGCTCATCCGGCGGGACTTCGCGGCCGCCGGCATGACCGACCTGACGCTCTCCGCACCGCAGATCTTCGTGGGGCTGGTCGTGATCACCCTCTTCGTGCCCTGCATCCTCTCGATGGTGATGATCGGCAAGGAGCGAAACCTCACGGCCGGAACGGTGATGTGGCTCGGGTCGTGGATCGTGGCCTTCACCGTCGGCGGGATCCTCGCGGTGGTGTTCGGCCTATGAACTGTGGGACCTGTGGGTACGAGTACGATCCGGAAGACCAGCTCGAGTGTCCCCGGTGTGGTGAGACCCCGAACTGTTCGAATCTCAGCTGTGCGGACTGCGGTGCCTGCCCGACGATCGAGGGAAGCATTCGGACCGCGATCGACTCGCTGCGGAGCGAGTAGTTCGGCGAGGATGGGGGACTCTGTCGGTCTCTGTGACCGATCCGGTGCCCGTGGAACCTACTCCGGCGCGCCCGAGAGAATGTCGACGCCAGCGCTGGCGCCGATCCGTTCGGCCCCGGCCTCGAGCATCGCCATTGCGTCCTCGTAGCTCCCGATTCCGCCGCTTGCCTTCACCGGGAGGTACTCGCTCAGGAGTTCGACGTCCGGGACCGTCGCCCCGCCGTCGGCAAACCCAGTGGAGGTCTTGAGAAAGTCGGCCCCTGCGGCCTCGGCCGCCTCGCTGGCGGCGTGTTTCTCCGCGTCGGTTAGCAGGGCCGTCTCGATGATGACCTTGACCGGGATCGAAACTGCCTCGATGAGGGCGGCGAGTTCCGCGGTCACGACCTCGGTCTCGCCGGCCTTCAGCCGTCCGACGTTGATCACGACATCGAGTTCGTCGGCGCCGTTCGCCTCGGCCTGCTCCGCCTCCGCTCGCTTGGTCTCCCTGGCGTTCTGGCCGTGCGGGAAGCCGATCACGGTCGCGATGGTGGTGTCGCTTGCGGCGTACTCCCGGGCTTCGGCCACGTAGCAGGGCGAAATACAGACGTTCATGCCCCACGATTCGGCCTCGTCGATGAGTCCTTGGACGTCACTGAGCGTGGTTTCCGGGCCGAGGACCGTGTGATCGATCATCGAGGCGAGTTCGTCGACGTTCATAGTCGGGCACTGGGGCGGGACCGTCAAAAGTGACTCCCAGGAGCCGTGCCACTCCTTATTGTCCCGTGGGTCCAAGGAGCGGGGTATGCCAGTCGAGGAGGTCGAATCGACCGCCGAGGAGATCGAGGAGATGGAGATCAGGGGGGCGGCCACCATCGCCGCCGCGGCCGCGGAGGCCCTCGGAGCACAGGCCACAGAGAGCGAGGCGGAGGATCCGGCGGCCTTCGAGTCCCAGATGCGCCGCGCAGCCCGCGAACTCTACGAGACCAGACCCACGGCGGTTAGCCTGCCGAACGCGCTCCGGTTCGTCCTGCAGGGGATGGAGGGCGAGACGGTCGAGGCGAAGCGGGAATCGATCCTGGCGGCGAGCCGCCGGTTCCAGGAGGACCTCGAGCACGCCCAGGAGCGACTCGGTCGGATCGGGGCCAATCGGCTCCGCGACGGGGATCGGGTCATGACCCACTGCCACTCGACCGACGTCCTGGCGACGGTGCGACACGCCGTCGAGTCGGGAAAGCACATCGAGGCGGTCGTGAAGGAGACCCGCCCGCGCAATCAGGGCCACATCACCGCGAAACAACTTCGCGAGATGGGGGTCCCGGTGACACTGATCGTCGACAGTGCCGCCCATCGCCACCTCAACGCCGTCGATCACGTGCTGGTCGGGGCCGACAGCATCGCCGCGGACGGGTCGGTGATCAACAAGATCGGGACGAGCGGCCTCGCCGTCAATGCCCGTGATCGCGGGACGCCAATCGTCGTCGCCGCCCAGACGATCAAACTCCACCCGGGCACGCTCACGGGCCACACCGTCGAGATCGAGATGCGCGAGGAATCGGAGGTGATCGGGGCGAAAAAGCGAGAGGAGATCGGGGAGATCGACGTCGAGAACCCGGCCTTCGACGTGACCCCGCCGCGGCACGTCGACGCGATCATCACCGAACGGGGCCAGTTCCCGCCCGAGAGCATCGTCTCCCTCATGCGGGAGCTCTACGGCGACATGGACGTGGAGCCCTGGGCCGAGCCGGTCGGAGCGTGACTAGCCGCCGATCGGTCAGACGGGCGATAGGTCCGTAAAGGACAACGCTTTCGGCCCTCGCCGGGCGAGTGACTGTATGGTCCTGCCGGCCGGCACCACCCTGCCACCCTTGCCGTACCTGTTCGGCGTCCTCGGGGGCGCCCTCGCTGTCGCCCTCGCGCTTTACCGGCGGCGAATAGCGCTCCGAACCCGGACGGTCGTCGCCTTTGCCCCCTGGATGGTGACCGGCTCGGCGCTTTACGTGCTCTACCAGCTCGACGCGGCCCCCGAACCGCTCGCCCCGCTTTTCGGTTCGCCGACTGTGTACCTGACGACGGCCGTCCTCGCGGGCTCGGTCTGGCTCGTGGCGAGCCGCGTCGACCGAACGGCGCGATGGGTGGCCGTCACCGGGGCGGTCCTCGCCCTCGTTCCCATCGGGATCGCGACGGGCGAGGCGCTCGCGGCTGACACGCTGTCAGCGGGATGGTCGCTCTTCGGCCTGGGAGTGGCCGGGGTCTTGAGCGCCGGGGTCTGGTGGGGATTTGGCCGGTATCGACCGGAGGTGACGGAATCCATCGGGGCCGGCGGCGCCCTCGCCGTCTTCGCCCACGTTCTCGACGGCGTTTCCACGTCGATCGGCGTCGACGTGCTTCACTTCGGCGAGCAGACGCCCCTCGCGGCGGTCCTGCTGGACGTCGGGGCCGGCCTCCCCACCGCCCCCGTGCTCGGCACCGGGTGGGTGTTCCTGCTCGTCAAGACGGTGATCGCGCTCGGGCTGGTCTGGCTCATCGCCGGTCTCATCCGGGACGATCCGGGCCTCGGGAACGGGCTGCTCTTGCTGGTGACGGCCGTTGGGCTCGGGCCGGCGACCCACAACCTCCTCCTCTTCGCCGTCGCCGGGCCCGCCGGACTTTAACTGCCGGGGGAGCGAGCATCGGGCATGGGTCTGATCGTCGCCGCCGGCCACCTCAACTGGGACGTCACCCTCCTCGTCACCTCGCTCCCGGCGCCGGACGGGGAGGCCCTGATCACCGGCCAGCACCGCTCCGGGGGCGGCAGCGCCGCGAACGTCGCCAGCGCACTCGCCGGCTTCGATCTCGAATCCGGGCTGATCGGGAGCGTCGGGGACGACGACCATGGCCGCATGGCGACTCGCGAACTCAGGGAGACCGGGGTCGACGTCTCTGGCGTGCTCACGGTTCCCGGGGGCGAGACGACGGTCAAGTACCTCGTCGTGGACGACCAGGGCGAGGTCATGGTCTTGGCGAACGACGGCGTGAACGAGGCGATCGGCCCGGACGACCTCGAGGCGAGCCAGCTCGACGGTGCCGATCACGTCCACCTCACCGGCCAGCGACCGGAGACGGCCGAGCGACTGATCGACCTCGCCCAGAAGGCCGGAATCACGGTCAGTTTCGACCCGGGGCGCCGGATCGAGGAGCGGGCCTTCGAACCCCTATTGGACCGCGTCGACGTGCTCCTGTTGAACGAACTCGAGGCCGAGGCCGTCTTCCCAGCCGCCGAGGGGGCGGCGGTCGAGGCGGCAGCGAGCGATGATCGGGTGATCGTCATCAAGCGAGGCTCGTCGGGAGCGTCGGTCTACACCCCTGAGGCGACCGTTCACCATCCCGGATTCCCGGTCGAGGCCGTGGACACGACTGGAGCCGGGGACGCCTTTGCCGCCGGCTTCCTCGCCGCCACGGTGGGGGGCCGAGACTTCGGGCGCGGGGGGAGAGATCCGGGGCTCGCGGGCGATGGGGCGGACTTCGAAGGGGTGCTCGCCGTCGCGAACGCCAGTGGCGCGCTGACGGTCACGGAACCGGGCGCCCGGACGACCCCGGACGCGACGCAGCTGGAGACGTTTCTCGCCGAACACGCGGGCGAGTGAGAATCGGTTCGTCGACAGAGCGAGTGAGAAATCGGTCTCGACCGACCATCGGCGGTCGTCTCCCGCGACACCGGACCTTTTTGTCGAGCCACGGGATTACCGGGTATGGGCAAGCAGCCACACCTGCAGGTCGAAGCCGACGAGCTCAACGACATCGCGCTCCTTCCGGGCGACCCGGGCCGGGTCGATCGAATCGCCGGACACTGCGAGAACCCCACGACCGTGGCCGAAAACCGCGAGTACAAGGTCGTCAACGCGACCCACGAGGGGGTGGATCTCACCATCGTCTCGACCGGGATCGGTTCGCCCTCGGCCGCCATCGCCGTCGAGGAACTGGAGCGGGTGGGGGTGAAGACCGTGATCCGCGTCGGGACGATCGGGGCACTCCAGGCGGACATCGAGATCGGGGACATGATCGTCGCCACCGGTGCATCGAAGGACGAGGGGACTTCGAAGCGCTACGAGCGAACCGAGTACCCCGCGGTCCCGGATTACGACGTGCTCACCGCGCTCGTCGACGCCGCAGAGGAAAGGGACGAAGCGGTTCACGTGGGCCCGATCGCGACCGACGACGCCTTTTACGCCGAGACGGACGCCTACGTCGAGTCCTGGGAGGCGAGCGGCATCCTCGCCGTCGAGATGGAGGCCGCAGCGATCTTCACGCTCGCGCGGCGGAAAGGCATGAACGCGGGGGCCATCTGCACGGTCGACGGGAACCTCGTCGCCGGGACACAGAAGGGGGAGGGCGAGGACGAACTGCCCGAGAAGGCGAGGAACAACGTCGAGCGGGCGATCGACATCGCCCTCGGGGCCGCGATGGACCTCGCGAAGTGATCGGTTGGAGCGCGCCGAATACGTCGGTGGCTCGGAGACTGAAAGTCTCTTTGCCCCGGACGCCGAATCCCGGGTATGGAATGGAAGCTCTTCGCCGACCTCGCCGAGACCGCCGGCGAGAAGCGGGTCGCCGTGGACCTCGGCAACGGGGCGACCGCGAAAGACGCCCTCGAGGCGCTCTTCGAGGTCCACCCCGAACTCCGGGATCGGGTTCTCGAGGACGGCGCGGTCGTCTCCCACGTCAACCTCCTCGTTGACGGCGAGGACGTACGCGGACTCGACGGTCTGGACACCTCGCTCGAATCGGCCGAGGAACTGGCGCTCTTTCCACCGGTCAGCGGCGGATGACTGCCGACGCGGCGCCGTCGAATCGCCGACTCAGTCCCAGGACGACCGGGTGAGGTCCACGCGGAGGACGAAGTCCGGGTCCTCGGCGAGGTCGATTCGATGGGCGGCGACGTCCGTGACCGCACGGGACGTCTCGGGAACGAGGACGCGAGTTTTGTCGGCCCCGACCGCCGCTGCGTCACGGGCGATCGCGGCCATGAGATCCCCGGCGGCCGCCAGGTCCTCCCAGGCGGCGACCCCGTATTCGGCCCAGGTGGGTGTCCCCTCCTCGGACTCGCGTTCGACGACCCGCACACGAGGGGCCATCGCCACGACCCGGTCGCGTTCGATCACCAGGAGGGATTCGGCCTCGGCCGCGGTCTCCAGGTCGGCCCGGGTCAACTCCGAGAGCGCCCAGGGGACCTCCTCGTCGAGTGCGAGCCCGGAGAGTGTCTCCCGCTCCGGTGCCTGGTGCCAGTAGCTCCAGGCCGCGTTCGGCGCGTGGGTGATGGTTGCCGCGACGGTCCCCTCGGCGGCCGGCTCCGGGTGGGCCCAGCGGAACTCCACGCCCGGATCGAATCCGGCTGCCCGGGTGAGCCCGAGCCCCATCACGTTCCAGGAGAAGACCATCGCGCGTCCGACCGTGGCACCAGCCTCCCGAGCCCAGTCGAAGGCTGCCTGGATGAGCTCCCGGCCGACGCCCTCGTTGCGGTGGGCCGGATCGACCCGCAGTCCCTGGAACCAGGCCTCGTGCTCGGAGAGCAGGACCCCCCGGACGAGTCCGATCGGCGTGTCCTCGCACGCGGCGATGTAGGTCTGCTGGCCGGGCCCCTCCGCCGTGGCCCACTTCGGAAAGATCTTCGAGAGGTAGTCGCCGTCCTCGTACCGGTCCCAGGTGTTCTGGGTGAACGCGGCGACCGCCTCCGTGTCGTCCTCCCGGGCCGGACGGATTCTCATATCCAGGGGACCGAGCGGTCGGTCAGTTCGCCCGCCAGGGAGGTCCCCATCGCCTCCCTTACGTCGGCCCGGTTGGCGAGCACCCACATGAGTTTCACCAGAGCCGTCCCTGGGAGCATGTCCTCGCCCTCGATGACTCCCGCCGCGAGGATGTCCCGACCGGTGTCATAGACCCGATCACAGACCCGGCCCTCCAGACACTGGCTCGTCATGACGACCGTCGTGCCCCGGTCGGTCAGGGTATCGAGTTCGTCGATCAGGTCCGTGTGTACGTGACCGAGACCCGTGCCCTCGATGATCACCCCCACCTTCTCCCGGACCATGGCGAGACAGGTCGGGTCCATCCCGGGCGAGAACTTCACGAGTTCGACCTCGGTCTCGAGTTCGGGTTTGAGCGAGGGTTCGACTGCGTCCCGTTCGCGGTACTCCCGGCGGAAGGTCACCTCCCCCGTGCCGTAGTCGACCTCGCCGAGCGGCTTCGCCCCGACGGTCTCGAAGGCGTCCCTCCGGGAGGTGTGATTCTTCCGGGCGCGCGTGCCGCGGTGCAACGCGACTCTGTCGTCGGAACTGGTCGCATGCATCGCGATCATGACCTCGGCGGCGTCGGAGAGCGCGGCCTTCACGGCTCCCACGGCGTTGACCACGTTGTCGGAGGAGGGGCGATCAGCCGAGCGCTGGCTCCCGGTGAAGACGATGGGGACCGGCGTGTCGAGCATGAAGGAGAGGGCACTCGCGCTGTACTGCATCGTGTCGGTCCCGTGCATCACGACGACGCCGTCCGCACCGGCCTCGATCTCCTCGAGGACGACCTCGGCGAGGTCCTGCCAGACCGCCGGGGTCATGTTCTCCGAGAGGATGTTCCGGACCACCCGGCCCCGGTAGTTCGCCATGCCGGCCAGTTCGGGGACCGCCCGGAGCACGTCCTCCGCGTCGAACTGGGCGGTCACGGCGCCGGTCCGGTAGTCCACCGTCGAGGCGATCGTTCCGCCGGTGGTCAAAAGCGAGACGGTCGGCAGGTCCTCGTCGAAGGTGACCGTCGATTGCTCGGTGGGTTCGCCCTCCCTGACGTCGTAAACGTCCGCCTCGAGGAGGTCGACGTCGGCTTCCTCCCGGTCGACCCCGACGTTGTACCCGCTTTCGAGTTTCACGACCAGATACTCCGGCGTCGAGGAGGGCATGACGATCCCCTCGTGGCGCTGTCCGGCCCGCTCGACGCGGACGCGATCCCCTGGGTTCATGGACTGGGGTATTCGGCCTCGACCCTTGAAACCATCTACTCGGGCGTTCGCCCGGACTCGCCCGGAGCAATCCGCCACGTCCCGTCGACCCGGACGACCGCCCCCCGATCCGCGAGCCGCGAGAGTACCGTCTCGACCAGTTCCTCGGGCACCTCGACCTCGCGGGCGAGCGCCCCCGTCGTGCGGGTTTCCCCGGCCAGCGCGGAGAGAAGTTCGGCGGTGAGGTGCCCACCGTTCTCGCCGTCGATCGTCTCCGCGAGTTCGGCCTGTACCTCGGTGAGTCGGCCCTGCACCCACCGCTGGGCCATCGAGAGTTCCCGTTCGAGTTCGCGGAGCTGGTCCAGCCGGCGGGCCAGCGAAGCCACGTCGTCCTGCCGGTCGAACTCCGTGGTCACCTGCAGGTGGGCACACCGACCCAGATCGAGGTCCGCACTCGCGGGATACGCGCTCTTCGCGGCGAAGTCATACGGGGAGACCTGCACCTCGAGGCGGAGGTTCTGGGCGATGTGGAAGTACTTCCGGCGGCGATCGTCGACGTGGCTCTCGACCAGCCCGGCGTCGTCGAGTCGTCGGAGGTGGTCGATGACCGCCTTGGGACTCACCTCTAGGTACTCGCTGATCTCGGTGACGTAACTGGGCTTGTGCGCGAGGAGACGCAGGATCCGCCTGCGGTTCTCGTTGCCCAGAATGTCCAGCAGCGCCCCAGAATCCATCTACGACTGGTTCGGGGATCCCCGGGGAAAAGGATGTCTGTGCACCCGCCGACGGATTTATATTCGCGTGGTAGTTGTTATCACACATGTTCGCACCGTTCTCGAGCGGCTACTACCTCGGTCGGCTGTACGTCGCACCGAGCGAGGGCGAGGAGGCCGTGTTGCAGGAAGCCCAGCACGAGAGCGTGAACCGAGAACTCTACGCCACGGGCGAGGGGATCGAGCGACTCGACCGCCCGCTGGTGATGAAACTCGCGAACAGCCACTTCACCGTCCACCCCGACGCCTCGGTGCCGGAGGGCGCACTCGCGGTGCCCGAGCGGGTCCTCGAGTCGGCGAACGTCGAGAATCCGCCGGAACTCCGGGAGGTGTTCCTCGCGCGGGCCGGACACGCCGAGCGACTGGTGGAGTTGGGGGCGGTCTGAGTTCGGCGGAGGTTCTTCGGCGACCGAGTGGTCGAAAACCGGCGAACGGGGAGGAGGACCCCCAGAGACTTCCCTCGCCAACCCCGCTGTGAAGCATGGACCCATCCACCACACCCCCTGGAGAACGGACCGAGGCGGAGTGGCGCGAGGTGCTGAGCGAGGCGGCCTACCGGGTACTCCGGGAACGGGGCACCGAACCGAAATTCAGCGGAGAGCTTCTGGACGTCGTGGGATCCGGGGTCTTCGAATGTGCCGGCTGTGGCACCGTGCTCTTCGAGACCGAGGAGAAGTTCGACTCGAACTCGGGCTGGCCGAGTTTTTACGATGTGGCCGAATCGGGCGCGGTCGAGACGGCGGTGGACACGAGAGGCGGCATGGAGCGACTGGAGGTCCGCTGTGGCACCTGTGGCGGCCACCTCGGCCACGTCTTCGAGGACGGGCCCGAGCCCACGGAGAAACGATACTGCATCAACTCCGTCGCGCTTTCGTTCGAGCCGGAGGAGACGGGCACGTCCGGGACCGATTAGGCGTCCGGCGACCCGCCCCTTGCCCGGATGAGGTCGTGGAATTCCTCGGAGTCCTCCACGTCATCGGCCTCGTCGCGTTCGATGATCGCCGTTCCCTCGACCGACTCGGACTGGGCCTCATCCACGAAATACACCGAACGGGTGTGGATGACCTCGCGCAACGATCCCATGATCCGGGCACGCTTCACCGCGGCGTCGGTGAACGCGGAGTGGCCGGTGATGAGCGTCTCCTCGCCCTCAGTCTCCTCGCTCACCGCCTTGAACGGGGCCCTGACGGTCGGATGGACGTCGAACCCGACTCGGGTGAGCATCGCCACGATCGGTCGATCCTCCGGGTCCGCGTCGGGGTCCTCGGGGGTCGGTTCGGCGTCGCGGATGTCCTCGGCCCCGTCGAGGACCGACACCGGGCTCGTGAGATCGCGGTCGAAGAGTTCGTCGAGGTGGGCGGCGACCTCGACACTGGCGTTCATCCCGTCCTCGTACTTCGAGACCGTCCGCCGTGAGACACCGAGCTCGGTCGCGAGTCGGCCCAGACTCCAGCCCCGCTCCTCGCGCTCGTCCGCGAGCACGTCGCCGTCGATGTTGACGTAGAGCCCACCGGGGGCCGCATAGATCAGTGGCGGGACGCCGTGGACGAACAGGTCCATCGCGGTGTCCGGGTTGAGCACCGGCACCCCGTGTCTGAAGTAGACCACCCCGGGGTCGAGGGGCTCATCCCGCGTTCGAAGGCCGATGACCATCGGGGTTCCACGAAGATAGGCGCCGACCCGGCGCATCTCTCGTCCCGTCGGCCCGTCGAAGGCGTCGATGTTCCCCAGGATCTTCACGAGGAGGAGGTCCTCCCCGCGTCGGGCGGCCAGATCGAAGCTCTTCGGGCGGGTCGAACACCGGTCGCTCACCGAAAAGCCCGCATCCGACAGCATCGCGGTGAGGTTGTCGATGAGCGCCGAACGTGACATTACGGGATCGTAGGGTACTCGACCCCTATATGCATTGTGGGCGGGGGACGGCGTTTGCGTGGGGTTTCTCGGGTGGACCACAAACAAGCAAGTCGCGGGCCGCTTAAGGTGACCGACCACCAACCGCCTGCCGTGACCATCCTCGCGCTCGACGACACGGACTCCCGCGAGAAGGGGATGTGTACGACCTACGTCGCGACCACGGTCGCCGAGGCGCTCCACCGCGACGGGGCCCGGATCGAGGGCCTGCGGCTGGTGCGGCTCAACCCCGCCGTGAAGCACAAGACGCGGGGAAACGCGGCGCTCGCGATCCGGACCGACGCGAACCCGTCGCGGGCGCTCGAAACCGCGAGGGCGGTCGTCGAATCGCTCGCCGTGCTCGCGGACGAGCGGACTCACCCGGGAATCGTCGTGGCCGAGGAACCAATCGATCCCGCCGTGCAGGAGTTCGGGGAGCGAGCGATCCGCGAGATTCTCGACCGGGACACCGCCCGGGACCTGATCGATGCGGCGGGGTATCGAAGTGCCGGGTGGAAGCAGGCACGGGGCACGATCGGCGCTCTGGCCGCCGTCGGGGCCAGCGCCGCGCTCGAGGAGTGGACCTACGAGTATATCGCGTATCGCGAGCCCGAGCGCTGGGGAACCCCCCGCGGGATCGACCGGGACTCGGTTTTCGACGCGGCGGCCGCGCAGTACCCGCTCGCGTGGGACACCGTCGACCGCGGCGAGGACGAGGCGGTCTGTGTCCCGAACGCCCCCGGGCCGATCCTGTACGGCATTCGGGGGGACGATCCGAATGCCGTCGCCCGGGTGGCCGCCGGCATCGACTCGGAGCCCGTTCACCGGCGGGCGCTCTTCGAAACGAACCAAGGGACTGACGTCCACCTCGCCGACGCCGCGGTCGACGAGGTGCAGGCCGACCGGGCCTACCGGGTCACGGGTCGGGTCGTCGAAGCGCCGGAGACCCGCTCCGGCGGCCACGTGTTCCTCGAGATCGCCGACGAGACCGGCCGGCTCCCCTGTATCGCTTTCGAGCCCACCAAGCGATTCCGGGACCGGGTCCGCGCGCTCCGGGTCGGGGACCGGATCACCGTGGCCGGCGAGGTCGGGGACGGGACGCTCAAGCTCGAGAAGTTCGCGGTGCGGGAACTGATCGAGGAGGAGGCGGTGACCCCGACCTGCCCGTCCTGCGGGCGGCGGATGGAAAGTGCCGGCGCGAACCAGGGCTACCGCTGCCGGGAGTGTGGGACCGAGGCGGACTCGAAGGCAATCCGCCCGCTCGACCGATCCCTCGAGCCGGGCTGGTACGAGGTGCCCCCCTGCGCTCGCCGGCACATCGCCAGGCCGCTCGCGCGAGGGGGGTTCGACGCGCCGGTCCATCCGGAGCGGTGACTACAGTTTTTCGAACCGGGCAGGAACCACCCGGCACGGTGGGTACTTGAATGGCGTCGGACACCCGACCGACGGGCCCGCCAATCCCGCGTTCCTCAGCGTTTCACGGGGACTGAGAGAACGGGTCTCGCTCCCTCGAAACGGCTTTATGTGAAGATGAACCGTGCACTTACAAATCAGTCCGCCTCGTAGGGTGTGGTATGTCCCGTCATTCCGGTACCTATGAGGGGGACAGCGAACGCGGGGACCTCGCCCACCGCATCGAGGATTACGCGGGCGGCGCGGAGTGCACACTCTACCCCACGAGCTGTGACGAGGACGCCCTCATGACCCGATGGATGACGGCAGAGGAGGGAGCATTCGTCGACCTCGCCGAGATGCGATAGCCGCCGATCATCGACTACGTTTCATCAGGTCCAGCTTTCAGGCCGCTCCCGGTGAGCGGGACAACGATGTCTGCAGCCGGATCCAAACCCCGCTCCCTGAACGCCTCGAGCCCGGCGACCGCCACGGCACTCGTCGGTTCGACGTGGAACCCGGCCCGGTGGAGCGCCCGCCACGCCGAGCGGGTGGCCGACTCGTCGACGGCGACCACGTCGCCGGCGGTCGCCCGGACTGCCCGCCGGATCTCCCCCGCCCGGACCGGCTCGGCGATCTGAATCCCGTCTGCCAGGTCGTTCCGGGGGGCGCCGGATCGGTCCGCCCCGAGGGCGGTCGCGATTGGCGCCACACCGGTGGCCTGCACCCCCAGCAGACGGGGGAGTTCATCGATCCAGCCGGCGTCTCTCAGGGTGGAAAACCCTCGATACAGCCCGAGGTAGAGGGTTCCGTGTCCGATCGGGGCAACGATCGCCTCGGGGAGATCGAAGTCCCGATTGACGGCGATCTCGTAGGCCACCGTCGCGGTGCCCGCGTAGAAGGCCGGGTTCCAGGCGTGACTCGCGTACCATCCCGGCCCCGATTCGGCGGCCTCCCGGGCGGCCTCGCTCACGGCCGAGCGGGTCCCTGACACCTCGCGGACGGTCGCTCCGGTTCCGGCGATGGCGGCGCGCTTGGCGGGTTTGATCCCCTCGGGGACGTAGATATCGGCGGGGATGCCCGCGCGTGCGGCGTACAGCGCGATGGCCGCGCCGGCATTCCCCGAGGAGTCCTCGATCACCCGGTCGACGCCGAGTGCCGCCGCCCGCGAGAGGATGGTCGTGGCTCCGCGGTCCTTGAAGCTGCCGGAGGGGAAGACGTACTCGAGTTTGAACGAGGCATCCCAGTTCGGCGCCTCGACGAGCGGCGTGAATCCCTCCCCGAGCGTGACCCGCCGATCGACCGGGATGAGCGAGTCGAAGGCCCAGAGTCCCCGATCCCGGTCGAGCTGTGCGGGGGGAGTGCCGGGTGCGAGCGTCGCGTCCAGTTCCAGAGGCGAGCCACAGACACACCGCCACGGTTCTCTGGGCCCGGCATCGTACGTCCTGTCGCAGTCCGGACAGACGAGCCCCGGCGGCATCAGCCCTCGATCCCCGTCCCGACCGAGCAGACGTACTCGCCGGTCGCGACCTGCGGGAGTCGCCGTGCACGCCAGAAGATCCCGCCCTGTTCGGCCTCGACGCGGGTTTTCTCGTCGCCGAAGGGATCGAGCACGACGAACAGGGGTTCGCCGATCTCGACCCGCTCGCCCAGCGACTGTTCGAATCGTACCACCCCACCAGCTGGGGCCCCATACCGATCGAATCCCGTAGCTCGGACCTGATCGGTGGGGGTCGCCTCCCCCTCGAGAAATCCATAGTACTCGAGAACCCGGTTCACCCCTCGAACCCCCACTTCGATGCTCTCCTGATCCCAGCCGACGGTTCCCCCGAGTTCCGGGTCGATGGTCGGCACGCCGGCGTCGGGGCCGACCCTGGCCAGTTGGCCGTCCGGGCCCTGCTGGTCGAGGACGTGGCCGGCGTCGAAGACCCGTGCGAGTTCGAGACACTCGTCGTGAAGGCGGTGATGGCGACCGCAGCGCACCCGCGTCTCGTCGATCATTCGGCTGGTCGATCCCTGGTGGAGGTCGATTATCAGGTCGGCCTCGCGGGCCGGCTGGAAGGTCGCCGCCGCGATTCGGTCCGAGGAACTGCCCTCCGGATCGCCGGGGTAGGCCCGGTTCAACTTCGTGTCGTCGATCGGGTTGCGGTGCTCGGCAACGCGGTACCCGTGAATGTTCGCGATGGCGATCACCGTGATCGTGCCCGAAATTTCCTCCGGATCGAGCGTGGGAAGCAATCGGATGAGCACCCCGAGGCCGTTGAGTTCGTCGCCGTCGCTCACGGCCTGCAGATGAAGCGTCCGTCCATCCCCGGCCCCGTTGACCACGGCAACCGGAAGTCCGAGCGTCGAGCCGTCGCGGGCCTCGCCCACGTGAAGTTCGCCGGTCGCTCGCTCCCCCGGCGCCGCCTCCGCCGTACCCAGCGAGTGCATTGGCAAAAGAGGCGTCCGCGGGGCCCTTGTACGGTTCGGTCCAAGCGGTCCGGAGTCGGCCATCGGGTCGATTCGACCCTGGAAAATCGGGTTCGGCCCCGTGGTCGTTCGAGCCGGTCCGGGCTCGGCCTCGTAGTCCTTCGAGCCGATTCGGGCTTGGCTACCGGGCCGGTTCGGTCGCGAGTGTCTCGAGAATTTCGGCCCCGCTTCGGGTCCCGTTCGCCAGCAACACGTCCCCCGCCCGGAGTTCGGTCTCCGGTCCCGGCTGGATCTCCCACTCGTCGCCGCCCTCGACCGGCCTGCGGACCGCCGTCACGCGCATGCCAGTCTCGGTTTTGACGGCCCGTTCGCCGAGAGTGGTGCCGTCCAGGGCACTCCCGGCTTCGACGGTCACCCGGGTGATGACCTCGTCGGATTCCTCGACGGCCTCCTGGACGACGACGTGTGAGTCCAACCCGCGAAGAACCCCCTCGCTGATCTCCAGGGCCGCATCGCTGATGACCTCCGTGCTCTGGGCGATGTGGACCAGTCCCCGCAGCGAGACGGGGTCGCTGGATCGGCCAGCCGCCCGGAGGATCCAGGCCTCGAAGCGGGATTTCAGGGCGTCGACCTCGGCCTCGAGTTCGACGACCTCCTCGGCCAGCGGGTCGCTGTCGTAGAGCACGCTCCCGTAGGCGAGATCCACCGCCAGTTCGCTCATGTTCTTCATGAGCACGAGGGAGGAGACCGCCCGATCGAGGTCCGGGTCCTCGACCTCGGGGATCGAGGGGGGTTCGTAGGGTTCCCCACTCGCCCGTTCGTACACCGAGTCGATCCCCGATTCCGGCCCGCGCAACAGGAGGACGTCCCCCGATTCGAGGGTCGTCTCCGCCGAGGGATTGAGCACCCAATCCCCCCCGCGACGGATGGCGATCACCCTGACTCCGGTCTCCGTTTCGAGGTTGATCTCTCCGAGCGTTCGACCGGAATAGGGCGAATCCGAACCGAGATTGGCCCTGACGAGCGTCTCGACGGCCACCGGCAGGGAGGCCCGCATATCCGCCGGGAGTCCGATGTCCTCGAGGACCACCTTCGCGATGTCCCCGGCGGCGTCGCTCACCTTCTCGGCGGCCCCGGTGATGCCCAGAACCGGTGCCAGCGATTCGGCGTCCTCCGGGTTCCGGGCGGCCATGAGGAGGCTCATCCGGGCCCGAATCTGGAGGACGTCCATCCGCTCCTCGAGCGCCAGCACCTCCTCCGCGATGGCGTCACTGCCGTGGAGTACCGCCGAGTAGGAGAGATCGATGAGGAGTTCGGCCGTGTCTTTCATCTCCGCGAGGAGGTCTTTCACGCTCGCGGGTTCGTAGGCAACACGCCCGGCCATGCCCCGACGTAGGTGCCACCCCTCAAAAAGGGTGGGGGATGGGACCGACCGGCGAACCGGGATGGAGTGGCAATATTTGTTCGCCGAATTGACGAATGTTCCAAAATCCCGCCTGAGAACAGGTCTTTCGAACGATCGTGGAAAGGGTGTCGGCGTCATCACGAAAGATATACCCCGACCTGCCCCATAACGCGGAAGGTAACGCCATCCATGACAGACGAGCTCAAAAAGGGCCTCGAGGGAGTCCTGGTCGCGGAGTCAGCCCTCAGCGACATCGACGGGAAACGGGGCGAACTCTCCTACCGGGGCTACCCGATCGACGTGTTGGCGTCGGAGACGACCTACGAGGAGGTGCTCTATCTCCTCTGGAAGGAGGATCTGCCGACCGCGGAAGCACTCGACACCTTCGAGTCCGAGATGCGAGAGGCCCGAACGGTCGGTCCGGGGATCTACGATCAACTGGAACTCCTGGCCGAGTCCGGCGAGCGGCCGATCTCCGCGCTGCGTTCCTCGGTGTCGATGCTCTCCGCGGAGGACCCGGTCACCGGTGCGGACCCGACCGATCTGGATGCCGCCCGGCGCATGGGCCGACAGATCTCCGCGAAGTTTCCGACCGTCCTCGCCGCCTTCGACCGACTCCGCAACGGCGAACGACCGGTCGAGCCCAGGAAGGACCTCCCCCTGGCGGCGAACTTCCTCTACATGCTCACCGGCACCGAGCCCGATCCGCTCCACGCCGAGATCTTCGATAAGGCACTCACGCTTCACGCAGATCACGGCCTCAACGCCTCGACGTTCACCGCCATGGTCGTCGGCTCGACGCTCGCGGACGTCTACAACAGCGTGACGGCCGCTGTCGCGGCTCTCTCCGGGCCGCTCCACGGCGGCGCGAACCAGGAGGTCATGGAGGCCCTCCTGGAGATCGACGACGGGCCGCTGTCGGCCACCGAGTGGACCGAGTCGCTCCTCGATTCGGGCGAGCGCGTTCCCGGCTGGGGCCACCGGGTCTACGACGTGCTCGACCCGCGGGCGGAGATCCTCAGGTCGGAACTCGCGCGGCTCTCCGAGGAGACGGCGGACTGCCACTGGCTCGAGTACCTGGAGGACATCGAGACCCACCTCACCGAGGAGGTCGGCCTTCCCGAGCGGGGGGTCGCTCCGAACGTGGACTTCTATTCCGGGGCCATCTACTACCAGCTGGGCATTCCACTCGATATGTTCACGGCCGTCTTCGCGATGAGCCGCTCGACCGGCTGGATCGGCCACGTGCTTGAGTACCAGCAGGACAACAAGCTCATCCGGCCCCGTGGCCGTTACATCGGCCCGAAGAACCGCGAGTTCGTTCCACTCGAGGAGCGGTGAGGCGAGTTCGAAATGAGGACCGAGGTGGAGGGGCGAAGCTGAACATCGAGTCGGGATCTCCGTTGGGGTGAGTGTCGCCAGTTTTGGGCGAGGGCCGTGGACTTTGGGAACGAGTGACGCACGTATTGGGAGCGACTGTCGCCAGTTTTGGGCGAGGGCCGTGGACTTTGGGGCAAGTGTCGCCGGCTTTCGGCCGACCGACAGTCGTCAGACAACCGCGTTTCAGACCCTGAGAGCCTCGTTAACCGAGGTTTACACTTTCACCCTGCATGGGAATGAATTATAACCCTTCCCCCTTATATTCCAGTTGCGGGTCACACGTTCCCACCGTTCCCTTCTTCGGAGGATGGCCGACGAACGGGGCCATTCCCCACGGTTCCTCGAAAGCGATGTGGCTGCATTCCCTTCCCACCGTCCCCGGTCTATCCCTCACCCCACCCCCGTATGGTTCCCCCGCAGCCAGGGACGGTCGTGTCGATTCGTCCAATCCGTGGCACATCACAAACCGTTAACATCCCCTGCAGCATAGCGGTGGTATGCTCAGCCTCTCCGAAATCGAGGCGGCCCGGGACCGCATCTCCGACGTGGCCCTGAAGACCGCCCTCGAGTCGCAGCGGACGTTCTCGGCGATGACTGGGGCGGACGTGCAGTTGAAGTTCGAAAACACCCAGCGCACCGGCTCCTTCAAGATTCGCGGGGCGACAAACCGGATCAGAGAGCTCTCGGAGGAGGAACGCGAGGGAGGGGTCATTACGGCGAGTGCGGGAAATCACGCCCAGGGGGTCGCGCTGGCGGCAAAGCACAGCGACGTGGACGCGCTGATCGTCATGCCGGAGTTCGCGCCAATCTCGAAGGTCAACGCAACCCGGAGTTACGGCGCCGAAATCGAACTCCACGGCGAGGACTACGCCGACGCCCAGGAGCGGGCCCACGAACTGTCGGCGGAAACCGGACGGACCTACGTCCACGCCTATGAGGATCGGGAGGTGCAGGCCGGACAGGGAACGATCGGGCTGGAGATCCTCGAGGACTGTCCCGACGTTGACACCGTCGTCGTGCCGATCGGCGGCGGCGGGCTGATCGGCGGCATCGCGACCGCGATCAAGGAAACGGCTCCCGGCACCCGGGTCGTCGGGGTGCAGGCCGAGGGGGCCGCCACCGTGGCGAACTCGCTCACGAAGGAGGCGACGAACGAGCTGGACTCGGTCGATACGATCGCGGACGGCATCGCGACCGGCGCGGTGGGCGAGAACACCCTCCCTCTCATCGAAGAACGGGTCGACGAGATCGTGGTCGTGGACGACAGCGAGATCGCCTCCGCGATGACCCTGCTCCTCGAGCGGGCGAAAACCCTCGTCGAGGGCGCCGGGGCCGTCCCGCTCGCGGCGCTTCTCGAGGAGAAGTTCGACTACGCGGAGGGAGAGACCATCGTTCCGGTGCTCAGCGGGGGGAACATCGACCTCAACCTCCTCACGACGGTGCTAAGCCGGGGGCTCGTCGATCGCGGGCGCTTCGTGAAGATTCGGTCGGTCATGAAGGACCGGCCCGGGGCGCTCCGGGACTTCCTCAACATCGTCGCGGACTCCGGTGCCAACATCTACGAGATCAATCACGACCGGGCCCGCCAGTCCTTCGCCATCGACGCCACGGAGATCGAATTCGACATCGAGACCCGAGGACACGACCACGTCGAGGCGATCCTCGAGGAGCTGAGAGCGGCCGGGTTCCAGGTCGAGGTCCGCACCTGATCGAACGTCGAGCGGGGCGTTCCGGATCGTTTTGCCTGGCTTTATAGTCCCCCACCGAGAGGGGTAAGGCATGAAACGGATCATCAACACGCCCGAGGCGCCCGCCGCCGTCGGCGCGTACAGCCAGGCCACAACCGACGGGAACCTCCTGTTCACCGCCGGTCAGCTCCCGCTGACGGTCGACGGGGAGTTACTCGACGACGAGCCGATCGAGGTCCAGACCCGCCAGGCGCTCGAGAACGTCAAGGCCATCCTCGAGGAGGAGGGGCTGACGATGCAGGACGTACTCAAGGTGACGGTCCTCATGGACGACATCGAGGAGTTCGACGCGATGAACGCGACCTACGAGGAGTACTTCCAGGACAACCCGCCGGCCCGGAGCGCCTTCGAGGTCAGCGAGGTCCCGAAGGGCGCCAAGATCGAGATCGAGGCCATCGCCGCCCAGTAAGTCCTCGATGGACGATCGGCTACGGGCGAGTCTGCGCTGGGGGCTCGCGGGTGGGCTGGCGTTCCTCGTCCTCGTCCAGGGAACCCAGCTCGTTGCCGGGCTCGAAGTCGGGCTTCCGCTGTCGATTCCAGTCGCGGTAGGCGTTTCCATCGCGACCGCCGGGCTGGGCTGGCTGGTCGAGGGGCGGCTGGCACGAAAAGACAGGTTTAATTCGGGCAGTCGGTAAGGACCGGACGGGCCGGGATGGCCGAACGGCAAAGCGCACGCCTGGAAAGCGTGTCCCCGTCAGGGGTTCTGGGTTCAAATCCCAGTCCCGGCGTATCACCCACCTTTTACTGCGCTCACTCGCTTCGCTCGTTCGCTGGCAAAAGCTGTCGCGCAGGAGCGAAGCTCCTGCTGGATGCCACGAAGCTTCGCTTCGTGAGCAGATCAAAAGCCGTCGTCACCCCCTTCGGGGGTTCCTCGGCCCGAGCGCTGCGCGCTCGGTGAGCATACTTGACTGGGGCCGTCGCCCCTGGTTCTCGCGGATTCCCCGCCTCAATCAGTATCTGCTCGATCCTCCGTCGCGAATCCGTCAGGTCATTGTAAACTTTCCACTTGATTGTCCGGGATCCAAATAATCCTGATAAAAATGATGAATGATATTGTCAGGTGTACTGTATTCTTGTGAAATAGTTGAAAATTGCAGAAAATATTTGGTGCGCGCAGGAAGAATTACCAGCTGGGAGAGGGCGACGACGATCTGGTGGCGAACGCAGGGCTCGGCCTCACCCAATGCAAACCAGCGAAGGGACTGGTCGGCGCGACCGCTTATCCAACCCACCGAACCTGCCACGTTGATCCCATCCATCGACGCTGCCATGGTTTCGCCGACCTATCGTGACTGAGGTGGGGGTTGTCGGGTTCCCACCCTTCCCCACTTTCGTCCTAGAAAAGGGCCTTCAGAGCCGGTCGAACGCCTGAACTCTCTGATTGGAACGCGAATCCGGCGATCTATCCCTCCGAGCACAGCGGAGACTTCAGGATCGCCCGAGAGTCCCCGCTACTACACGCCCATTTGGTCCAGAATCGCAGTCATGAGATCGCTCTCCGGGTCGAGGAAGCCGTCGATCGCCGAAAAGTGATCGTCCTCGGGCTGGGGGACGTGCTTGCCCTCGTGACCGGCGTCACGCCAGGCTTCAAGGAAGGCCTCCGACTGGCGTCCCATTTCGTCCGGCTCCGCACCGCCGTAGGTGATGAGCAGCGGGAGCGCTTCCTCGGGGAGGTGGCGGATCGGGCTGTTGCGACGGACCTGCCCCCAGGTGAGCTGGAGCTTGGGCTGCAGCCAGGTGTAGGGGAACGGCTGGAGGTCGTAGAGCCCGCTGATACCGGTGGCCCCCTTGATAATCTCGCTCGACCGGCCGTAATCGCCTTCCCAATCCGTCGCCAGAAGCATGCCAACGAGATGGCCACCGGCCGAATGACCGGAGACGTAGAGCTGGTCGGGATCCCCGTTGTACTCCTCGATGTTGTCAGTGATCCAGACCACCGCCGCGCGAGCCTGTCGAACGATCTCGTCGATCGTCACTTTCGGACAGAGGGCGTAGTTCATTACGACCGTCGTGACGCCCTCCGAGACCGGTCCCTTGGCCACCAGCGAAAATTCCTTGCTGGAGAGGCTGTGCCAGTAACCACCGTGGATAAACAGGAGGACGGGTGCCTCTGGATCCTTCGCCGGGAAAATGTCTAGGTGTTCGGCTGTCGTCGGCCCAAAGGAGATGTCGAGATGGCTGTCCAGGTCTTCTCGCACTTCCTCGCTCTTCTCGACGTAAAACTGGGCGTATTCCTCGAAATCGTCCACGGCGGCCTCCACGTTGTACTGCTCGTCTAGTGCTTCCTGGGTGTCGAAATCTCGGTAGAGCGGCATAACCATGTGGTTCGTTTACAAACGTGATAAAGATATGGCAGTGATTGACGGGGCGTCTCACCCATTCCCGAGTTGAAGAGAAGCGGGTGAAACCATTCTCACAGTCTGCCAGGGACTCCTGAAATCCCCACCCGTTGTCAACCCCAACTCCAAACCCTTATATAGAAGGACAAACAATCGCCGTCTGACTATGGCAGAGCGACGAATGCAGGGCCAGCCCATGATCATCATGGGGGAGGACGCCCAGCGGATGAAGGACAAGGATGCACAGGAACACAACATCTCCGCCGCGCGCGCAGTGGCGGATTCCGTACGTACCACACTCGGGCCGAAGGGGATGGACAAAATGCTCGTCTCCTCGATGGGCGACGTCACCATCACGAACGACGGCGTCACCATCCTCCAGGAGATGGACATCGACAACCCGACGGCCGAGATGATCGTCGAGGTCGCCGAGACCCAGGAGGACGAGGCGGGAGACGGCACCACCACCGCCGTCGCGGTGGCCGGCGAGCTCCTCAAGGAGGCCGAGGAACTCCTCGATCAGGACATTCACGCGACCGCGGTCATCCAGGGCTACAACCAGGCCGCCGCGAAGGCGCGCGAGGAGGTCGATGATATCTCCATCTCCGTCGACCCCGACGACGAGGACCTCGTTCGGAGCGTCGCGGAGACCTCCATGACCGGCAAGGGCGCCGAACTCGACAAGGACCTGCTCTCGGACCTGATCTACCAGGCCCTCCAGACCGTGGCCATCGAAGCCGAGGATGGTTCCACCGTCATCGACCTGGACGACGTCGAGATCGAGACCCAGACCGGCCGGCAGGTCAGCGAGAGCGAGCTGCTCTCCGGAGCCGTCGTGGACAAGGACCCCGTCCACGACAATATGCCCGATTCGGTCGAGGACGCAGACGTGCTCCTGCTCAACGAGGCCATCGAGGTCGAGGAGACCGAGACGGACACGACCGTCTCCGTCGACAGCCCCGACCAGCTCCAGCAGTTCCTCGAGCAGGAGGAAAAACAGCTCCGCGAGAAGGTCGACCACATCGACGAAATCGGTGCGGACGTGGTCTTCTGCCAGAAGGGCATCGACGACATGGCCCAGCACTTCCTCGCCAAGAAGGGGATTCTGGCCGTCCGGCGCACGCGCAAGAGCGACATTGAATTCCTCAAGGACGTCCTCGGCGCCTCGATCGTCACGGACCTCGAGTCGGCCACCGAGGCCGACCTGGGGAGCGGTTCGGTGACGCGCGACGAGGACGACGACATGTTCTACGTCGAGGGCAGCGGTGACGGTGCCCACGGCGTCACGCTCCTGCTCCGCGGCGCGACCGACCACGTCGTCGACGAGGTCGAGCGCAGCGTCACGGACGCCCTGGACGTCGCCTCACAGGCACTCACCGACGGCCGCGTCCTCCCGGGCGGCGGCGCCATCGAGGTCGAGTTGGCAGATCGCGTCAGGAACTACGCCGATGGCGTCGAGGGTCGGGAGGCCCTGGCCGTCGAGGCCTTCGCCGACGCGCTCGAACTCGTGCCGCGGGTGCTCGCGAGCAACGCGGGGCTCGACTCCATCGACACGCTAGTCGAGATGCGCGCCGCCCACGAGAGCGGCGACGAGCGGGCCGGCCTGAACGTCTTCAGCGGCGACATCGAGGACACCTTCGAGGCCGGAATCGTCGAGCCCGCCCACGCGAAGGAGCAGGCCCTCAGCTCCGCCACCGAGGCCGCCAACCTCGTCCTGAAGATCGACGACATCATCTCGGCGGGCGACCTGTCCACCGAGGGCGAAGAGGACGAAGGTGCCGGCGCCGGCGGTATGGGCGGTGGCATGGGCGGTATGGGCGGCATGGGCGGTATGGGCGGCGCGATGTAAGAGAAGTCGAAGACCTCTCTGAACGGACGAACGGGCGCGGTTTGCCCGTGAGTCTGGAGAGGCGAGCGAAGCGAGTCTCTCCGAACGAGCGAGCGGACGCGGTTTGCCCGCGAGCCGGGAGACGACCGGAGGGAGTCTCCGAACAAGCGAGCGGGCCTCAGCCCGCGAGCCGAGACGCACGTTTTGCGCTGCGGGGTGTTTGGCGCCCCTCGGCAAAACCTGTCGCCCAGGAGCATCGCTCCTGCTGGATGTCGTCAGAAGCGCTGCTTCTGACTGCAAGCCAGACCGCAGAGCGGTCTGGCACTGCCAAAAAGCTCCGCTTTTTGAGCACACTAAAACGCGCCTGCTCCTGACGCGGCCTTCGGCCGCGCGGTAGTCCGCGGGCGCGGCCGCGATCACTTCGTGCTCGCGGAGAAATCCGCGCCTCGGGTTCTACCGAACCCCTCGGCGCGGGTATGCTTTCGATGTGGTTTTTCTCTGCAGTGACGAATAATGTGGCTGTTTTGAGACGTTTAGGATGGTGGTTATTGCCGAAACCAGAGTGATTGCGAGGAATGAATTTGTACTACATTTTCATTAAAATCAGGATTATGATAATCGAGCGCTGATGAATAGAAGGCGC